>CALBMX010000108.1 GCA_937896235.1 uncultured bacterium
TGAGCTCAAGGTAGAACGTCGGCGAATTCCCCTGGCAGGCCAGGAGCCGCGACGGACAAGCCCGCAGTGGTTCCGATCGTTGAGCTCAAGGTAGAACGTCGGCGAATTCCCCTGGCAGGCCAGGAGCCGCGACGGGCAGGCCGTCATCCTTGAGGTTGTCGAGCTCGCGGCGGGCGCCGATGAGGTCGCCACTTTTGACAAGGGCCCGGACCAGCTCCAGGCGGCGCGGACCCTCGTGGAGGCGATCGGGGATTCCGAACTCCTCCATTTGGATCAAACGATCGTGCTGTTGGGTTGCGGCGCGCGCTTCGGATACGGCGCCAAGCTCCGCGTAACAGCTTGCTAGGCGGTACCAAGCTTCCGTGTCATTGGGACGGCTACCAGTGGCGTCTTGGAAGAGCGTGAGGGCGCTCTCGTACTCTTCAAACTCAAAAAGCACTGCGCCTAGACGCAGCTTCAAGTGCGGTTGAAACGGATGTAATTCGAGGCCCTTCTCAAGCGCCGCACGGCCGGCCTCGAGCTCACCAAGCTCCCAATAGGAGCTATACATCGGCCCTGCCAATCCAACGTCGTCGGGAGTTAGCTCCGTTAGATGTTCCCAAATGGCTAGCGCATCCCTGTGGCGATTCTGGGCGGCGAGACCTGCGGCCGCCATCTTGAGGGCCAGTGAGTTACCAGGGGTTTGGCTAAGGCAAGTGCCGAGGACGGCGAGGGATCTGTCGGGGAATAGGTTCGCAGAATAGGTGTTCGCCAGCTTGAGAAGCAGTCCTGTATCTTTTGGAGAAAGGCTGAGGCGCTCGGTTAGTGCACGCGCGCGATCGATGGCTTGGCGCTGCTCCGCTGTTCCCGATTCCGTCGGGACTGCTGGTATTCCCGCGCCTGCTTGCAACTCTACGAGCTGGGCTTCCCACGCATCGGGATTTTGGAGCTTCGGCCACGGCAAGCTGGACCCCGCCTGGGCCGCGAGGCCGACGGGGGGGTGAGGCACCGTCTCGCTGACCACCTTGACGAGAGGGGGCTGCGGCTGGGGGGCCTCTCCAGCGTCCGAGCAAGAGGCAAGTGCCAAAACGAAGAGTGCGCGTCTCATCGCTTTATCCTAACCCGAATCGAATGGCGAGGTGAAATGGAAGCCGCCCGGCGCACCAGAATTCTGGAGCGCCGAGCGGCCAATAGAAGCGCAGAGATGGCTCTATAGGTTCGTGCGGGTAAACGCTTTGTCGACCTTGGAGCTCGGGAAACCGTTGACCTCAACATAGGGGTAGATGAATAAGTTCAAGCTCCCCGCTGCCGGTTCGGGGCTCAGAACGATGTCGCGGCCGCCGATCATCTCCAAGCGGTTCTCGTCGAGGTTTCCGAAAAAGAACTCGGCCTTATCGGGGTTCTTGTCAGCCTCTGAGATGTCAACCGGGCGCCAGCCTTCGCTCTGGTCGTAGAAGTAGGCCCAGCAGTGGTAGCCGCCGATGTTTCCGGTGGAGCCAGCGGCCTCACCGGCACCTGAAATCGGAAAGCCCATGACAAAGCGAGCTGGGATTTCACGCGTGCGCGCAAGTCCCATGAAGTAGGAGTGGAAGTCCGTGCAGTTACCGTGGCGACTGTCGCAAGCCCACTCGGCATCGCCGCGGCCCCAAGAGCCGTTCGCTGGCTTTTCGTAGGTCATCCGATCAAGCGTATGGTCGTAGAGTGACCGCGCAATCGACATCGTTCCAGAGCCTCTTGAGACTTTGACCGAGGCGGACATCGCAGAGACTTTGCCGCCCATCGGAATCATGGAGTCCGTATGGAGACCCGCTGCGATTTCCGTTGCCGTTGCGGAGCCGCCGCCGGCCGTCGCAGTGCGCTTGACATCGAAGCTTACGGTAACCGACAGGTCCTCGCCCTTAGATTCAAGGTAGAGGGAGCGGCCGTCGCCAGACTGGAGTGCATTGATCAAATAGGGGTGACTAGCCACTACCGTAAGCTCGCCAATCTCTTGATCCACGGTGTTGCTTGGCAGGGGGAGCCACATGCGAATCTCGTCGTCCGGATTCTCGGCTGCGAGTTCGGCGTGGTAGTCGAACCGAAAGCTTCGCGAGGGTGCTTCGGTGTCGAATGCGACGTTGGTTGTGGCGGTCGTGGAAGGCATGCCAGTACAGGCAGCCATAAGTCCAAGCGCAGCAGTTAGCGCAAGGAGAAAGCTAGGCTTTTTCACTATGAAGAATCTCTCGGGGTTTCTCAGACTTCCGTTTCTCCAAGCGTTTTGGCCTGGAGCGGTGGGGGAAGGGAAAGTTAGCCCGGGATCCTACAGTTGATTTGATGGCCTGCCTAGTGCATGCCTGCAAGTTGCAGGGGGTAATGATGTAGGTCAAACAATGGGGATGCCTAGAGCCAAAAGAAGAGTTGGAGATCGTTTGTTCTGAGCCTCTCAATCTGCAAAATTGTGAGCTTTACAGGCTGAGAGGAGCCAAACAATGGTGGTGGCGATTAGCTACGGATGTGCCTCTCCGTCAGCTTAAAGCGCCTATGCCGGGTTCGAACGGGCGTGGCCTGCGAGTGCGCTGCTCGGCTCCCATGGAGCTTGTCCCTAGGATTCGTGCTAGCCGTCAAACGCGGCCAGCAGCTCCTCTGGGCTGAGCTTGCCGTCGGCATCTCTATCGAGGCCGGCGAGGATCGCAGAGGGGCGAACCACGGTGTGGGCGGAAAGGGAGAGCTGCTCGAGATCGTCCACGTCGATGAAGCCGTCGTTGTCCAGGTCCAAGCGTCGGAATGGAAGTACGGGGCCTTTGATCGTCGGCGGCTGAGGAGTGCCACCGGTGAAGTAGGGGCGAGGGGTTGTGCCTCCAAAGAGCTCTTCGATCGAACCCGCTTTTGCGCCCAGTGAGACGAGGCTTGCGGCATCCAAAATGTGAAGTGCGGCGAGGACTCCTTCCAGCTCGGGGGGCTCAACGGAGCCATTCTTGTTGAGGTCTAATTTCGCGAGGATCGCTGTCGGGGGAATCCCTGGAAAACCAAGGGCCGTCGAGGCGCTGGTGAGTTCAGCAAGGTTGAGCATGCCGTTGACGTCCTTATCGTAAAGGCCCACGAAAGCCTGGCTTGTGTTGGGCAGGGCCGTCACGGGTTGCATGGATAATGGAACCGCACCCACGGGAACTTGGGTCACGGACTCAGGTGTCGGAATGCGGAACGATCCGACGCGCTTGAGTAGCAAGCGATAGCGTGTGTTGAATTCGTCTCGGGTAACTTGGCCGTTGTTGTCAGCGTCGTATTGGGCAAAGCCGTCGCGGTTCAAATGTAAGCTCGCCTCTGCCTCGCGATAGGAGATCCAGCCGTTCTCGTCGTAGTCGCACGTTGCGAAGTACTCGCCTTCTTGAGCGTCGAGGTTGGTCACCGGCTTCTCGGCTTGAGGCGCCTGTACCTGACCGCCATCTTGGGCGAGAAGGACAGGGGCACAAAGGACGAACGCGTAGAGGGGGTGGTGGAGCTTGAACATGAGGGGCATCTTCGGGGGCGTAGGTGGATTCGTCAAGAGGACGGGCCATTGCCTCTGGATTTGACGGGCTTTCCAACGCTTTTGGCAGCGCGGGCGTGGGGAAGACGATTCTTGGCACTCTTGGAGTGCACCTCCTCGTCTTTCCTCGGCATGAGAGCGATCTGAAAGACTTGATCGACATGATCCACCAAATGAACCGAGATATCTCCCAGAACATCTTGAGAGAGCTTGAGGATGTCCTCTTCATTTCGACGGGGCACGATGACCGCGGAGTAGCCCATTCGAATCGCGACCAGGATTTTCTCGCGGAGTCCACCGACTGGAAGGACCTCGCCGTGCAGGGTGATCTCGCCGCTCATGGCGATGTCATTGCGCACGGGGATCTCGGTGAGCAGGGAGAGCAGGGCCGTTGCAATAGCGACGCCTCCCGAGGGCCCGTCTTTGGGGACGGAGGTCGAGGGGAAGTGCATATGTATATCGAGCTGCTCCAACGTACTGGGCTCGATGCCGATGGTGCAAAGCTGCGTGCGGACGTAGCTGATAGCCGTCTGGACGGACTCCCGCATCGTGTCGCCAACCCTACCGGTCAGAATCGTGCGGCCGTTTCCAGGCATCATGACGACCTCGACGGGGAGCAGCGCACCTCCGGCAGCGGTCCACGCCAGCCCCGTCGCGATTCCGACAGCCGGTTTGCGGCGAGAGATCTCGTCGTCTGCAAATGAGGGCCCGAGCATTCCAAACAGGTCCTCATTTCGAATCGACAAACCCTCGCCCCTTTGAATGACGTGAAGGGCAGCTTTACGAGCTAAGGATTCGAGTAGCCTTCCCAAGTGACGCGTCCCGGCTTCTTCAGTGTATTGGTAGATTAGACCACGTAGAGAGCCTTTGCTGATGCGGAGCTCTCCCGGGGTGAGCCCTGCGAACGACCGTGCCCTGGGGATCAAGTGCTTGCGGGCGATGCAGATCTTCTCCTCTTCGGTATAGCTGCCAAACTCAATGACCTCAAGGCGATCCAGAAGGTTCTCTGGGATCCGGTCCCGATCGACAGCTGTTGCCACAAATACACACTCGGAGAGATCAAAGGGAGTCCCAAGGTAGTGATCGTGGAACGCGGAGTTGTACTCGCGGTCGAGTACGCGCAGCAGGGCGCCGGCGGAGTCTCCTGTGGGGCCGAGTGCAAGCTTGTCGATCTCGTCGATCAACAAGACGGGGTTCCTTGTCCCCGCTAGGTGGAGTCCAGCCAAGATCGCACCGGGCCATGCTCCGTCCAGGCGGTGGGGGCGTCCGCGAAGCTCTCGCTCATAGACGATCGAGCCCGCGTTGATCTCGACCAATGCGCGACCTAGTGCCTCGGCAACGGCACGCCCCATGGACGTCTTTCCGGTGCCGGGCGGGCCGATAAAACAGAGGATAGCGCCGCGTCCGTGCCCACCCAGAATGCGGGCGGCCAAATGTTCGATGATGCGCTGCTTGACCTCGTCTAACCCGCAAAGTCTGGCGTCCAAGTCAGCAATGATCGAAGTCAGAGATGTGCGAGCTGCCTGCACTGCCTTCTTGCGTTGGCTACTGGGCTTGGCTGAGCGTAAAGCTGCATCGACTCCTAGGGCGGGCCAGGGTAACTCGAGCATCCACTCCAGCCAGTTCCGAGTACGAATCGCGTCGTTGGAGGTCGGTGGCGTGTGAACGAGGTGGTCGAGCTCTCGCTCGGCCGCTATGCGGGCCTTCTCGGGGAGATTCGCAGCGGCAACGGCCAAGCGCAGCCTCTTTAGCTCGGCAACGGTAAGGCCGTGCGGGTCCTCCGAGGAGTCCAACGAGGTCATCGGGAGCGGGATGGGCGTATCACTCATTAGGAAACTCTTATCGGCGTTTCTGTGGACTTTCCATAGGCCGATAATGCTCTCTTTTCAGGCCCCAGGACGATGGAAGTCACGTTTCTCGTGCAACTTGGGCGGGCTTAGAAAAAAAGCGAGGGGGGTGCGCGATCCCTCGCACACCCCCCTCGCTCTCACGCTAGCAGGCGCTCTCGCCCTGTGCGTCTCGATGCCTTACGGGTAAGTTTTGAACTCACCAGCTTTGTACTTCTCCCAGTACTCGTCGAGCTTGACCCGGACCTTACCTGTGAGGAGGACAACTCCCAAGATGTTAGGTAGAGCCATGCCAAGGATCATCAGATCGCCAAACTCTAGAACGTTTGTTGCGGAGACGATCGAGCCTAAGAATACGAAGGTCAAAAACAAACACTTGTAGGCAATGCTCGATGCGTCGCCGAACATCCAAACCCAGCACCGCTCGCCGTAGTAGCTCCACGAGATGATCGTAGAGTAGGCGAAGAAGAAGACCGCGACAGCGAGTAGCTTGGGGAACCAAGAGATCACGCCGCCCATGGCGAGCGAGGTGAGGACAGCTCCTTCATTACTGGAGATGGCGCTCTGCATCGCGAGATCGGTGCCACCTTGTGCGTCATAGGCACCTGTGATCACGATCACGAGTGCGGTCATCGTACAGATGACCACGGTGTCGATGAAGGGGCCGAGCATCGCGACCGTACCCTCGCGAATTGGGAAGTCAGTCTTCGCAGCGGAGTGTGCGATCGCGGCCGAACCCGTGCCAGCCTCGTTGGAGAAGGCAGCGCGTTTGAAGCCTTGAACAAGCACACCCACAAGACCGCCAAAGCCAGCAGCCGGGGTGAATGCCCCGCTAAAAATGGTGCTAAAGGCGGCCGGGATTTCACCGGCCATTGACAGCAAGATAAAGATGCAGGCTAGGACGTAGACGCCACACATCAGGGGCACGATTTTCTCTGCAGTTGCTGCGATACGCTTGATGCCACCGATGATGACGACGCCGACAAGTACGGTCATGAACAGGCCGTACATCCACTCGTTGCCTCTGAGCCATTCGAACTGTGAGGACATCAAACCCATCGATTGGTTGACCTGGAAGGCATTTCCGCCGGCGAGGGATCCGCCAATGCAGAGGAACGCAAAGGAGTAGGCAAGGATCTTGCCTGGGATGGCGAGAGAGCTGGATACATCCTTCAGACCTTCGGATAGGTAAACCATGGGGCCACCTAGCATGCGTCCGTCGGGGCGCTTTACGCGATACATCTGCGCGAGGCTACACTCGACAAACTTGCTGGACATGCCGAGGAAACCGGCACAAATCATCCAGAAGGTTGCGCCTGGACCACCAATGGATATCGCGATGGCGACACCGGCGATGTTGCCGAGTCCGACAGTGGCGGAAAGGGCGGAGGTGAGCGCCTGGAAGTGGCTGACTTCGCCTTCGTCTGCGGGGTTGTCGTAAAGGCCGCGGGTCACGCCCAGCGCGTGCTTGAAGCCGCGGATGTTGATGAAGCCCATGCGAATCGTGAAGAAGATTGCGCCGAGCACAAGCCACAATACAGCAAAGGCAACACCTGGGCTGTAGGCGGCAAGGGTGACCTTTGTTACGGCGTCGTCTCCTTCGGGGACGGTAACGGCGAAGTTGCGTGATCCTTTGCCGTAATCGGCACTCAGGGACTCCTGGAGCGCCTTCATCTCAGCCTCGTTTAGAAGCCCCGCGGGTAGCTTCAGGGTTAGATTGGATTCGCTTGCATCCAGCTTGCCATTGGCATCGAGTTTTGCGACCAAAGCCGCCATTTCGGTGGCGGGGTCGGAGAGGTTGTTGCTGCTGACCTCGGCCGAATCTTCGATGTGAAAGAGGTCGTAAAATATATAACCGGCCAGGAAGCCGTTGACCTTTCCAAACGTGTCGTTGGCGCCATCGTTAAAGGCCTGCCACCAACCGCCATTCTCGTCCGCTGGCGGAGTCGCCTCTTCAGCAGCGGAGCTGACATCGGTCGCCTCCGACGGGGCGGTTCCAAATGGTGTCGCTAGAGCCGTCGGTGCTAAGGAGCAGAGACTGGCGAGGAGGAGTGAGACGAGTGGGATCCGTCGGCGCATGGGAAAATCGGGGATTAGAGGCTGGGCTACAGGGGGAGCGGGGGGAGAACGTAGCTTGCAGGGGCGTAAATCTCACGGTCAAAATTCCGGCACTCGAATGGCTTCCCGGGCTAGGGGGGAGTTTAGAGGGGCGGTTTGGGAGTAAAGATGGGGTGAAATGGGGAATGGGGTCCCCTCTAAGGTGTTCTAGATCGATTGAGGTGGCATCCGCCATTTGTTCAAACACCAGGATCCATCTTCCCTTAAATAAAGAGAATCGTTTCGAGGGCGAGCCTCCAGAAAAGCTCCTTGAGGGTACGATAAGTGGTATTGAGAGGCCTGTGAGTCACCTTGATCCGGCATGCATGTTCCCCTCCCGCTTCCGCTCCCTGCACCTCTTGCACGTGTTGGCTCCATGCCCAAGTTTTCAGCCTTCTTGGCTCTTGCACTTTGCCTAAGCGGCCCGGCGCTCAACACGAGCGCCCAAACCACGGTGGTCTCCACGCCTCCGCCGGGCTCGCAGACACCCATCTCAAGCGCGAACGTGGAGGGCTTTGTGCTCGATCCACTGCAGACCGCGAACCAGGTCTACCTACGCACTCGCTATCCCGACGGAACGATTTGCCCACCAATCGTCAGCGATGGTGGCTTTGAACCCAGCCAGCTCGGGTGGGACTACGACATCAACTGGGACGGTGCAGGCTTCGGAACGTTCAAGGGCCGAATCAAGTGGCTCCAGACAGGCACGAATTTCATCGACATCTACCTGCCGGGGGACAGCTTAGGGGCACCGAGCTACACCCAGTCCATCGTGTACCAACCGGCAAGTGTTCAGCCGACGGACGTTGTGGCGAACATTCACCCTTTGCAGCGCACGATCGACACGGTCCCCGTCGGTGGAGGCGTCGGTGCGCTGGCATTCCGCATCGACCTATTGAACACGACTCTGGCAACAACCATGAACGTCACCCTAACGGCGACGTGCAAGTTGCCCGACGGCACCGTGGTTGCGTTGCCGATGGGGGGAGGCGGGTTGCCCTCTAAAAGTTATACGATCCCCGCGGGCGACTTTAGCTACACGTCAGTCCTCGACAAGCCGGGCATGACCTTCAGCTTTGACCTCGATCAACCGCCGTTTCCGCAGCCGATCCAGGAGGGTGCCTACCACGTCGAAGTCTTTCTCCACTCCGGACCTGCTCTGATCTTTTTTGACGAGGCCACTGATTTCGAAGTGGTTGATCGATCGGGCAAAGCCTTCCGAGATGTGACTCACCTCTCGGGCCTTGACAGCGTCGATTTCCAAGGGGGAAACTTACCTGCGGCGGGAACGTGCGTGGCAGTGTTCGACTACAACGGGGACGGGCTGCAGGACCTGTTCTTTAGCAACCCCGTCGCCGACGAAATCTTCCTCGCGGTCGGAAGCAACTTGGCCATCCCCGGAGGCCGCAACTACCTCATGCAAAACAACGGGGACGGAACGTTCTCGGATGTGAGCGCAATTGCGGGCGTCGAAGGCGAAATGAAAGAGGCGTCGTACGGTGTGACGTGGGGGGATGTGGACAACGATGGCGACATCGATTTCTTTGTGGCCAACCGAGAGCACCCTCCTTTCTTCTATCGCAATAATGGCGACAGCACATTTACAGATGTGGGCCATGGTTCGTTTGGCTCGGCGACAGCTGCTTGGTGGATGGCGCCGCGATTTGGAGATATCGATGCGGATGGCGATTTGGACCTCTATGTCGGCCGCTATATGGAAGTCTTCTCCTCCACCTGGAAGCTGGACGGTTGGGAGAACCAGCTCTATCGCAATGAGCTCAAAGAGGGCGGAACCGATCCGCTCTTTCCGAACTTCCCTCTCTTTACTCGGCCCCCCTCCGCGACGAACTCCAAAGGAGTGACCCTCGGCACGTTCTTTATGGACCCTAATCGCGATGGGAATCTCGACCTGTTTGTTCAGAACGACTTTGGTGCGTTCTCCACGTCGAATCAGATTTTTGAGGGCGACGGCGCTTTCGGATTTACGGATGTGACGGTCGCCCATGGTGGGGACGTTCGTGAATTTTCGATGGGGGCAGCGACGGCGGATTTCGATGGCGATGGCGACCTGGATCTCTACTCAACCAACATCGGGCGCAACTCGCTCTTACTCGGCGACGGTTTGGGCAACTTCACTCAAGGAATCTCTGGCTCGGGAGCGGAGGGGGACTTCTTGACCCTTGGTCCGCAAGCCGACGGGGAGAAACTTAACGACAACTGGGGAGCGATCGCGTGGGACTACGACCTGGATATGGCGACGGATCTCTATGTTGTCGGCGCGGACTTGTTTACGGGGTACAACATGCCCATCGCAGAGATTCACCCCGACTCCGTCTTCCGCAACGACGGTACGGGCCACTTTACGGAAGAAGCTGAGAACTTGGGTTTGAACAACGCCGGTCGCGGTCGCGGCGGTGCGGCCATCGACTTCGACAACGACGGCGACCTCGATATCGTAATCGCCTGCGAGAACGAGGGGCCCACACTGCAGCGAAACGACCAGGTCCTCACGAATCATTGGATTGGGCTGCGCCCAAAGACAACACGCTCCGCCCCGGGTGGCTTCAACACTTACTTCGAAGTGAACGCGGGGGGCACGCAGCAGATCTTTGAATTGATGGCTGAGGTCGCCCACGCAGGTCAAGGGGACAACTACCACGTCTTCGGCCTCGGCGGGAATCTGACTGCCGAGGTTACGGCCTACTGGCAGCGCGGCGGGAGTACGACACTCTTCAACCTTGCTGCGGACAGCGAGAAGTGGATTTACGAGACCGTGATTGAAATTGAAGGCGAGATCGATGGCTCGATTCAGGAGGGGAATGCGCCGACCGTTCGCCTGCTAGGTCCCCCGCTAAGCCTTGGAATCGCCGTTCTTGGTGATCCCTCCATCCCGGCCGCTTTCCCGCTTCCAAGTGGCGGCACGCTTGACCTGTGGCCCAACTTTTCCTTTTTACATGTCGCGTTTCTTGACGGTACCGGTGTTGCACCCTGGCCTCTTCCTACGATTCCAGTTGGATTCGCGGGTTTCACTTTTGACTTCCAAATGGTGACTTTCGATGTTGGCCTTTCCAACTACGACTCGAAGTCAGGGCTCAGCAGCCTAACGGTCACGCAATAGCCGCATATCGCGGTAGGTTTCCGACAAGGGGCTGCAATCCAAGCAGCGGATAGCGTAGAAAGAGGCCCCACCCAGACTCCGCCCCTTTCTAAAATCATGTTCAAAATCAGTGCCCTTCTCGTCACCCCACTTCTCCTAACCTCGGATTTTACCCCAGTCGGATTTGGCCAGGACGAAGCCCCAAAAGAAGGGATAACCCAGGCCGAGCTCGAGGAGATGACCGACGGGATTCTCAAGGATATCGAGGTCATGCGTGGAAAGAAGTTCTTGCGAGATGTTGAGGTATCCATTGCCGATAAGGAGGGGTTTTTCGATTACGCCATGGAGCGTGTCGAGAGCATGTCTACACCCGAGCGGCTGCATGCGGAAGAGAGTGTCATGAAGCTGCTGGGGCTCTTGGACCCCAAGATTGATTTCCTGAAGACCCAGCTCGCGATGTTGGAAGAGCAGGTCGGAGGTTTTTACGACCCAGCTTCGGAGTCGTTCTGCCTCATGGACTCGTTTCAAGGGGGGCTAGCCCAGGTGATCCTCTCGCATGAGCTCACGCATGCCTTGGATGATCAGCTGTACGACATCGATGGCACTCTGGCCCGCCTTGATGGGAACGGTGACGCCCAGCTCGCCTACCAAGCCGTTGTCGAGGGCAGTGGGACGACCAACATGAACCAGTGGCTGCTAAAGCATTTGGGCAGCCTGTCCATGGAGGAGATTACGGCATCGGGCGACATGGGGATGGAGAGCATGATGGCGGCTCCCGAATGCATGTGGAAGCCAACCTTGATGGTGTACATGCGCGGCGCGGCCTTCCTCGTGCGAAGCGACAACGTGATGATGGGGCAAGCCGTTGCGGTTAAAAATGAAGACTTGCATGCGGCATTCACGAACCCGCCTCGCTCCTCCGAGCAGATCTTGCACCCCGAGAAGTACTGGGACAGAGAGAAGCTCGACGAGCCGATTCGAGTGGATCTTGACGCGAGCGGACTCGAGGGGTGGAGGGTCTTGTATGAAGATACTCTAGGGGAAGCCTCACTCGCCCTGGTGACCACTCCGCCAGCGGGACGCGGTGGGCTGGACCCCACGAATCCGATGGCCCTCCTTGGAGTGAAATACACCAACGAACAGGCTGAGGGATGGGGCGGCGATCGCTACTTGCTGCTCGAAAAGGAAGGCGTGATGGCTCTGCACCTTTTGGTCACTTGGGATACTGAGCGCGACGCGGACGAGTTTCTGAAGTGCCTCGATTCCCAGAAAGCTCACCTTCAAACGGGTCTGCTTGGACTGAGTGAGGAGGGCAAGAAAACGTCTACGAAATTGGGTCAAGTGAATCCCAAGACGGTGTCCGTCACTCTTGTTGCGAACTGCCCGGATGACTTTGATATGGACGCATTTTTGCTCGGCATTCGCAGTCAAGTCGGGACTCGAGTCGAAACTCCGAAGAGCAAGTAGTCAGTTTGCTTCGCGGGCTGCGCCCAGCTTTCGTAGCTCGAGGCGCCAGGGATCTTGCACGTCGAGGGGAAGAAAGCCCCAGCTCAAGCCGGTGGCTTGGCCGCTCTCCATCGGGGGGGAGCTGCCAAGCCACCATCCATTGGGACCGGCCACAAGGGGGGAGCTGGCCACAGATCAGAGGGCTGGGTTTGCCAATGAATCCGAGTCCGCTCGGCGTGAGCAGGCGGGAGCTGGCGAGCTCTTGCAGGAAGGGGACGGAGGCGAGCCTGCGGGCCTTTGGCCCCTTGTCGGCAACGGCGGCAACCTGAATCTGGAGACGCTCTAGTGAAGGGGCGAGCGCAGGTCTTTGGGTGGCGAGCTGCGCGCGATACCAATCGGCGCTGAGTAACTCTCGATCGATGACGAGTACGTCGGATCGTTTGCCCAAAGCGAATTGTGCGTAGAGCAGGGGGAAGTAAAGGACGTCGCTAAAGCCTAGGCGGTTGACAACCAGGATGGCGCCTTCTGGGGCTGCTCCGAGAACTGCTTCGGCGTAGGTCTCAGCCTCGGTAACCTGGGACATATCTTGGAATGCGGCAAGGGTCGGAGCGCCATAGGGGGAGGCGGGGAAAATCCCAAGGCCGAGTACAAGCAGAACGAAGAGGGGGAGAGGCCTCTTGCCCCAACGCTCCTCCACGCGGCAAAGCAGAACGCCAACAAGTGCAGAGCAGACAACAATCATTGGGGTGAAGCTACCGGCGAGACGAACGCGCGCGATCTCTTCGCTAACGGGCCAGTGCTGGACCCAAAATGAGCCCATCGCAGTTACAAACAGCGTAACTCCAAAGAGTAAGGCGGCTGCGTCAAGTAGGTGCTTGACCTCTGTGTCTTGCCTCTTCCAGCGGACTCCCCAAATCAGTACCAGGACCAGGATGAGGGGCCATTGACCAACGAGTTGTTCGGAGGCGAACGTAGCTTGCGCAACGAAGTCGCGCTCGGGGCCACTGCCAAACTGCTCTCGCAGCAAATGGCTCATTAAGCTGCTGAGATCGTGAATGCCTCCCCAGTTGAGAATGTCGACACGGCCGGCAGCGCGCGCGGCGGCAAGGGGGATGTAGAGAAAAGAACTAAGGCCGAGGGCCAGGCCGGCACCTCCACGGAGCCACGCCGAGCGTCGATTGGGAGCGCGCAAAACGCCAAAAATAAAGAGCGGGGCTAAGAACAGAGAGCCGGGGTGCGCCGCGAGCGCGAGCCCAAAGAGCAGGCCAACCACAAGGGGCCGTGCGACTAGCGCTGCAAGCAGTAGACCGGCCTGTAGGGCAGCGGCGGGGCCATACGCCTCGACCACCACTGCCTGGGCGGCAAACGTCGGTGAAAGTACAAGCAGGAGCCCGGCGAGTAGCGCAGCACCTTTGGCTTTTGGTTGAGTGACCTCAACGACACGAGCGATCAGGCCGACAGCTGCTGCAGAAGAGAAGACGGAGAGCAACACCAAGCAGCGGGCGGGCTCCATGCCGAAGAGGTCTCCGATCCATATCAGTACGCCCCCAACAAGGGAGAGTAGGGGATATCCAGGAGGGTGGGCGACGCCAAAACTGGTTGCTGCCGCAGCGAGCTCCCCGGCATCTTCAAAGGTGACGCCAGGAGCGGAACGCAAATAGAAGACAACAAGGGCAAGGGCTGCTGCTAAGAGAGAGGGGCGCATGGCGAGCTAGCCTAGCAGCCTATTCATCCAAAGGCCACGCGCCGCCGCTGCTTCGTGCGTGGCAGTCCGCCAACGATTCGTCCAACAAACAAAAAGACACCTTCGATTCGAGCTCCGGGTTTGGGATGGGGGAGGTCGTCTCTCTCGAGTTGCCAGGGGCTGATAAAAACCTCGAGGGGCGCACCAGGGGCGTCGAGTTCGAGGCGATGGACGGTATTACCGGTTAGGGCGTTCCGCATGTGCGTGACGGAGCGAATGCGCATCGAGATCTCCATGCAAGCGGCCGGATTGTCCGCCCCCCCGAGGGGGAGCAGGTACGCACCGTGGGGAGAGTCGAGTACCTCCGGGTCGGAGGCCCCTTCGTTGGGGCCTAAGTAGTCAATGCTTAGGGCGAAACCCGCGATGTTGATCGCGAGGACATGCCCCTTTGGAAGCGAATGGGGAAGGCGCCTTGCATCGGTCAGGTAAGTCGTGATTTGGTGCCCCGCGGCGTGCCTGCCCAGGCCCTCTACATCGGAGAGTCGCCAGTCGTTCGCCTCGTGTTCGATCGGCGCGATCGGATCCGTGACTCCCCGGAGGATTGCGTCATACGTCGAATCTGGAACCGATTCGAGCTTATTGACGGCCACCCTCCTTCGATAGTTGCTGGAGTAGAACGGCCACAAACTCGGTTCCGATTCCTCATCCTGGTCCAGTCGAAGCTCGAGGCCACCCGTTAGTGGAAGTCGTAAATGTTCGCCTGTTGGGCCGCGCCACGCCGTGGATTCTCCGTGTTGGCGGACTTCCGCTGCGACTCGGGCGAGGTCCCAATCAGGTGGAAAGCCGATGCATTCGAGGAGGAACTCCATAGGAGCGATACGGTGTTGGATGCGGGGGAGGTTGAGGAGAGTGGAGCACACAAAAAGCAGTGGGCGCAAGAGGTCACCAAGGCGGGGGCCTTGTGGTAACCTTTTCCGATGCCCCAGCTTTCACCCGTGACCTCTTTTTGCGCAGTTGCAGTCTCTATTGTACTCGGTGCGTGCTCTAACGCGCCAACCGGCTTTTCCGCGAAGGGCCCGAATGTGCTTTTGATTTCGGTCGATAGTCTACGCCGCGACCATGTTTCGACTTACGGATATCGAAACCGCATCTCGCCAAGCGCGATTACGACTCCAACGGTCGATCGCCTAGCCGCGAATGGGATTCGCTTCAATGACGCGGTTTCTTCGACTTCGTGGACCCTTCCCAGCCACATGTCTTTGATGACGGGGTTGCCGGACATGCTTCACGGTGTCGTCAATAGCGAGAAGAGCTTGGATCCAGCCCTCTTGACTCTGGCCGAGCTTCTCCAAGACCGTGGATACCAAACCGGGGGCTTCTTCACGGGGCCGAATCTACACCCGTACTTTGGGTTTGCCGATGGTTTTGACACCTATGAAAGCTGCAGTGAGGTCGCAATGCCTCTCGGGGCATTTGACGGCATGGAGAACCCCGATCGCCTCGAGATGCACGAGGCTTCCCATAAGGGGTTGACGAGTCCGGTCCTGCTGGACCGCAGCATGAAGTGGCTCGACGAGGCGGCCGCCCGTGACGATCCCTTTTTTCTGTTCGTACACTGGTGGGATCCGCACTACGACTATGAGCCGCCCCAGGAGTATGCGGACATGTTCGACCCCGACTACGACGGTGATTCGGATGCGACCAACTTCTACTTGGGAAGGGAGACCAAAACCCCTCGCGACATGGACTACGTGCAGAGCATGTACGATGCTGAGATCCGCTATACCGATGACCATATCGGCAGGCTTGTGGACCACCTCGACACGTTGGGACTCACCGAGAATACATTGATCGTATTCACCGCCGATCACGGCGACGAGTTCTACGATCATGGCAAAAAGGGACACCAACGGAACTTCTACGAGGAGTCCATTCGACTGCCGCTTGTAATGAGCTTGCCAGGAGTACTTCCCGCCGGTATTGAGATCGGTCGCATGGTGCGTATCCAAGACCTAGCGCCGACGATCCTTGAGGTTTGTGACGTGGCAGCTCCCACCTATTTCGAAGGCCTAAGCCTACGCGCGCTTTGGGATGAGACTGCGGACCAGGACAGCGTGCCAAAGTCTCCGGTGCAGGTATTCGAGCTGGATCTCCCCAGCCGAGACATTCTGAAGGTTGGTCTTCGTCGCAAGGACGTCAAGGTGACTTGGGACTACACAGAGGGTACGGGTGAAGTCTTCAATCTACGCGAGGATCCATTGGAGTTGAATCCAACGGTATTCACGGATTTCGAGGACCCCGAGCTGGCGGCTGTCCGCTTTCTGAAGGAAAAGCTAGAAGAGCTGGAGGCGCGTGCGAAGGACATCCCCCGTACTCCAGGCCACAAGGGGGCCGGGGAGATGCCTGTGGAGCTTGAGCAGGATCTCTCAAGTGCTGGCTATCTGGGTGGCCCTAAAGATTGAAGGCGCGTAGTGTGATCTTTGGAGTGGCACTCGCGTTTGGCCTCCTGCCTCTTGCGAATACGATTCACTCGGTTCGGGATTGGTGGGAGACACGCGCTGGGAAATCGGAAGTTGAGCAGCTTCGTGAGCTTCGCTTGCCCTGGTGTCGCCCTAGCTTTACCGATCACCTCGACCGTCTTCGCGAGGTCATCCCCGAGGACGCAGCCATCTTGTGCACTCCGGTTAGCGGTGACGACGAGCTCGGGCGCTCGCGCTGGTACTTATTTCTAGCCGACGCGCTCTACCCCCGTCGCGTGTTTGTGCGCGAGCCTTCGTTTGCGAGTGGCACCTTGGTGACCTATCCCGACTGGGTTCGGCACCACTTCGAGGTGATCGACACCGATCGCTCGGGGCTGACTACGGGCGGCATCATCACAAAGGCGAAACTCGAAGAGACCGTCCGACTCGGGCTAGAAGAGCGGAGTGTAGAGTGGGAACTCCAATATGCGATGGTTCCCAAGGGACCATTTCGCGACGCGGTTCTCCTGCACAAAGGCGTGGTGGTCGACTATAAGGACGGCACAGAGCTCAACTCAGAGGGAGAGGAATAGTGGGCCTTCTTGATCCCGATGCATCCGGCGTGATTACGGGGCTCTGCCTGTTTTTAGCGGGGCACTTCATGCTGCGTTTTTCCGTGCGCGGATCGGAGCTCCGTGGTGATGCGCGCGTGCGCGGACCTTTAGAGTGGAGCGTGACAGCGCTGATGGTCGGCGCAGCGATTTTACCCGCTCTTGTGATTGCACTGACCTGGCTCTTCGGTCCGCTGAGTGTTCTGGCAGGGCGCCTTCTTGTGTTCGCGCCCGCAGTCCTTGGGCTAGCTCTTCTTCTCTGGCCTGGACTTCTGGGAAGCGCTCCCACCCCAGGGCGTTTGGGCTCCGGTGATGTGGTGTATCGATTCCGTGGGGAAGCTCCCAAGTCGGCGCTGGAGCTTGCGGGGTTTGCCCTGCTTGGAGTTGCCACCCTAGCGATTCTGTTTGCAGCCTTCTCTTCACCGGTCCACGCCTTTGATCCGGTGTTTCACTTCGCTTACAAGGGCAAGATCCTTTTTACAGAGGGCTTCTCGGCAGAGGCTTGGAGCGATCTAACGGGCCCCGTTGGCAGGGTGATGACCCATCCGACCTATCCGCCCGGAGTGCCTGCACTTGAGGTGCTTGCGAGCTACCCCCTTGGCGAATTCAGTGCGACTGCAGGCCGTGGCTTGATGGCGCTTTTTGTACTAGCGCCCGCAGCGTGGCTGTTCGCCGCCATGCGCTCGGTGACTTTTCGAAGCGGCGCGTCGGGGCGCGTAGCGGGGCTACTCGCAGCCCTATTGTGGGTGACCCTTCCGATCCTTTTCTACATTCGCCTGCCACACGCCGCTGGCGGATTCGACGCGGTTTGGGGGCTTGTTTTTGGTCCGGGGGACTCCGCGGGTGTCGTCGGTTCTCCTTGGCGAGCGACGGATGGTCCGAGCTTGGATGGGGGTGGAGACCTTCCACTCGCCGGATTTGTGTTTGGGGCTCTCTTGCATCTCTGGCGGCTCCTACCCGGCACAAGAGGCGAGGGAGATCGAGCCGACATTTTTGTCGCCGGCGCCCTTCTTGGCGCAGCGGTGCTCGCCAAAAACGAGGGACTGGCGCTCTTCGCCGTCCTGGTTATCGCAGTAGGCCTTGTGGTTTGTGCGAGGCGCATCGCAGGACTTTCCAGCAGCATCTGGCGCGAGCTCGCGCCACTTGGACTCGCCTCGGCCTTCGCCATCCTCATGATCTCACCTTGGTTTGTAATCAAGGCGGGTATTCCCACGATCGACGAGTCCTATTTCGACCTTGTGCAGCCGGCGCACCTCGTCAGCGCTGTCTTCACCGAGCGACCGAATGGCGAGCTTTCGATAACGATTGTTAGCAGGGAGTTCCTCAAGACCTTTTTGGATCCGCTGCACTGGAACATGATCTGGGTCCTGTTCGCTGGTTACTTGCTCCACAGCCTACGCCGCCCCGTTCAGCTGCTCGGATCGGACGCCGTCCTGCCGCTATTATTCGTGGTTGGTGGCCTGCTAGCATTCTTCTTGATCCTAGCAGTGACCCCCTGGCCACTCGGTCAGCTGTTTACAACGGGAATCCCCGACAGGCTCTTCTTACAGCTTGCTCCCACCGCGATTTTTGCGACCGTTCTCATCGCCTGGCCAAAGGGAAGGGAAGGGGGAGGGGGAGAATGACAGGCGCTCAAGTGAAGGCTCAGACAACGGCTCTAGAGTTCGTTTTCCTGCTCGCCTCCGGGGCCATCGCGCTGCTTTGGGGAACCTTTGCTGTCGAGGCCTGGACGCGTACGGGCTTCTCTCCCGGGGCCCGCGACGCTGGCGACTTTTGGCCTACATGGATCTTTGGACAGCTCGGCCTCACCCTTCTGTTCTCGTTCAAACATTCACAACGAGGGGGGGCCAAAGGCGCTCCCCTGATAAGCGGCTTCGAGCGTTTTTCGGGGTTGGTGCTAGCCCTGATTGCTTGGGCACTCTCCGTTGAATTCGCGACGACGATTGCGGCCGTACCCAGCGCACAAGACTTTGGCGGGGGGCCCGTCTTGCGGCCCTTTGCTCTGCTCCTTGGACTGGGTTTAGGCTGGTATGCGTTTGGCGGGCCTACCCCTCCGGGGGGGAAGTTCCGGCCATTTGTGTTTGAACATACTCTGGCGGAGCGGAGCCTTGTGCTCTTCACGATTTTTTGCACTGCAAACGGCAAGCTCTTTATGGGGGCCGGTGGCGACAGCTTCTCTCTGATTTTGGTGGCGGGTTTGGTGACCGCCGTCTTACTTGGTCGGGGGAGAAGCCTGCGAGAGATCGGCTCGTCCCTGGTCGCTCCGCTGGGGATCCCAACCCTTCTCGCCATCTTTGTCTTGCCCGCTTGGTGGTGGATTGCCGCAGCCAATGCAGCTGCCCCCGACAATGAGATCGCGCTTGCATGGCGCCTGCTGGTTCCTGCCAGCGTCTCTTTTTTCGCGATGGCGAGCCTCTCCAAAGATGGAATTCGTCGCGTATTTTGCGGTTTGGTCTTCGGGTTCTCCTGCGCCCTTCTGGCAGGACTTCTCGGTGTGCTCGAAGCTCTAGAGTTTTGCTCGCTGGAGGACGTCCTCCACTCCAGGCTTCGCATCCTCGGCCTGCACCCGAACCTGGGTGCAGCCCTGCTCGCCATCGGATTGCCCATTACGATCGGGTGGATACTTGCCCCCCAGTCCGTGTCCACGAAGCGCCGAGTGCTCGGCAGCTTCCTTGTCGCACTTAGCTCGATCGCGCTCTACCTGACGGCCTCACGGGCAGGTGGTCTGGGGGCGATTGTAGGTCTCGTCGCACTTTGGGCCTTTGCGCTAACGGGCCTGCCAAGGCGCTTGAACGCGAAACTTCTCCTCTCGCTAACTGCGATTGGAGCCGCTGCATTCCTCCTGTTCTTGACTCCTCTCGGAGATGGCATTCGGGCATCACTCGATGCAAAGGCGCAAACACAATCCGCGATTGGCCAGCGTTGGCACATTTGGAAGATGGCGGGTGACGCCGCGCTGGATCATCCTGTGACGGGCATCGGCCCCGTTGGTTTCTCCGGTCATGCTCAATACGCCGAGCCCTCGTACTACGACGGCACGTCGCAAACGCTTCATACCCACAACATCTTTCTCGCAGCCGTTTCGGGTGCAGGCTTTCCGGGGTTGGTCCTCTTTATTGCCTGGCTCATCGCATTTTTCGGCCTCGGTTTTCGGTCTATTTTGACAGAGGGCAGAGGGCATCCGCTGTTGGCATCTGTTGTTGCTGCCGCCTTCGGATTGTTTGTGTGCAACCTATTCGACCTAGGCCAGACGCAGCTGACCTTCCTTCCTCTGTTTTACTGGATTGCATTGGCACTCTTCGGCGCTCAAGCACGACTCTTTGGACCACCGGTTGCCGCTAAATTACCTGTCACTTCCTTGGCCATGCCCTTGATCTCTATTCTTGCGCTTTGGCCTACGGCGATCAGTGCTTTGGCCGGCAACTACCTTGTCGAGGGTGCGTCCCAAAGGATGAGCGAGGGAGATGTACAGGGTTCGATCGCAAGATTGGAAGCGGCTCTACTGCCAGGCTTCTCAACTGCGCGCTCTGAAACACGCGCGCTGCTAGCTCGCCAATATGGGCGGCAGGGGCAGGTCCGGATGCAGCTGGCAACTCTGAAGGCCGGTGTCGAAGAGTCGAGCTACAACGCGCAAACCAGAAGGCTGTATGCCGAGGCGCTTTTAGCAGCCGGTCAGTTTGAGGCCGGGGCAGTGGTTGCCCAGCGCGCCTTTGAGCTCGACCCGCGCGGAGCCTTTCTTGGCCAGACGCGTATGCTGCAAGCGTGGGCCGCGTTCGAGCTCGGGGACGTTGTCGCAGGCTCTGCTCACCTAGTGGAAGGGTTTGCGAGTGAGGCCAGTCCTCCCAAGGGAATGCGCTATACGCGCTCCCCGCAGGATGATTCGGTGACGTTCCAAACGAAGGATCATGTGGACGTCTCGCTTGCTGAGATCCTTGCGCAGCTAGGCGAGAACCTAGTCGCTCTTGCCAGCAGAGACGAGGTCCGAGCACGCAGGGAGCTAACGGGGTTGATTGAAGGCTACCGCTTCAACCACGCTCCGGCCTTGGCCGCACCCTGGATCCGTCGCGTCATTGATGGCTCGAAGAATCCCATCCGCGCAACCTACTACCAAGAGATCGAAGTGCTTCTTAGCGCGGGGCTCGAAGGCGAAGCTCGGGCTGTTTGGGAGGGGATGGACCTCGGCGAAGACACCAATCTTTCGGACGTTTTTACGGACCTGTTCGCCGCGGAAAAACAGGTCGCCGATCGGCAACTCAACGTAAGCGGTCTGGACATCTTTTTTGTTGCTGGGCAGCTGATTGAGCTCCGCTTGGACTGGGCAGCTCGCCTCTCGCTGGAGGGTAAGCGCAGCAAAGCCGTTCATGAGATCGAGCGTGCAATCTACGATTCGAGTAGTGACACGAGGCGAACGAAGCTCGCCTTTGATTTTTTGGTTAGGGGTATCGGGACCAAAGAGCAGCGGATCGAGGATTGTGTCAGGTTCTTATATTTTTCATCCCTTACTCGGAAGGGGTCGATGGATGAGGAGCGCTTCCTCGTCGTCTTCTCTCTCCTGTCTGCCACCTTTGAAGGTGATCTGTCCGCACTCCACTCCGCAGTTGTAGCGGCGCTAGGAGAGTCCGGTGGCTTGGGTTTGGCGGGCGAAAACTTCCTGGCGATCAGCACCAAAATGAGTGCCTTGCGCGGCCCATCGAGGGGGCAGTGATATGTTCAGAATCCGACTGACTCCGAACGGGATCCTATGCAGCGTCTTCGGTGCCCTGGTGCTCAGTTGCGGGTCTTCCCAAGGTGACGCCAAGCTAAGCACGCAGCCGAACTTACTGTTTGTGGTCTTTGACACGACACGCGCGGATCACCTGACACCCTATGGGTACGAGCGTGAGACGGCACCGCACGTGGCCGCCCTCGCCAAGCGCGGGGCTGTGTTTGAGGCAGCCCGCAGTGTCTCTACACTCACGCCAGTTTCGGCCGCGAGCTTCCTAACTGGGATGCAGCCTCTTTCAACCGGAGTCCGCAGCTTGTTTCTCTTTCGGCAGCAAGCTCTCAACCAAGGGGTGACCACTTTGGCGGAGCGACTCCGAGAGAGTGGGTATGCGACCGGTGCCTTCGTAAGTGCGGCACCGATGGGCGCGAGGTACGGATTAGATCGCGGCTTCGACGTGTATGACGACGATGTGAAGGAGGGCGCGAAGAAGCTTCAAAAGATCAAAGTTGGCAATGCTTACCAGCGACGAGCGGATAAAACAACGGATGCCGCGCTGGCGTGGCTGGGATCATTGGACCAGGACAAAGACCCGTTTGCTCTGCTCGTTCACTACTTTGATGCACATGATCCGGCAAGGGTCCCGCCCCTTGAGTTTCTAAAGTCACGAGTGACTTTCGAGCTCCCCGCTGACCTCGATGAGCGGGGACACTTAGCCGAGCTTTTTGATGGTGCAGAGCCCGGACGCGGCGGCGCAAGACAGTCGGATTTGATCGAGCTGTACGACGCTGAGCTCGAGTATATGGACCAACAGTTGGGGCGTATTCTCGATGAGCTCCGTGCTAGTCACGAGCTGGAGAATACCTTGATCGTTTTCTTGGCTGACCACGGGGAGAGCCTTGGCGAGCATGATTTTTGGACACATGGATTGCTGTGGGATGAGCAGCTACACGTTCCGCTGATCCTTGCTGGGCCGGGCGTGCCTAAAGGGATCTCCGTTCCCCAAACGGTCTCGCTGGTTGACCTCGTGCCCACGCTGACGGTGCGCGGTGGGCTGATGGGGATGACTCTTCGCGAGGGGGAGCAGCTCGACGGCCACTCTTTTGGCGCGCTGCTCTCCCTGGCAGGCCAAGGGGAGGCCTTCGAGCAGCGCCCCGTGGTCTCGGAAGTCCACAACTCGCCCGAGGATCGAACGGGGCGTCCGGCCGCTCTGTTTGCTGTCACCGCGATGCCTTGGAAGCTCATCGTGGAGCCGGGCGCGCGGGCCCAATTGTTTCATCTCGGCGAGGATCCAGGGGAGCTTGTCGACCTGTATACAGAGGCGCATCCTGCGGGACGCGCGCTTGCTGCTGTGCTGCTGGCCTCGGGATGTACGGAGGCGGCAGACTTGCCGTCTCTCGAAGACTTGACCGAGGAAGAGCGCACGATGCTCGGCGATTTAGGCTACTTCTAGCGCCCGTCTGGCTTAGCTCCACGCCTCATGCTACTCCACGCCATGTTGCCATCGCGCCATACAGCACGCGCGTAATAGACCGCGTCCGAGTCTCCTTCGGGCACGTCGAAGGTTGACTCAAAGAGCCCCTCGTCGAGGGTTGGAGAGGGGGAGCCAAACGTTAGTCTCGTGACGTCCACTAGGGGGCGGCTGGGGGTGGATTCGAGCGGAATGCGCAGGCTCTGTCCGGTGATGGCAAGATCCGAGTTCCAACTTACGCCGTTGTCGCGGTAGATGAAATCGAGGAGCGAACCCGAGGGAGCGTGGATGTCGAGCGTAAGCTCAGCATCGGCACGAACGCCGGGTTGGATTGTCACCTTGATGGTATGGGGATTGATGGATTTATAGGCGAGGCCATTGCCAAGGCTTCGGCGCAGCTGAATCTGGCTAAAACGGATGGGGTCTTGTTCGTCAGGTTCACCTAAGTTTCTTGCGCGAATGATGAGCTCGTTCTCCGTGCGATTCCAAAGGTGCAAGTTGACCATCACCCTAGAGTCTGCGCTCTTGGCGTCGTCTGCTGGATGGCCCTTTGCATCGAGGCGGGCGACAAGCTCACCGTTCCTCACGAGCTCGATGTAGGCGAGCTCTCGCGCACTTGCCAGGACCTTGAGCACAGAGGCTCCATTCTCCAGATGGACCCGTTTAGGGCCACTCTGGTGGCCAGGGCGGGGCCCCGTGGTGGCGACCGTCCGGGCATCACCCAGCGCCGCAAACACCTTCTTCCTTGTAGGGAAATGGACTCCAAAAGTCTGGGCCGGTAAGTACACCCCGGCATATCCGTTGGACGATGAGCTATGGTCCGCGGAGGAGATCAATCCGGGCAACTTCGCATGCGGAGTGAGGGCCAGGACTTCAGGGAGGCGGCTTACGCGTCCAGCTTGAGCGCCGATGTCGAGCGCTGCATGCGGCAGATTCGCGGCCTCGTAGCTCCCGCGCCGACCCTGGTGAATCTCCACCAATCGATGGCGCTCTGGATCGAATGCCTCCCACGAAAATGCGTTGTCCGACAGGCTGGACATGTGGGGGATCGAGATGACTTCATCTTGTGGGAATACACCTGGTAGCGCGGTTCGCGAAGCGTCGATCGCCAGCTTGCCCGTGGGCCAGATTAGGTTCTGGTGGCCTTCTTTGGGCACGGCTCGCTCGAGGCCTGGAAACACAACTAGGCTGCCTTCCGCATTCCAGCGATCGGCATCACGACGGCTACGCCACCACGCGGCGGGGGTTAGGTGCTGGTAGTGATCCGTAATGGCAAGGAAGTCGAGCGCGCCGGGACCCCGGGCGTAGCGAACAGCGTCGAGAAAGGTCCCATCTTGACCACCTGCACAGCGCGACTGATGAGTGTGCCTGTGCAGGTCTCCCCAAAAGATGTCGTCGGGTCGAGCGCTCCAAGTGAGGCCCATTGGTCCCGCCGATTGAGTCGTCAGAACCGGGGTTGGCGGCCCATCTTGGACCAACGGGAAGCCACGCGAGTTTGCTGTGGAGCTCGCGATCGAGGAAATGCCGATCCTCCACAAACCCTCAATCGTGCTCGAAAACGACCAGCTTGACTCAAATGAGCTGCTGCGTGTGTCCGTAGCGAAGACAAACCGAGTCCCCGTCTCGGAGCCAGAGTCTGCGATCAAAACGGCGTCGTTGTAATTGTCGCCATCGCTCTCGGGTACCTCAAAGTCGAAGCCCTCTCCGTCTTCCCCAAAGGTCGTTATTCGAGTTCGCCAGTTGGCATAGAACGAGTTTCTCGCTGCGTTCCGAGCTTGGTAGTCCGTGTTCGGAACACGCCTAGAGAGAACAAGTCCGGACGCGCCGATGGCGACCTGGGGGAAGTCGCCACGCTGCATAGAGGTTACCTCTGCGGGTAGTTCCGCATGGGCGACTCGGACGTTGTTTTCGGAAGGAGTCACCATTGCCAATCGAGTACTTCTTCGAGAGCGAAGGGAGTCGAACTCTCCGAACTGCGGAGCCTCTTCGTAGGCGACCCAAACTGCACCCGTTGGTTGCCATGGATCCGCGGCTAGGGATGGGTGCCCCTGGTAGTTTGGTCCCGTTGCGACAAGGGTCTCTCTGAGAGCGCCCCCCCGGGAATCCACAGCGAGATAAACAACATCAAATCCATTCGGACTGCCCGCGGTAAAACGGTCAAACACAACATGGATGGTTGGATTTGAGTCTGGCCCCGTGGCGACGATCTGCGGGCACCAATCATCACTTTCGTTGTTGGTCAGTGGAAGCGGAGGCGACCATGTGTCGGCGCCGGGCACGAACCGCGAGAGAAAAATATCATAGTCATAGAGGTCGCTCTCGCCGATCGCCTGCCAGACCAGGGCAGCGCCGCCATTCGGCAGGCTCGTCAGGCGGGGAAGC
This sequence comes from uncultured bacterium, assembly GCA_937896235.1. GTDB lineage: Bacteria > Planctomycetota > UBA1135 > UBA1135 > CALBMX01. Next base: position 25,281 of record CALBMX010000108.1, read on the forward strand.
CTTGCGGACGAGTTCGATGGTGGTGGCGAGGTGCGGTGCGCCTCTAGTTTTCCGGCCGCTGTCAGCTGTGCGGTTGCACATTGCAGGCTCGGGATGCCGTCTTCGACCGACTCCCAAACAATCAATACACCCCCTTCAAATGTTGCCAGAGTTGGGGCAGCTAAAGAGCCCCCCGTCGTAATGACGAGCTTCTTTCGATTCCCAGTCGAATCGAGGTGGTGCAGAACCAAGTCAACGCTGCGGACTTCATCGTTCTTGGCTCCCTCGCTCGATAGGAAAGCGCTCCAGAGTCCGCCGGCATCAGCGGCCGTTGCGGTGACCTCTCTAGCAAACGGGCGAGCGGAACCAATCCAGAGAGGCTCGGCCGACTTTGGACTTTCCGCCGAGCTGGGCCTCAGAGCCACTCCGGGAGCTTGCGACTCCCCACATGCGCTGGTTAGAGACCCAACGAGGCAAGCCAATAAAAGCACTGCAGAGCTGCCGGAGGATGGGGGAGGCGTCATTTGGGGCACATTCAAGTTTAGGGTTTGTATCAGTAGGCCAGAGATAGCGCCGAATACACACTACACACTACGGAAGCGTCTTGCCTAGTGCCGATCCTGGGGCGAAGTGTTAGCCTCGTGCTTCGTTCAACTCTCACCCTGTACTTCAACCCCGATCACACCATGATTCGCAACTTGATCTTGGCAAGTGCAATGACTCTCGGTCTTTGCACTTTTGCCCATGCGGACAACGTTGGCAAACCACTGCCTCTAGCTGACGCTGAAATCGAAGGCCTTGCCCAGTCGCCAGCGTCTTCCCTTGATGAGCTCGCCGGCCGCGCCGTCCTCATTGAATTCTTCGCCTACTGGTGAGGTCCGTGCGCAGGTGCAGTTTCGCATCTGAACGAACTCAATGAGGAGTTTGCTTCCCAAGGCCTCTCCATCGTAGCCCTCACCAGCGAAGGTGAGAGCCAAACGGAGCCGTGGATCGATAGCAAGGGTGTCAAGTACGCCTATGCCTATGATCGCGGCGGCAAGTTGAGCGCAGCCCTCGGCGTATCTGGTATCCCCAACGCGGTCCTAGTGGATACAACGGGCACGATCATCTGGCAAGGACACCCGTCGAGCCTGACCTCCGAGCTTGTCAGGACGGCGATTTCTGGTGCCATTAAGACTCCCGTGTACGAGTGGGGCGATTCCGCCAAGGCCATCAAGAAGGCCTTTCTAAAGGGCGACTTCTCCAAGGCGATTTTGGCTGCGGACAAACTTGCTGAAAAGGAAGAGCTCGGCAAAGAAATCGGTAGCTTGCTTCGCGGGATGGTCACCGACCGCGTTGCGACCATTGAGAAGCACCTCGAAGCAGGCAACCTCTACAAAGCGTTCGATGGCGCGAAGAGCTTAGCCAGCGGCTTGAAAGGACTTCCAGAAGAGGCCAACATCGAGGCGGTCTTGGAAACGATCTCAAAGGATAAGGATCTCAAGAAGGCTCTTGGCGTCCAACAGAAGGTGGTCGAAATCTTGGCCACGGAAGTTGGGAAGAAGAAGGAGTGCGACGAGTGCATCAAGAAGCTAGAGAAACTCAAGAAGGGGTTCGAGGAAACTCGGACCGGCGAGCTGATCTCCGATGCAATCAAGAGCTTCCGCGACAAGCAGGGCAAGCTGCAAAGATAGCCCTAGAGCTCGAAAACAGCGAAGAAGCGGCCCCCTCAGTCATACTGGGGGGGCCGCTTCTCACTTGTAAGGGGCCAACTTAGAGGCCATCCCCTAGATTTAGGTACGCCAGGGGCCTGATTTGCACAAGTTCGACGCCGTAAATAGCCGAATTCTGTTTTAATCATTCCTATAGGAGGCATCCCCCGCTCCTCCTCTGCCTTTTCTCGTCCGCTAGACCATTCTTAGTCGATCCTCGTCGTCATGAAGTTTCTCTCCATGCTTGGCTCTCTGCTTACTGGCGCATTGTTGTGCACAAGTGCCCCCGCCCAATTCATTGCGGTCACGTCGCCGCCCCCGAGCTCTCAAACCGCCTTACCAAGCGTAGAGGTTACAGGGCTCGTCATTGGAACTCCTGGACCTGCTCCATTTAGTGATGTTCAGATCAGGACGCGCTATCCCGATGGGACCATGTGCCCTGCATTTTTGAGTGACGGCTCGGTGGATCAGTCCCCGGGCGCACTCGGTTGGAATTACGCCATAGTGTGGGATGCGTCAGCTGGGATCGGAACCTTCGAAGGGCGGGCGAGCTTCTTGGATCCGGGCACAAACTACATTGATATCTATTTCCCCGGTAGCACACTTGGAATCCCCGACCAGTCCATTTCGGTCGTTTTCCAGCCGGCCGGTTTGCAGTCCATGGACTCCATTGCAATCGTCCACCCCCTGCAACGTACGGTTGATCGGACCAACGTAGCGGGCAATTCCGGTGCGATTGAATTTCAAATGGATGTGTTGAATAACATCATGACACCGACCTCGGCCACAATTACGGCGAAGGTTACGACCCCTAGCGGGGCAATTGTAAATCTGCCTATGGGCGGCGCGGGTGTGGATGCAGTGAGCTACACGATTCCCCCGGGGGACTTCTCGTTCACCTCGTCAATCGATCCTGTAGGGATGACGTTTAGCTTCCCACTCGACCAGGTTCCCTTTCCTCAGCCTGTGCAGCTCGGCAAATACCACATGGAGCTCTTTCTCCACGATGGCCCCGCCTTGGTGTTCTTTGACGAGGACATTGACTTCTGGATTGTCGACCGTGTTGGCAAGCCGTATCGGGATATCTCCGGCCAGCACGACCTCGGCAAGCTCGTCCTGCATGGCTCTGGTTCCGTCGGGTCCGGACTTTGTGCCTTCGATTATGACAACGACGGGCTCACGGACCTTTTTGTCACGGACCCTGCGGGCGACCGCATGAGGTTTGAGGGTACCGGAATCGAAATCGACTATCCCGGCGCGAGCAACCAATTGATGCACAACAATGGCGACGGTACGTTCACCAATGTGACGGCCATCGCAGGGGTTGGCGGGAACCCCGCGATTCGCTCCTACGGTGCGTCTTGGGGAGATCTAGATGGGGACGGGGATAATGACCTGGTCGTTGCCAACCGAAAAGCACACTTCACCATCTTCCGCAACAACGGAGATGGAACCTTCTTTGAGACTCCACAGCCTAGTCTTCCAGATGACGGCAGCGTGTGGGGCCAAGTGATTCGACTCGGTGATTTGGACAACGACGGCGACCTGGACATCTTTGTAGGGACTTATGTCCAGCAGTGGAATTTCACCTACCAGCATGTAGGCTTTCGCAATAGGGTCCTCCTAAACGGGGCGAAGCAGGGGAAATTCGAGGTGTGGGATCCTACTTTCCCAACCTTTGAGGACTTCTCGGCTCCATCGGGCGCAAATTCCCCTTGGCAAACCTTGGCGGCCTTTTTCATAGACAGCAACCGTGATGGGAACCTCGACCTAGCCGTTCATCAAGACTTTGGACCTTTCAGTTCACCCAACTCACTTCTTGAAGGGCATGGCGATGGCACCTTTACCGATGTCGGCGCGGCTACCGGATACAGTGTGCAGGAGTTTTCAATGGGTGCTGCTTCGGCGGACTTCAACGCGGACGGATATCTTGACGTGTACTCGACTAGCATCGGTTTGAACTCCCTTTTGATGGGTGGGCCTGGTGGAACTTATACCCAGGCTATCCACGGTTCTGGCGCAGAGGGTGACTTCATGGCGTTTGGTCCAGATGCCAATGGCGTCAATATGGACGACACTTGGGGAGTTCAAACCTTTGACTACGATTTCGACATGGACGTCGATATGCACGTGATTGGTTCTGACCTCTTCGTTAACTATCAGTTCCCGATCGCGACGCTCGTACCCGACTCCGTGTTTGAGAATGACGGTACGGGGCACTTTGTCGATCGTGCGATAGACCTCGGTTTGGGCAACGGTGGCCGTGGCCGCAGTTCCGTGCAGATCGACGTCGACAACGATGGTGACCTAGATATCGTCACATCGAACGACAGCGAGGGCCTTACCGTTAGTCGCAACGACATCGTTCAGACGAACCACTACCTAGGAGTTCGGCCCGTAACGCGTCGCTCGGCACCGGGAGGGTTCAACACCTTCTTCCGCGTTGACGTGAACCCCGGAAGCTCTCCGGTACAGGTTTACGAGCTTATGGCGGATTCGCCCCACAGTGGCATGCAGGACAACCTGCGCCGCTTTGGCTTGGGCGGCAGTACGAAAGCATTCGAAACGACGGCCGAGTGGACTTCGGGTGGCTCGTCGACCTGGTACAACCTGGCTGGCGACCAAGACCACCTGTTATATGAAACGGTGATCGAAGTCCAAGGCCAGATCGACGGTAGCGTGGCCGAAGGGAGTACCCCCTCGCTAATCATGTACGGCCGCCCTGGCGACCTCGTCATTGGTGTTTTAGGAGATGCGGGCGTCCCTTTCCCCTTCCCTTTGCCAACCGGAGGCGAGCTGGACCTCTGGCCTAATTTTAGCTTTCTAAAGCTTGCGTTTGTGGGTCCAACGGGCACCTCTCCATGGGCAGTGGGACCGATCCCCATCGGATTGGTCGGTGCGATTTTCGAGTTGCAAATGGTCTCGCTTAATCCAGTGAGCGGTATCTTCGAGTCAAAATCGGGCGTGAGCACCCTGACGGTTACTTTGTAGAGGTGCTCTCTTAGCCAGGGATTTCCTCCAGGGGGCGGCCTCCACCGGCAAAGCTGGTGGAGGCCGCCCCCGTTGGGTAAGACCTAGCTTTGTAGCTAGGACTAGGCCTGCATTCGGGTGGGCCTCAGCAGAGTGGTCGTTCGCCCGAGCTACAGGGCCGGGCCAGTGGTCCGCCCACCGTTGCGGACCCAGGGGGGGCGAATGGCGCCAACAACAAAGGGCACCCACGAGAGCTCTCCTAGCGTCGTAAGGGCGGGACTCGAACCAATACGAAAGCGGCCGCTACTCTCTCTCGCCGCTGTGATCGAGGATCAGGATCGAGGCAAAGATCGCCAAGGGGGCGACGTGAAAGATCAAGCGGTCGGGGATCGCCGTATTGAAGAGCGCTTCGAGATTCCAGGGTGTGACCAAAAGTACCAGCGCATAAAGTGCGCAGGCCCCCAGGACGACCAGGGCCGCAGGGAAAGCTGGCGTACGCAAAAAGCGCTTGGGCCGAGCGAGCCCGAGGACACAGGTAGCGAGGAATAGTAGCCAGACGATCCCGAAGCGCGGGATTTGTGTGAAGGCATCGAGAAATCCGCCGCCGACAATTCGGGGGACGGGTACTTCGGCAATCTCGTTGGTCGATGGGGAGAGGTGAACGGGCTGCGTGGAGCTCCACGACTCCAGGAGGCCCGAGGGGGAGAGGCGAGAGGGGTAGTCCTCACCGATCGTCGGGATGTCACCACGCACAGCAAGCCATGGCGAGGCGACAACAAGCGCAACGATCATGGTGAGGGCAAGGGCACTCGGGGTCGAGAGGGCGCGGCCTTTTAGGGCTGTGGCTGGCTTGCGACGCAGCTCGAGAAGCCAGGTGATGCCGATGGCGATCACGACTACGGGAAGAAGCGCAAGGCCCTCGTTTTTCATCAGGGCTCCACCGCCGAGTAGAGCGCCGGCAATCAGCAGATCGGCAGTGTCGCGCCTCTCGCGATCCGTGAGTACGAATCTGAGGAGGACGATGAAGCCCGAGCAAAAGAGTGCGGCGAGGGGCAAGTCACCGGCACCATCTAAGGTCCAACCGTCGGGCGTCGACCACTCCCCGAGGATCGGGCCCTTGGGGCCGATCGTGTCGCCATACTTAGCTTGCGCAGCGTCGGGGCCAAAGAACAGCCCATAGGCGCCCTTTACCCAGTTGTCGTGGGGCAAGCGCGAGTAATAGAGGAACGGTGTGGACAGCCAAAGCAAGGTTCCGGTTATAGGTGCAAGCCAGCTACCACTGCGTCCGAGGTCTTTGAGCGTGCCAAAAAGGAATGCTCCCAAGGCGAGCGCAAAAAGTGCGAATAGAGGCCTCGCGGCGTCCTCGGAAAACACGCCGCCGATCCAGCCGCAAAAGGCTTCGAGCGCGCCTACGCCAGGGGGGTAATCCGGGTGGGTGATGATGCGGCCAAGGGAGTCCTCAACGTCCATCCAAGAGCTGGTCATTAAGCCCTCGGAGTACAGCAACTTTCCCTTGTAGGCAAAGTGAAAGACGGGGTCAAAGATGTGCATCGGCATCGTTGCCGTGTAGAACACGATAAAGGCGCCAAATGCGAGAATGAGCCCGAAGCCAAGCAGGCACAAGAGCTCCTCTGCACTGCGCGGAGAGCGCAGTGGTGGGCGCGCCTCCATAGATGGTTTTAATTGGTGCCGGCGATACAGGGCGATGGCACCTCCAGCGCACAAGACGGCCGCAAGCGCCCGAGTGAGTCCAACACCGAGTGGGCCGATCGCCAGGGCGAGCCCGGTGACAAGGGCGGGGAGTAGCGCCAGACCGAGTAGAAGTGCGGTTCCATGGAGTTCGGCGGCCCCTCGTCTTCGGCTGGGCCGGAATAGGGCGAGAGCGAAATGCCCTCCGAGAAAGACCACGAATAGGGTGATTAGCGTGGACGCTGTAATCATGGCTTCACCTCGCTTTGCATAGATAGGCTATCGGCGAGCGCATTGAAGTCGGCACTATCGACGGGCATCCAAACGCCGTCCTCGCGGTGGAAAATCCTGACGTTTTCCATCCGAAAAGACTGGCTGATGAGGTAGGTCAAGCGCCACTCGATGTTGCGTTTTTCGATCTCCAGATCCACCTTTTTTAGCAGCCGTTCCCGCGTAATAGACTCCGCCATACCCTGAAAGGAATTGTCGACGTTGAGCACCTCAAAGTGGTGGTCGATCCAAGGGGTGTAATCGACTAGCGTGCCGCTCGCGAGCTTGGGTTCGTGCGCGTAGATATGCAGTGGATAGGCGTAGTAGTTGAGGTATAAAAACCAACGTGTTCGGCCGCCCGGTTGGCTCTCTTTCTCGTCGATCCCATGGGGCTCGACGAGGATGCCTGTACCTTCGGGAAGGTGTTCTTTTAGTCGAGCTATGAGCGCTCGGAATTCGGGTTTGAACCACGGGACGCCCTTCATCGAGGCGCGCTGCTGTTCTAGATCTTTACCCTGTCTCTCGGCGAACCAAGTTCGCGTGTAGAGCGCACCGAACGCGGCGGGAAACGCCGTCAATACAATGACAAGCGGCAGCAGGAGCCGCAGGGGTGATGGCGCGGCGGTCGGGGGAGGGGTGCTCACTTGTCGTTTGTTTTCTCGGGGTCGGCGCTCTCAAGGTAGCCTGCGGCGGAGAGATCGCTGGTGAGGTCGTCGGGCAGAGCTGCGTCCGAAACATGCAGGTCCAGCTCCTTCACGCGCGCGTCCAGATCTTCCCAGACGGCGAGGGCTTTCTCTAGCGGAGCCTGTACGCCAGCTCCCGAGTTGAGGATTGGATGCTTTTCCTTGGGGTCGGTAGCTAAGTCGTAGAGCACAAGGCCCTCCTCTGTTTGCAGGACTTTGAGCCGCTCGAGGCGCGCGCCCCGATGAAAGCGACTGTCCGGGCGGGAGGTGAGCTCCATGGGCGCGGGGCGTAGTTTCGGGGTGGCGGTCGCATCTGTGCAGGCCTCGCGCAAGCTTCGACCCCACATGCCGTCTAGTCCGGGTAGATCGCAGAAATCTAGGATTGTCGGCGCGACATCGGCCAGGCTAACGACCTCGGCGATGCGCTTACCCGCTTGGATTTCGCCGGGGAAGCGCAGGATGAGCGGCACATGGGTCTCTTCATCGTGCAGGCTGTGCTTGTGGCCAAGGAAGCCGTGCTCGGCAAACGCCTCGCCGTGATCCGCGGTGAGTACGACCAGGGTATTGTCGAGCCTGCCCGCTGCGTCGAGTGTGCTCAGGAGGTGCTCGACGTTCCGATCGGTGAATTTGAGCTCGCCATCGTAGAGGGCGATCAAGTGGTTTAGATCCTTGGGCGCATTCGCGCGGATGCGAAGGTTCATGAAGTCGCGACCGTCGACCTTTCCTCGGTAGTCGGGGTCAAAAACGTCGAATTCGGCTGGCGGCGTGTAGTCGTAGTGGACATCCCAAAAGTGCGCAAAGGCAAAGAACGGCTTCTCTGCGGGGACGGTCGCAAACCACTCGTTAAATGCAGAGACGACTTTGGGGCCCGTGAGCCCTTGATGGGACTCTTCGTGCATGGCCATGAGGGCCTCGTGGTTGGCCTCGGAATCCTCGAGCGCAAAAATCGTGGGGTCGGCCACGGCGCGGCTGGAACAGTCGACGTAAGTGTCGAAACCGCGGTCGAATCCGAACCACGGATGCAGATTGGGGCCCGACCAGAAGCCGGCCGTAGACCAGTTGGCCTGCTGAAAGCGCTGCTGTAGCATCGGGACGGTCGCGGGGAGCCGATCGGGAAGATCGAGCACGCCATGAAGCTCGTCTGGGCGGCCCGTCAGCAGGGCCAAGTGCGAGGGGAGGGTCCAGCTCGTGGTGCTGAAGGCGCTGTCGAAGGACGTCCCCTGGGCCGCCAGCAGCTTGTCGATTGCCGGGGTGGTGGGGATATCCGGGCGCGTGGGGCTCTTGTAGCCGTAGCTGCCGACGTGGTCCGCGCGCAAGCTGTCGATGCTGATGAGCAGGACGCCCAGGGGTTTCGTCGGGCTGGGCGCGCCTCCACAGCTTCCGAGGGCGAAGAGGCACGCGAATCCCACGGCGGCAGAAGTTGCGCAGTGGGAGGTCGAAACGTGGCGAGACCAAGTGGTCCTGGTGTGCAGTGGAAAGGCCATAAGTCGCCAACATACACAGAATCGTTCTTCCGTGCCTCGCATTGGCGGCGGCATGCTTCGATCGGGACCAAAATCTGGGTAGAATCGCGATCAAATAATGACGTAACGGGGCACGACCCCTTACGCCCTTCCGGCCTGCTTACTTGGTTCATTCCGGTCTTTTGACCCTAGACGCCCATGCGCTTTAAGTCTCTCCCAGCTTCCTCGTCCATCCTTGGTCTTCTTGTCCTCGCCAGCGGCATTGCAGCGTGTAAAGCGACTGCTTTGGTCCCGCCGCCGCGGATGGATGTGCCTGCCAAGGTTAGCCATTTGGCGCCGGCGCTACCTGTCGATGTCGAACACTACACGATCGATCTCGTTTTAGATCCGGTCGCGCGAGCGATTCAGGGTACGTGCAAGTTGCGCTTTACGGCGGGTATGGGCGAGCTGAGCACGGTGGCCCTTAGCCTCGAAGGACTCCGTGTGCACTCGGTGTTGGACTCCTCCGGGCGCGAGCTGGCGTTCTTTCAAAAGGGCGGCGATCTCAACGTGGTGCTTGCAAGCACCGTGGCCGCCGGCACCTTTGAGGAGCTCACCGTCTCCTACGGCGGGTCTCCGAAGAAGGGACTGTGGTTTGTCCGTGAGCGCAACGGCGCTCCCACACAGGTCTTCAGCCAAGGGGAATGCGAGGATGCACAGTGGTGGTTCCCCTGCGTAGACGTTCCCTCGGATCGAGCAACAAGTGAGCTGCGGGTCACGATGCCGACCGGTTGGACATCCACCGCAGCTGGCGAATTGATTGACCATCAAGAGGGCACCGGCTCCGTTACCGACACGTGGCGCATGACCGTTCCTCATCCGACATACTTGACCACGCTGGTAGCTGGCGAGTTCGCAACCATAACCGGTGATTGGGAGGGTGTTCCGATCTCGTACATGGCGGCACCGGAGTTCGCATCGTACCTAGAGGCGGGGCTGTCAGAGACTCCGCAGGTGTTGAGCTTCCTCTCGGAGATTACCGGCCTGCGCTATCCCTACGCCAAGTATTCTCAAGCATGTGTCGAGGGTTTCCCCTTCGGTGGAATGGAGAACATCTCGGCCACGACTTTGACTACCACATGCCTGCGCGACGAGCGCGGTCTGCGCGATGGCGAAGCGACTGGACTCGTTGCGCACGAGGCCGCACACCAGTGGTTCGGGGATCTATTGACGTGCAACTCGTGGGATCACATTTGGCTGAACGAGAGTTTCGCCACGTACATGACGATGCTGTATTTCGAGGCCACGCGCGGCAACGACGAGTTCCGGATGCGCTGGTACGACACCGTGCAGGGATACCTTGCCGCAGACGTCGGTGCGAAGCGCCGCCCGACCGTGCACAATGTCTACAAGGACCCGATCGATCTATTCTTCGATGGCCAGACCTATGGCGGCGGCGCTGTTCGCCTGCACTATCTGCGCTTCCTCTTAGGCGATGCAACGTTCTTCGAAGGCATCCGCACCTATGTAGCCGACAACCAAGGCCGCGGCGTGACAACCGCTGACCTGCGGGCCGCCATGGAGAAGGTTTCGGGCCGGGACCTCAGCGTTTTCTTCGGTCAGTGGCTATTGAGCGAGGGATTTCCCGAGCTCTCCGTCAGCTGGAAGTACGATGAAGTCGCCGGTGTTGTCGACCTACTTGTCGAGCAAAACCAGTCGAGCATAGGGGGAACTCCAGGGACATTCCTCTTGCCCGTCGACATCGAGTTGCGGACCCAAAAGGGAAGCGTTACACATCGCATCGAGATCAACGGACGTCGTCAACACTTTGAAATGGCTTCGGAGGATATGCCCACCTGGCTTTGGTTTGACGAGGGCGGATGGGTTCCTGCCCAGATCGACCGCAAGAAGAAAATCGGGGAGTGGTTGGCCATTGCCGCCAGTCAAGATGACGTTGTGGCTCGCCGCATTGCGGTTGAAGTACTCGGCAAGCAGCTGGGCGCAGGGACCGCTGGTCCTCAAACGGACTTCATTCACGCCGAGCTCGTAAACCGCTTGCGTCAAGACTCCAGCAGCTGGGTGCGCAAGGAGGCGGCGACCGCATTGGGCCTTGCCCATACGGACGAGGCTCGGCTGCGTCTGATGACGGCCGCCACGGGTGACGAGGATACGCAGGTGCGTCGCGCGGCCTTGGCAGCACTCGGAACCTGGGGTGTTGACCTCGAGTTAGCCGCCTTCGCGCGCACCCAGTATGAGTCCGCCTATAGTTGGGGAACCATGGCCTCAGCTGCGGAGATGCTTGCTGCCACAGATCCGAAGGGGATCTTCCAGTGGCTTGTTCGCGAGCTCTTCGCCGCGGATTCACCGCACGACACTCTTCGCGCAGACCTTCTGCGTTTGATGGCGACCATCGATAACACTCGCGTCACGTCGCAGCTCGTCCAATGGGCAACCGACAAGAGCGCATCGCCCGAAGCCCGTTCGGCCGCTGTGGCTGGACTTGCCAAACATGGCCAGCTGGACAAAGACGCGCGCGGCGTGTTGATCGAAATGTTGAACGAGCAAGACTTCCGACTACGCGGCGCCGTGGTCCGGAGCTTGGCCGAGTTCAAGGATGGCGCCTCGCGCAACGCGCTGCAAAAGTTCTACGCGCGCTCGGTATTCCCGCGCGAGAGGCGTGCGATCGAAGCGGCTTTCGGCAAGTAGCGAATGGCCTGGATCCGACTGGTTGCTGACGACGAGGCAAAAGGTCGCCTCGCAAAATCCTACCGCTCCGCCATTGGGCGGGCGGGTAGGGTTTTTGGCATCGTGCGAACCATGAGTCTTTCGCCGAACGTTCTCGACGCATCCATGCTGCTCTACCAACGCATCATGTTTGCCAAGGAAGGGCTTAGCCGGCGCCAACGAGAGCTTGTCGCCGTTGTGGTTAGCGCCGCAAATGATTGCCATTACTGAACTCAAGCGCACCAATGGGATCTCCGTGAAGAGGTTCAAGAGGAGTTTGGCGAAGGGGGTTTTTCATTTGAGGGGAGCTGTGGTGTCACTGCGCACGAGGCATTCCTCGCAAGGGTCGCCAGCAGCTGGCGCGACGCCGAATTGTCTCCAGCTGACCTCGCACTTTGCGGTTATGCGGAGAAGCTCACGTTGACGCCCTCCAAAATGAGGGAGTCCGACGTCGTCACGATGCGAACCGCAGGATTTAGCGATGTGGCGATCCACGATGCCGTTCAGGTCATCGGGTACTTCAACTACATCAACCGTATTGCCGACGCGATCCATGTGGATCTCGAACCGGAGATGACGCCGTACCCCGAAGCAGGTGCGTAAGTTCCCCGCGCTTGCTCTTGCACTGCTCCTGACCTGGACTCTGTTCAGCAGTGCGTGGACGCTCGGGTTGGGCTGCTTCGCATTTGCCATCCTGGCGTTTTTGGCACCGCTTCTTTTGGCCCGAACGGGGGCACTCTTTGGGGTCGTCGGGTGCGAGGGCCTGTCCACTCGAGTGTGGCTTTTTTGTTTGGGAGCCGTATTCGCAACTCCCCTGTTGCCGTCACTGGTTGGTGTTGACGGCTTTTTCTTCGCGAGTGCACTCTTACACTCCGCCTTGATCTTCTTCGCCCTCAATGGCGAAATGCACTTCACAGCAGTGCCGCCGTCCCATCGGATTGATGCGGCGCGCACTCTACTCTGGACCTGGGGGGCGTGGACGATAGGTTCGATGCTGCGCGGGTATTTCTCCTATCTGCCTCTGGGGACCCCGGATTGGACACCTGGCTTCCTCTCGGCCAACAGCCTGGGATTCGGAGACATGACCGCCGCGAACCACCCTCTGGTTGTTGGGTTGTTGCGCTTTGAAATGATCGCATTCGCCTGGATGGGACTTGAGCTCACCTTGCGCGAGCGTTTGACCAAATCCGAAACGGGCGACCCAAAACGGTCCATGGGGTATCGCATCGCGCGCGCCTTGGCTTGGGCAACGCTTGCCGGTTTCATGATCGGTGGGGTCGAGTTTGTGTTCTCCTCGCTTTGGCGTGGCGACTCCTCGGTGTTCGCGCGACTAGAGGCAGGATTCGGTCGAAACTACCGCCCGCTACTCGACCACAACGCCTTAGGGACGGCGACGGTGTTGATTCTACCCCTGTTGATTTGCTTTGGCGCCGAGCGCGTTTTGGTTCGAATTCGCGCGGGCTCCACATCACAGGCCCTGAAGCCCGAGTGCTCTTGGACGGGCTCTGCAATTGACTTGTACCTTGGTCCTCTGGCGGCGCTCGTCGGCTTAGGATTCCTAGTGACCTCGCGCTCGAAGTCGGCCCTGGTGGGGTTCGGACTCGCGCTTGTTGTACTCGGAACCACGGCGGCCCTGCGAGCGGGCGGCAAGGTGAGAAGACTGGTTGTCGCTGCGCTTGGTGTCGGTCTCCTGTTTGTGCTTGGCTTCAATCTCGCGCCGGACGCTACGCTCGAGGGGCTCTCGCGCTCACGATATGGCAACGATCTCGTGCGTGTCTTACGGCTCGACGCGGCGACCGAATACATCGCGGACAACCGCAGCGTGGTCTGGGAGAATACGGCCAAGGTAGGTGCGGAGCATCCCCTTGTTGGAGTCGGTCTTGGTCGGCTTCCGCTGTTGATGGCCGAGCACCACGACCCGGCGGCAGAGGGCTGGTTTAATCCCCTTCACGAAAATGCGCACAGCCAGTACCTACAGGTCCTGGCTGAAGAGGGCTGGGTCGGACTCGGACTTTTTGTTGCGGTCTTGGCGCTCGCGCTGATGGGAGCGCGGCTGAGCAGAGGCGCGCAGGCCACTCCTAAACGTACGGAGAATCCTATTTGGCGCATCGGGGGTGTTGCAGGTCTCGCTGCGGTCGCCCTCAACCTGGCCGCGGGGCACGCACTTTTGATGCCATCGGTGGCCGTTCTTTTTGCAGGGCTTCTCGGCTGGCTGCTCGCCGGACCCGCCGAGCTCACTAAAGCGAGGGCGCGCGGCAAAGGGCTTCTACTTGTCGCGACCTGCGCAGGTTTTACGATCTCCCTCACCCCCTTGTGGTTGCCAGGCGGACACCGCCCCTTGCCACTCGCAGACATGACATTGGGCTGCTATCCGTGGGAGTGGCAACCTGATCAATCTCCCAATCGAGCTCGTGTGGTCTCCGGGGACGCGCGTTGGTTCCAAGTGTGGGGGAAGGGCAGCACTATGAAGATTCCCGTGCGCGACGTGCGGGATTCGTTCTTTGAAAACTCACAGGAGTTGAGCTTGAGTGTGAAGGTTCCAGGGGTTGCACAAACCACTCCACCCATCCGACTCGTGCTTCCGCACAGCAGTGGACTCGACACAGCGGTCGGCCCCGAAAAGGAAGTCAACCCAGTGGCCTACTTCAAGGTGGACGCGCCAGCTGGTATTCGAGAGGGGGACCTCGTGGAGCTGCATCTCCAAGCCAGCAGCACCTTTAACGGCAGTCGCCTGTTTAGTCTGGACTATCGCCAAGTGGCCGCTCGTATGTGGCCACCCTTTTTCCAGTAGCGGATTAGTTGTGCTTGGTCGAGTTCAGCGCTTGGAGCGAGTCCGCCGCCAAACGAAAGCTCGGGTCGAGTGCGAGCGCGATCTCGAGTTCACGGCGCGCCTCCTTGAGCTCGCCAAGTTTGATATGGAACTTGGCAAGCCAGAAGTGCGACACAGTGCGCGACTGTACTTTGGAATTCTCCCTGTCGAACAGGTCGGCCACATGACGAAGCTTGGAGAGGCCCTCTTCGAGCCAGAGCTTGCGACCTTCCTCGGTCATTCCACCCCAGTCGGTTAGATACAAGCGACGGTGTTGGTCGAGAAGCTTCTGGAAGAGATCGTCATAGGACTTCAGCGTGAAGACCTTCTTGAAGTTGGTGATGCGATCCCATTCGCCTTGCAGGTGCTGCGTCGCAGAGGGGTACGTGGCGACGTCGATGTTGAGGGCCCCTTCAGGCGAGTCGGTGTAGCGGTAATGAAATTTGGACCAGGGTTGCACCGCCCCGAGGGCCGAAGCCATGCAACTCCAAAGCAAGAGTGGTGCGAGACAGAGAAGAGCCCGTCTTGCCATCTTCTTGTCTGCCAGTCGGAACCACAAAGCGGGCAACAAAAACAGGGCGGGGGAGAACACCGTGAACCAGCGCATGCCAAAGGAAGAGCCCCCGAAATTCCGCGACTGGGTCAGGTAGTAAAAGAGGATGCCCAGCGCTGCTAGATCAATCGCCGCGATGAGTGCGACTAGGTTGGTAGCCTCGGCCGTTCCCTTGCAGTCGTCGACCTCGCGGTCCGCTACTTTGATGTGGGCCAAAACACCGAGGACTCCCAGTATCCACGCCCAAAGGAGTGTCGGGCTATGACTGAACAGGCCGCTCTCCCCAACGAGAGCGCCCTTGGCGTAGGCGAGAAAACTGCCATCGGGTCCACCCTCTCCGCCACCGGTTAAACTCATCAACAGGAACGGCGACATCGAATATTCAAAACCCTCGGTGTGCAAACCAAGTGGCTTCCAGTCCCCTGCGATCGAATAGTTAATTCCAAAGTGCAAGGCCAAGATGGGGAGTGCGGCAAGACCGTACCTGAGCACCGCTCCGAGTCCACCGGAGGCGCCCCTCTTGGTGCGCTCGAGTAGACCGGGGAAGGCAATAGGGAGGACCACTGCGACGGCGAAGAAGACGGCTGTCAAATCGACGGTTGTCGCCAAGGCGAGCAAGATTCCGGCTGTCGCGAGCCTGCGATTATAGATCGCCGAGAGGGCTAATAGGACGAGGCCAGCGGCTAACCCATGCTGGTTGAGAACCAAGGAGTAGGGAAGCAGCAGGGTGCCAAAGCTTGCAGCGGCGAGCAGGCAGGCGGTTTGGCCATCGCTGGCGCCTATTCGCCTCATCAATCTGGCCAAGCTGATCAGCCCGAGAAGAACGGGAAGTCCGACTAAGGTAAGTGTGAGTATGCGGTACGTTCCTGGATCGGCGATACCGCGCCCACACCAGTGCAGCGCGCCATATGGGAGCGCGCCAGCAAGCGCCATCATCGGTGGCTGGTGGCTGTAGAAGTGGCCGCCGAGTTGGACCTTGTCGCCCTGCCAAAGGTAGTCGGACTGATCTAGGCTTAGTGTCCCGTGTTCAACCAGCGACTGGATGGTTCCCATTCGGGAGGCGTCTGCCCAGGACATGGGCTCGGACTTCGTGAACAGAAGCAGGGCCAATGCGAAAAGTGCCAGGACGATTTTAGGCGCGCGGCCAAGCCGAGGTTTTTCCGTCATCGAGTCGGGCATCATCAGTTCACCTTAGCAGGTCCAGGAGACCTGCGCGTTATTCGGCACCTTGGAATTCAAGGATGTCGATTTGGATGAAGTCGGCCTTGAGTTTGCCGATCAGGTCGGCGAGCTCTACTTGGTCTTTGGACAAAAGCGCTGCCTTGATCAGTGCTTCCCACACGGGCCGATTGGGCTTGTCGTGCTCCCCTAAGAAGCGCTCCAGGCCGCGCAGCTCATCCCGTACATTCCGTTTCATACGCAGCTCGTTCCAAACTGCGGCGCGTTCCAACATCGCGCGCGGCTGGTTGTTCGCGCCCTTGCTGTCCGACAGACTCTCAGCCTCTCGAAGCTTTGCGATGACCTCAGCAGGCAAGATTCGTAGCTCTGTAAGGTCGGAGGGATGAACCAGATTGATCGCCGCCTCGGTTATCCCGTCCGCGGTGTTCATGACAACGCCATCGGACCCCCAAAAACTAGCTGCACGGCGCGCATTCTCCGAGTCACGGCGTACCCAAACGACGGCGATTTCGTCGGTCCAAACGCGGATCCAACTCTCGTTCGCCGCCTCGCCAGTGCTGGGCGAGTTTGGAGTCCACGACAGAGCGCCCTTCCCGTGGTAGACAAAGTGTTTGAACACGACGAGGTCAACGTTTCGATCTTGGAAGACCTGTGCGCGGATGGCGGCGTCGCGCTCCGCTTGCCAACGCTCGAGGATGACATCCTCAAAAAGAACGGTGCGAGCATCGATGAAAACGGGCGCTGCGTCGCCCAAGACCCAGCCGAGATAGCCGCCCCATTCATAGGGGTTGTACAAGTTACCCGCAAGGCCAGCCTCCGCCGCGAAGTGTGCAGCTCCGACGGGGAAGAGCGAGTGATCGACGAGGCTCCCGTATTCGCCATTTCGCAAAGATCGTGCTGCGCTAGCGGGATAGTGAGTCGGGAAAAGTAAAAGCCCCAATAGCGCCGCACCCAGAGCGGGTGGAATTACGAGGCGCCGCAGGGAAGCGCGGCCGCTCAAGGACAGGGAGACAGCGTCGAGTAGTGGGAACCAGGCAAGCCAGAAGAAACGTCGTGCGGAGAGCGCGAAGAGTAGGCAGCCTGCGAGAAAGGCGAGCCGCTCCCAGCTGATCTCGTTTGGGGTCCGGCTTAGTTTTCTCACGAGTGTCCGCAGAGCAAAGAGGCCGCCGAGGAGCAGCGTCGCACAATACGTGGCGAAGACGGGAATCGTGACAGGTGCAAAACGTGGGTCGCCAGGCAGGACCCACGGGCGGAACCACTCCTCAATGAAATCTTGGGGCACGCCTCGACCAAACAGGGCGTAGTGGTGGGGTGCGAGGAAGAGAGGCGACGCCATGGTTCCAACGAGAGCGCAGAGGAACATGGCACACCAAGCGAGTGTGTGTTTTGCGCCTGCGCCTTCGCGGGTGCTCGTAAGGGCTGCGCCCGTCACAATGGCGAGTACGAGGATGGGCGCGAAGAGGGCCTCCGCGTGTAGCTGTACCCAGATTGTCGAGAGAATAAAGAGCTCAAGACACCGGCGAAGGTTTGGCGTTTCGAGGCTTGGGCCCTTGGGGTGTTTGTTCCGGCCGAAGAGGTTGTTCTCAAGCCAAAAGAACAGGAGCAGGCTGAACAGGTGCGGGCGTAACTCCCACTTTAGCGCGAAGAGAAGGGCAAACAGGCACGTGAAAAGTGCCGCCCATGGTTGGTCGAGCTCCCTGCGGGCGCGCCTCCAAACGACAGCTAAAACAGCGAGGGAGACCAGGGTTGCAAACAGCTTGATTCCAGGGAATCCTGCTGCGCTATGGACAAGCGCAAGCAGGACTTGGCTGCCGTATTCCTGCAATACCCAGGGCGTGCTTCCGGCGGTATGGCTAAAGGGGTCGATTGTTGGAAGGCGGCCCTCCGCAAGGATCCACTTGCCGGTGCGCAGGTGCCACCATAGATCGCCGGAGACGATGGGGCCGAGGTTGGCAAGTAGGACAGCAAGAACGGTAGGGACAAGCGCGAAGAGGGCCCACTTGCGTTTCGGCGAAGCGGCGGTGGCGATGTGGTGGTCTTGAACTTGGGGTTGTTCCAAATCGTCTAACGCGGCTTGCGGTTCTCGAAAAGTCGTGCGGTGGTGTTGGGCTTGCCGGGTCCGTGCGTCGTCGTCGTTCCGGACGGCCAGCGAATCTCGATCACGGCCACAATATCGAACTCGCCCAACCCAAAGAAGAGCTCCGGAGCATTCCCACCCAAGTAGCTCGATCCCGCAAGTAAGCTGCGCCGTAGGGTGAGCTTCTCCCCGGTGACGGAGTTCTCTAAGTTCAAGGAGACCTCAGCCCCAATCCCGTGCGTGTTTTTACCCAAGCCGACGAGGCGCAACGTCAGCCAGTTTCCGGCAATACCAAGTTGACGGTGCTGGTTGCGAAGAAGTTGAACCGGTCCGTTGTTGCTCGTAACAACGAGATCTAAGTCGCCGTCTTGGTCGTAATCTGCCGCAAGGGACGTACGTGAGGGTAGCTCAATCGTGACAACCGGTC
This sequence comes from uncultured bacterium, assembly GCA_937896235.1. Classification (GTDB taxonomy): domain Bacteria; phylum Planctomycetota; class UBA1135; order UBA1135; genus CALBMX01. The sequence continues at coordinate 43,774 of CALBMX010000108.1, forward strand.
CCGCCTCAACGCTCGCATCTTCGAAGCGCGAGTTGCCGAGGTTGCGAAAGAAGTGATTGGGCTGGCCGACGCAAATGCCCGTCTGCTCGTAGTCGGGACTCGTATAGCCGTTGGGTACAAATAGGTCTAAGTCGGTGTCACAGTCCGCGTCAAAGAGCTCGGCACCCCACGAGGTGTAGCCGACACCATAGGGTGCCAATCGGGACTGAACGATGACGTCTTGGAAGGTGGCAACACGTGACTTCTGGCTGCGGTGGCTCAACAAGTTGTTGCGGTACAAGGCATTGGCGTCAAGCTGCCAGTTGGACAGGAAAAGGTCCTCGTCGCCATCTTGATCGTAATCACCGACGGCGACGCCCATGCCGCCGCGGGGGTCGTCCATCCCCGTGCTGAAGGAGACGTCCTTGAAGCCGCCGGGGCCGGGCATGGTGTCCCGGGTCATCTCCTTGGTTTTGACTCCATCCGAGGGCTTCGAGGACTCCGATGGCTTGGATGCGACAATCGTCTCGTTTCTCCACAGCCGGTTCATCGAGACGTCGTTCGCAACATAGAGGTCCATGTCTCCGTCGCGATCGAAGTCCCAAAAGACGGGTTGCATGCCGCGGCCTTCTTCATCGGCTAGGCCATACTCCTCGGTGCCGTCGCGAAACTGAATCGCGCTTGAGTTTTTGTCGCCGAGGCGCTTTTCTCCGGAGTCATTGAGCAGCAGGTAATTGGCGCCACCAGGGAATGAAAACGGAAGCATGGCCGCCGGATCTTCGCGCGAGTACAGAGAGCCTTCGCCGTCATCTGGCATTTGGCTTTCGTCGTAGACCAAATAAGTGGTTACGTACAGGTCTAGATCACCGTCTAGATCGACATCGCCTGCTGCGACCCCTGCGCTCCAGCCACCGGTGACCTCCACAGGAAAGCCATCGCTGGCAATGCGGCGGAAGGGTGCACTCAGGGCGGGGCGCTCCTCAAGCCAGCGATTCTCGAAGAAGGTATCCTCACCGAAGTTGGCCTGATAGAGATCTAAGTCGCCGTCTCCATCCGCGTCAAAGAGCAAGGGCCCCATGCCGAAGGAGGGCACTTCAAGACCCGAGGGGGCCACACTCTCAAAACGATCCATCAGAGCTCCTTCCGCTGGAAGGAAGCGGAAGAGTCGAGCCACTGGCTGTTCGATTTCGGCTGCGGCTAGCTCCTCGCGCCCGCCTCCTTGCGCAAGGTACAAGTCGATGTAGCCGTCTCCATCCACGTCACCCCAAGCTGCTCCCGGCCCCATGGTCGGGCGAATGTCCAGCTGTTCGGCTGGTCCCTCCAAGTGTGTGAAGCCGCCATCGAGCAAAGAGCTCGCGTCGTCGAACAAGGGCGGCTTTTCTGTTTTGGCACCAGCGGGAATCTCTGACCACGGCGCTGGAATGGAGTAGTCACCGTCATTTGCAAGGGTCGTGATCGAGACGAGGAGCGTCCACGCTTCGGCATCCTCAAGTCGGGGCTCGTCGATCCAGAGCTCCAGACACCGGCCGCGACCGATAACGCGCCCCACATAATTATCCGCGTCTAAGGAGAGCGGATACGCCACCTCTTTAGCCATACGCACAGAGCCGTGCGGCAAAGTGCTGGGGTAGCTCAGGGGATAGACCTCGCGCTCGAGCACATCGACCAAGTTGGCATCACTAAAGTGAACCGGGACGGCGGGGTTGGGTACACCTGTCCCCGTCAGCGCACGCACTGTTGCAGCGAAGATTTGATCAAATGAGCGCTTTAGGATATTGCCCGACGACAGGCTTGTCGCTGAACGCACGGACTGCATGCTGTTGATCCCAAGGAGCGCTTTGCCGGCGGGGGCGCGCACCGACTCTCGGAAGCGGGGGCCGAACGCCATGTCTAGCCGTGCAACCGCTGGGTCCCCTGTGACCAATGTCGGTGGGCCTACAATCGCGGCGGCGCCATCCACAAGAAGGACTTGCTCGTCAAAAGCGTGGGGCACTGCTGTGATGTTGACCCCGGTCAGGCTCACAAATCCGTCAGAGGCGAAAAAGCGAAGCCGGATTCCACCCTCCGTGACAATGGCGCGCGGGACGGCCACACTCCGGGTGACCATGGGGAGAGGCCAGGCGACTCCGCGATCAAAGTCGTCGTTTTGCACGACAGCCGGTGCCCAGACTCCGTCGTCAAAGACGTACAGCTCCATGTGCTGCGCTTGCGCGGGGAATGTGGCAGCAAGGAGCAGGGAAAATGCCAGTAGGGTGCGATTCATGGGAGTAGTCTACGGATTGCAGGCTGCCAAGGTTAGCTCTCTAAGGGGGTCCGCTTGGCAGATCTCGCAATAGGAAAGGGACGACCCCGAGCAGCGAGGCTGCCCGGGGTCGTCCCGTGATTTACAAGCCGACGCTAGTTGCCCGGCGATTAGCTGCGAATGTCTCGAATGTCGTCGATGGAGAAGTCCTCGCTCAGCTCTTCGTCGACATTGATCAGGCGCCCCGTGCCTTTCAACTGGTTGAAAATGAGGGCGCCCGTGAGCACGCGCCCATCTTTGAAGCTCAAAGTAATCGTGTCTGCGGTTCTGGTACTCATCAATTGGTCGTAGATGCGCTCAGGAGATAGGGATCGCGATTTCTTGCTGGAGGAAGTTGTCATGGAGTTCGAGAGTCGATCCGCAGATCTAAGAATGGGCAGGTTGTGGAAGTGGAAGCAGCTCGCCCAGACGCTCGACAAGCATCCGGGACCAGGTCTCGAAATTCGCACCTTCGGCGAGGAGGGAAGCAAGCTCGTCAGGGGCGACCATACGCCCCTCGAGAATCTCCTCTTCGCGAACGCGCGCCGAACCCTTGTGGAGGAAGAGCACCTGCACGAGACCTACGTGCACGGCGCCAACGGGGTTCGAATCGTCATTGATTAGGCCGATGGGCTCGAGGCGTCGCGCGCCCTCAAGCCAGAGCTCCTCTTCAAGCTCGCGCAGAGTGCACTCTGCGATCGGATCCTCTGTTACGGTCTGATTGTTCTCCGCCTCACCAATGTGGTCGACGGGATTCATGTGGCCACCGATTCCAATCGAGAGCTTGCCAAAAAGCCGGCCCTCGCCGCCCTTGGGAAGGCGTTTGGTCAGCATGACTTTGCCTTCAGAAACGACCACCGTATAGGGGATCACTTGCTTGAGGCTGGGAGTGCGCTCGGCGTACTCCCGCTCTACGTAAAAGCCGTTCGCATGGATGCTATCCATGACGGAGTCCCGCGAGAGCTCGGCGCTAAAACGCACCAGTCCTTGGGGGTAGAACTCAGGAAAGATCTTCTCCCTGGGGACGACGTATACAAACTCCATGAACTCTCTTCGCTCTCTGATGGAGGGCATCCCTGGGGAATGCCCGAGGTCGTGTGGGGACCAAGTTGGGGGGGTGGAAGCGCTGATGCGCAGCGAGTCGTAACTCACGTGCTCATCTTCACCGCATCTTCGAATTCCGTCAACCCGTACAGGGCAAGGAAGCCCAAGGTTGCGAACATCCGACGTCAAAGGTGGCCTTGAGTTCGGGTTAATTCCCGTTTTTGGGGCGACTGCTTTCCATGGCCAGCCTGCCCAAGCTCCAGGCCGAACCTCTAAGGATTACAGGGAATCAATCGCGAGAGTCTCCAAGGGCCCCGACGAGCGCTTGGGTTAATTGCTGGAGGGCAAATGGTTTTGCCAGGAACTCACCAGGGACGCGTTTTTCTGCCTGATCCAAATAGCCCGACATATAGAGGATGCGCTGCCCTGGCGAAATCGCTGCGATCTCTTCGCCAAGTTCGATCCCATCCATCCTTGGCATCATGATATCGGTCAAAACTAGATCGTAGGCACCTTGGTTCGCAAGCCAGATCTCTAGGGCTTCACGCCCGTCGACAGCTTCCGTAATCGTGTTGCCAAGCGCCTGAAGCAGGCTGCTTATCGTCATGCGGACGTCTGCCTGGTCTTCAACGAGAAGGATATGGTGGCTTGTATTGGGCGTGGAATTTTGAAGTCCCACGGGTTTGTCGAGCTGGACCCCAGGCGCAATGGTCGGAAGGAAAATGCGCATCTCCGTGCCCACGCCGGCAGCGCTAAGGACTTCTAGGTGTCCGGAGCTTTGACTGACGATTCCATGGACTGTCGAGAGGCCAAGCCCCGCACCGTTCATGAGGTCCTTAGTCGTGAAGAATGGTTCAATTGCGCGCGCTTTGACTTCGGGCGTCATCCCGATGCCATTGTCCTTCACCGACAAGAGAGTCCAATCCTTGGGCGCATCTGGAGCCAACCCCAGAGGTAAGAGCTCAATGGGCAAGGCTGGGCGAACGGTGATTTTGATCGCGCCGCCATAGGGCATGGCATCTCGAGAATTCAGACAGAGGTTGAGAACGGCGCGATCGATTTCGGCGCGATCCGCACGAACATAACCGAGTACAGGTTGTTGCTCGGTTTCGATGGTAATCGACTTGCCGAGAAGGTCTTTGAGAGGGGCGGCTACCGAAGCGACGACGGGGCCCAAATGGATGAGCTCGGGAATAAGGACTTGGCGCCTGCCAAATGCCAAGAGCTTGCGAACTAGGCTGGCTCCACGTTGGCCGGCCTCGAGAATCCCGTGGATGCGCTCGCCACCATCCTCGTTTCCTGCGCGTTCGATTTGCAACAGCTCCGCATGACCAAGAATGGTTGTCAATAGGTTGTTGAAGTCGTGGGCAAGTCCACCCGCAAGTTGACCAATGACACGCAGGCTATCGCCCTGTCGAAGCTCCTCTCTTAGATTACGCTCTTCCGTAATGTCTAGGATGGTGACGAGCGATAACTTGCCGTCACCAATCTCAAAGCGTGTTATGCGGAACTCTAAAAAACGGGGCGAGTCAGGTTGGGCCGAAGTCCGTAGCTCGAGTCGGGTCTCTCCATGCACCGCGGCAAGCGCAGAGGTGAGAACCTCTTCCAAAACCTCGCAGCCCAGGCATTCGACCCATTTCGTGAGTGAGCTTCCTATCAGTAAATCGGGTTTGTCCGGGCCAAGTTTTTTGGCGGATTCGTTGGCTTGCTGAATGGTGCCGGTCTCTGGATCGACTAGGAGTTGGCCCGCAGGATTCAGGGAGAACAGCCTCTCGAAACGCAGCTCTGTAGAGCGCAGTGCATCTGTGCGTGCAGCGAGCTCCGCATGTAAGAAGCGGGCCTGTTTACCTTTCTGGATCAGCCCCGTGAGGCTCGCAACCAGCGTGATTCCCAGTAAGGCGGAGAGCGTCTGGAACCACCACGTATTCCAAAATTTCTCTCGAACTTGAAGGGCGGGCAGAAGGATCGAATCGCTCCACAAGCCAACGGAATCCCTAGTTTGTAGCTCGAGTTGGAACCTCCCGGGGGCCAGATTGGCGAAGTGAATCTGGTTGTCACTTGCGGGCTTTGGGGCGGACCAATCCTTTGCCTGGTCAAACATGCGAACGCGATACTCCGGTGCGCCGACGCCTGCAATGGACGCGACATTTATCGCAATGAGTAGATCGCTACCTTCCGTAACCTTCGTAGCTTCGTCGAGAACTAGGGGGGCGCCCTGGGAGAAGGCAGCAACTGATCGCAAAGTCGGTGCCGGGTGGACGACCTCACAATCGGGTCGGAAGAAGGCTAGTCCACCGTCCATGCCAAACCAAACTGTCCCCGCAGCATCCTCGAGAATAGCATCGCGATTGACCTCTTGTCCTGGCAGTCCATCCGCTGCGCCAAAGTGGCGCAAGTGGGCTCCGTTCCAGCGGAAAATCCCCAATGCCGTTCCGATCCAAAGCCAACCTCGCGAATCCTCGAAGGACGCAAATACGGGAGCATCGATGGCGAGTTGAGAAGGAGGGGGAACCAAGCTGGAACCCCTTAGTTCACAAAGCCCTCCCAGTGTGGCCACCAGGGGCGGCCCCTCGGATCGGATCAGCACGTTGAAGACATTGTTACAGTCGGGTCGATCTGAGAGGAATTGACTCCACTCCCCGTCCTTCCACCTGTACAAACCGAGGTTGGTGGTACAGGCATAAAGTTCACCCTCGGGGCCCGCGACGATCCTGCGGACATAGCTCGTGGGGTGAGGAAAAGGGATGTGCTCAAATCCGTTGCCTTGGTCGCGAGCAAGCCCCTCACTTCTAGTTATCCAAAGGCTACCATCTGTTGTTGTAGCAAAACCGTTGACTGTACTGGGACTTCCCGGGTCGGGCCTGTCCAGCTCGAAGGTTGTGTCAGCAAGCCAGCGGAAGTGATTGTCCTCGGTGAGGTGAGCTGCACCAAATCCATTGGCGGCAATCCAAAAGCCACCCCGGCCGTCAGGTTCAAGGTCCAGCGTCCGACCAAGGGTATCTCTCTGCTCCTCAAATGGTATTTGCTCCCAATCTCCCGGCGAACCACTCTCAAGAATCGTCAAACCCAAGTTGTGCCCAGCAACGATCCCTCCATTGGCGCGAATCGCAAGAGCTGAGACTTCATTATCCAGAAGCCCACTGCTACGGTCGAAGTATTCCCATGTGCGAGGCGGGACGCGATAAGAGCCGCGAAGAGTCCCCACCCAGATGTTGGAATCGTAGTCCAATGCGAATGCGCTTGTCCCACCTCGCGGAAAATCAGTGGACTGATCCAAGGGCCGGACCCGACCTTCGCTATAGAGATTTACCTCAGTGTAGTCCCCAATGTAGAGTCCTCCAAGGCCATCCGATTGAAGCGACTGTTGCTTGGAAGCCGAGTACAAAGGGTGCTCTTCATCACCGGCAAGGTGGGTGTAGACCCCCTCTTCGATAGAGTAGAGTCCTCCCTGCGAGAGGACCCAAGTTTTGACTTTGCCTCTGGGCAAGTACTCGCGGTGAGCAGCTTGGACGGGCTCGCGTCTAGATGCTTCGAGCGGGGCGATCTTCCCGTTTTGGGAAAGGATTTCAACACCCCGTACGGTGGCCAAGAGAAGGCCCTCGGGAATGGGTTGTATGCAGGACACCCCCGCGGCGATTTGCACCCAAGCCCCATCTTGAAATCGCATAAGGGCGCCATTCGACCAGAGCGCATGGGGCGTGTTCTCCGAGTTACGGGAGACAATACTGAAGTCGAAGATCGATACGGCGGAGTTGGGAGAAGCCTTTGATGGGAAGTACTCCCAAGTCTCAGCGCGAAGTACAGAGATTCCGGTAGAGGGTCCGTCACCTGCGACCCAGAGATCTCCGTTCGAGTCGAAAGCCAAGTGGCGGGCGCCGATGGAAAGCTGAGAGCCCATACCCTCCCGATGGATTGCTTCCCAGTGCACACCGTCGAAGGCGGCGATACCGGAGCGTGTGGCAAACCAAACGCGGTGATCCGGCCCGGCCTTGATGTCGTAAGTCCGCGCGCTGGGGAGCCCGTTTAGTTCGTTGTACTTAAAGGAGCGAAATGACTGCGCAGAAGTACACTCAGCCAAGAGGGCCAAGAGGGCACCAACTAGACCGATCTTTAGGACGGTTATGCGGGGCCGTAGGTTCATTTAGGGGGGGGTGGGGAGGCGAGCGCTTTTCAGTCTAGCATCACTCGAACTTACCCAACGTGACAGTACCGAAAGGATCTCTGGAAGATCCGGACTCTCGGAGTCGTCGGTCCTCAATCCGTTGAAGCCCTAGGTCCCACCCCAGCGGCACTCTACAGGAGAGGGAGGTGGACGTGAGTGGATCTATAAGCCGGGTTCTGTCTCCCATCTCCTCGCGGAGGGTGGGGAGGCAACCATTTCTCTAGGACTACTGTCGCCAGCAGCCTCGAACGACCTACCCGGAAACGAAAGGTGGGGTCATCACCACGCTTCCCTATTTGGTCTTTCTCCAGGTGGGGTTTACCCTGCCAGTCTTGTCACCAAGACCGCGGTGCGCTCTTACCGCACCGTTTCATCCTTACCGCAGGCTTGCACCTGAGGCGGTTTATTTTCTGTGGCACTTTCCCTAGCCTCGCGGCCGGTTGCCGTTAACAACCACCTTGACCCATGGAGCCCGGACTTTCCTCTCCTCGTTTCGGCCGAAACCTAGCGAGCAACGGCTGCCCAAACCACTCACGTCCAAGCGCAGTCTATCCCCTACGGCATGAATAGAAAATACCCGCTCTCGAAAAGTGAGAGATGGATGTGCGACTCCTCCTTCTCTGGGCGATACTTTGGCCATGTTATTCATCCCATTTCTTTCTGCGGTTCTGGCCCTGGCGCCGGCCTTGAGTTCAGCGGTGCCCTCACCCGCGTCGGTGACGCCAATCGTCAGCGTCGATGACGCCAAGGACGCGTATGAGGCGGCGGAAAAGCGATTGCGCCAGGCCTCACAAAAACCCCTGTTGAGCGACCGAATGGACGCTCTCACCGGATTGGTAACCTTGGGCGAGCCCGCAGGGGTCTTGGTTTTGATCGACCGGGGGGCAAGCGCTTCAAAGGAGGCGAAGGCGAGCCGTCGGGAGCTCGACGAAAAGGGTGTGCTCCTAGATCGTCGTCGCGTTCAACTTGCAGAGATGAGCTTGGCCGCCGAGCGAAACAGCAACATGAAGTCAAAGGTCGGGGAGATGAAACAAATGGTGCGCGACCTCGAAGAGCGCGTCTCTATCCTCCAAATCGATCTCCAGGTCCAAGAGCCTTGGGCGGGGGCTCTTCGGGAGGGGGCCAAGACCCTTGTCTTAGCTCAAGCCGAGGGAAAGCGGCGGGCCGTGCTCAAGGGAATCTGGAAGCTCCTCGAGAAGAGTGAAAGTGAGGATTCCCGCGTCTCCAGTGCTGAGTTGTTAGCGGATATTGGCGAGCAGGGGACGGCGAAGCGTCTTGCGGATGTGTCGCTAGACGCACTAGATGAGCGATTGGACATGATGAAGGCGTTGCCCCAACTCGAGGCCAAAGTGCACGAGTGGGAGCGGAAGCTTCAAGGGGAGAACGACAAAACGGGCGCAAACAGCCAAGCAACGATGAGCGGTTACAACCAGGTTGTTAACGATGCGGCGGGGCTGCGCCATAAGAGTTTTGTACAGAAGCTCTTTGCCGAGGACCTACTGAGTGCCGCAGCTGTAGGGCTTGGGAACGAAGCTGTTGAAGGCCAGTCCGAATCTACGCGCGCGCTTCTAAAAATCGCGAAGAAGTCGTCCCATAGACTGCGTATTATCGAGCTGCTCATCAACTCCGGCGCAGAGGCTGCTCGCGAGAGCTTGGCGGTCAGTTTGGCAGATGAAGACGAGCCGCTGATGCGGGTCGCGGTGATCGACGGTCTCGCAGCCGTTGGGGATTCACGCATCGTGGATTGGCTCTTGGAGTTCGGTCTGGCGGATGAAAGTTGGCATGTTCGCTCGCGCTCCATGCTCGCACTTTCGACTCTTCGTGCGAGCGCGGCTGTGGAGCCGCTCATTGACGCATTGGAGACCGAAGAGGGTCGTTTGCGAACGGACGCCGAGGCCGCGCTCGAGCTGCTGACGGCCAAGAACTATCACGGGAATGTCACGCTTTGGCGCCGCTGGTGGGCAGATAACAAGGAGGGCTTTACAGCCTCGGATGCGCCTCAAGCGTCGGACGAGGAGAAGGCTCTCGAGGGTGTCGGATTGACCTTTTTCGGATTGCAAACGGAGAGTGAGAAGGTCCTGTTTATTTTAGACGCATCGGGTTCGATGAACGAACCGATGGCTACCTATACGAACGGCGAGAGCGCCGGCGAGACCCGCCTGACCGTCGCCAAACGGGAGCTCCTGAAGGCGCTCGGTGGAGTGAAAGACGGTGGCACCTTCAACATCGTAGTGTACGCCGCCGACGTTTGGACTTGGTCCGAAGACCCAAGGGTAATGGACGCGAAAACCCGGGAAGACGCGACCCTTTTTGTGAATGAGATTAAGGCGGTGGGGGGGACCAATATCTGGGGCTGTATGGAAAAAGGACTTGATCTTGCCCTAGGTCGGAAGGCTCCGAAAGGCCCTTCCAGGTGGCTGCAGCCTAATTACGACACCCTGTTCCTGCTGACGGACGGGCAGCCGTCCATCGGCGTCTCTATCGACCGCGAGGAGATCCTAGACATGGTTCGCGAGCGAAACGAAGGGCTTGGTCTCGTCCTAAATACCATCGGCCTTTCTACAGATCAAGATGCTGTTTTGATGAGACGACTTGCCGAGGAGAACAGTGGTACTTACGCTGCTCGTTAATCCCCTCTCTCTAATTTGCTCCCAACTCATGTCTAGCCCCGATTTCCTTCTCACAAACCTCGAGCTTCGCGCTTCGAATCCCGACGGCACCGAAGGCGCTGGCCTCAGCCACCAGACCGGCGGAATCGGCGGCGCGGGCATGGTCCTCGTCCGCGTCCTCGAGCTGGGCCCACCCCGGTCCAAAGGCGAACCTGACGGCGCGGCGATCGTCATCCACGATGTGGGCGATCACGGCGCCCGTTATGAAGAGCTGGCTAAGGAGCTGGCGGCAGCCGGCTGGATGGTTAGCCTGCCCGACATGCGCGGCCATGGTGCATCGGAGGGCGCACGCGGTCACACCCCCGGAGTCGCGGAGCCCGTTCGTGATATTCACAAGGTCCGCGAGCATGTTGCCTATCGTATGCCCGAAGCGAAAAGTGTAGTCATCGGTGTGGGCGTCGGTGCCCTTTGGGCGATGGCATATGCCTGCGCCCATCAAGATGAGGTGCACGGCCTTGTGTTGGCTGCCCCGCTCTTGGATCCGAAATTCGGAGCGCCCGAGAAGATCGGCGGCATGCTGGGAATGTTCAAGAAGATCGAGACGCTGAGCCCGTGCGCGATCTCCTGGAAGGCGAGCGATCTCTTCGCAGATGGTGCGGACCAGGCTGCTTGGAGCGGCGACTCGGGCTGTGTGAAGAGCGTCTCTAAAGGCGCGGTCGACGCGATCACAGCTACGCTCCAAAGCGCGCCGGCCGCCTACGCGGCCCTCGGCAAACCTGCACTTGTTCTCGCTGGCTCTGACGATCCCCTGACGACTCCAGCAGCTGCGCAAGCGCTCGCCGAGAAACTTGGGGCTACCTGCGAAGTGATCGAAGGCGCAAGGCATTCGATCTTTCAAGGTACTTCAGCGGATCGGGCTGTTGCAAAGGTCGTGGAGTGGCTCGCGGCAAACTGACCGCTAGAACAACCGCGAGTCCGATCACTCGGGTTCGCCGCACTGAAGCCACTCTCTCAAGAAGACGAGTGCACTCCAACTGTCGCGTCGCTTCTTGCGCTCGTCTCCGATGTAGCCGGCCTCGACCAAAAGAGAGTCGGCTTCTTTTGTTGAGAGCCGCTCATCTTGAAAGCGAATCGGGATCCGCCCAAAGCGCTTCTCTAGATGGGCTCGTAGGCTGTCGCCAAAGGCGCGGGTCTCTGCGGCACGGGGACCCTCGGTGCCATCCATATTGAAGGGCATGCCGATGACAAATCGCTCGACGTCGCGCTCATCACATAGCTTCGCAATGTGATGCAATAGGTCCTCTCCATCGCCCGCGCCGTGAAAAACCGCAAGCGGTTCGGTGAGAATCCGCATGCCATCGGCGACCGCAAAGCCGGTCTTTTTGGTGCCGTAGTCGATTGCAATGATGACGCCCATACTCGGAACCCTAGAGGAAGTTTATTCCAGAGGCTTTGAGCTCGTCGACGACTGCCTTCACATCTTGAGCGCGGTCCAGAGGGCACACAAGGGTGGCCGTTTCGGTTTGGACAACCGCTAGGCCTTCGACACCAACGAGCGCAACGACTCGCTCACCTTCGGCATAGACCAGATTGTTTTTAGCATCTAAGGCGATCAGCTTTCCAGCAGGGCCCAGGACAGCCGCGTTTCCGTTGGCGTCTTTTGGGGAGATCTCGGCAAGCGCTTGCCACGAGCCGACATCATTCCAAGAGTAGGTGATGGGGAGGAGGCGCACATCGTCCGAGCGCTCCATGATGGCGATGTCAATGGGATCCGAGGGGAGCGCTGCGTACTCCACGGCCAAGTCGGAGCCTCCAGCTACGATACGGCGGATACCTGCGTCGAGCTCTGGGGTGTATTTTGCTAGGGCCGCCAAGATGCTCTTTGTACTCCAGACAAAGATGCCGGCGTTCCAGTAGAAGCCTCCCTCTGACAAGAACTCCTCGGCTTTGGCTAGGTTCGGCTTCTCGACAAAACGGTCGACGGCATAAACGGGCTCGCCAAGAGACAGACCAAGCTGCGCTGACGTTTTGATATAGCCGTAGCCGGTCGCGGGGTGGTCGGGCTCAACGCCAAAGGTGAAGAGTCCTCCTTCGACCGCTGCCGCAGCTGCGGCCTCCAGGGTCTTGCGAAACGCATCAGCTGGCTGAATGACATGGTCTGCGGGGAGGACGACCTGAATGGCGTTGGGGTCGCGGCGTGCGATCTCGTGGGCGGCCCATGCCACGCAGGGGGCCGTGTTGCGGGCGCAGGGCTCGGCGAGAATGTTGTCCGCGGGGAGCTCTGGCAAACATTCCGCCACGAGTGCGGCCTGGCTTTCGGCGGTCACTACAAACACGCGCTCCGGCGGAACAAGCCCATCGAGCCGCCGAAAGGTCTCCTCGATCATGGTTAGCCCGCCAGAGATGGGCAGGAATTGTTTAGGTCGCGCGATTCGGCTAGCTGGCCAAAAACGGGTGCCGGATCCGCCGGCCATAATCACGGCGTAGAGAGCGTTGGACGTCATGGCAGCAGTCTAGCAGCCAGCGAGGCGATGCGGATAGCCACGAGGTGCCGAAATCCCAGTCTAGAACCTAGTCGGAAGCCTCGAACTATTGGGCAAGGGCAGGATTGGCTTGATCTTCGGGTCGGAGGAGAAGAGGTTAAAAAGGGAGTTTCGAAGCAGGACCACGGGCTGGTAGAGATCGCCCTTAACCTCGACCGTTAGCAGGCTGTTTTGAAACCAGTACACAAGCTCACGGATTGGGCCCAACTTGTCGATCAAGCCGTACCTAACTTCAAAATTTGCACCGAGGTTGCTGTTTAGGTCAAGGAAGCCATCGCCAACTAGCTTGAGAAGCGGGCTGTGGGCGTGCATCTTATTAAAGGAGATGCGTCCATCGGAGATGGTGAACCCGGAGTTCATGGAATCGAAGACCGCTGTCGCGTCGAATCCTAGGCGTGTGAAGAGCTCGCGGAAGACCGGAATCGACCAGAGTCGAGCATCGGTTAGGCGAAGGAATCCTCCTCCCTGGGCGTCCAATAGGTTGCCGGGTGCAGCTTCTAACCGGATCGAGGCATCGATGCTTCCGGAGTTGTCGTCATCTCCCCCAAAGGCGCCAGCGAGAAGCTGTTTAGCCTCGACATCCCGCAGCTCGACGGCGATGGCGAAGTGGTGGCGGTCCGACAGGTCCAAAGCAAGTGCAGCACCACCGTGGCCTTCGACGCCACCGAGGGAGGTGAGCGTTCCACCGGCGAAATTCAAGGCGAGGTCCTCGATGTTTAGGCGTTGGTCCGCATAGGTGAAGAGAAGGTTGCCGCCATCGACGCTCCGCCCTCCGACGGCTCCCGCCATGTCGCTCATTCTTCCCCAGGCACGGGCTCGCCCACCCTCCAGGACAAGCTCCTCGACAAAAACCGAAGCCGCGTGAATCTCGATGGGCGTGCCGGCAACTACACGCAAGCCAGATGGGATGACATGGCCAGCAAGTACGAGCCGATGCCGCCCGTCGCTCGACTGGGCCAGGCTCAGCCGGATGTCATCTAGGTCGAGTCGCCCTTCCAAGTAGAATTCGTCGATAAGCGCACTCAGAGACTCTTGATCAAGGAAAGAGCCCATGTGCTCTTGGTCGAGGGGTAAGTCTTCGGCCGTCAGGCGCGCTGTTAAGAAGACCTCATCTACACGGGCCTCTTCCGCAATGGCAAAACGGAAATCGCGGAGCTCGATCGGCGTGCCCGCCAAGACTGCACCCACATGGGCACCGGCGAGCGCATCCCCTACAAGTTGCAGTTTGCCGCGCAGATTGTCCAAAGTCATCGTGCCCGTTCGGAGCGTGTTCTCGCGCAGCTGTATGGAGAGATCGAGTTTGGGCTCGGCGCCCTCTTCAAAGCCGATGTGGCCCGCCAGGTCAACGCGACCCGTCAAATGGGCTTGCCCCCAGTCGTCGCTTCCTGGGGAACTCGAGGTTGAAGAGAGGAAGCTTGTGCCGGTCGCCCCGGTCATCTTTGCAAAGGCGCCTATCAAGGCCTCATGGCTCGGGTTGATCCCTCCACCCACGATGTCGAGGTGAGCGCCGCCACCCTTTTGGGCGTCGGCCTTGACGGTTGCGGCGACCCGCATGCCACCGACCCAATCCCCAGCGAAAACCGCATCGATTGTTCCACTCCGAGTTCCGTCGACTTGCGAAACGGAGGAATAGCCACCGCGCCCCGCGAGCCGCCGCGTGACCATTTCGAAAGACTTAGGGAGCAGCTGCACTTCGAGGGGGGTGACCTCTAGAGCTACCTCTGTCGCGCGATCGGACACTCGCTCGCTCTGGGTCCAGCTGAAGTTGACGCGGCCTTTGGCGCCGAGCTCTGCGGCCTGTTCACCGAGCTCCGGAATCATCTGAACAAGCACATCCCAATCGCTGCCTTCACTGCCGAGCAAGGGCAGCCCCGCACCCGTGATCTTGAGTGCATGCACACTTCCAGTCCCAGAGATTGGCAGCCCGGAACCGGGAACAGGGTGGCCTTCCCAGAGGCGTGGTTCGGTCGCCTTTGACGCTTCCAACGACCCTAGGTCGACGTCTCGAAAGACGCCCTCAACGACAAGCTCTTCGACGGACTTGGTCCTTCCGAGCGCTAGGAAGTGCGCACCTAAATCACGCTGCTCCAAGCCCTCTGCGCGCTTGCGAGGATAGCCGGCCCAGCGCAGCTCCAAGTCAAAATCATCAACTACGGAATCCACTGGAAGTCCGACCCATTTGACCTGTGCGCTCTTGACCTGAATGTCGCCATGTGCGGAGAAGCCTCCTTGGTCTGCGCGATCGCGAAGATGGAACTGCGCCGAGGCCGTTCCGCCCTTAATCCCGTAGACCTCGTACAGGTTACGGGTTCCTATAGAGGAGTCCAGCGCGAGCCCCAGCTCGGGATTTAACTCGCGGTCTTCGATCTCGATCACAAGGTCGAGATCCGACCCCATGCGGTCTTGCAGAGGCTCCGTAATGATCCCCGCGGCACGCGCCCAGCCCGTGCCGTGATATGCCGCAGCTTCGGAGATACCTAGAATCTCACGGCGTTTGTTTTGGCCGCTGTGCCCAAAGACAACGTGCCCCGAGACCTGATCGCACGCCAGGGGCACGCCTTCGCGCTGCAGCGGACCCTCGCCGTCGACGTCCCACCCAAAGTAGCAGAACTTACCCTTTCCAGCCGATCGCACATCCAGCGCAATGTCCAGGTCGTGCAGCGGATCAAAGTCCGCCGTCAGGGGCATCCGGAGACCAAGGCTGACGTCGGCCCTGCCACCAAGCCCAAGCGCACTCCACGTCTTGCGGAGGGGGTCCTGCTCTGCAAGTCCCGCCTCGATCAGGAGCTTCTCCTCGATCGCAACGCCGTTTGCGTTGAGGTTAGCCTCTAGGTCCCCTTGTTGGGTTAGCTTGGCTACCCCCGTCATCGTTTCCCCAAGGATGTTCGCGCTCACTTCGGCGCGCACCGCTAGGGTCTGCCACAAGGCGGTGAGCTTGCTACCGGCAGTGATGGAATCCTGCGGGGTCCAGGTGAAGTCGCCGTTGATTTGAACTTTCTCAAGGGGCGGGAAATCTTCGGACGGTCGGAAAAAACCATCTTCGATACGAACATGTGCGCTGGCATGTGGAGGGGCAGTCCCCGCTGGCGCAAGGGTCATCCTGAAGTCAGTGGAGAGCTTCAAGGTGGCGTCTAAGTTCTGCAGAGCGGGCGGGAATAGAGCCCGTAAATGGGACGTACGGCCCGAAACACGCAAGTTGCGAGCAGCAGCTTCGACTTCGAGTCGGTCGTCTTTTGTAAGGGTCGCGCGCGCGAAAAGCGGTAGGGGGGAGCCTCCCTCTTGGGGGAGGTCAATGCTGCCCACTAGGCTGAGGTTCTCCTCCGCATTCAGTTCGAGGCGCGCCTGCCCCTTGCCAAGCTCCACCACCGGGCCACCCACAAGGCGGAGTGCGATTTCAATGTCACGCAAAGTAAACGTTGGGATTCCCAATGGATCTTTGGGGTCAACCTGGAGCAAGTCGGGGTCCAGCGCAGAGAGGTCTCCAAAGCGGGCGCGCAATCTCTCCTCCACTTGAGCAACCGAGCGCGTGCAAGCCTCGATGAAGTCGCGCTCCAGCAACAGGCGACCGCTCTCTATATGAATCGCAGAAAGCGTCGAGCTCGCTTGGGGGGACAAGTCAAAAAAACAGTCCACCCTTTCGACAAGCGCCTCGCCATGCTCGCCGCGGATGTGCAACCCCCGCAGGGTGAGACTCGGTGCGAACCAATTGATCTGAAGGTCGCGGAGGGTGATCGAAAGCTCGGGCTCGTCTTCGATCAGGTTGGCGAGCTCGCGCTCAAGGCGACTCTGGATCACACCCGTCGCGTCGAGGACAAGAAGGGCCACAAGCCCCGCGCCCACTAGGAGCGCAAGGCTTATGAAAGTCCTGGCGAGGATGCGGAGGAGACGCTTCAAGGGCTACAGCCTAGCAGTTCACTTGGGGAAAGGGGCGTGGCGAGACTCCGCCATCTTTGAGCATATAAAGGAAGGTGAACCTGCCAACCCGCTGGTCCTGGAGGCTGGAGATACCGGGCATGACGCAGGGGGGGTAAAGATGACGTGGTCGAGTCGATTGATTGCGGGTGAGCTGCTGTCTATTCCGTGGCCAAAAGTGGGGCGGATTCGGGAGTGCCTTCCTCGGCAAAAACGCGCTTCTGGTTACTAGCTGACCCTCCAAACGAATCGGAATCGCGGAACACCCTAGCGACCCTCTTGCCGATGGAGCAGGCGATTTCGTAGGGGATGGTCTCGGCGTGCGAGGCAACGTCGCGCAAAAGAATCGTCTCGTCGCCGTCGTTTCCGATGATCGTAGCCACATCGTCCACGCCGACTCCCTTGATGTCCGTCACGTCGATGGTGGTGTAATCCATCGAAACTCTCCCGACAATAGGGGCCCGCTGGCCGTGGACGAGCACTTCCCCGCGGTTGGAGAGCCTCCACGGGACCCCATCGTTGTACCCGACCGGTAGGGTTGCGATTCTGCGCTTGCCGTCGGCAGTCCACGTTCCGTCGTATCCGACGGTGGATCCGGAGGGGAGGTCCTTTAGGAAAATGATGCGCGTGCGAAGCGCCATGACAGGAGTCAAATCCGAACCCCAAGTCGCATCTCTCGGCACAACGCCATAAGCGCTAATCCCGACCCGCACAGCGTCGTAAAGAGGTGAAGTACCGCTGAATAAACCAGCCGAGTTTGACATGTGCACCCAACCGGAAACCAGATCTTCGGCGCGCGCATTGGCGAGTACCTCTTCGAATTTGGAGGTTTGCGAGGCGATTCCGGCGACAGAGTCCCCTTTTGGTGAGGAGATGTGGGTCATGATACCGGCCAGCTCCAAGTGGCTTGCGGCGTGAATCTCACGCAAGAGCTCGGTGGCGCGCTCCGGCAAAACCCCCAGTCGACCCATTCCGGTGTCCACATTCAGGTGAACTCGCGCAATGCGACCTTGTCGGCGCGCGGCTGCTTGCAAGGTGCGACACCGATTCATCGAGTGTAAACCGATATGAATATCGTGGTGTAAACACGCGACGACCTCTTCGTCGACGATGGTCCCCAGTACCAAAATTGGCGCGCAGATGCCCCCATGGCGTAATTCGAGCGCTTCCGTAGAGGTGCCCACCCCAAAGGCGGTCACCCCGGCACGTGTGGCATGGTGAGCAACGGCGACGGCACCGTGGCCATAGGCGTCCGCCTTGACCACCAGCATCACGTGAACCTTGTCACCAATGGCGTTGCGGATAACTTTGAGATTTTGAGTGAGGGCGTCGACATTGATGTCGGCCCATGCGCGGTATGCATCCATGCCATCAAGATACTAAGCGCGGGGCGGCTGACCAAGTACGCTCTGGACAACACGGAAAAGAGTCGGGACCGCTCTCCCAGGAACGGCTCGAATAGCAGGAAAAACCCTAGAATTCGCGGGTTTTCCTCTTTGATAGTTGGCCCCGGAGTTGCATTCTTCTCTTTGTCGGCGCAGCGCTTTCCTGTGTGGCGCCTCGACAATTTTCTGGACGCTGTGTTTGAAGGTCGAGCTTTTATCTAAAGAGCTTCTTCGAGCCAGACCCCTCCCAAACCCAACATCGAGCCCACGGAATAATCCAATGGCAAAAACGACCAAGAAGGCGGCTGCTAAGAAGGCGCCGGCTAAGAAGGCAAAAGCCAAAGCCGCTAAGAAGCCAGCATCCAAGGCAGGCAAGAAGCCAGCCGCGAAAGCAGCAAAGAAAGGTGGCAGTAAGAAGCCCCTCGAGCTGATCATCAGCAAGAGCCGCACCAAGAACGCAGCCGCGATTAACGTCTCCGGCGAATTCTACGGCGCACTTGACGCAGCTGTTCGCGAGATCATCGCCGGCGCAGAAGCTCGTGCCATGTCGAACGGTCGCAAGACCCTTCGTCCTCACGACCTGTAAGGGATCGGCTTTCGGGCCTATGGAAGTGGCCTCTCGTTTGTTATCACCGATATCAAACGAGGGGCCACTCCCCTTTAATCCACTTGGTAGAATCCCCGCCATGAGCAACGAAGCGAAAGAGGAGATCCTTGGATTTCTCCGCCAAAACGAGATTGGCCGCCGCGCGAGCGTGAATACCCCCTTTGGAAAGCGCCTGATTACCTATGCGGACTTGACGGCTTCGGGGCGCTATCTGCACTTCGTCGAGGCTTGGTTCCGCAATGTGCGACCCTTCTACGCGAACACTCACACGGCTGTCTCGTCCACCGGTCGGATCCTGACGGAGCTTCGCGAGAAGTCCCGCGAGGTTGTTCGCTGCAGTGTCGGAGCCGACGGGGATTACGTCACCGTGTTCTGTGGTGCAGGGGCAACCGCCGCCATCAATAAGATCGTTGGCATCCTAGGTCTCGCCATTCCGGAGCCACTCCAGCGGCGTTACAACCTGGCCCAGTACATCCCGAAAAACGAGCGACCGATCGTGTTTGTCGGTCCCTACGAGCACCACTCGAATTACCTGCCTTGGCTCGAGTCGATCGCCGACGTGGTCGAAATCCCACCGCGCGAGTGTGGTGCGGTCGACCTAGACGTACTCGCCAGTAAATTGGAAGAGTACAAGGATCGCCCGCTGAAGTTGGGCTCGTTCTCCGCCGCTTCCAACGTGACGGGAATCCTCGCGGATGTTCGAGGCATCTGCCGCACGCTACACAACGGTGGGGCAAAGGCGATATTCGATTACGCCGCGGCTGGCCCCTACGTCCCCATTAAAATGGTGGTGAGCGATCCAGCGGAGTGCATCGATGCTGTTGTTCTCTCCACACACAAGTTTTTAGGAGGTCCTGGAGGCTCAGGCGTCTTGGTCGCCCACAAGGACTTCTTTGTTTCGCGAACCCCGGCGTTGCCCGGTGGCGGAACGGTGGACTATGTCGGTGCGGTCTCCTACGAGTCTGTCGACTACGTCACCCACCTGGACGAGAGGGAAGAGGGTGGCACCCCTGCAATCATGGGGGACCTGCGCGCAGGCGCTGCCTTCCTAGTAAAGGATATGGTTGGTGCGCAAACGATCCTCGACCACGAGGTCGTCCTGGCTGCTGCTGCTGTAAAGCGCCTCGATAGCCACCCGAACATTCGAGTGCTCGGACCGAAAGATGCTCCGCGCCTTGCGATCATCTCGATCATCTTTGAAGGGTTGCACCACGACTATGCGTCGGGACTACTCGATCACCTCTTTGGTGTGCAGAGCAGGTCGGGATGCGCGTGTGCGGGCCCCTACGGGCACACATTACTCGATATTGACGCCGAGACCTCCGAAGCTTACCGCGGTGTGGTCGGACGCGGTTTGACCGGAATGAAGCCGGGCTGGGTCCGCTTGTCTCTACCTTATTACGCCTCAGAAGAGGACCTTGAGTTCGTGCTCTCCGCAGTGGAGTTTGTAGCGACTCACGGCAAAGAATTTGTGCCGGCCTATCGCTTCGACTGGAGCAATGGCGTTTGGACACACATGCGCCTCGATATGGACACCGCGGCTCCGTTTGAGCTTAGCGTCAAGTCTTTGACTGAAACGGCCGCTTGCTTTGCGGCAGGCGACCACGAGGCGCCCCTCAATGATGATCAAATCGCTGTGGAGCGTGCGCGCTACTTCCGAGAAGCGGAAGCGCATCTAGCGGAAATGCGAACCTTAGCTGCCGCTGAAGCTGTCGCGTGGAATCCCCAGTGTGGGGACGAGTCGATCCAGCGTTTGATCTGGTTTGCCTTTACCGACACCACCGAGCTGGCGGACGCGCTCGCCTAGCGCTTCCTGACTTTGACGGCGAACGGGCGCAGGTAAAGTGGCGCCAGTTCACCGGGCGGCGTGGGGCCGCAGGCTTCTAGCCGCGGCAGGCCTAAGCGCAAGATTGCAGCTGCTGTTGGGATCAGCAGCTCGAGCTTCGCTTCGATCCCGAGCTTTTGCAGGGTTGCAGCAGTCGCGGCGTCGCCTAGCAGGCGTCCCCCGTTCGAGTCTGCCACAAACTTTTGAACACCGGTGAGATCAACAACGGCGGGCTGAGTGGTGAGCGCGAACAGTCCCTCAGTATCTTTGCTCGCGGCTGCTATATAGAAGCCGCCAGAGCGGGCATCCTGTAGCCACAAGCCGGCCTCGCCAGGAAGCAGGGTGTCCGCAAGGAGCGCTTCACAGGAGGGGACGCCCAACAGGTCGGGTGTCTTGCTCTCCACCTCGCCCAAGGACAAACCTAGCGCCGTCGCCACACTCACCCGCAAGCCGGTGTAGCTGCCGGGACCGATCCCAACCAGGACGGCGTCAAGGTCTGCGGCACGAAGGCCGTTCTCATCGAGCAGGCTTGCCAGGATGGGAAGTAGGTCCGAGGCGTGCGCTCGCCCCTCGTCCAAGGTGCCCGTCAGGATTTTTTGTCCACCGGAACTTGGGATAGAAAGCGCGACACTTGCATCGCGGGTAGAGGTCTCGAAAGCGGCAGCAATCACGGAATTAGGGCTAGTTTACGCCAATCTGGCGAATGAATAGTCCGGCCAACATGTGGGCGTGCTCTTCGATTAGGGTCGCACTTGGACCCTCGACCATGACACGCGCCAGGGACTCTGTTCCGGAATAACGGAGCAGGACGCGGCCGTCCTCACCAAGCTCCGACTCGACCTTCTTGGCGGCGTCTTGCAGGCCTGGGATACTTGCAAAGGGAGGCTTCGACGTGACCGGGATATTCAGCAACACCTGGGGATAAGGTTGATAGGGCGCGGCGAGCTCCGACAGGGGAAGTTGCGACGAGCGCAAGACTTCCAGCACGCGTAACGCGGTGTAGGTGCCATCGCCGATATGGAACAAGTCCGAGCCGAAGACGATGTGTCCAGACTGTTCGCCGCCCAAAGGAAGGTTCTCCGCCTTGAGTCCGGCAACGACACTGCGATCACCGACACCCACCGTCAAGACACCAACCCCAACATCGCGCAGGGCGCGGTGGAGGCCCTTGTTGCTCATCACCGTCGCGACGATACGCGGGTCGGCCCACTTGTTGTTCCGCATGGCGTAACGAGAGAGCATGGTCATGACCCCATCCCCGTGGATCACTCCACCGTTCTCATCGATGAGCATGCAGCGGTCCCCGTCGCCATCGAGTGCGATGCCAATCCCGGTGCCTTGGCGGCGCACTTCACTCTGCAAGTACTCCAGGTGCGTGGCTCCACAGTCCTTGTTGATATTGTCTCCATCTGGCTCGGCTGCGATCGTGTGGACGCGCGCTCCTAGACGACCGAGCACCTTGGGTGCAATCCGGCTGCCGCCGCCATTGGCGCAGTCGAGCACGATGTCAAGCCCTGCCAGGCTCAGGCCGCCTGATGCCTTGACAAGGAAGGCGATGTACGACTCTTCAAGGGTGAAGTCCGTGACCATCGGCGCTGCCTCGCAGGGGGCTTCGGGAAGGCCTGCCGCGAGCAGGTGCATCTCGATTTGCTCTTCGACCTCGTCCGCTAGTTTTTCACCACCGGGCCCAAAAATCTTTATCCCGTTATCTCTGGCCGGGTTGTGTGAGGCGCTAATCATCACAGCCAAATCGTAGCTGTCCAGCCGTCCGATAATCGCAAGGCCTGGAGTCGTGATGAGGCCCGCGCTGACGCATTCATAGCCAGCCTCGCGAAGACCCTCGGCAAAGGCTGCTTGCAGCTCCGGGCCGGACCGCCGTCCATCGTGGCCCAACACAGCGCGGTGGGGAGCGCCCTCGGGCTTTTCAAGCGCGAGATCGAGATCGCGTCCCAAAGTGAGTCCGATTAGACGCGCAGCGCCTGTGGACAGCCAACCCTCGCCGGCGCGCCCGCGGATTCCGTCAGTACCAAATAGAGAGCCCATGATATTCGTGTCGAGGAGAGAGCGGATTTAGAGGCCAGCGGGAGTTGGAACTCGGACTAGCGAGACGGTCGGTTCTTCAGAGGTGAGCTCGACTTCGAGACTGGCTCGATCGAACTCGGGGCCTTCCTTGCCAAGGAAGCGGCGCCAGTTGGGATCTTTGAAGACCCACTCAATCGGGATTCTAGCGCCTTCCTCGTCTTCAGGCTGCGCCGCGATGTCGACAAACACGCGCAGGTTTTCCCGGACGTATTCCAAGATGTCGCGCTCCTGTCCTTCGTAGTTCAGGCTATCCACTTCCGAGGGCAAAATACCCCGTGTGACAATCCGGAAGTCGACTCGGGAGTCCTTGATCTTCCAATGCTCGAGTCGCGGCCGGTCGACCTCACTAAACAAGCTGAGGGCGATCTCCTTCTCGACGAAGGTGGTCAGCGTATTGGCAACAGGAACGATGGCAACCGTTGTTGCAATAGGCAAACCGTGCAGAAGTGAGCACCCTCGCGACGTCAAGTCCTCGTGCAGTCGAAGGTTGGCGACACGATCGCTGAAGTCCGCATCTGTGAGATGAATGCTTTGCAGTTTGAATTGGGACGGATCGGCTTTCAGCTCGGCGATGACACTCGGTGGCCCGGTGATCTCGACGGAGCTCACGTCAAAGGTAGCCATTTTCTCCGCCAGCTCGAAGTGTTTGTCCAGCTTGGTGGCGTCGACGACGACGTGCGCCGGGGTGAGCGTGATCGTCATATTGTCGTAGCGGACGGCTTCTAGCCTAGGTGCGTCTCCGCCTTCAAACTCGAGATCAACGCCAATCGGCGGGGTTGTCTGCCAGTGGATGTCGTCGATGTTAACCGTGCGCTCGAGACCCTCTCCGTCGCTAAGCGAGAACGTTCCCACTAGGCTGACTCCTAATGCATCGAGCTTTCCAATCGGCCCAGTGGCAATCACCGAAAAGCTGCGGGTACTCTCAGGGGCAACAAGGTGATAGCGAGGTCCGGGGAGCGCTACGGTTAGGGTTCCGGGCTGGGATGGGGTCGCTCCTCCCGCGACGGACTCAACTACGGATAAGCTAAATCGACGTGGCTCGCTAATGCTTCCTTGAGCGATAAAGAGGATGGAGAGTGCGAGCAGGACGGAGCCGACAAACCACGCCAAATCCTCGCGCAGGAACTTTGCCGCACGCTCGCCAAAACTCTCGCGTTTCTCCGTGATGTTCGCGCCAAGTGACTTGCGGAGCTCTTGCTCCAAGTCAGCCTGGGCGACCTGGCGGAGCTCTCCTGCTGTGGCGATTGAAATCTTGCCGGTCTCTTCCGAAACGACCAGAGTGACGGCATCGGTTTCCTCCGAGAGGCCAATCGCTGCGCGGTGTCGCGTCCCCGTCGTTTTGGAGATCGACAGGTTTTGGGTCAGCGGCAACATACAGGAGACCGCGGCCACGCGATCCTTGCGCAAGATGACAGCGCCGTCGTGTAGGGGGCTTTTCGGCTGGAAGATGGACTCCAAAAAGTCGCGACTGACAAGGGCGTCGACGCGCCGCCCGCCGTTGATGTAGCTCCGGAGAGAGCTCTCGCGCTCGAAAACGATTAGTGCGCCATGCGGTTTGATGCGCGTGAAAGAGCCGTGCGACTCCTGTTTCGTTGCCATCGCCACCGCTGCACTGGAGACTTCCTTAAGTACGTCGGTCTCAAACGAGGTGACAAACCGGTTGACGAGGGGGTTCTCTCCAAACTGGGCCATGCCTCGGCGAAGCTCCTCTTGAAAGAGGATCGCGATGAAGACCACCGCATAGCCACCGACGTTTTGAAGGATGAACTGCAGCTCGGCAAGCTGCAAGTAGGTTGCCGTTCCCCAAATCGTGACGATGATGACCGGGACACCGATCGCAAGTCCGCGCACAATACGGCCGCCCTGTGTCGTGCGCAAGAAGCGCAAGAACAAGTAGATCCCAAGGGTCAAGATCAGAATCTGTAGAGACCAGCCAAGTGTGTCCATAGTGCCCAAGGATACACCGAGAGTGCCCTTGGCTCACCGGACAAATACACGGACTGCTCGATTCTGCGGCGAGTTCTAGGCGCGCCCTGAGATCGCAGCGGCGACGGCGAGCGCCTCGCGGCTTTCCCGCACGTCGTGGACGCGCAAAATATGTGCGCCACCGGCAACGGCGAGGGCAAGTCCCGCTAGGCTTCCGGCCACTCGTTCGCGTGGCGCCACAACACCGCTGAGCTCACCGATCATCTTTTTGCGGGACACTCCAACGAGAAGCGGAAATCCCAAGCAGGCAAGCACGTCGAGCTCACGCAGGATGGCCAAGTTGTGCTCCAACTTCTTTGCGAAGCCGATCCCTGGATCCAGCCAAAGGCGCTCAGGCGATATCCCAGCATCGACTGCGGCCCGCGCGCGAAGTCGCAGCGCCTGCACAACGTCGAGGACCGTGTCCCCATAGTCGGTTTGCTGCTGCATCGTTCCGGGAGTCCCGCGCATGTGCATCGCACAGTACATAGCGTTCGCGTGGGCGGCCACCTGTAAGATCTGAGGGTCAAAGAGGCCTCCCGAGACATCGTTGACAAGGGTTGCACCTGCTGCGAGGGCAGCGCTCGCTACAGACGCCTTGCGCGTATCGATGCTGATGCGCGCGCCCGCGGCAGCCAGGGCCTCGATCACCGGCACAACCCGCTCGATCTCGTCATTTGCAGAGACCTCCGAGGCGCCGGGGCGCGTCGACTCCCCGCCGACGTCAATCCAAGTCGCCCCTTCGGCAACAAGGACGTGTCCACGCGCAATTGCGGCAGCGGCAGTAGCGTGCGCGCCCCCATCGGAAAAGCTGTCCGGCGTGGCATTCAAGATGCCCATAAGGATGGGAGTCACACTTCCGTGCTGCTCGGCGAACCTCGCATCCCCGTGTTCCGAGCCCGCCCATGCGGCACCCAGCAAGTCCCCGGCTAGGGGGTCCGCACTAGTCCAAAACGTAACGCCTGAAGAGGATGTTGGAGGCGCGATCCGCGTGGACCCGCACTCCCCGTCCTCAATCGTCGCACCCGCCGCGAGAAGTCGCTCTCGAAAAGTTGCGGGGAGGGCTTCCCGCGAGACCCAAAGCCGTGGCTCCTGGACAGTGCGTTTGACCGCGCGGAGCTCAATCGCATCGTCGCCAAGGGTAGCGGCGGCCCTAAGGTGCGTGTTCAAAATCGAAGTCGCCGACGCACAGTCGTACGTCGGTTCGCAGGGGGTGAAGACTCGGCTTGTCGGTGAATTGGGAGTTGGGGCAAGTCGCTAATTTGCAGTTACGGTGTTGGAGCGGACGGCCAAAGCGAGGAGGAGGCTTTTCGTCGAGTCGCCTGTTAGGACCTTGCCCAGCGCGGAGACGAGTCCCGAGGGAGTCGCACACAGATGGACCTCATTCTCGAAAACAAGGTCGCAAGGGTAGGGGAGATCGCAATCGACAAATACGGAGAGAAGTTCGTGCGTGTAGCCATCTCGAGAGAGCAGGTTGAGCTGAAACTTGCGGCTCACCGAACCGCCGGGCGAGTCTTCGGCTTCCGACTGGACGACCTCGGCAGTGATGTCGCCTGCGCTAACCAAAGCTAGGAGCGCGGCCTGCTCAGCAAGGATTGTCTTGGAGTCTCGACGATCCGCAAGCGCTTCGTCGAGGTCAGAGGGCCAGAGGCTTACAACGTCATTCATTTTTAGAGGTGGGCCGAAGAGTGCAATTTAGCGGAATGGGGAGGCTCGGCAATAGCGCTAAGGTCGGATTCCCGCTTGAGCCGGAGCGACATTCCGCAGGGGAGATCATTTATGCAATGATTCAGAGGGATCGACTCCAATAAAGACAGGTTCGAACTCGGCGAGCCTTTTGGACATCACCTCGATCGCCTCAGGGTTGCGGTCGACCAGCATAAAGTCGCGCCCGTTACGTGCTGCCGACTCTCCCGTCGTCCCACTGCCCGCAAAGAAGTCTAAAACCATGTCGCCCGGATTCGAGTGCACCTTGATGATGCGGTCGAGCACACCCAGGGGTTTTTGTGTGGAGTAGCCGTTTTTCTCTCTCCCGTTGGGACTGACGATCGTGTGCCACCAGACATCGGTTGGCGTTTTACCGAGGGCGGCCTTCTCTTTTCCCACAAGACCCGGCGCCATGTAGGGGATGCGATCCATGGCGTCGAAGTTGAAGGTGAACTTCTTCGGATCGCGCGTGTACCACAGGATGTTGTCGTGTTTCGCCGACCACTTTGACTTCGAGCGGCCGCCGTAGTCGTAGGCCCAGATGATCTCATTCTGAAAGCAGTCCCGCCCGAAGATCTGATCGAGGGCCACCTTGCAGTAGTGCACCTCGCGATAGTCGATGTGGAGGAAGAAGCTCCCCTCGGCTTTTAAAACCCGATGGGCCTCTTCGAGCCGAGGGATAAGGAACGCCATGAAGTCATCGAAGCTGTCCTCGTAGCCGGAAACGCCAAGGTCAATCGTGCGATAACGTTTACCTTGAAAGCCGGTTCTGTCGCCCGCCTCCTCATCTTGGATCGTCTTTACACGTCTTCGGTCTTGGCGCTTCCCGGTATTGAATGGAGGATCGATGTAGATGAGATCGATCGATCCGGCGGGCAACTTCCGGAGAACGTCTAGGTTGTCCGCGAGATAAATCGTGTTGGGCATGTCGTCATTCTACGGTTTGCCAACAGGCAGAATCACCAGGCTTTGCAGACCTTGCGAAAGCGCCCTGAATCAAGCGCGTTTTTTGGGTTCTCCGGCAGACTTCTCACGCCGGGGTGGGGCCGTCTCCCCACGCCCCTTCGTTGTGAAGTAGCCCTTCATATGGGGCGCAAACGACAGGGAGAGCACGATCCCGCTGTAGATGGCAACCAACACAAAGGTCATTGTTGTGGGGTCGGCCGCAGAGCTCCCGAAGACTCCGATGAAGACCCCGATGCTCAGAAGGAGCACCAAAAGCCAGCGGGCCCACGAGTGCCCCTTGTACAGAAACCAGCAAATCAGACAGGTGAAGAAGAAGCGAACGGATTGAGAAGGCAGCTGGCCCGTGCCGAACTGCTGTACATAGAGATAGGTGAAGCCACCGGACATGAGGAGCAAGACCAAAATCAAAACGAGGATAAGGTCGCGCCCGGGGATCGTTTGTCTAGACATATTGTTCGGGTGAGGAGCTAGGGGGG
>CALBMX010000109.1 GCA_937896235.1 uncultured bacterium
GGACGCCGCGTTGGCAGTAGACAGGTGTCTCCAACGCTTATCCCGAGGTAACCAAAACACCTCGGTTCTGACGGCAACTTACAATTTCGACGCTTCATCAGTGGTTCGCTTGCGCTCGTCTTTCCGACTCTTACCTGACACGTCTGGCGTGCCTTTTCCTTGACGCTCACTACCCTGGCTCTTAACCAATGCAGCTCAAGGCGGTTTGCGGCCAGGGCCTGTACCCCGAACGCGAGGGGCCTATCCCTCATCTCGTATTCAGCTTGTCTGGACACACTTTAGTTTTGTACTTCGGGTGGACTCGTGATTTCATGCCTCAAGCATCGGTCGCAAATGCGCTTCCCCTAAGAAAACGACCCGCGAGAACCGTTGAACGTGGGTGAATAGTGCACCAACGCCCACCAGGTCGATCAGGTGATCTTGGCCAAGAGGACCTAACGGGGAGGTGCACCTTCCGAATCCGCGAAGATCGTGCGGCCACGAGTCCACGCCGCGCAGACAAAGACTGGGACTCTCAGCCGAAAGTAGCGGCGAGCCCAGCTAAACAGCAGATCAGAACCCCCTTTGCTAGCCGTCGGCGCAGCTCGGCCTCTCTTAGACCCGCGCGGCCCGCCGCTGCGGCGACACCAAGGGTGACGTAAGCCGCCGACCAATCGGTAAAGAGGTCAAAAACGGAGGCGTCCCGGCCCGGCACCGTACTTTGATGGAACTCGTCGAGCAGCCCATAAAGGACAACGCTCCAAAACACCAAGCGGAAGTCCAAAAGGCCAAAACGCGCCCAGGGCTGACCGAGTGGCGTGGGCTCTCGTGGCAAGGCGAAGGCCAGCCACAAAGTCAGTAGACCGAATAGAGGCGCATGGGCCATATTGGAGACCCATCCGCCCAAAAGGTTACCCCCTTCCGGACCGGCCTCACGGCTAGACAACCACCAAATCATTCCGCCCCAAGTGATGGCGACCGCCAGCCAAAGGACGCGTGGCAAGCGAACGGCTGCACCGCCTAAGCTCCGGATGATGCGCAGAGCAGGGCCCTCAAGCTCACCTGTCACAGGGTCTTCTTGGCCACAAAGACCAGCCCGCGCTCCCCCTGCTGGACAGTCAAACTGCAGCCCATCTCCTTCACAAGAAAGATGCCCCGACCGCGCTCGCTCTCAAGCGCTTCGAGAATATCACATGGCTCGCGGGTCAAGCTGTCTTGGGCTTCTTGCAAATCTCCTGCGCCTCCGTCCTCGACAAGCATCGTCCACGTCTGCCCATTCCAGGACAGCTCAATTCCCATGCGGACATCGCCGGTAAGATCTGCAACCTTCATCGCACCCCCGCCGCCACCGTGATCGACTGCATTGGCAAGTAACTCCGAGGCCACCAGCATCAGACCGTCGACCTCTTTGTCTTCGAATAAGAACGCTCGCCCAAACAACCGGACCATACGGCGTCCTAAGCGCACGGATTCGTGAACGGCGGGAAGATCGACCATAACCCTCGTAGGGCTGACTTCGTTTGGATTCATTGGCCACCGACCTCCACAAGTAAGGACAAATCTAATACTTTCGCCGAATGGGTCAGCGCGCCTACAGAAATGCGATCGACCCCGGTTTTAGAGACCGCTTCCACATCGGCGAGGGTCAGCCCCCCCGACGCTTCTAGCTCGACTTTGCGGCCCGCGGCTCGCGCCACCTCGCGCAGCTCTGGAACTAGGGCCGTCATCTGCTCGACGCTCATGTTGTCGAGCAAGACAACGTCGGCCCCCCCTCGAATGGCACCCATCGCCTCTGCTCTATTGCGCGCTTCCGAGGTGATCGGGATTTCGTTGCCCAGCCGCTCGCGCACTTCTCGCGTCAAGCTCTCTAGGTCCAGTCCTGACAGGTCGAGATGGTTGTCCTTAATCATCGCCTCGTCATATAGGCCAAAACGATGGTTACTTCCGCCCCCGCAGACAACCGCGTACTTCTGCAGAGCCCGCAGGAGGGGGATGGTTTTGCGAGTGTCGAGAATCCGGGCTCTACCCGCAGCCTGTTCCACATAAGCCGCAGTAAGCGTCGCCACACCTGAGAGCTGCTGCAGGAAATTGAGGGCCGTGCGCTCCGCAATAAGCACCGCGCGCCCATCTCCACTAACCTTGGCGACACGGTCTCCCGCTGCGACGGTCTCTCCATCCGCGTGAAAGAGAGTCACCTCGGCATTGGAGTCGCAAACAAGGAACGCCTCGCGAAACAGCTCGAGGCCTGCAAGGCGGCCTGCGCCCTTGGCAAGTAAGGTTGCAGTCACATGCGCCCCCGGGGGAACAGCCATGCTAGAGGTCAAATCACCTGACCCAAGATCTTCTTCGATCGAAAGAGCCACGATACGTCGAAGCTCGGCCTGGCCAATCAAGTCCACCAGTGAAAACGATTTCGATTTAGTTAGGGGAGCAGTCATGCGGCCGAGAGTGTACCGCCTTTGAGGGGCTAGAAAAGAGCGGCCCGAGGGGGTTCTTCAGGTTTCCAACCCTATCGATTTCTTGTCACGCCCCTCATCGCTGGCAAGATCCCCTCGCCATCGGGTTGCACCTGAGGCATTAAAGGCCGACTCCTTCCCCGCGAAACAGTCCTCCGGTTGCGCTCCTTCAAGAAGTCCTGGACCCGACTCGCCGTGATCTCACCGACTCCCGGGACGCTGCGCATATCAAATACATTCTTGTCTGGAGTCTTCCAACGCGCCTCGACCAGCTCGACAGCGCGGGTGCCTCCTATCCCCGGCAGTGCTCTCATTTCGCGGGCGGACATCCTCGAGAGATCCCACACCACTTCGGTCACCTCTGGCGCATCCACTAGCGCGCGATCGAGCGCCCCGCGACTCCAAAATGCCGCTCCGGTCGCCGCGCTCATCCAACCGACAACGACCCAGGCCCAAAGAGGGACGCTTCCACGACTAAGGCTGTGTTTCATACCCAAAGGACTGCGCACTTCCCCGGTGGTTGCAGGGAAACTACGGAATAGGCTCAAACTCTGCGAACATTCCCTCGCACTCTGCGAGGCCGGCCAGAGGCCTAAAATCACACACCTCGCCGAACTCGCCCCAGAGCTCCATCACCGATGCGTTGGTGTGAGCGGCCTCAACGGCTTCAGCCGAGAGCCATTCGAAGACCTCCAAGATCGTCCCATCCTTGGCCCGCATTGCATAAGCCGGTCGCTCGGTCACTAGGCCCTCTGCGCGCAACACGCCCATGTGCTTGCTCACGAGGGCGGCCAAGTCGGCCTCCCTTCCCGGCTTGGGCGTGTACGAGGCGATCACGAATCTTCCCATTAGCAAGCGCTCCCTAATTGTGGCGAATCCAGCGCCCGCAAATCCAGGTGTCCGCCGAGAAGCGGCGGGCAGAAGAAATAGGCCCCCGTCACCGGGCGGGTGAAGCGGAAGAGCGCGTCGACGATCCCATCGTCCAGTCCAAGCATGCGGCGGGCAATCGCCTCAAAAGGGTCGAGACTTGCACCAAACGCCACAAAAACAAGCCCCTCCTCCGACTCGTTACACCACGGCATCGAACGCCTAACCACAAAGGCCTCTGGCGTAAAGTCCTCTTGAGCAGTCCGCTTCACGTGGGCTGACGCGGGAGCATCTTGGAGCTCCTCGTTGTCGCTCTTGCGGCGCCCGATGATTTGATCTTGCTCGTCTTTGTCCAGGTCCCCGAACGTGTCGAGATCGTGAACCCAACGCTGCACGGCGACAAAGCTGCCTCCGTCCCGACCTTCGCCTACACCTGCAAGGAGCGCCACGCGTACCGCGTCATCTCCCACTGGGTTTTCCGTGCCGTCCTCGTAGCCACTGAGGTCGAACCCGCTGTGGTAACGAAAGGAGTCCGTGACGGCCTCGACCTCGAGCACACCCGCAAAATGCGCGCGCAAAGCGCGGTCTTGGTACAGCAGATCTCCAAGGTCCTCACCTCGAAGCCAAACCCAAAGAGCGCCACCGGTTCCAGGCATCTCTACGCCTCTCCCCACCAGACTGGGAAAGGGACGCATGCCCTCAAGTGCGGCCTCAAGCAAACCAAAAGTGGGCGGCCCGATCCCGATCACACAGCGAGCATCGACTTCGAGCTCGCCAAGTTTCGCCCGCACGGAATCCGCCGCCGCGGACTTCGCCAAGCGGAATGTCAAGTAGCGCGAGCGAAGAGGGACCGGCTCTAAGATCCGAGTTGAGCCACTACTTGTAGTTAAATAGGTCCTTCATCGACAAGGGAGTGTCCACTAAGGCGTTGATCGCTTGGTGGACCTTCAATCGAGTCTTAGACGTAAGTCTTCGGCCCCGGCAAGCACGTGAAACCATTTTGTGCGTCAACTGCATCGAGGAAGCGGTCACTAGATCCGCCGACTTGAAGTTGTGTTTCGCAAGGAGCGCCGCAATCGGCTGCTCGCCTAGATTCCGTTCGAGCTCGCCTTTGGGCCGGCCCTCTGTACCTTCGTTTTCCATGACGTCATCTTACCCACGGAGGGGAATCACCTAACCCCTCTCTATCCCCAAAAAATCGCAGCCCCCCACGCGCAGCAACGCGACCTGCTCGCAATCTCTAACCGGGTACCCATCGGGGAGGGTGAGAGCACACACAGGGCGCTCCCCGATCGAGTCCCGAAAGTCGCACGCTAGGCGTCGCTTGTGCTGGGGATCCATCGTGAAAATCACATCGCTCCAATCGAGCTCTTAGCCGCGAGGGCGCTGCGTGGCACTCTTTGGATGGGCCCCGGGAGCGTCTCTCCCTGGGGTCCCCGCCCATGACCCAACTGCCCCGGAAGAGGGCCCGGAAGCCAGCCGGCCTAACTCCCGCCAAAGACAAGCACCCAGGGACCTCGCAGCTCCCCATTCGAATCAGCATGAAGTAGCAAAACCATAGGAGAGTGGAGATGCCCAAGCTAGCGCAGTGGTCCTCGCCCCACGCCTGATTGGCAGATCACAAGGCGAGGACTACGACTTGAACGATCACGAGGTAAGAGCATACCAGTCCCCAAAAGTAGGAACCATCGGCGCGCAATGTTGAGAGCACACCTTTGCGAGCACCTAAAATCCAGCAGAGAACCTACACTCATCCCCTCCCGCACGCTCGCTACAGACTAAACTGAACGGAATGGCCCCTTCCACTCGTAACCCTCTGCCCGCTGGAAAACTCGTCCTTGCTCTTGTGGTGCTCGCACTGCTCTTGCGGATACCAAATTTAAACCAGAGTGTCTGGTTTGACGAGGCGTGCATGTCCCACCAGCGCGTCGGGACTTTTGAGCAGCTTATCGCGACCTTGTTCGTCGATATCCATCCGCCGCTTTTCCTCAGCTTCATGCACTTTTGGGGCCGCCTGTTTGGCGACGGAGAGGTCGTCATGCGGCTGCCGGCACTCGCAGCTGGACTCGGCTCGATCCCGCTCATTTTTGCCATCGGAAGGCGCCTCCTCTCCGAGCGCATCGGGCTCTTGGCCGCACTGCTGGCAAGCCTATCGACGGTCCACATTTGGTACTCCATCGAGGCGCGCCTCTACGCACCGATTCTATTCCTAGCACTGCTCTCGGTATGGCTCTTCCACCGACGACTCGACGGGGCGCCAAAGCGAGAGTGGCTCGCGTTCTTCTTCACACTCGTAGCGATGGTTGGCGTCCACTACTACCTCGCCACCTTCCTTGTCGTGTTCACCTTACTCGGCCTGCTCGCCTCGAAGCTCGGCGCCAGTAGAAGAACGGGCGTCGGCATCACGCTGACCAGTAGCGCCGTCCTGCTTGCCATTCTCGGCTTTGTTGCAATCAAGCTCTCGCTCGCTGAATTCGAAACCTCCCAGGGATACATGGCCGGGTTCACACCTGCCGAGGCCTACCGCCTGCTCTTCCAATGGGGCTGGACGGGCAACGCCTCTGCCGGCGGACTCGCGCCTGGAGGGGGGAGCTCGGTTGCGCCCTGGAGTCTCGGCTGGTTGCTATGGGTGACCCTGCAGATACTCGGAGTCGGACTCTTCCTCCTGGGCTTGCGCCGCGTCGCTAGAGAGGCCCGTGTGCGCCCCCAAGCATGGTGCCTACTCGCGTACCTCTTTTGCCTTCCACTCTTCCTTCAAGTCCTGGCCTGGATCGGCTTGGAGGGCACCTACATCCCTCGAAGCGCGATTCCTTTCCTTCCGTTTTTCCTGCTCGTCTTAGCCGCGGGTCTCGACTCGATCGGCAAGCCAAAAATCAGGAGCGCAACCCTCGCCCTAGTGCTAGGATTGCAGGTTGTCAACTTGGCGGTTTTTTATGCGCGTGGCGACGCCTGGACGGTCTACAAACCCCACCAGGACTGGCGCTCTGCAGCCGCATACTTTGCTGGAGAGATCGAGGCGGGAGGTCTGGGCAGCGCCATCTTCACGACCATGCCCAACCAGCGCAGCTTGTCGTACTACGACGCTCGGATACAGACTCACTCGAACCTGATGCCGACCGCAAACAAGGTCGCCGCTGCGCAGGATTCTTTTGACAGAAAGCTCGGCACTTGGCTTGGCGCAAAGCTCGGTAGCGCGGCGATTCATGTTGCGGAGAGGGTAGAAGCGACGAAGGCGGCCCTCCTCGAGGATGCCAAACTTCAGCTCTACCCACTAGGCAACGGCACCCTCAAGGGGCTTGACCCAGAGCTCCTGCGGGCGAACCCCGTGTTCTACGTACTCGACAACCATTGGCACCCTCCGGGTGTCCCCAAGGTGATGCCTGTACTCCAAAACGACTCCGTAACGCTCGTCGACCGTAGGGAATTCCAAGGGCTGACGGTTTACAAATTGCGAGTTCAACCATGAGCTCGGCAAGCCCCACGCCTTGTGACCTCACCATTGTCATTGCCTGCTTCAACGAAGCTCCCCACCTGGCGGAATCCGTTGCAGAGATCGACGCGGTAATGGCGCGGACGAACACGAGCTACGAGCTCCTATTTATCGACGATTGCAGTCTAGATGGCACACGTGATGTCATCAAAAGACTGGTCGCCGACCAAGTCAGTGGGCTGCCACGGAGCTTTGTCTTCCACGAAAAAAACGTTGGCCGAGGGGGGACGGTTCGCGAGGGCATCCTGATGTCGAGGAGCGCCATCGCTGGATTCCTGGACATCGATTTGGAGGTCCGTGCCGAGCACATTCCCCGCATGCTCCAAGCGCTCGAAGCTGGTGCGGACGTCGCCACTGCAAAACGCCACTCCTCTTTTGGATGGAGTTGGAAGTCCCTCCATCGCTATATTTTGAGCAGGGGCTACTTAACAGTCTTTCGGCTCCTTTTGAGGACCCCTCTAAAGGACACCGAGACCGGCTACAAGTTCTTTCGTCGCGAGGCCATCTTGCCCGTCCTTCAAGAGACGGAGACCAAGGGCTGGTTCTGGGACACCGAGGTCATGGTCCTCGCATGGCTGCACGGACTAGACATCCAAGAGCTCCCCTGCCCATTCACACGCCGCGCAGAGAAGAAGTCCACCGTCAAGGTACTCTCTGTCGTCCGCGAATACCTGACGTCGATTTTATCCTTCCGGAAGCGGATTCAAGGGCGCACGCGCAAGCCAAACTCAGTCTAGAAGTCCGCTCCTTCGCCGCACACGATTCAGACGGCGCAAGACCTTCACCTTGGCTTCAAACGGGTACCGCTCGACCTCGACCATCAGGTGGTGCTCGGGAGTAAACACCTCCGGCAGGGCGGCAATCCGACCATTACCCTCAAAGCACAGGTTTACCATTGGTGACTCTTGTACAACTTTGATCCAGGACACCGACGGCAAAGACCTCGCGAGCGAAGCGCGGGTCAGCTCGCCGTGTTTCACGATTTCTGCAGCGTGTTCCCGTAATCGATCCGCGCGCTTCCCTGTGGCCTGAATCGCGTTTTCACGGTCGATCGCATGTACGGGGAGCAGTAAAAGGAGAGGGACCATCACGACGTCTTTGGGCGTGCGCTTGCGATGGATCTCAAGAGTCCCCTTGGCCGACAAGGCGTCCTTCCACTCAAAATCTTCGAGTTCGGACTTCTTGCCAAGCAAGTAGTGAAGAAAGGGCCTCACCCCCTGGGTCTAAGCCTTGGTCTCGGACAGTGGCCCACCGCAAACTCGGCAAAACTTGGCGTTTGCCGCGTGCCCGTGCTCGTGGCATTTCGCACAGCGCCGCTCATCCCTTCTCGCAGCGACCGTCATTTCGGCGGTCACGATTCCGGTAGGAACAGCGATGATCCCGTAGCCCATTACCATCACGATCGAAGCGACAAACTGACCAAAGGGGGTCTGCGGTGCGATGTCCCCGTACCCAACCGTCGTCAGAGTCACCACTGCCCAATACACTCCGCGGGGGATGCTATCGAAGCCGTTGGTCTCCCCTTCGATCAGATACATCAGAGATCCAAGAACTACCGTCAGGGTGAACACCGCAAATAGGAACACCGTGATTTTACGCCGGCTTGCGACAAGCGATCGCAAGAGCACATCGGCCTCGCGTACATGGGCGGCCAATTTCAAAACGCGAAAGGCCCGCAGTATCCGAAGGACTCGGATCACCGTCAGGTAGTGGGCGGTGGGAAACAGAGCCGCCAAATAGGTCGGTAAGGTTGCCAACAAATCCACGATTCCAAAAAAGCTGCGCGCGTAGCGGAGCGGTCTGCGCGCGCAGTAGAGCCGGCAGCAATACTCGACGGTAAACAGCCCTGTCAGCACCCATTCGCCGATCCAAAACAAGCCGCCATAGCGCTCTCGAAACGGTGCCACACTGTCGAGCATCACCAACACAACACTTGCCAGGATGGCCACAATCAGGCCAATATCAAACGCCCTTCCCGCCCTCGTGTCCGCGAGGAAGATCACCCGCCACATCCGCTCTTTTAGATTGTTTTCGCCCTCAGATTCAACAGCCATACTCACACGATACGCTTCGAATTTGCGCTTGACCTCTTTATTCGTACAGCTCGGTCTCGCGACCCCTAGGCCATTCGAAGAGCAGCGGAAGCTCCAGCAGCTAATTTGCGTCCGAGCCCGCAGGGATGTTTCGTATCCACTCGGTCTTGGACGATGGTGCCGATCCGACGGAGGGCGGCCGCGGCTGGGGAGGTGGGCGCGTATTCAATCAGAGGGCTGCGGTGGTTCACACTATCAAACACCGCTCGATCCTCGGGGACCCAGCCGATCCATTCGGGTTCGAACCGCAGGAAGCGACGGGAGACGTCACAGATGCGTGCGGCAGCGGCAGAGGCCTCGGCCTGATCTTGCGCGCGGTTGATCAACAGCATCGGGCGAGTTGCCCCCCTCCGGTCCCCGAGTACCTTTAAGAATGCATAGGCATCCGTCATGGCGGTCAGGTCGGGAGTCGTAACGATCAAGAGCGAATCGGAGGCGCGTGCAAACGACAGGGTGGTTTCGGAAATCCCCGCGCCGCAGTCCGCGACAAGGTAGCTGTAGTCGCGCTCAAGGTTGGCGAGCTCGTCACCTAGGCGTGCCAGGTCTTGCGGGCTCAGGGCGGCCAGACGGGCGACCCCAGACCCTCCCGCGATCATCTCGAGGCCCTCACAGCAAGGCTCGAGGACATCCCGCAGCCGGGTCGAGCCGTTCATGACGTCAGCCAGGGTCTTCTTCGGTGCGGCACCTTGAAGAATATGCGCGTTGCCTACGCCCAGGTCAGCGTCAATGATCAACGTACGAGCCTTGCGGGAAAACATGCGCGCCATGGAGGCGGAGACCACGGACTTACCTGTCCCCCCCTTGCCACTCACGACGCATAGTGAGCGGGCACGAATGGCTCCGATCCAAGGCTCGCCGTCCGCCACATGGCCGTGGATCGGTCGGGACTTGGGATTTCGCACCGGGCTGGTGCTGTCTTGGTGATCCTGGCGACGGCGGAAAACCGCTAAGTCGAGGATTTTGCGCATTGGGAAGTGACCCATGGGGAGGGGGGTGGTGGGCTTTGTAGGGGGCAAGCTCCAACTGACTCCATCGGTGACCGAATGTTTCCCTCGACCCTCAAATCATAAATAGGGCGCTCAACTTCCCATGATTGGGATTCCAAACGCCGACTCATGGCCGGAATCGACCTTTCACTCTTGGAAAGCGGCGATCTCTTCGGCGGAGAGGAGAGGTTCACTGGACACGGAGGGAACTTGGTAGGCCTCCTCGTTTTCGTCAAATAGACCCAGCAAGCGAACATAGGCGGAAAATGCCTCTTCGATAAGGCCCTCGACCGCAGGGGTGCCGTCCAGAACAACAGGCCGACCCCCGGGGAGGACACGTCCGATGATCCGTTCGTTTCGACGCTCGACCCGCAAGAACTCGCGGCCCCCAAATGCCCAGCGGCCGCCGGATGGGGTGAAGATCACATCGAATTCAGAGTCCATGCGCTCCATGCGCGCGACAAGAACCTCGGCTGCCTCCCGCGAGGGAGTGTCCAGCGAGACGATAAACTCCTCAGGGGAGAGGATCTCGACCGCCTCCTCCTCGGGCGCAGAGCTACACGAGCCATGAACCACGGCCGGAACCAGGTACGTTTGTCTGCCGCGCTCGCTCACGAGGCTCTGCAAAGTGAACACCTCAAACTCCTGGGGGAGCAGTGCAAGCCTGTCCAAGAGCCTTGCATCCAGGCTTTCCGCCACGAGGACGCAAAGTGGCGATGAGGCCGAGGGAAGCGGCGGCAGCCCGAGATGATGCATGATTAGGCCACCGTGTCGCTTTGCGATCACGGCGAGATCGAGCGCCTCGATGCTCGCAGTCTCTGGGCTGTCATCTAGAAGCGCGACAAGGACCAGCCTGCCGCGACCATCGATACCCGCAAAGTCCACACGCCCAACTCCTTCGAAGGCGAGCTCGCGATCGAGAATAGTCAGCCCCTCG
Source organism: uncultured bacterium (assembly GCA_937896235.1). Taxonomy (GTDB): domain Bacteria; phylum Planctomycetota; class UBA1135; order UBA1135; genus CALBMX01. Next base: position 10,809 of record CALBMX010000109.1, read on the forward strand.
ATTGAATTCGAGAGCCCCGTTTCAAGGGCAGCTAAGATTTCGTGGGCACCCCGCTCCGGGCCGGCGTCCGTACCCTCCCCAAAGGACGCACTCGAAGTGCGCTCCGGCCATACAGAATCGTCGTCCGGGGACTCGAAAAAGGGGGGGGTAGGCTCCATCAAAAAAAAGGCGTGGCGCAAAAGCCACGTGTCCCTATTGGAAGTCGCTTTCTCCGAAATGGCAAGCCGGCACGCCGCCTTTTAATGCGGGTGGCCACAAATGAATCCAAAACGACAGGACTTGACATTGCTTGTGCGTACAGGAACGCCCGCATGTGCACTGGCCGTCATTTACCCGTAAACTTCCTATCCGTCGCGCCCCGCCGCCCCCCCCACCTCGACATTATGCGTGCACTCCTCCTAGCTGCCTTCTTCACCTCTCTATTCAGCTCTTGCCAGACGGCGCCGTCTACTGCTGGAGAAGCCATCGAAGCCCCCGCCGAGAGCTGGGCTCCTTTTGTGGAAGACAACTTGAGGGCAGCAGGCGGCAATCGAGGCGAGCTTGAGACAGCCCTCCGGCACTTCCGAGACGGTGGTGACGCTCAAAAACTGGAGGCGATCCAGTTCTTGATTGCCAATATGGAAGGCCAAGGCTATTCCGAGATTGTACTGGTCGCGACGGACGGAACCCAGCTCGACTACAACTCGCTCGACTACGCCAACTACGACGAAGCTCAAAAGGTTCTCGACGACCTAGAAGTGGCCCATGGCGGCGTCGACTTCAAAGCAGTCCGATTCGAAAAAGACCTAGAGGTAATTACGGCGGACCTCCTCATCGAAAATGTCGATCTGGCCTTCGATGCCTACCGCAACAATCCGTGGAGCCAAAACTTGTCGTTTGGGGCCTTCCTAGAGCATGTCCTTCCTTACCGCGGGAGCAATGAACCCTTGGAGTCATGGCGTCCCCTAGTCTTGGCTCGCTCGGCGTCGATCCAAGCTGAACTGGCTGACGAGTCGGATGCGCGAACGGCAGCTGTCCAAATCAATAGAGAGGCCACCCGCTGGCTCGGCTTTGACACCATCTTCTACATGCACCCCACGGACATGGGATACGGAGAGATGGTGCAGCGTGGCAAGGGGCGCTGCGAGGACATCACCAACATGCAAACCTACGCATCGCGGGCGAACTCGCTCGCCTCTGCGGCCGACTACACTCCTTATTGGGCCGACCGCGACAACAACCACGCCTGGAATGTCAACCTGGACGCGAACGGCGAAGGCAATGCCGGCCTCTCCGCACGAGCTGCCAAGGTCTATCGAAAGATGTTCTCCCTCCAGCGTGACTGCTTGGCGTTTGATTTGGCTGAGGGGGAAGAAGCCCCCCACTGGCTCGACCGAAAGCACTACATCGACGTAACAAGTCAATACAAGGACGTTGCTGAAGTGAACCTCAACTTCACCGTCCCCGCACCGGCCAACTCGACACACGCCTATCTTGCTGTGTTTAACTCCGGGGTTTGGAATGCCATCGCGTGGGCTCCTCTTAAAGAGGGTGCGGCTTCCTTCCAAGACATGGGGCTCGACATCGGCTACCTGCCAGCCTATTTCTCCGGTGGCAAGCTCGTGCCGGCTGCGGCTCCCTTTTTCCTAGATACCTCTGGGGAGATGCATCCCTATGCCGGATCTAGCGGACTGGTCGTCGCTCAACTTTCGGCGACAGCACGCAACACGATGGAGTTCCAAGAGGACGGCTCCCTGCGCTCTCGCTTGGTTGTTGGTGAAAATTACGAGCTCTTCGAGTGGCGAAATGGCGACTGGAACAGCTTGGCGAAGATCAAAGCGACGGAAACTCCGATCCGGGCAGAGCTAGCCGCAGATGGGCTCTACTGGCTGGTTCAGGACGGCTCCAGACGGCTCGAGCGCCCCTTTATGCTGCGTGACGGCACGCAAATCTGGATGTAATCCAAAGCTCCCTATGAAAGCACTTCTCGAATTCGGACCGCTCCTACTCTTCTTCATCGCGAACAAATACTTCACGACGGAAGAGTCGTCAGGCATCGTCACGGCGACCGGGATCTTTATGGCCGCCCTTGTCATCACGCTCCCCATCAGCTGGAAGATGGAGCGCAAGCTACCCGTCATGCCCCTGATCACGGCTGCGTTTGTGCTTCTCTTTGGTGGGCTCACGCTCTACTTCGATAACGAGGTCTTCATCCAGCTGAAGCCGACCGCCGTTGGCATCTTTTTTAGCGTTGTTCTTCTCGTCGGTTTGGCACGGGGAAAGCTGCTCCTCAAGTCTCTGCTGGGTGCCTCGATGAAACTTGAAGACGAAGGTTGGCGCATCCTGACGAAGCGCTGGGCCTGCTATTTTGTCGTCTTGGCCCTGATCAATGAATACGTGCGCCACAACTTCACGGTGGACCAATGGGTCACGTTCAAGGTGTGGGGAATCTTGCCCCTGACGTTTGTGTTCGCGATGACACAAATGGGAGTGATGCAGCGCTTTGAATCCGCCGAGGAAGAAGAGCGTCCTAGCGCATGAGTCGCGCGAGCTCGCGCCTGCGAATATAGGCAAAGGCTAGTGCCAAAGCGTCGGTGGCATCGATGGGGACATCGAGTTCGGCCAGTCGCAAGAGCTTGGGCAGGACTGCGGCGACCTGCTCCTTCGCGGCCAACCCATTCCCGGTGACACATTTTTTGGCCTCCGAAGGAGTCACCTCATGGACCTCGGCCCCGTAGACAAATGCCGAGGCGATTGCGACGCCTCGCGCCTCGCCCAGGCGAATCGCTGTCTTCGGATTTTTGTAGGTGAAGGCTTGCTCGATGACGACAAAACTCGGGCGCGTCAAAGCATAAACGTCCTCGAGCCCCCGCAGTATATGCCCTAGTCGCCTAGCTATTGGCCACCTTGGGTTCGCTTTTAAAACGCCGGCCGTCAGAAATCGAGGCCCGTCCGGCGCGAGCACAAGCGCGCCATAACCGAGGACAACCGTACCGGGATCTATGCCTAAAACGATTTCGACCTGCAACCCATCGGGCACAAGACACCGCGGCTTGGTGGCATTCTTCGCATCCTCTAGGTCTTGGATGCCGGGTTTCGGTTGAGATCCGGGTTTCACAACTGCAACCTACACGCCTGGCAGTCGTTTGCAAACGCTTGCCAGCAACTCTCCACTTCGATTTCACAAACACCCGCCCGCGACCAAGCTATGAGCGCCGCCAACAAGGAACAACCCGAGGATCAGCCCGAGGACCAAAGTGTCGAGCACATTTTGCAGCCGCGAGGCGCGACGCCAAGAGTGGCGGTCATCATTGTCGCCGCCGGGAACTCGACGCGCATGCAGCTCAAGGACGGACAGCGCAAGCCGCAGCTTGCATTGGGCGGAAAACCGATCCTCGAGCGAACCTGCGCGCTCTTTCACGGTCTAAAAGAGGTCTCAGAGATCATCTTAGTGGCTCACCCGGAGGACATCCGCACGTACGAGCAATGGACGATTGACTGCCCCGAACTCGGAAAAGTTCGGGCGATTGTGCCCGGTGGACAAGAGCGCGCCGACTCTGTTCGCAATGGTGTCTTTTGGTGCCACTTCGATGTTGACATCATCGCCATCCACGATGCAGCGCGCCCCTTTTGCGCACCCGAAGTAGTTCGAGAGGCGTTCCGAATTGCACATGCGAAAGGAGCGGCACTTGTCGCGGCGCCTGTCCATGACACGATCAAGGTTAGCGAAGACGAAGGCAGGACTGCGACCAGCACCCTTGACCGCTCCAAGCTGTGGGCGGCACAAACCCCACAAGTCTTTTCAGCAAAGCGCCTGCGCGAGCTCGTCGAGCGGGCCGTCAAAGAGGACTTCTCCCCAACGGATGACGCGGCACTTTGGGAGCGCTATGAAGGCGCGATCGCTCTTGTCCCCTCGGACGCCTCAAACATAAAGATCACTACACCAGCCGATTTGGTCATCGCGAAGGCGATTCTTCAAGGCCGCTCCTAACGCACCCTCAGACGCTACGACTTGGAGATCAGGCAAACGGCTTGCACAGCGACGCCTGTGCCGCCGGCAAGTGCCCCCATGCCCTCGAACGTCTTCCCTTTCACGTTGATAGCGTCCGTAGTGGCATGCAGAAGCTCTCCTAGGCGCGCGCGCATCTTTGCCCTTTGAGGAGCGATTCGCGGTCCCTCTGTTGCGATGACAACATCTAGGTTCACAAGGCTCCAACCACCCTCCCCAAGCCTGTGGACCACTTCGGATAAGAGTGAAGCGCTATCGACTCCGCTCCACTTGGGATCCGTATCGGGGAAAAGCGTTCCCAGGTCGTCCAGTCCGGCCGCGCCTAAAAGGGCATCGGAGATGGCGTGCAACACCGCATCCCCATCGGAGTGCCCCATCGGCCCCTTCGGGTGATCGAAGGTGATGCCCCCAAGGATGCAAGGACGGCCCTCTTCGAGACGGTGCAGATCAAAACCCAGCCCTACGCGAATGTTCATTGCGACACTTTAGCCGCTGGAACCTATAAAGTGAGACCATGAACATCCGAATGACTTTGAGTGCACTTGCGCTCGCCTCGCTTTCGACTGCATCCGCCCTTGTGTTTGGCGTTGCCGACCAATCCCTGGACTCCCCCAAGCAGACTGCCGAAGTGGGGCTGGCAGTCGACATGCGCCCCATCACGGTGATCGCTGTTCGCCATGCCGAGAAGGGCGATGACGACCCCCGTGACCCAGGTCTCAGCGCGGCCGGCGAGCTGCGCTCCCAACAGCTAGCCGCCATGCTGCTTCCCAGCGGTGTCACCCACATCTTTTCGACGGGCTATCGCCGCACACAGTCAACCGTGGCGCCCCTAGCCACGGCAACGGGCATCGAGATCGTCACCTACGATCCCAGCGAACTGGGCGCGCTCGCGGCCACTCTTGCGGCCTTGCCCGCGGGTTCGATAGCCGTCGTCTCCGGACACTCCAACACGACCCCAGGCATGGTGGTGGCTCTTGGCGCTAGCGTCTCGAACCTCACGACTTTCCGCGGAATGGACGTGCTAGCTGAGACGGAGTACAGCCGACTGTTTCTGGTAACGATCCCGCACGCAAAGTCGAAGTCCCCTGTAACTTCGCTCGAACTCAGCTACGGAGAGTAGGCCGAACACCAGCACCGGACTGACTGTCGGTGACCCAACAAAGCGCACAGTGCAAAGGGACGACCGCTCGTCTCTCTGCGCTGTGCGCTTTCAAATGCTCAAGGCAAAAGCACCCAGGTGCCCTTCCCGTAGACCAAGGGCCTGCTACAGTCCGACGACATCAGCGCCCGCAAGCGCCTCGTTGGAGAAGCCGATGAAGTTTTGCATCAGGTAGTCCTGAAGCACCATCGTGTGCATGTTGGGATCCGAAAGCAGGGTGGCCTTCTTGGATGGTGTACGCCCGTCCACGCGCGTGAAGTAATATCCTTGCAGCCCGAGGAAGGGACCATCGATTGTGCCCACCTCTTGGTCGTAATAGACCGTGTCCGCAATCGAGCTGCCGTCCACAAAAGCGGTGTACTCCGACTCGTTCAGCATCTGCATCAAGCGGTTCCGATGGATCAGACCAAAGCGCCCCTTGTTTTTGAGATCGGCCGCCTGGATGGGCTGGCCACCCGGAACTTGGGGAGCATCGAAAAATTCAGAGTACTCCTCGATGAGCTCGTCCCAATCCTCACCTTCGGACTTCGAAAGTTGGTCGGCTACGGCGAGCGCCCTCTTTTCGGCCCCGGCCCAACCACCGTCTTTCCAGTCATTGCGTGGTGCATCCCATGCGCCGATGAGGAGAATCTGGCAGTCGACTTCGCCCATGCCAAGCATGCGGCCGACGCGTGGCAGCCACGCATCCAAAACTTCTTCCGTGAGGCCTTCCCCCAGCATCTTCTCGTAACTCTTCATACCGCGCAAGATGGACTTGTACGCGGTCATGGTCGGGTAGCGCTTCATCGTCAGCGCAATCATCGGCAAGTTCCAGGGAGTGCCGGCGCCGACAGCCTCTTCGGCTTCCATGACGAGGGCGAACTCTTTGTCGGTCACCCACTTGTCGGATGCAACAAGCGCTTGCCGAGCAGCCTCGGAGCGAGCCAAGTAGAGGCGCGCCCGTGAAACATCCGAAGGGTGAATCAAGTTCACAACCTGCGGGTAGATCTCGGTGAGCAGGGTGTCGTGCCCGTTGACGCGCTGCAGCACGCCGGCGGGGAGGCCATCGGAGGAGTCCAGAACGACGGCGGTCCCCATGAGTGCTTGAATGACCATGCGGCGCATCAGGCCCTTGAACATGGCTTGGCCGGGATCGTTGGCCGCAACAGCGCCGCTCTCCTCACGTAACTTGTAGTTCTCCTTGAGTTTATCGATCATCTCCGGCTGCATCGCAGTCTCAAGAGCAGCGACAGTTGTCGCCGGCCAAAGCTCTGGGTTATCCGGAAGGAAGACGAGGTCAAAGCGCTTCGTTTGGGTCAACTGGCGCGAAAGGCTCTCTTTGTCGAGCTTGTTTGCAGCGAGAACGTCCTCGACTCTCTCGTTGGGGTATTTCTCTTGGACCTGCCCAACCGCGGCGGCGTATGCGGCCTCGAGATCGACAGCGCTGAGATTGAATTCGGTGGGATCTGCCCCTTCGCGGACACGCATTTCGATCTCGGCTGAGATCAAGAGGTCAAGCTTGCGGCTCTCGATTGCCATGCGCCCGATCACCTCGACTAGGTGCATGCGAATGCGGTCCGCCGAGATCACCACGCCGTTGACGGAAAGCGGCTCTGCGATTGCGGCTTCGACTCTACTCACTTGCTCTTCGGTGCTCCAAAGAAGGGCGGTGGCAGGCGGAACTTCAGGCTCTTGCACTTCGACTTGCGCGGCCGGGGCCACCGCTGCGGTGGTCGGAGCGGCTGCAAATTGGCTGGAACCAGTTGCAGCCGAATCCTGAGCGAGAAGGGGGGCGGGAAGCAGGGCCAAGGTCAGAGCCAGGCGCGATAGGGAAAACTTCATCGGAAGGGATCTAATAGCAGTAAAAAGGAGAGGATGTAAAACTAGGTAGCATCCATTTGGAATGCCCCGAACGAGCTTTTGAGCCGGGATGCTAGCATGATGAGCCAGACATGATTGACAGAAGACGAATCCTAACTCCCTTTAAAGAGAGAGGCGGCCAATCCCGATTGCAAACTACGGTTCCGCTTGCAGTAATGATGGTCGCAACTGCCATTTTGGCGAACCTTTTTAGTTGTGCAGACCACTCTTCGAAGGGGATGGGGCCAGCGAAGGACGTTCAAGAGTCTGCGCCGGCGGCTCACGGCGTGTGGCCAGAGGGCGCCGTACTTGCTGTGGATGACGCCCCCATTTTCCAAAAGGACGTCGATCGCGCCTCGAAGTGGGTCCAATTCTTACATCCCGAAAACACGCAGCCTAGCCTTCGGCGAATGGCCCTCACCCACATTATCCTCGACCGAACCACTCTTGCGGTCCTCTACCCCAAAGAGCGGGATAGCGCACGCGGTGACGCCGAAAGCGCTCTAGAGGAGCTTCGCAAGGGCGACTCCATCAACAAGGGCCGCTCAGTCACCGGGGACTGGAGCGGGCTGGGACTTGCTCTGTGGGGTGAAACTCGAGCCCTTGAAGTGGGTAGTTGGAGTGGTCCATTTGAGCTAATCGGGCGCTATGTCCTCATTCGTAAGGACTTCCACTTCCCCGGTCTAGTGCCCGCCGCCGACAAGTTCACTGTCACCATCCAAGAATTCCCCTACACTCCCTCCGATTTCTCCCGTGAGGATCTCGCGAATGCATCAAAGAAGGTGCAGCTATCGATCCTCAATCGCGATTGGGAAGCTCTCGTTCCAAGCGCATGGGGCAAAAGCCTCCCGACGCGCTGGTACGCCGGCCCCAAGAACTAGCCATGATCATCGCCCTCTTCCTAGCCGCCCTCCCCACCGGCCTAGCACCGGTAACACCCCTTGCCCTTGCGCCTTCGGTCCGCTTTCAAGACGAAGCTGGCGAAGATGCCAGCACGGACAAGGGGGACGAGGCCAAGCCCAAGCGCGCAACCGAGTGGCCAGAGGTGTCCAAGGACATGGCGAAGGATTTGAAGACAGAGCTAGCCCGGCTTCGCAAAGCTAACACGGAAGAAATGGCAATCGGCGGGCGCGTCGCTCTGATTGAGATGGGTGCCTTAGCTGGTCCCGAGCTGCTCAAGGCATTGGGAAAGGAAAAATCGGAAGAGGCGCGCGAGCGAATCGTTGAGGTCCTCGACGAGATCACGACCTGGGAGCACACGCGGCTCTTGGCGAAGGAGTTTGGCAGCCGGTCCGCTGATGTGCGGCTACTCACCCTCAGGCGCGCGGCGGCCTTCCCAGACAAGGGGATTGTGAAGGAGGCTCTAGCTGCATATGCGGCAGCAGAGGAGCGCGTCGACACGAAAAACGAGGTCAAGCACGAGCTTTACTACGCGGCGCTCGCCGTCGTCTCCGCGGGGGATCTCACGGGCCTCGGCGTGCTCTCGAAGCGCGCGGAGAACCTTTGGGGCAAGAGCGGGGCGGAGATTCGCTCTGCTATCGAAGCCGTGCGAGGCGAAGAGGCCACAACCCTATTGATCAAACAGCTCGAAACCGGGGAGCGCATTGAAAAGGTCGCGGCCCTTCGGCTGCTCGCCGGGTGCGGCAGTCCCGAGGCCGGAAAAGCGGCCGCGAAAAGCTACCTAGACAACTCGGACAACTCCCTCCGCGTGGCCGCAATCAACGCGATGCGCGGCATCGTCGACGGCGACCTCCCCATCGACAAGCTCAGCGTCTTCGAAGCGGTCGGACTCGCCAACGAATGGAAAACCCGCTAGCTCTAGCTCGACCTATGACCCGAATCACCCAACTCCTTTCGGCCCTCCTCCTGTTTGCAATTTGCGCCCCCGACGCCACGGCGCAGCGCAACAAGGAGAAGAAAAATGCCCCTGAGAACTGCATGGTTTGCGAGGGCGATCCCGAGGCCATGGCCTTTGGCAAGATCGTCTCCCACGGAGGTTTTGACTTCGGTCGAACGGACACGGACGGCGTGGACAAGCTGCTCGCCAACCTAGACATTCGCTGGATCGAATCCGAGCACTTCCAGATTGGCTTCGCCGGTCCCCCCTACAAGGTCTCTACGAACGAAAAGAAGCCTGTGCTTGCGGAACTCACTGAGATGCTCACGCTATTCCCAGAGATCAAACCCAAGCAGAAGGTGCTCGATCCTTGGCTCCGTGCGCATCAGTACGCCTATCGCTGCGAAAAGATGTACACGCGTTTTATGGAGATTATGGAGGTCACCCAAGACGACTTCCCCAAAGGCATCGAACAATGGGATGGAATAGGGACCTACTGGGGAGAGGGGCCCTACCTCGGTCAAAGACACAAGTACGAGATTCTAATTGTTCCCGCCGAGGGCGACCTCTCCGCCTATCTTTCGGATCAGTTTGGACTGCAGACCAAAATGACCAACCGCTGGAATGTGGTTGAGTTCGACACCATCTCGGTGACCATGCACCTGCGCGAAGGGGATCGCAAGAAGGACATGGCACTGCACGGCCACGTTGCCTTCAATATTGCCCACAACTTACTCGACGGATTTAAGCACTACTCCTACGACACCCAGATTTGGCTGCACGAGGGACTGGGTCACTACTTCGAGAGGAAAATCAGTCCGAAAAACAACTCCTTCGATAGTGGCGAGGGTTCAGCCAGTATCACGAGTAAAAAGGCGGACTGGAAAGCAGAGGTCTTGAAGATCATTCGCACCGGCGAGATCCCTCGTATGGCGGAGCTTGTCTCTATCAAGAACTATGCGGACCTCTCCCTTAGCGACCACTACGTAACTTGGTCGATGGTCACGTTCCTGATCGAGATGCACCCGACCGCCTTCGCAAACATCAACAAGACGATTCACGGTCGCCTCGCCGCCAACGGCTTGCAGGACAGCAGCAATCTCAACGACATCCACCGCGAAGCTTTCAAGGAGGAGCTAGGCATGAGCTACAACGATTTTGATAGCGCCTGGAGAGAGTGGGCCCTCCACCCGCCCCTCGTAGATGGAGAAGACGAAGACGATGCGAGCAAAAAAGGGGAGCCGGAAGAGGACTGAGCCTACTTCTCTTTCGTCGCCTTTTTCTTGGCGCTCGGGATTCCGGCCTGTTGAGAGGCCAGATAGGCGCGGAAACCACCGAGCATCGTCTTGCGTGAATTCGGGTTGATTCCAGCTGTGAAGCCCTCTTCCTCGCTTGTGCTCAGCGTAAGCACAAGACCGCGTGCAGCTTGAGACTGCTCTGCGAGGTAGGCCGTTGTCTCTTCCGCTAACTTGCCGAGCTCGTTGACCTTGTTCGCCATCTCTTGAATAACCACTGCTTGACGCTCGACCTCAGCTTTTAGGGCCGTTGTGTCGTCCGTGCCCGTCGGGTCCTGAATGGCACCCAATAGAAGGAGCGGTGCGATTGCGAGTGTGCCCAAGGAGCCTTTAAGGAGATTCTTCATGAGGTGCTCTTTCGGCCGATTCCCTAGTCGGACTTCACCGGGATTCCAAGAAAGTCGCCCATCGCTCGTGGTCGCGCCACTCTCCCGCAATCTTCAAGTACGCCGGAGAATAGCCTTCACGCCTAAATCCGAGGGCTTTGACCACCCCGAGGGAGGACGTATTTTCGGGGATGATATTGGCCTCGACACGGTGTAAACCGAACTCGCCGAACGCCCGCTCGACAGCCTGGGCCACGGCCTCTTTCATGTAGCCACGCCCTTGATACGCCACCCCAATCCAGTAGCCCAGATAGGCGCTTTGGAAGGCGCCGCGCACGATCTCGTTAAGATTCACCGCCCCGAGGATCGCATCATCCTCAACCCGCCGAATCAGAAACCGGATGCAGCGATCCCCGGTATCCGTCTCCAAAAATGCGGCAAATGCCGCTGGCTCGAAAGCAGCGGCATCGCGCTCGGGGAACCAAGGGGCGTGGAACTCAGCACTGCTTGCCAGCAGCGCTAGGAACTCCGTCCCATCGATGGCCCGTGGTCTTTGCAAGTAGACCCGGCCTGGACTCCTCATTTGTTCCGAGAAGCCCATGCTGGCATCTTGGCCAGATGCTCTTTGGCCGCAACCTCGGCAGGACCGCGCTCCATCCCCTGCATACCCATGAAGTAGCCCTGGATCGTCCCCTCGAGGATCGCCTCGTAGGGGTGCAAGCTCCCCGACTCGTCGCTGCAATGTTCACAGTACATCTGGCCATCTCTCGCATTTTGAAGAGGCATTTCGCACGACTGGCAGCTCTCCAATTTTATCGGTTGGAAAAACGAGATGATGTACCCGTCATAATCCCGCACAGGAAAGTCGCGGATGCCGTAGAACTGATCCTTGGGTTCCCCGAAGGTCTTGGCGCCGCGCGCCCCGATCTCTTTGTGGTAGGCGTCTACATCTTCTACGGGGAAGTAGGTGATGACCCCACCTCCTGCTGCTTTGCGGAATGCATCCGTATTGGTCAGCCAGAGCTCCGCTTCACTTCCCTCGCAGTCCTGGCCGTCGCTGGCCTCGCAAGAGAGCATGATCGTCTGCCCGTTGAGTTGAACACTTGCCCACATCGGCTTTTCCTCAGATGGCCAAGCGGTTTCCAAGTGGAAACCTAGCGTATCGCGATAGTACGCGATGGCTGACTTCACATCTCTAGAGGTCAGCATGATGGACAATTGCGAGGTGCTACTTGAGTTGCTCATGGTGGGGAGACGGGACGGGGTGGTCCGAAGAGGGCATTTTGCAGGCTGCAAGGTTCACCCGCGAGCGCCAATTTGACAAAGAGCTGGAACCTCATTGTAAACTGCGCGCCTTATGCCGCTCCCCCCACCCAGTCACCTGCAAGAGCTACTCGCTGCAACCCCTCCCAATCCGGACAGGGACCCTTCGATGGCACAGGCCGCGGTTGCGATGGCGATCGACTGGACAGGGCTCACCAGCGGAGAACGAGGCGCGCCCGCAGTGCTCTTGATGCAGCGCGCTAAGCACCCCTCCGATCCCTGGAGTGGCCAAGTTAGTCTACCTGGTGGTCGCGCTGAGGACTTCGATAGAGACCTCCGTGCGACCTCCGTGCGGGAGGCCTATGAAGAGGTTGGCATTGAACTCGAGAGCAGTGCGCGCCATTTGGGACAGCTGCCCGCGCGGCGGGCGATGGCCCATGGCGGCTACGTCGACCTGTGGATCACACCGCATGTTTTCGAGCTCACTTCAGCTATCGCCCCCACGACAAGTCGCGAGGCGCGCGAGGCATTTTGGCTCCCCCTCGCACTCGCCCGAAGTGGCGCACTCGACCATAAGTTTCGCTACCTGCGGCCCGAGACAAACTCCACCATCACTCTTCCCAGTTGGCGTTTCGAAGAGCGCGTGATTTGGGGACTTACCTTTCGCATGCTAAGCGCGCTCTTCGTGCACGCGAGTGGCGCTCCTCCACCCCCCTCAAACGACCTGCCATGAAACTTCTACTACCGACACTTCTGCTCTCTCTGTTGGGTGCTTGCGCCAGTACGTCAACCTCCCCCGCCGACCTCGACCTACTCGATTCGAAAAATCGAATGAAGCTCGCCCACCTTCCAACGCCATTTAGCGCGGAAGAGATCCGCGCGAACTGCGGGCCCGGCACCTTTCGCGAGTTTCATATCAGCACAGGTGGAATCACCCTTACGCAAAAGCTCACCTTTGTAAAGGGAGACGAGTGGGGCACGGCATTCCACTTCTCCCTTAGTGGCCCAGGTGGAGGGGACCCCCAGGTGAGCAACAAGCCCTATTCCCTATGGACGACCTTCCAGTCGCACGCCTCTTACCCGGCTTCGGAGACGACTCTCCGCCAGGGTGTGATTACGGTCCCAGCCGGGAGGTTCCCATGCTGGATTTACAAGCAGACCGATAGCAAGGGGACCACCAGCGAGACGTACTTTGCGAAGAGTCTGCCCGGCCCGCCGGTCTACTCCATTTCGGAGGCTGCCGACGGGACCGAGCTCACCCGGATGGAGCTGATCAGCTTTTCGAATTAGCTTTGGGGAGTGGGGAGTCCCGCCTCCGCAACACCCTCCGAAGATCTTCAATCAGATCGCGTGGATCTTCTAAGCCGATGGAGATGCGAACGAGGTCTGCGGGAATCAGCTCATTCGGTGCGCTGGCGTGCGACATACGGCAAGGCAAGCTAATCGTCGAGTTTGTGCTCCCGAAACTCACCGCAATGTGGAACAGCTTCGCGCCCTCTGCAACGAGTTGAGAGCGCTTGAGGTCCCCCGTACGAAAGCTGATCAGCTGACCGAATCCGCGTGCCTGTCGCACTTGCACCTCATACCCGGGAGTGCTTTTGAGGCCGGGGTAGTGGACCCACCCCACACCGAGCTCGCCTTCCAGGAACGTCGCGACTTCCATCGCGCTGCGCGACTCGTGCACCACGCGAACGCCAAGTGTCTTCATGCCTCGCAGCAGGAGCCACGAGTCAAAAGGCGCCAAGGCTGAGCCCTCTGCGTTCTGCAAGAACCGCACCGCTTCGGCGATCTCCGCGTCACTGGTCACGATTGCTCCCGCCGTGACATCACCGTGGCCACCTAGGTGTTTTGTCGCCGAGTGAACAACGACATCCGCGCCAAGAGCGAGCGGGTTTTGCAGGTACGGCGAGAGGGCCGTATTGTCGACGCAAAGTTTCCCGCATGCGTCGTGCACCAGACGTGCGACCGCTTCGATGTCCGTAACGCGGAGAAGTGGATTGCTGGGGGTCTCGAGAAGGACGAGGCCCGCGGTACCCTCTCCCCTCCGAAGGACCCTCTCGCGTTGCAAGCTCGCCAACGCCCCCTTGACGGCAGCGAGATCCGTGGTGTCAACAGAGCAGATCTTGATCCCGAGAGGACGAACAACGCGCTCAAGCAGGCGAGTCGTCCCCCCGTAGAGATCTGCGCCGATCAGAATCCAACGCGGCGTAGAGGCGCGAAGTAAAGCCGAGAGCGCGCCCACACCACTCGAGAAGGCGAAACCAAATCGTCCACCTTCTAGTTCCGCTAAGCGCTCCTCCAAAACCGTTCGCGTAGGGTTCCCGCTGCGGCTGTAGTCGTACTCTCCAAAGCCCAGAGAGGACTCTTGCTCAAACGTCGCCGTTTGGTAAATGGGAGTTGATGTCGGGCGATAACGGTCCCCTGGCGCGGCATCAAACCGCGCTATACGTGTGTCGAGGTACATGCTGCTAACTCTCCGTGTTCTCGGCAGAGGAAGAGCCTGCGACGATGCCTCGAAAGCGCTCCGGAGAGCGCCGCAGGTCAAGCAAGTCCGCCATCACCGCCTCGGAAGTTGGCCACCTACCAGCCCCCTCCCCCGCGACCAGTAGGGTGGAGCGGTCGGGCGTATCCAACGCAAATAGCACGCCTGCGCCAGCCCCTTGAATGCCAGCTAATGCCGAGCCACTTGGCAACACGACAGGCGCGACCTCGACAAAAGCCTCGTGGGGTCCAGCAGTACGTCCCGATGCGGTCCCCTCAAGAAAACAGGACGCAACCATGCGGACTTGTCCCTCGGCGCCGCGCGCTTCAGCGAGTAGGTCCTGAAGGTTTGGGCTCTCCAAGCCCTGCCGGAGCCCCCACCGCAGCCTTACATCACGACCGAAAAGGGCGCGCGCAAGGAGCACCACTTTCTGGGCTGCATCCGTACCGTTTAGATCCAAAGTCGGATCCGCCTCGGCATACCCGCGCTCTTGCGATTCGACAATCGCATCGTCGAGTGGCACGCCTCTTTGCAAAAGCTCCAAAATGAAGTTGGTCGTTCCATTGAGCAGCGCTTCAAATCCTCGCACGGACGTTCCACGCAGGCGCTGTGCCGCCTCCAGTAGAGGCGCGGAGCAGCCGACCGCCGCCGAGTAAACAAGCGGCGTCCCACTTCTCTCGGCAATCTCATGAAGCGCAAGGCCCCGCTCAGCCATCAGCGCTTTGTTCGCCGTCACCACGGCGAGACCTCGCTCTAGGGCCGTCCTAACGAGGGGCTCAACGGATTCAACTCCACCCGCAACCTCAACGACAATGTCGGGGGCTCGATCCAGAAATTCCCTCGCGTCCGTTGTAAAGAGCTCGTCGAAATAGCGCGCAACGGGGCTATGCGTACCCACGAAGTTCGCCCGGTGAGAGGCGAGGTCTCGCACAAGTACACCTGCGACTTCGAAGTCCTCGGAGGCACCAAACAGATGGTCGAGCACGCCTGCCCCAACCGTCCCATGCCCTACCAATCCAACCCGCAAACGCGTGTAGCGAGGTGCTTCGAGCTCGGCCCAAGCTGAGGGCTTGGAGCCCACAATCGTTCCCGTCGGACCCTCCATACCGAGGCTGCTTGCGCCACAAACCTCAAAAGAGAGATCTTCATCGCGAGCCAGCCGAATGGCCTTGTGCTGCACAACCGAGCCCGACAGACCCAGCGCATCGCCATAGCTGATATTTTGGAAGCGCCGTGGAGGGTGCGTCGCTGATCCCGCGGGATCCCACTCGAAAAGCCCCTCGACATCTTTGACCAGAACGCAGCGACTCGCGCGAATGCGGCTGGCGACAAAGATCGCGGTTAGATCCGATCCCCCTCGGCCAAGCAGCGCGAGCTCGCCATCCGTACGGCGACTGATAAAACCGGGAAGAACAAGAACGGGGGCGGCTTCAAATGCGGCGTGAACAGCAGCAAGATCCAGAGAAATCGGATGCGCATCTAGATAGCCACCCTCTGTCAAGAGTCCCACGGACTCCGGACCGATCAGGCGCGCGCAGATCCCCGCGCGCTTTAGCGCAAGGCTAAGAAGCGCCGCTGATGTCGACTCACCTGTGGCAAGCAGACGTGCAAGTACGCGCGGCTCCGGCTCGGGAGTTTGGCTCTTCGCTATCGCGAGCAGGTCGTCGGTGGTTGACCCAAACGCAGACGGCACAACTAGAACGCGGTGCCCCTTGCGCAGCTCGGCGTAGATCTCGTGAACCACCGTGGGGAGGTCCGCCTCGGACCGCAGCACGGACGAGCCGAACTTTAGAACCGTGATCGGGATTGCTAGGGGAGAGCTCATGCTTGCACCTCACTACCGCACGCGATGACAAGCGCACCCTGAAGGTCGCGGACGAGATCATCGATGTCCTCTAGACCAACGGAGAGCCGCAGAAGTCCCTCTCCAATACCTAAGCGCTGCCTAGTGGCAGGTGGGATTTGAGAGTGAGTCATGCTGGCGGGGTGGGTGATGAGAGACTCCGTTGCGCCTAGGTTTTCTGCAAGCGTAATCAGGCGGAGCGATTCGACAAACCGAGGTAAAATACGGGGGTCGAGTTCAAACGCCAATATACCCCCACCTGCCGATTGTTGCGCATTTGCTAGCTCGAAGCCGGGGAACGATTCTAATCCGGGGTAGTGGACCGCGCCAACGGAGGGATGGGCCTCTAAAAGCTTGGCGATGCTGAGGGCGCTCGCACTGTGGGCCGCTAGCCGAAGCGGGAGTGTTTTGATCCCGCGCAAAGTGAGCCAAGCATCCATAGGGGCCTGAATCGAGCCAGTTGCCGAGCGCGTCAGCGCAAGACGCTCGTTGAGTTTTGGGTCGTCCGTGAGCAGTGCGCCCCCCGTGGTCGAGTCGTGGCCTTCGACGTATTTTGTAGTCGAGAGCACGGCAACGTCCGCGCCGTGAACAAACACCGGTTGTTGCACGGAGGTGAGGAACGTGTTGTCGACGGCGAAAAGTACGCGCGCCGCTTTCGCGAGCTTGCCAAGTTCCGCGAGGTCGCAGATGGCGAGGGTCGGGTTCGCGGGCGTCTCGACAAAGAGCAACTTAGTGCTCGGTCGGAAGGCGGCCTCGGTCGCAGCCAAGTCCGTGGTGTCGACGAACGTGACCAGCACGCCAAAGCCTCCTAGCAAGTCGCGCAGGAGTCGAACAGTCCCGCCGTAGATGACCTCACCTGCAACGACGTGGTCTCCCGGTTTGAGGACCGTGAGGAGCAGAGTTGTGATCGCTGCGAGTCCCGTCTTGAACGCAAGTCCGTGGGAGACGCCCTCCAGGCCAGCGAGATTGTTCTCCAGAGCCGTGACGGTTGGATTGGAGCAGCGCGAATAGGTGTGACCGTCAGGAGAGATGGTCTTGCCCAGGGCGGGTTGGGCAAAGGTGGCCGTTTGGTAGATCGGCGTGAGGATCGCGCCGGTGGCGGGATCGGGTGCGAGGCCTGCGTGGATGGCGAGAGTTTGCGGACCGAGGGACTTAGTGTATTGAGTTGGAATGGGGGGCGACGACCCGGATTGGGTGAAGGGGAGGGACTGGGGGCTTGCCGATTTGATTCTGGACATGGTGGTTTCCTGTGGTTCGAGTGGCTTCGTGCGGGGGGTCCCGCCGCCCCAAAAGGGGCTAAGGCAGGACTCTATCGACAGGATTTGATTTTGAAATCAACAAATCCGGATTTATCGTTTCGTCAAAGTTACTCCTCCCCCCAGAGTCCTTCTCACTACACTCTGCCCCCATGAAGGAGTCCGCCAACCCAACCCCGAGCAAGATCCCCGTCGCGATTCTCGGAGCAACCGGCGCCGTCGGGCAGCGCTTTGTGGCCCTCTTGGCAGACCATCCCTGGTTTGAGGTCGCGCGACTGTTCGCCTCGGAGAGGAGCGCCGGCAAGACCTACTCCGAAGCCGTGAGCTGGGTGTTGGACTCCCCCATCCCCCCCGCACTAGAGAACCATCTTTTGGAGTCCCTAGATCTGGGGGCGCTAGATGGCATCGAGCTTGTCTTCTCCGCATTGGGCTCCGAGGTCGCCGGCCCCATCGAGACCAGCCTCGCAGATGCCGGGCTACTCGTATTTTCCAATGCGAGCAGTCACCGCATGGCCAAGGATGTCCCGCTCGTCATCCCAGAGGTCAACCCCGATCATCTCGCCCTCGCCAGCTGCCAGCCTCGCAGGAGTGGTGGCGCGATCATCACGAATCCCAACTGCTCTACCATTGGCCTCGTGTTGAGCCTAGCCCCACTGCACAACGCCTTCGGGATACGCCGCGTCTCGCTTGTCACAAACCAGGCACTATCTGGAGCGGGGCTTGCGGATGGCGCGCTACTCAAGTTGCACGACAACGTGATTCCGTTTATTCGCGGAGAAGAGGAGAAGCTCGCCCAAGAGACGAACAAGCTGCTTGGCGAGCTGCTTTTGGAGAGTGCCGAGGATGGAACTCTGGACTTCCAAATTGAACATGCAACCTTCCCCGTTTCCGCGACATGCATTCGCGTGCCCGTTTCTGACGGCCATCTACTCTCCGTATCGGTCGAGCTCGACGAGCCAGCGACGCACGCCGAAGTCACTGCGGCGTGGCGCGAGTTCCGGGGCTTACCGCAAGATCGCCAGCTTCCAACAGCGCCTCTAAATCCACTCCACGTGCTCGAAGAAGAGGACGCTCCGCAGCCAGCGAAACACCGCGACCTCGAGGGGGGGATGGCCGCCAGCGTGGGCCGTCTTCGCCCCGATGATTTCTACGGGGAGCACGGCGACCGGCGGCGCGGCTGGAAGTTTGTCACGCTCAGCCACAACACGGTGCGTGGCGCCGCCGGAGGTTCCATTCTCAATGCGGAGCTCTGGTTGGAGATGGCTGACGAAGCCCTAGAGTAGTGGTGTACTGCAAGTCGTCCGAATTCGGCAGCGAAGCTTGGGGGTCTAGAGAGTTGCCCAATCGTGCAAAGGGATGTCTCGTCACGACTTAGAGACCCGTTGGAGTTTGGGGCCTCGAGGCTCGCACAAGAGCCCACTTTGAGAAAGGGCCATGCTAGGAGTAGACTGCATACAAACCTATGGCATCAGCGGGCTCAGCCCGCAGGAGGACTGCCATGATCTATCGTTCCCTTCTCTCCCTGCGAAATCTCTTGGCCCCCCTCGGCATTCTCGCACTCGGAGTTCTTTCGCTCGCTCCCCCAGCGGACGCTCAGTGTTTTGTCCCCGACGGCTACGATTCCGCACCCTGTTGCTCGAACGTCACGCCCACCCTGCCGACCTTCCCAGCCAGCTCCCTGCCGGGCAAGGGAATCTGTTGGACTAACTGCGCGCTCTCCGGCCAGGTCTGTACCAAGATCTCTCTTGGCGCACCGATTCCGTCGACCGCGACCTGCACGCAGTACACTTCGATCTTGGATGTCTTTGACTGCAGTTCCGGTGCAACCCTGATGAAGGGCGTCGTCACCCTCGACTACACGCGGACCTGGAATGAGCAGGTCCCCACGAGCTCACTGCCGATTCAGGTCTGGCGCTTTGCTGCCAAGGTCGACATTGTCTCGCCCCTATCCGGAACGCCTGCGTGCCCCGTCCCTAGCTGCGCGCTGACACCAATCTCCACGGCATTCTACTACGGGTATGTCGACTACTCTCTAGACTGCGTAACTGGCGCATTTGACACAGTGATTGTCCTCTACCACGGTTGTGACGAGTTCACCCACAAACCTGGATTCTCATCCGTTCCCGGTGCGTATCACCCCAATTCGACGTTCGCGATTGTCGCTCCGGATACTGCGGCGAACCCTTTTGTTCCCGGTGTCAACCTGCCGACAACTGGCGTCTTGATGAACGAGGCCATGCGGAGTGTCACGCCGAACGCCATCGGTACCTGCCTTGCCGAAGAGCACATCCAACAAGGTATATTCCAACCGCTAGTCTCGGGATGTCTATGCCCCCTTAGCCTCGCGCCTCCCCAACAATCGGGGGTCAGACTAAGTGCTTCCGGAATGTGTGGCGGCTCTTTCCAGAGTCTAAATCTATGGCCCGCTGCCCCTTGGTATGAGCTGGTGACGACATCGATCGGTCGCTGGACAAACACGAGCACCTACCCCGGCCCCGAGAAGGCAAGTGTTGCCGAGGGGCTCCTTCTCTACACCAACATTTGCTCCACCTCGGGAGCCATCGAGACCTCTTTCGACATCTTCTATGGAGGCTTCACCGGCGGTGGGCAGTCGGTAATCACACCGGGGCCAGGCCCCACTCTCACTTCAAATTTCTTGGACCTCGCGAGTAACTACTCCAACTTAGTCACGTCGCCTGTCGTGTTCCCGCTGTACGGGACGGTAGCTGCCACCGACCACCTGATCTATGTGAACCCCTAGATCTGGGGGTTCCTTGACGGCAGGGGCGAGTCCGCCCCAAGGCCCTAATTGCGAGAATGGCCGGTAGATCGAAATCTACCGGCCATTCTCTTTTCCGGGCCGCGCAGGGTTGCACAGCCGGTCCGCTGAAAGCGTATGGATCTGTGTGAGGTTAGTCGACCCTCCGAGATCACTCTCCGTCCGTAGCGGGGAAGAGCTCGTCGTTATCTATGCGCCGATTTTGATGTCAATGGCGTTGTTGAAGTAGATCATTCCACCCGCGTCGATGGTCCCGCCTTGCGTCGCGAAACCCATTCCCAAAAGGGAGGGATCGTTCGGCAGTGCAAAAAAGTGGGATCCCGCCTGCAGGTCCAACATGAGCAGGTTCGGCTGAAGCAGTAGCTCCCCAACTAGCGATCCACCAGGGAAGATTCCCTGTGTGGCTCCACCGAGAGAGACAGCAACAAAGGACAGCGGGTGCCCAGGTGTTAGCAAATCCACCGTAGCTGTCCATCCCGTGAGGATGCTGGGCGCGGAGGTGGACGTATAACCCACGGGGTTGCCGCCTGCGCCATTGCGAATTTTAGTCGTTCCACTTGCATGAATCGCCATGTTGTCGTGGCCAACATTCCATTGCTGGAAGATCGCGAAGAACTCGGGATTCAACCAAAAGATCTCGACCTGATCGACGCTGGTGATGACATCGTTCCAGGTAACTCCCGGACGGAACATACCGCCGTCACCGGCCCAACCACCTTTCCATCCGAGAGGAACGGCGGAGGTGTCCTGACTGGGAATAGCGAAATCGAAACTCTTCCAACCCGCGCCCTTTAGAGGGATGTTTGGCCCGACATAGAAGGCGTAGTCATCGTCGGTCACGCCTGCGGTCCCCTTGGTATCGCGAAGCAAGATCGACATTTCGAAGCCGCTGCCGTTGCCGAAATTCATGTCGTGCAAAATGGCATCAAACGTAAGGCGACTCACGCCTGCTGCCCGCCAGTCCCCTTTTAGCTTCGAGCTTGTTGTGGTGAAAATGGGTGCGAAAGTATCCGCAACCGGCTGGTGCAGGTAGCCGCCGGGGTTGCCGCCAGTCGCCTCGATGACATCGCCGGTATTGTAGGTCCAACCCGCCTTGTTGATGCCCGTGTCGAAGTTGTCAAAAGTCGCCATCTGGGCACTGGCCACGGATCCGTGGGCAAGTAGAGCAAGGAAAGCGAGTGAGAAAATGTGCTTCATGAGTAGAGGGAGGTGTTTGTGGAGGACAAAAAGAGTCAGTTCAATCCTTAGGATACAACCGATCCCAAGGGCTGGTCAAAGTTTCTCTGAAACTTTGACCAGCCCGTTTCGGCCCTTGCTCTAGGCCTAGAATCAGGATAGGATGGGGAACGTTCAGCCTCCCCCTTTATCAATTTAGATGCAGACAGCCAAGACACTCCGCAAGACTCTGACCGACACGGGGATAGAGCTAAAAAGTAGTCTCATGGCAGTCCTGGCGGGCATTCCAGAGGGGGCCCAGGGGCCGCAGCGACTTGGGACGGCCCTTGGATTGGACAAGGTTTTCGCCCACAGGCTTCTCAAGGCCCTCCGCGATGACGACCCGCTCGCCGCCTTGCAGCATGCCCCCGGACCCGACCCCCTGCGACGCTTTTTGCGCGCCGCAAAAAAGCGCGGGATCCCCACCCGGGTGCTCGCTCGGGCTTCGCAAGCGATCGATACCTTCCAGGCGGTCTTGCGCGAAGACATTGGCGATCGCTCGCAGCTCGACGCGATCCTTTCCGCATGGCTGCCTAGTGCTCGCACAGAGTTTGAGATTCGACGCAGGCAGTCCGTTTTCAAGGCGCGCAGCCAGCTACTTGGGATCTCCGCCGAGACGAATCTAGCTACGGTCATCCTGCATCCCTCCACCACGGGCGAGGGGATCGATGTCGTCTGGCTTGCCGGCCTCTATAGCTTGCAGCGTTGGCGCCCGGGTGCGCGGACGAAGCTCACCACCCGCCGTTTTGTGACTGCGGGAAAGGACCGCCGCCCCACAACCCTAGAAGGCGAGCGCGTAGAGTGCCTTGAGGGCCTGCGCTTGGACGCCTTCTGTGCTGCAAAACCTGCGGAGCTCGAGGTTAATCGAGTGGGCGAACGCGTTCAGTACATTCTTGCCGGTGACCAATTCGGTCGTAAGGCGACCACCGATCTCCTGCTCGCCGAAGTCAACCTCGACGAGATGCCCCGCACTCCTGTCGAAGGGCGCAAACCGTATGTTTTTGCGGAGATAGCAACGCCGTCTAAGATGCTCTTGTTTGATGTCCTCGTGCACGAAGATCTGTACACAGGTGCAACGCCGGAGCTGGGAACTTACGACACTTCATTTGACGGCGTCGTCGATGTCAATGACCCCTCGTGCGAAATTGATCGCGTGGATTCCTCGGACCGCCTCGAGTTTATAGGCAGAGGTACGAGCTCATTCCCCGTCCCCGAGGTCCCGAAACACGCGGAGCTACTCAAGCATGTCTTTTCGAGCCTAACTTGGAATCCAGACAAGTTTATGGGCTGGCGAGCGCGTGTCGACTACCCGCTGTACGGGACGCAAGTTGTCGTCAGCTTTGTGACTCCTTCCAGTGAAAAGGCCGACTAGAAATAGCCTAGATACCCGAGGGACTCTAGCGAGTCCAAATACGAAGGGGCCTTCCGCTGCTCCACGGCTTCCGCAGCCTCGGGGTGCTCCGCCAACCCCTCTTGGTAGGTCTCTTGCGCGAGTTGAAAATCGCCCAGCTCACGGTAAATATCACCGCGCAACAAGAACACCTCAGCCCTATCCGACTGGACCGGGAAGGAGGCCTGCAATGAGTCCAAGACCTCAAGGGCTCCGCCCGAGTCCTTGGCCTGAAGGTGCAGTCGGGCAAGCGCAAGCATCACGTCAGGTGCACGCTCATTTGTTGCGTCGAGTTCAAGCGCTTTCGACAGGCCTTCGATCGCCGGGCCCCACTCCTGTAGGTTGCCGTGGGCAAGGCCCCCTTGAACAAGTGAGTCAAAATCGAATCCGCTGCGCTTTCCATTCCACGCCAAGATGGCGACAGCGAGCATGCTAGCTGCCGCTGCTAGGACCATGTTGAGCTTTCGCGAGCCGGGACCCGTGGCTGGCCTCTTTGTCGAGGGCGCCTGCCGAGTCTTAGCGTCGACCTTGTGTTTCTTGGATTCATCCAAAATGGATGTAGCGACGCCTTCGCTGATCTCGAGCTCCGGCATGCCTCGGTAGACCGATTGGATCTCCCTGTAGCTTGCGATTTCTGCCGCACAAGTCGCACAGCCCGCTAGGTGCATCTCAATGCCTATCCGAACGTTCTCTGTGAGGATTCCGTCCAAGTAGTCAACTAGGAAAGTCTCAAGTTCCTTGCAATTATTCATGAGGTCCTCCGGCTGCGGCGAGTGGATCAAAACCACTCTCTAAAAGGTGACGTCGCAGCGCTACCAACGCGTAGCGCATTCGACTTTTGGCAGTTGCAACCCCGCATCCCGTCAACTCGGCGATGCGCTCGTAGTCCAGCTCTGCGCGCTCTCGAAGTAGGAACACCTCGCGCTGGCTGTCAGGTAACTTGAGTAGCGCCCCCTGAATGCGCTCGAAAAACTCGCTCCCTTCCGCTTCTCGTGCGGGGTCCACGCTGCTCACGCCGCTCTCGACAACCCCGTCTAGCCCACTCTCGTTGGAATCACTCCCCATCGCGCTCTCCAGGATCTCTGCACCTCGCACACCGAGCCTGCGCTGACGATCCGTTGTAGTGTTGCGGGCAATCGCGTAGAGCCAGCCTCGAAAAGACCGCTTGCCATCAAACTGAGAGGCACTGCGCACAAGCTTGAGGAAGACATCTTGGAACACATCCTCGGCCGCGGGGAGGTCACCGACATGGTGCAGGAGAAAGGTGAACAACTGCCTTCGGTAGCGGGTGAAGAGCACCTCAAACGCACCGCTATCGCCGCCTTGATACAACGCCATAAGCGCCTCGTCCGATTGCTCGAGCGAGGTCCCCAGAGCGCGGCGCGGGGTCTTCTCCTTCAGGGCTTGTAAGCCCCCAACGTTTCTAGAGACCTTTGCGGGTGAGGGCTGCGCCGATCGTTTGGTTGGAACATCGCCGGGTGAAGATCGGCTGACCACTTTTGCACCCAATCCAAGGTGCGCGACGCCCTGAGATTTGGCATGAACCCCCGACCGAGTACCCCGCACGGTTTGTGCGGATCGCCGAGTCGACCCCATGCCTCCTCATACCTACCCAACTGTTGCAATTCCATCGTGTCGATCATAACTTTCCCGTCCGTAGAGACCGACGCTTGAACGGACCCGAGGATCTAATCGATTCGAAATTCTTCCCCCCCCCGGCCTGCCGGAGTGTCACAGACCGCCCTATGGTTCCCACTTCAGTTGTAACCGTCGCCTGACGCCCACCTTTACGGCCCCGCTATGCTCGTCAGAATACGGGGCATGCAAAAATCCCATTACGGCCCCGCCGAAGTTCGGCGCTTCCTTGATCAGCGGCGCAGTGACCACCTGACACTCGAACAACTTTCGGCCCTCTCCGGCATCCCGATTCACGTCTTCACCTACCGGATCAGTCAGGAGAAGAAGGCTGCTCTCACTGCCGCCGAAGTCGCCCCCACCTTCCTAGAACTCGTGCCTTCTACGCAGCCCGAGACGCCTTCAGGCTCCAGTGGCACCGAGCTCTTGCTCCCCTGTGGAACTCGCGCACTCCTTGCGCCCGACTTTGACGAGGCGAGCCTCGCTCGCCTGCTCTCAGCAGCGCGTTGCTAAGCCTCGATTCGCAGTCGGCGATTTACCCCCGTGAACGCTTACGTATGAATAGGCAAAGCCCACCGCTTGGGGTCCGCAAGAAAGGAAAGGCCCCATATGGACTCTTCGGTCCATATGGCCGCCACCAATCGATGCTCGTTCGAAGGGAGCCTCCGCTCTGGTTCGAAAGAGGTTGGCTCCCAGACACCGCAGTGTTTCGAATCCGTTTTCTCCGGAAATACCTCACAATCCATAGGCCCCAAAATGGACCTCTTATGTCTAAATGATGAGATACAGTTCCCTGTTCGGTTTACTACCTCCCCGAAGAACTATGCGATTTACTCCCCTTGCTGCGGCTGCCGCGGTACTTGTCTTTTCCGCCTCGACGCAAGCCTCCGATTTGAAGCTTGACGGCCAGGTCTCCCTCTCCAAGGCTCTTGGAACTCCGTTGCAGATCACTTTGACCGGCAACCCTGCGCTCCCCTGCCTTCTCGCTGTGGACGTAAGTCCCGGCCCCGTCAGCGTTCTCGGAGAGAGTGTCGCGATCGGCATGACTCCTGCGATGTTCTTCCAAGCGATCGCTAGCACGAACCTGTCAGGTCTCTCCTCCACAACCCTACCGATGCCCTCAAGCCCCAGCTTGATCGGCTCGACGTTCTATCTACTCGGTGCGGTCCTCGACCCCACCGACCCGAACGGATTTGACTTCTCGGCTAGCGCCAAAATGACGTTTGTCCTCGGGGGCCCCGAAACTGCTGAGCTGGCAGGAAACAGCCTTCCGATACGCCCTTTCTTCGAGAAGGTTCGCGCAGTCAACGCCGGTTCCTCCCTTGAGCTCTCTGTCGACCCACTGGCGCTACCCTCGCTAGCAGGGCAGACCGCCGACCTGTATGTTGTCGCCTCCAAGAACGTCGCCGGTTGGACCGCCTCACCCGCGCTTGTAGACGTCAGCTCTGGAGGCGCGGAGACCGTGATCTTCACCATGGGTGGAATCGCCGCAAATACATTCACTGTCGATAACGGCACACTGGCCGGTCCGCTGGGAACGGATCTTGGTGCTGGCTATGACTTGATCATCGACCTCGACCAAAACGGCGTTCTCTCCTCCGGCGACATCATCGACGGCTATGGAGACAACCCCGGTGTTTCGGTTGTCCGCGACACCACTGTCGCCGGCCCGTACGCCGTGGTCGAAAAAATCTACTCGGGCGGCTCTTGGCTCGACCAGGACCTCTACTACCCATCCAACGTCGCGAGCTTGGGCAAGCTTCCGCTTGTCATGATTAGCCACGGCAATGGCCACAACTACCAGTGGTACGACCACATCGGAATGCACCTTGCGAGCTATGGCTATATCGTTGTGAGCCACTCCAACAACACGGGACCCGGTATAGAAACGGCTTCGACAACGACGTTGACGAACACCGACTACTTCCTTAGCAACCTTGGCGCTCTTCCCGGTGTCGGCAGCATCCTCCAAGGTCACGTCGACACGAACTCCATCACTTGGCTTGGTCACAGCCGAGGTGGCGAAGGCGTCGCCCGCGCCTATGACCGCATCTTCGACGGCACCTACACTCCGACGACCTATGTCCGCAGCGACATCCGCCTCATCTCGAGTATCGCTCCGACGGACTTCCTCGGAACCAACTCCGCTAACCCGCATGATGCCAACTATCACTTGTGGGTTGGCCAAGCTGACTCCGATGTGAACGGTTGCCCGTCGAGCGACATCACCCAGTGCTTCCACCTGCACGATCGCGCCGAGAACCAGCGCCAGTCGATCTCCCTCATGGGTGTCGGCCACGGTTGGTTCCACGACGCGGGCGGCACCCCGTGGGCCAGTGGTCCTTGCCTTTTGAACGAGGCTAAGACGCACCTGATCATGACGGGCTACATCCTGCCCTTGGTCAAGTACCACATCGAAGGCGATTGGGCTGCTCGCGACTTCCTGTCGCGCCAGTATGAGTCCTTCCACCCGCCGAGCGCTCCCACCAGTGATCCGTGCGTAGAGGTGGACCTCCAGTTCCGCGACAGCGTTGCTTCGGGCAAGTTTGTCATCGATGACTTCCAGACTAGCCCCAGCACAGCTGTCGCCAGCTCCGGTGCCGCCGTTAGCTTCACCGTGAAGGACTTCAACGAAGGCCGCATGGACGACGCGAACTCCAACTTCACCCACAACCTCAGCGACATCTTTAACGGGTTCACCGAGGCCAGCTCCTCGGACACCACAAAAGGTGCTGTCTTCAACGTTGACAGTGCAGGCAACTACAACCTGACTTATGACCTGCTTTTCGGCGATGCAGACTGGACCTCCTTCGAGACGCTCTCGTTCCGCGCCTGCCAGGCCACACGTCACCCCCTGACCACCGGAATCCTAGGGGACGGCAGGTTTGAGATTGAGCTTGTTGACAACTCTGGCAACGCCAGCGTTCTCTCGATTCTCGTCACGGGCGCCGGAGTCGTCGAGCCTTACCAACGCACCGGATGTGGCACAGGCCTACCTGGTTGGGGAAACGAGTTTGAGACCTTCCGTATTCCCCTTGAGGGCTTCACCGCGGAAGATGCAAACTTCGACCTCTCCAACATCGATAAGTTGATCTTCCGTTTCGGCGCGGCCCACGGCTCGGCAATGGGCCGCTACGGTCTAGACGACATCGAACTTACCAAGTAATCCCCGGCACCAACTTAATACCATGACTATCAAACTCATTCTTGGCGCCGCATTCATTGCTACGGTTGCAACCACAACCGGCGTCCTCGCCACCCACAAAAGTGGCCTGGAAGCGCCCCTTCCGATCCCCGCTGAACCCGCTGTTGAGCTGCCCGTAAACCTGGTTTACGCCCGTGCCTTTGAGCTGGCAACGCCGGCTACGCACTGGTGGAGTGCCGAGCAGCCGTCCTATACCCAAGGGCTGCTTGTTGTTCTCGAGGCCAACGAAAACTGGCTTGCGCCACGACAAACGGCCGAGCCGATTCTCTATGTCGGCAACCAAACTCTCGAGCGCATCAACACCGGGTATCCCTCGGGCCAGCTGGTCGGCATCGTTCCGAATATGACTCTTGCCGAGCTAGCGGACGCGCCGATTTTCTTTGGCCAGCCCGGCTTGCCTGAAGATGTGGACGCCGCGCACATTGCCATCGAGCTCAATGCTGCGACTGCATCGGGCCTTCAAGGTCCGGGACAAGCGCGCGTCGCTACCGCCTCGGCGAAGGATGCCTCACTTCTCAGCGTTACGGATCAGCGTGATCTCTACACGTCCTCCGCCGACCTAATCGAGAAGTACTCTCCTGAGGAGGTCTCCGTCGTCGAGGGGCTCCGCGTTATTCGCGGAAACTAAACTTCGACAGTTTTCTTGAGGCCGCGCGGCTCCGATATGGAGTCGCGCGGCCTTTTTCGTCTGCTTCGATTGGAGTAGGATCGCAGGTACGCAAAATCGCCGCAACCCGACATTGCCATGCTAAAACCAATCCTGCTGTGCCTACTCGCTCTCCTCGCAACTCAAGATCCACGCGATGCACCCGATCCCGTAGACCTCAAGGCAGAGACGATTGCTCTCCATCCCGAGGTGATGACCTGCTTCGCGGTCGACGCGAAGGGCGAGGTGCTGTACTCCGCCGACGCGAAGAACTCACTTCGCGCGTGGGATATCAAGAAGGGCGAGTTTTTGTGGGAGACCGACGCTATGGCAGGCCTAGCACCCATCCGCGAGCTCTCCGTTGCAGGGAAGTTGTTGATCACTTTCCTCGGCGAATGGACTTACCAACTCTGGAGCCTAAAAGATGGTTCCGCATCGGAGGGAGCGACGGACGCTCCCATGGAGGGCGCCGCGTCGTGCATGGTGGCGGACCCGAGGGGGAAGTGGCTCTGGCTTGGCAACAGCGCTGGAGGTGCCCTTCGGCTGCAACCTGGAGACCAAGAAGGCTACAGCCATTACCCCGACACAAACCTCGGCACATTCGCTTTGGCCCTAGATTCCAAGGCCAAGCAACTAGCTATGGGTGGCGGTGATGGGACCGTGCGTTTTCGCAATCCGAGCAGCACAAAAGCGGACGAAGAAAACGTCATCAAAGTCCACACGAGCAGAGTGACAGCCCTCACTTTTGGCGGCAAGGGAAAGGTACTGGCGGTTGGGGCTGAAGATGGAACTTTGAGGTTGATTGAACTCAAGAAAGGAGCCGAGCTCATCGAGTTCGAGGGCCACAAGGTGCAGGTCTCCAAGCTCGCCATCGACCCCAAGGGCCGCTGGTTGGTCTCCGGTGATATCGAGGGCAACCTCTTCATGTGGAACCTTGAGGATGGAAGGCAACCTGCAACATTAGGCGTGCGCGCACGGGGCCCTGTTGCTGGGATTCACTTTATCGGCAAGGGCGACACCTTATTGACGACCTCGGGAAACCAAAGTGTTCAGGTATGGGACCTGAGCAAGTTGGAGGAATAGAGGTTGGGAAGGCTTGCCTGAGACAATCAATCCTCGCTCCTCCCCTCCACTTCGCGCCCCCTGCTGATGCTGGTCGAACACCAGCGAAGTAAGCTCACGCTCAGGTCTACGGAAGCCGGAAAAGGTTTGAACGGGCACTGGAAAGGGAGCTCCATCCAGGAGGCCCAACCGGACCATCGTTGCCTTCGTCGGTCTGTTCCCATCCGTGCTCCTAGCAGTCGAGACGGACCGAACCCTCCAGCGTAGACTTCCCAACCCGGCGAGACAGAGGGAGGGGCTTCGCCCATCACGGATCGCCCCAAGCGTTGGGCTAGAACCGTCCCCCCGTTCTAGCCTGGAGCCAAGTACCCGTAGACCGCCTGAAAGTGGCAGGCCGTTCCCGCCATGACGAAGACATGCCAAACAGCATGGTGGTACGCCATTCGCTTGCGCATGTAAAAGATCGTGCCGAGGGAATAGGCGAACCCACCCGCAAGCAGCCACCACAAGGCCCCCGTGGGAACGTTTTCGAGCATCGGCTTTGCGGCGATGACACACAGCCAACCGAGCCCAAGATAGAGCAGGGTAGAGACTAATTTGAAGCGGCCGGCGTAGAAGACCTTGAAGACGATTCCAACGATGGTCAGCCCCCAAACCACACCAAAAAGAGACCAGCCCCAAGCGCCTCGCAGGCCAACCAAGAGGAACGGAGTGTAGGTACCGGCGATCAACACATAGATCAAGGAGTGGTCCATGACCTTTAGGAGGCGGCGATGCTTCGAGCCCGCGAATGCGTGATAGACCGCAGAAGCCGTGTAGAGAAGGATCGCGGAAGTGCCAAAGATGGAGAAGCTAACCACGTGGATCGCGCCTCCGTTTTGGACGGCACGAAGTACGAGGAGTACCAGACCGGCGATGCTGAGCAGTGCACCAACGCCATGCGTAATGACGTGGGCTACCTCTTCGCGAGA
The DNA here is from genome assembly GCA_937896235.1 of uncultured bacterium. Taxonomy (GTDB): domain Bacteria; phylum Planctomycetota; class UBA1135; order UBA1135; genus CALBMX01. The sequence goes on from CALBMX010000109.1 coordinate 41,000, forward strand.
AGAGTAGTCAACAGTGCTTTTGTGCGCTTCCATTGCGACCGAATATAGTACATGCCGAGGAAAAGTGTCTCCCTAGAGATGCAAGAGTTCGGCTCCGAACCTACAGCCTCGACACGTTTCGTTACCCCGCAAGTGCATGGCACGCTGGGCCGCCAGCATTGGGTCCGCTTCTCCCCTTGGCGCTATGGGAGAGGACCGTGGTTGCCCCGTAGAGACGACCTTGAAGAAGGAACTCTACAAGCGCGCTCTCCGGCATGAAGAGGTCTCACACAGGCAGAGCGACCCCACCGGGGAGCCGAGTAGATGAAGAGCTGCGCCCCCCCTACTTCGGCTTCCAGACCCCGCGCGCGACCTCTGGTCGGAAGGAGATCAGATCATCGTCGCTAGGGTCTACGGACCGCTCGAGCTCGGCGGACCGGTACGCGGCCATCAGAATACGCACGACGTCGATACCGTCAGCGAAGGTCAAGTCCGGTGTCGTACCGTCTAGGAAGCAGCGCACCATGTGGCGGTTCTCGGCAGCATACCCATAAGCGGAGGCTTCGTCGGGGACAATTGGCATCACGCCTTGCTCTGCGTTTTGCTTTTCAAGCAGATCCTCACCCGTGTTGCCCGCGACCCTACGTGAGAAAAAGACCTCTAGGCCGGTCTCGAGAGAGCTCGAGCGCATCGAATACTCGGGTCCGAGGAGCTCCACGCTCAAGCGCAAGCCCGCGCCAACGTAAGACCACGACGTGGTCGCCTCGGCGATCAAAGTGTGGCCCTCTTGGTCCTTGTACGTGACCGTGCATCGAGCGAAGTCTTCTGAGGGTTTCTTCGCATAGTCAACTTCGGGGCCGTGGGTGTCCTTGAGCTCTTGGATGTACTCGGGACGCGTCCATTTGAGAGAGGCGATTTGCGCGTTCACCGAGATGGGAGTTAGCACGGTTCGGTCGGCGCCGGGAGGTGTCAAGAGGAAGCGAGCGGTCTCGATGCTGTGACACATCATGTCATTCATCACGCCGCCACCCTGGGCCTCACCTTGCCAGAACCACGGGCTGTGCGGACCGCAGTGCTCTTCGGCAGCCCTGGCCAAATAGGGGCGTCCAGTCGCGGGGACTGCTCGGCGCCAGATCACCTCTTTGCCGCGAACGACGGAAGGCGTGAAGACCTGGTTCTCGAGGTAGCCCGTTGGCAATCCAGCCTCTTCCATGATGTCAATGACACGCTGAGCTTCAACTAGATTGCGCGCAAGAGGTTTCTCACAAGCGACACCTTTCAAAGGGACTTCACGACGCGCATTCCCTCTTGCAATCGCCTCCATTACTGAGATTCGAGTGTCATTCGGGCTATTCACCCAAATCGCTTGAATGGATGGATCGGCAGCCATCTCCTCTACCGTGTCGAAGCCTCGGGCGTCACCAAGGCCAAGCGAACGCGCGAGTTCGGCCGACTTATCCGCGGATGCACGTGTTCGACTAGCGACTCCTCCTACGGTGCAGTCGCGCACCTCGACGAGAGACTGAATGTGGAAGTTGGTATTGAAGCCAGCGCCTACGAAACCGATCGAGAGGGAGGTCATGAGTTCTGCTTGCGGGTGTTCTCCCGCGGATAGGTAAGGAGGAGAATGATCAGGCAGGCAATGGACGCGTACATCGGGTAGCTAAACAACTCGGTATAAGACAGCACGCCATCCGTTGTAGCCCAGCGCGTAGCCGCTGTCGCGATCAGAGAGCCAACGATGATGCCGACCCCCACGATGACAAGGTTGAAGAGTCCCTGGGCACTCGCGCGCACATCACCTGTCGTATTTTCGTCGACAATCATGAACGCCACGAAGATGAAGCAACCGAAGCACAACCCGTGTAGCGCGAGGCCAAACATCAGGCCGGCTGGGCCAACGAGTTCGAAGTTCCCGAAGAGCCACATGCGAAGCGCATAAGCGATGAGGCCAATGGCTAGGAGCGAGCGCCGGGACATCGACTTCGCAAGGAATGGAATCGCAGCGAGCACGAGAATCTCGGACATCTGGCCTATGGTCATCAGTCCTCCGCCTCCGACTCCAAACAGCTTGTTGAGGAAGGCGACAAAGCCCTCTGCACCCACCTGGATGCCGCCAAGGAATGACGCCGTGTGTACAAAATAGAATTGGTGAATGCACGAGACCGGAATAGCCAGAAGGAATAGGATCAGCAGGGGCTTGCGCTTGATCTCACCAAGGGCCTCGAACGTTGCGTTCTTACTTTCACCCTTACTCGGAGGCGTCTTTGGGAGTGTTAGGCAGAAGAATGCCATGACTAGCCCGAGGCCTGCGGCGAACTTGAACGCGTCGGTCATACCAGCGTTCTGTGCGGCTGTCACCACTTCGGCAGCACCCTCTGGCGTATGTTGGAAGAACAGCCATTGGGCCATGGTAATGCCGGCGAAGATCCACCCGACTGTCCCCCACAGGCGGACCTTCCCGAAGTCCCGATCGCGATCGGGTAGATGGTGTAAGGCGAGGGAGTTGGTGAGAGAGAGTGTTGGCGCGTAGATCAATCCGTACACAAGGGACATCCCAACGAAAACCTCGAATCGCTCTGTCGACGCCAGGAACCAGACGAGTACAGCGCCGCCAAAGTGACTCGCTGCAAGGACCCGCTCGGTGTTGAAGTGCCGGTCAGCTAGCTGCCCCGCTAAGAATGGGCCGATGACTGCACCAATAGCACCTGATGCCAAAATCACGCCGCACTGATCGGCCGTGAAGTGGCGGTGGCCCATCAAGAACGGATAGAGCAGCGGCAGCCAGGCGCCCCAAATCGCGTACTGCAAGAACATCATGAGCGACAACTTGAAGCCCAATGCCGGTAAGAGGGGCGCGGCGGTGGTTGGCATTGCGGATTTCGACATGCTCATAATTTAGTTAGAAGCTCCTCACTTCGAGGCTGGCAACGGTGAGCTCGGTACCGGGAGTGATTTGGGGATACAGCCGGAAGTAACCCGGCGCGAGCGGACCGTCGGTTGTGAACCTATTGACAAGGACCCGATTCAAGTGAACCTCCACGTTCGTCCCGGTTCCCGTTGGCCGGCAAACGACGTTTAGGTCGAAGGGGATGCCAGCCTGAATATATTGCGTCGTGATCGGTGCGAGGCCAGCGAAGCTGCCGGTACGAGAATCACTCGGCCCGCTGTGATCGAGTATCAGGCGCACGCCGCCTTCCGTAGCTTCGGGGCTTGGCAAGAACATATCGAGCGCGGCAGAGCCTCCGTCCGAGAGGGTCAGGTTGCCCCTAAGTTCGAATGAACCAGTTGCTTCCGTGACGGCGTCGATTGCAGTCCAGCCCTCGCTATCGACTACGGCCTCGCCTTCATCTAAGACCTTCACGCGAATGTCCCCCATCGCCACCGTTCCAGCCGTAGCTTGGAAGCGAAGCGGGCCGCGTGCGACTTCAGTCTGGCTGACCGCACCCCCGGTCACGCCGTCACATTCGGCAGACCCGATGACCATCACGCCATCCACGGTAATATTTTCGAAGCGGGCACTCTCCGTCTTGTTGCCATCAGCATCAAAACGTGGTGCATAGAAATGGCCTTCCACCTTATGCCACTGTCCCGGGCCTCGGTACCCCTTAGCTCGGGGGCTCTTCGAGCCGACCACTCCGCAACATTGGTCCGCATCGTCAACCAGTTGCAGCTCGTAGCGATCCATAAGGTAGAGGCCCGAATCCCCACCTTCAGGCAACATGAAGTTGAAGCGGAAAGCGATGTCCCCGAACTCCGCGTGGGAGCGGAAGTCCTGAACATTCTCGCCGCTGTTTACCAACGCGCTATTTCCTTGAGTTACCAGAAACTTCGAGGGATCCTTTGGGTCAAGGGACGCAGCGACAAGCTCCCAACCTTGTGCATCAAACGCGGCGAATGGATCGCCCCAGGTCATGGTCAGCCAACCGTCCTCTTCGGACTCGCGCGCGCCCGGCGGCTCCACCAGCTTGGCCACCATTTCGAGAGTAAGCGGACCCGATGGCATCTGGTTGATGGTGTAGTCAAACTCGTCATGCAGCAGCCCGATGCCGGGCAGACTTACACGCATACAACGACCAGCCTTGATGCCGGGAATCACCACATTTAGGGTCAAACCATCTTCGGAAAGAGTCGCCGCTGAGGCCTCCATTTCCAGATTCCGAACCTCGGGGGAGCCATAGTCCCACCACCAGTTGTAATCGTAGCTGCGAATTTTAATTGACGCGGGATCGGGCGCGACTGCGAGCGGAAGCGTGAAGCCCAACTCGAATCCACCATCGGTCAGATGGATCGTTTTGTACTCCAAAGGGGTCTCCCCGGTCCAGCGTACACGCGCGATTCCTGAGCCGGGAGCAAGCCCACCCCACCCGCGATTGGTCATGCCTCCAAACAGAGTGCCGTCGGGTGCGAACGCAACCCGAAACGTGCTGCCGATCTGCTGCCGGAACAGAACAACCGCACCCTGGAGTTGGCCTTGCACCTCTTCCAGCAAGGTCCGAAAGACAAGTCCATTTGTCAGCTCCGCTACAAAAAGCTGGTCCGCAAAGGGGCCGAATGCACCGCCGGTTTGATCGGGCACCATGTTGCCCGTCGAGCGCGAGTATTCGTAGGGAATCCAAACAGCCGGAGGCGTGCGCTCCGTCGAGGGCGGCAGCATACTGCTCGGCACCTCTTCGCCGTTGCCATACTCCGGGGTCCATCGCAAGCTCGCGGGGTGGCTAAAGAATTCTCCGCCCTGCACATGAAACATGCCGCATGCGGGTAACCAGTCACCTTGGTTATCGGTGTACAGCAAGTTGCCCTTCGCATCAAAGCCCATTCCCGCCGGCCCCCGCGCGCCACTAGAAAAAGGCGTCACGTCCCCATCTGGCGCAATCTTTAGGAGCCAGCCTCGGTAGGGCTCAACGCTCAGGCCGTGCCACCACTCTGGCGACCAGAAGCCGACGTTGGTACCCATGTAGAAGTTTCCCTCGTCGTCGATGGGCAAGCCGAAGGCGAACTCGTGGTAGTTGCCACTCATTCCCCAGTCTTGGGTGATCGTGCGAATGCGATCGCAAACGTTGTCCCCGTCGACGTCGATCAGCTCCGAGAGCTCGCCCCGCTGCGCGAGGTAAATTCGGTCGTCGCGCACAGTCAGACCCAACCCCTCGTGCAACCCTTCCGCAAAGATATGGAACTTGGCGTCGGCGGGGTCAGCGGCCATGGCATTGTCAATCCACCAGACGCGGCCGCGGCGTGTGCTAACAAGCATCGTTCCGTCGGACATGAACGCCATGCCTCCGATCTCGAGCTCCTCTCCCGCGGGCGGAGTCAGGTAGTCAACGGAGTAGTAAGTGGCCTCGTCTTGAAGAGGCGCGGCCAAAAGTAGTGCGGCGAGAAACAACATTAGAGCGCCCCCTTAAAAGCGGCAAGGTTTTCAGGAGTTGGCTCTAGGCCAAATAACGTGTCGATCGTGACTGTCAGCGAGGAGGTTGCCCCACTTGTTTTTGTGAAGATAATCGTCGCCCCTTTGGAGTCACCCCGGTAGAGAGTAGCTTCGCTTGGCGTCCCCGTTTCCAAGGTTTCCGCAGTGCCGGCGGCGTAGGAGGTCGGCATGTAGAGAGGTGGATCCGTCCCCTCCCCTGAGATTTCGAAGTGCCGGCGAAAGCCGGTCCATCCTCCGAAGCTGACCGCTTCGGAAGACTCCCGAACCGTGGCGACCCTCTTTTGCCCTAAGAGGAGGTCGTAATCAACGAGCGCCTTCCCATTCGCGATCTCCGTTGCCACAAGCTTCAAAGCGATGGGCTCATCCGAGCTGCCGGGGCTGGCGGCTACCCACTCGACGTGCCTACGCTCACCGGCGGGGATAAAGATTGCGCGACCTAGTGGCGAGAGCGTATCTCCACCACGATTCTCCCAATCGCGGCGATCGACAAATCCGCCTTGGCGCACGGCGAGCAGCCGCATGTTGCTCCTGTCGTATTGAAAACTGAGCCCGTCGAGGCCACCTACAAGTAGCCCGCGCGGTGTCATGGAATCCCCTTCCGTGACCGGGGGGAAGCTCCCCCTTACCACTAGCGGTTTCTCTTTCACGGTCATGACGGTCGATCCCGGGGTAACCACTACGGGCTCGGGCCCTAGGCCGATAACGTGCTCGACGACCGCATACCGTTCGGCCTCGCTGAGCACCTCTCGAAACCCGGGCATAGGCGTACCACCGATGCCACTCGACACCGTGCGGAAAAGAGCCTCGGTCGTATTGCCAAAGGAGAATGCGCCTTGCACAAAACTGCGAGCAGGCTTGTCAAATACGACAAGCCCCTGCCCGTCACCAGCCTCGCCGTGACACAGGGCGCAGTGCTGCGAGAACACTTCGGGGCCCGTCAGCTCAACTCTGGGTGCAACCGCGACTTCAGGGATTACCGAAGCGGCCTGCGGGGGAGTGCCCGAAGGCTCGATAGGGCTCTCGCCACAACTCGCTGCAGAAATGGCCAAGACGCCTAGAAGTGCGGAACGGTAGAGCATGTTCGGTGGCGGCATAGACGCGCGGGGAGGGGGTGATTTCGCAGAGTGAGGAGAGCCAGCACCATAACCTCTGGGAGCCCGAAACGGAAATGCAGTATCGCACTCCGAAGTACGGCTCGGCCTACGAAAGTGCCGCATGACCCAGAGGGGAGAGTCCTCCCCCCTGCGGATCGCGCGGCACTCCTGAGAAACCGGAGGTGACGTTGAAACACGCCACCGTTGGCGCCGTTACAGGTCCTTGAACTCGGTCACCATGTCCTCGAGAGCCTGCTTTGCATCCCCGAAGTACATCAGGCAATTGGGACGCTCAAAAAGAGGGTTCTTGATACCTGCATATCCTGGAGACAGCGAGCGCTTGATCACGACCACGGTCTGGGCCTCCCAAACATTGAGCACTGGCATTCCAGCGATCGGCGAGGTCGGGTTGTCGTAGGCCTCGGGGTTACAGACGTCATTGGCGCCAAGGACGATCGCGATGTCGGCATTTTTGAACTCGCCATTAATTTGGTCGAGGTCGAAGAGCTGGTCGTAATCGACGTCGGCTTCAGCCAAGAGCACGTTCATATGCCCGGGCATCCGGCCAGCGACGGGGTGGATACCGTAAGACACATCGATGCCTTTCTTCTCCAGTAGGTCCCCCAACTCGCGGCACTTGTGCTGCGCTTGGGCGACGGCAAGTCCGTAGCCAGGAACGATAATCACTCTCGAGGCGGCCTCTAGAAGCGGTGCAAGCTCCTCGGCTGATGTCGAGGTCACACCTGTGTATTCCGTATCGCCCTTCTCCCCACTCTCTTCGCCAAACTTGGCAAACAGCACGTTGGAGAGACTGCGGTTCATCGCCTTGCACATGATCTGGGTCAGGATCAGACCCGCTGCGCCAACCAACATACCCGCAACGATCAGCAGGTTGTTATGCAGGATGAAACCCGTCATCGCGGCAGCAATGCCCGAGTAGGAGTTCAAGAGCGAGATCACCACGGGCATGTCCGCGCCTCCGATGGGCACGACCAGTCCAACGCCTAGGAGCAGGGCGACAGCGGTCAAGAGCAAGAACGCCGGGGTGGACATGGTGCCAGCGGCAAGAAATCCACCAAAGACAACCAGTCCAACAGCGGCCAGGGCTAGCACGATGTTGAAGGCCGGGGTGCCGACGGGCCCGAAGCGGTTCTTCCGCATCTTGCCGGAGAGTTTAGCGTAGGCGACAAGGCTACCGGTCAGCGTGACCGAACCGATCAAGATCGACAGTCCAATGGAGAGCGAGATGTCGCCGCCCTTGAAGGCGGCCAGCGTCTCGTTCGCGCCAATGGAGTCCGCGCCGCTGCCGAAGGCTACCACGGTGGCGAGCGCAACGAACAGGGAAGAGGCTCCGCCCATGCCATTGAAGAATGCCACCAGCTCGGGCATCTCGGTCATCTCGACCTTCTTGGCTAGGAAGATGCCGATTAGGCCGCCGACCACAAGGCCGCCGATCATCCAAGGTAGCGAGGCCTTGATCGCCTCGAGTCCGTCCCCGTGAACTTGGCCCTTGAAGGCGACCAGGTAGACGGTCATCAGAACGGCCACGAGCATAGCGATCGATGCCATGCGGTTACCGGCCCGTGCGGTCTTCACCTTGGTCAGCTTCTTAAGTCCCGTGACAAAGAAGAACGCCGAGACCATGTAGACAACTTGCTCGATGAGGGTTGCGTCGAGGGCTGCGAGTGTTGGTGTGAACATTACTTAACCCCCTTCTTCTTCGAACCGAACATCGCCAGCATGCGGTCGGTGACCATGAAGCCGCCAACCACGTTGACCGTCGCTAGGACAATCGCCAGAAAACCCAGCACCTGGGCAATCGAGCTCACGTCGGAAAAGACGCAATAGAGCGCTCCGACGAGCGTGATTCCGGAAATCGCATTCGCCCCGCTCATCAGAGGAGTGTGTAGGGTCGGCGGTACTTTCGAGATGATCTCAAGTCCTGTAAAGGACGCCAAGATCAGGATCCAAAGGCCGATCAAGTAGAACGGCAGGGTGCCCGACGAGGCGCTGGCCTCGCTCGTTTCCAGGGCTGCAATCCATAGGTTCATATTCATGACTTGGCTCCTTCGGTTCCGAAGAGTGCCTTGGCGCGGTCGTGCTTGACCTCACCTTCGTGGGTCAACAGGCAACCGGCGAGGCACTCATCCTCGAGCTTGTCCACAAGGTTGCCCTCGTCGATCATTAGGTTGACGAGGTTCAAAACGTTCTTCGAGTAGAGCTCGGAAGCGTGCACCGGCATGGTGGCCGGTAGGTTGGTCAAGCCGATGATCGTGACGCCGTGCTTGGAGACGATCTGACCCGGTTCGGTCAAGGCGCAGTTGCCACCGGCTTCGGCGGCCAGGTCGACAATCACAGCGCCGGCGGGCATGGACTTCACCATCTCTTCCGAGACGAGCTTGGGTGCCGGGCGGCCGGGGACCAAAGCCGTAGTGATTACGATGTCGGCCTCGGCCACGCGCTTGGCGACCTCGATGCGCTGCTGCGCAAGGAACTCGGGCGTAACTTCCTTTGCGTAGCCATGCTCGTCCTCCATGTCCTCCATTCCAGGAACGTCGATAAACTTCGCGCCCAGAGACTCGATCTGCTCCTTAGCGGCCAAGCGAATATCAGTGGCTTCGACTTTGCACCCGAGCCGCTTTGCCGTCGCGATAGCTTGCAGGCCCGCAACGCCAGCACCAAAAACCACACACTTGGCGGGCGGCACGGTGCCGGCTGCCGTCATGAGTAGCGGGCAAAACTTCTCTAAGTACGAAGCGGCAAGCAGAACGGATTTGTAGCCCGAGACCGTCGCTTGCGAGGACAGCACGTCCATCGACTGGGCACGCGAGATACGCGGGATCAGGTCCATCGCGTAACAGGTGATCTTGTGGTCTCGGTAGAACTCGATCAGCTCTTTTTCGTAAGCTGGAATCACGATAGAGAGAACTCGACCGCCGTCTTTCAGCTTGGCCGCCTCCTCTAAAGTGGGAGGTGACACCTTGACGACGAGGTCCGCGGCCGCCCAGCAGGATGGTTCAGCGTCCACAAGGACAGCACCCGCAGCTTGGTAATTCTCATCGGAAACACGAGCATTCTCGCCAGCGCCACGCTCGACCTGAACGGTCAAACCTGCCTTTACAAAACGCTTCACACTGTCGGTAGAGGCTGCCACGCGGGTTTCGCCGTCGCGGGTCTCCTTGGGAACTAGAACCGTAGCCATCGAAACTCCATTAATAGGGTCATAAAGATAATTAGCAGACTATCAAATCCTTTGATGTATTCCAATGGACTTGCCAAACTGCGGAAGGGACCAGCAGCCCGCTCGCCCCCCCCCAGCTTCCCATAAATGAAAGCGATAAACGACAACCAAGAACCACTCCGCATCCGACTGTCTGAAGAGCGGCGTGCGGGCCTCGAAAGAGACCTCTCCGCCATGCACGAAGACGCCTTTGACGAGCCCCTAACCCATTTCCGAGCCAGGGAGCTGGTGAACTTTTTCGTCAAACACTTGGGCCCGCCCGTCTACAACCAGGCGATCGCGGACGCCCGTGGATTCATGCTGGAGAAGCTCGAGGACCTTGATGTCGAGGTCTATGAACCCGACGGCGAGCTACGCTAGCAACCCTAGGATTTGGACCCTCCGTACCAGGGACACTTGAATTCGGAGTGGCCGAGCCCGCGTAGTTCGTTTTAGGGGCCGTTGGCCGGGCGGAACCGAGAAGCTACAACCCTCTGCGTCGAGATTGCCCTACCCTAGAAGCGCCCGCTTCCTTAATAGTAAGGATCTCACTCCAACGCCAGCCGCCCATGCCGTCTGCCCAATTCAGCTCCAGCGCACTCTTAGCCATCGCCCTCGTATCCATCGTCATTGGTCTCGGTTTTGGATTTGTCCTTGCCCCTGCCACTCCCTCCTCAAAAGTCAACGCAGCGGGCCCCCTCTTACCGGACGGTCCCCTCAAGCCTTCGCCGAGCCAACAAACGATCTCCAATCCGCGCCTGAGCGAACCGCAGGAGCGCGCTACAGCCGGCCTCGACGCTGCGCCCAAAACGGAGGTGTCCGCGGGGCGATTGGCCGAGGCAAAATCTCGTATCGATCTACCCTCCGCTTCCCTCGCAACGACAGGATTTGGTGGTGATGGCTGGATCTCCGGAAGCGTCTTAGACGATCGAGGGGCTCCTGTTTCGGGCATTACAGTGATCGCAACCCGCTCGGAGCTGAACAAGCCTACCGGCGATTCAACGGACGGTGTTGGCTCGGGGGCACCGGCGATCGACAGCTTGGATGAAGCGCTTGAGCGCGCCGCCAAAACATGGGCTCAAAACAAAGACCAGAGGGCGCGCGTTAGCACGGACTCCAAAGGCCGTTTCCGTCTTTCGGGGCTGACCGACGGTCGCTATGAAGTCAACGCATACCAAGCCGGCTGGGTCTTTACGGCCGCAGGTCAGGCCGCTTGCTATCCGGGAGACGTTCTCTCGTTTCGCGCCACCCAGGTCACCCTCCTCACTCTGGATATTCGACTACCCGACGGCTCCGCAGCACAAGACGCGGTCGTTGAATGCCGCTTTGGGAGCGAAAAGAGGTTCTCGAGTTGGTCTCCGGAAGAGCCGACGCTACGCCTGAGTGCACCCCGACTCCAAATCAAGGTCTATGCCGAGCCACTAGCGACTCGCATCCGCCAACGCGAGACCATGTCGCGCTACGCCTCGGAAGACATCACCGTCGATGCCGAGGATCTTGCGGGCGCTCCGCTAATCGTATCTGTCGAGACGCGCCCGGGGATTCGAGGATCCCTCGACAAACAGGGGGAAGGCCAAGAGTCCAGTTTCGTGATGATTGCCATGATCGAGACCGAGGCCGACTTCAAGGTCGAAGGTCCGTTTCAAGATGCCCAGAAGCAGTCCGTGGACTCCGGCGATTTCCTCTTCATCGACCTAGAGGAGGGCTTGTATGTGATCGGGATTCAAAGTGGTCGGGGCGGCAATCAGGAGATCAAGAATCATCAGTTTGTACAGATCACCGATGAGTTGATCGAGGTTGACCTCAACGTCCCCGCGCCTGTTGTAAGCGACTTTGTTTTGGTGCACTGCCTTGACCCGAAAGGTCAACCCCTAGACGGCGTCTCGTTCTCAGTGAATGCAGTCCGTGGCACCGAAAACGCGCGGACCGGAAGTGCGCAGTCCCAGCAGGCGAACGACGGAGTCTATTGGCTGCGCAGAGACGGCTTACGCATGCAAGATTACGACGCGTGGAGCTCAGGCTCTTCCCTCAAGCTACTCGGAAAGAGTGCCATCTACGGCACGCAATCGACAGATTTGAGCAGTGGGCAAGGCGAGGCGTATATGCAGTTCACAAACCCCGTCTCGCTGACGGTCTCCATCGTCGGTTTCGAGGACCTCACGTTCAAAGAGTCGCTCTCCATCCAAATAGCTGAGCAAAACTCGGATGGGCGAAATCCTTCGATTGTCGCCAAAACCCAAACGGGAAACCGCCGTGGAAGCGACCCCACTCTCGCCAAAAGTGGTACAGCTACCTTTGGGTCGCTCGCACCCGGATCCTATGAAATCCGCCTTCTCAAAGGGAGCGGCTGGGGCAATGGCAACGTCATTGCATCCACGCCCATAACTCTGGGCACCGAGGACTCGTCGGCCACGCTGATGCCACCGCATCTACACGAGCTGGTTGTGTTTGCACCTAGCTTGCCGGAGGGCAGCTACCTCTCGCTGAATCCGGTCGGTGACAACTCAAGCCAAGGGATTTCGAACTTCGGGTATATCGGAAATTTCGAGGGTTCCGGATCTAATGCACGGCTCGATGCGAACAAGCGCGCCGTTTTCAGCGACTTGAGTGCTGGTCTCTACCGTCTCCAGAAGGGTTGGGACGGGGAGGGTTTGGAGATCCAAATCCCAAGCGGTGAGATCGTTTTTGAGCCTAAGTTGCCGAACGTCTGGCAAGTGGCGATTACCAACGAGGCAGGCGAGCTATACAAAGCTGGCCTTCGAACGGGCGACACGATCCTTTCGATCAACGGGACCCCCATCGCTCAAATGGGCCTTGAAGAAGGTGCCTTTGGCGTGCTCCAAGGAGGTAACTCCGATGTGTCCTTACGTCGTGACGGGCAGGTGATCAGTGTTACGATTTCAAAAATAGATGGTTCGTACTGGGATGCGAAATCTATCGGGGGCGTAATCGTGCCCGATTTCGAATAGGCGGTCCCCATGCGAGCTTCGCCGAATCGTGGCTCCCGTTAGCCCCCTTCCGATTCTCAATGGGAAGGTGCGCACCCTCTCCCCGCTGCCCCACTCCAAAGCGGGCCAATCGCTTGCATTGCAAGTCCGTTACCGTGTGAATCACGCAGGGTCTCCCCGAGGGATTTACACTAGATGTCCGCCACCCAGGCGAGGTCGCTTCACGAGAGAGCAGAGACGCCTTGGGGGCCGCAGCTGAGTCCGGCTTCCCAAGATCTTGCTGGAGGTGACCGAACCGGGTGAAGCTGAAGTGAGGCTCGATACCGACCGGGCGCCCCAAAGAGTTTGCGCCGCGTATTCAGCGCAACGCCTGTCTCAACCAACGGCAAACTTGGCACACTCTGGGTCCCCCTCACCCGATTTATCCGTACCGACCTTGATTTCTTTCCTGCTCAACGGCGAGCCACTCATCCTGCCCGACGCCTCTCCCGAGCGTCTGCTCTTGGACTTCCTACGCAGGGAGCGAAGAGCCATTGGCACCAAGGAGGGCTGCCGCGAAGGCGACTGTGGTGCCTGTGCCGTCTTGTTAGGCGAGCTCAACCCAAGCGGCGAGCCGGTCTACCGCGCCGTGCCATCGTGCATGGTTTTACTTAGCCACGTCCAGGGCCGGCACGTCGTCACGATTGAGGGTTTGAATCTCAACGAGGGACTGAGTCCAGTCCAAACCGCCGTCGTAAACCACGGTGGATCGCAATGCGGATTTTGCACACCCGGGTTCATCGTCAGCTTCACCAGCTTCCTATTGAATACTACGGAGTTCACGGTCGAGGCCGCGACGAACGCCATCGCGGGCAACCTCTGCCGCTGCACGGGTTACAGCTCGCTCGTGCGCGCGGGCGCGGCGATTGCGTCCGAGTTCGGAAAGCTCACCGCACCGGGCCCACAACGCTTGCAGGCATTGCTGCAGGCCGGCGCTCTCCCTTCAACTTTTGAGAGCGTTGTCGAAAAACTGCATGCGCTTCCAGAAGCCCAGTCCGAGGTTGTGCCAACCGCCTTGGTCTTAGGAGGAGGTACCGACCTCATCGTCCAACGCGGTGCAGGATTGGAACGGACCCCGACCGCGAACCACTTCGCATCCCTAGCGGAGCGGCAGCTCACGCTCGACGGGGACACCCTGCGTATTCCCGGCGCCGCAACGTTTGAAGACCTGTACCGCTCCGAGCTCTTCACGGGCCTATGGCCCCTGGCAAAGGCCGACTTAGAGCGCTTTGCATCCATCCTTATTCGCGAGCGCGCGACTGTCGCTGGCAATCTTGCCAACGCCTCCCCCATCGCAGATGGCACGGCGCTCTTCTTGGCTCTCGATGCTTACCTCGAGCTCGATGGGCCACAGGGATCACGAGTTCTACCGCTCGCCGAGCTCTACCTGGGTTACAAGCAGCTCGCGCTTCTTGAGCGAGAGAGGATCACATCGCTCTGTATTCCAAACGCCCAGCAAACGACACGAAAGTACCATTTCGAGAAGGTCTCAAAACGCGAGTACCTTGACATCGCTACCGTAAACAGCGCGCTCTCGATTCAAGTAGAAGAGGGAAAGATCCTTCGCGCCTCGCTATCCGCTGGAGGCGTTGGACCCACCCCGATGTTGCTTGCCAAGACCACGGCATTCCTTTGCGGACAAGCCTTAGAGGTGCCCACACTTCTCGCCGCTGCCCTTATCCTCAATGAGGAAATCGCGCCCATCAGCGATGTGCGCGGCTCGGCTACCTATAAGCGCCTTCTCTTGCGACAGCTGTTTTTCGCACACTTCCTCGCGCTCTTTCCCACCGAGATCCCCGAGAGAGAGCTGATGGAGGCAACCCGATGAGCTTGGATGCGGCACAGCACACGAAAGGGGAATCCCTGTTCATCGACGACCTGCCCGAGCCGGCCGGCTGCGCGTTTGGCGCTCTCTTCACGTCGCCCGTCGCCCACGGCCATGTGCTCTCCCTCGACCTATCGAAAGCGTGCCGGGCGCCTGGAGTCCTCGGTGTTTTTACCGCCAAAGATGTCCCGGCTGAAAACCAAATCGGCGCCATCGTTCCGGACGAACCTCTCTTTGCAGAGGCGGATTTACACCATGTCGGCCAGCCGATCGCGCTGATTGTCGCCGAGTCTCCAGAACTCGCCCGAGCTGCACGCGACCTGGTCCAAATCGAAATCGAAACACGCGCTCCAGTGACATGCCCGCGCGAGGCGGCCCGTCTCGGCCATTTCATCGTGCCCTCGCGCACCGTCGCAAATGCCAGCGGGCAGGAGCTCAAAACCGCTTTTGAGTCCTGCGCAGTTGTTGTCGAAGGCACGGCATCCATGCGGGGCCAAGAGCACTTGTACCTCGAAAACCAGGCCTCCCTCGCCATGCCCCTTGAAGGTGGCCGTCTGCGCATTTACGCCGGCACCCAAGGACCGACCGCGGTCCAGCGTATTGCGGCCCGCGTGCTTGGACTTCCCATGAGTGCGATCGAGGTCGAGGTGCGCCGACTCGGCGGTGCCTTCGGTGGCAAGGAAGATCAGGCCACGCCGTGGGCGACTTTTGCTGCGCTTGGTGCGCTTCTCCTCGGTCGCCCCGTCAAGGTCGCCCTGCAACGGGATGAGGATATGGTCTCTACCGGCAAGCGCCATCCCTACGATGCCGACTGGCGCATCGGACTGGACGCTGACGGCAAGATCCTCGCTTACGAAGCGACCCTGTTTCAAAATGCAGGTGCCTCGGCCGACCTCTCCCCGGCTATTTTGGAGCGCAGCCTCTTCCACGCGACCAACAGCTACTACGTTCCAGCGGCAAGGGTGACAGCCCACTCCTGTCGCACGAACCTGACTCCCTTTACTGCATTCCGTGGCTTTGGCGGCCCCCAAGGAATGTTTGTGATCGAGGCAGCACTCGCGCGCGCCGCCGAAGTCACCGGCCGCAATCGCGAGGATCTACAAGCCCTCAATCTCCTTAGCGAGGGCGACCTGTTTCCCTATGGGATGGAGACGAAGGGTTGCCACGCGCGCCGCAGTTTCGACGAGGCCAAAGCCAAATACGACCTAGCCGGTGCTCGCAGAGCCGTCGACGAGTTCAATGCCAAGAGCGCGCGCTTCAAGCGCGGCGTCTCTTTCATGCCTATCTGTTTTGGCATCTCGTTCACAAACAAGATGATGAACCAAGCGGGTGCTTTAGTGCACATCTACACCGATGGTAGCGTTCATGTCGCAACGGGTGCCGTGGAGATGGGACAGGGCGTGACTGCGAAGCTGCGCACCATCGCGGCGCGCACTCTCGGCTGCGAAATCGAGCGAATAACGATCGCGACAACATCTACGACCACGGTTGCGAACACATCGCCAACGGCTGCGAGTAGCGGTGCCGATCTTAACGGCATGGCCGTAAAGATCGCCTGCGAACAACTGCGTGAGCGCCTCACGAAACTGCTCAGCTCGCGCGAACTTCCGCTCAGTTGGGAGGACCTCATTGCCACTGCGCATTTCGAGCGTATCCATCTCTCCTGTGGTGCTCATTACGCCACACCCAAGATCAACTACGACAAGTTGCTCGAGACGGGGAGTCCGTTTGCCTACCACGTTTTCGGGTGCGCCCTCACGGAAGCAACCGTGGACTGCCTGCGCGGCACGTACGTCATCGACTCTGTCAAAATTGTTCATGATGCGGGTCGTAGCCTCGCCCCCCTGATCGACAGGGGGCAAGTCGAAGGAGCCCTAGCCCAGGGAATCGGCTGGCTTACCTTAGAGGACCTCGCCTACAGCGAAGACGGCCACCTCCTAAGTAACGCCCTTGCGACCTACAAGGCACCCGACGTCCACTCTACCCCAAAAGATATCCAGGTCGCATTCCTCGAAGACGCCGAGAACCCCGAGGCCGTCATGGGATCCAAAGGAATCGGCGAGCCACCGTTGATGTACGGAATCGGCTCTTATTTCGCGATTCGAGCTGCGGCAAGGGCATTTAGAGGTCACAGCGACACCTGTGATTTACTCGACGCGCCCCTGACGCCCGAGCGCCTACTTCTGTATTTACACGGCACCTCACCCGCCTGACTTCCCCTAGCGGCGCAAGGATAAGACCTCCGCCGATTGCTAGAGAAGTGTGTATCAACGCATTCGAATTGGGGCCGATCCACTTCGAAGACCTAGGATGCGTGAATGAAAATCCTATTCCTTGGCGGTACCTCTTTCCTCGGCTACCACACGGTGCAGGCCGCGCTCGACAGCGGGCATGAGGTCACACTCTTCAACCGTGGAAAGACCTCTGCAAGGCCGTTTGGAGACGCCGTCGAATACCTGATCGGCGACCGGGATCCGCGGGACCCCTCCGGCTCGGGAGGACTCAGCGTACTGGAGGGGGCCCGCGAGTGGGATGCCATCGTTGATGTCAACGGCTACGTGCCACGCCTAGTCAAAGCGGCGGTCGAACTTCTGGCAGAGCGCTGCGATTCGTACCTTTACGTCTCGACGATCTCCGTTTACGCGGGGCCGATTCCGCGGGGTATTACAGAAGAGGCGCCGCACCTCACGATGGAAGATCCGACGGACGAAGAGATCATGGCGAACTACGGGGCTCTGAAGTCTCTGTGCGAGGCGGAAGTGCGGAAACGCTGCGCCGAGAAACTCACGATCGTGCGGCCGGGGATTGTCGCCGGTCCCCGGGACTACACGGACCGCTTCACGTATTGGGTGCAAGCCGCCGCGCAGCAAGGCGAACACATGTTGAGCCCAGGAGATCCAGGGGATCCTTTCCAGGTCATCGATGCGCGCGACTTGGGAAAGTGGATGGTTCACCTGCTAGAGACCAAGACGCGAGGCGTGTTTAACGCATGTGGGCCTTCAAACACCTGCACCGTCGGCGACATGATTGAGGCGTGCTTACAAGGCACAGCAAGCAGCGCCCATGCCACCTGGCTCCCCTGGGCTTTCTTGGAGGAAGGCGGCGTCGAGGCTTGGACTGACCTGCCCATGTGCGTTCCGCCCTCCCACGAGGTCTCCTTGATCCGCACCGTGGATTCCTCGAAGGCCTATGCTGCAGGCCTCTCCATTCGGCCACTTTGCGAGACAGCTCGGGACACGTTGGCTTGGCTAAAAGTAGACCTACCTAGTCGCGAGAAGCCGAACCTAAAGGCAGGCATGAGCCGGGAGCGAGCCAACCAAGTCCTCGCAACTTGGTTGGCCAGCAATCCCCTTTAGGGGGGGCTTTTCGACTTCTAGGCCGTAACGCCTACACCGCTGCGACTAAACGTTGCGCCGAAGTGGCGCAGTACGGGCGGGCTCGTCTCAATCGTCACCCCTGCAATGGATGCCCGACGCTTGTAGACCGCATCGACGATTTCGATCACATAGTCCATGTGACTTTGGGTATAGGTACGCCTCGGGATTGCCAAGCGAACCAGCTCGTGATGGGCGGGTGTCTCCTCCCCAGTTAGGGCGTCTTTTCCACCGAGCATCACCGTGCCAATCTCACAGGCGCGAATACCACCCTCTAAATAGATCTCCAGCGCGAGCGCGTGGCCTGGATACTGCTGCCACGGAAGATGATCCAAAAAACGACCCGCATCCAAGAAGATCGCGTGGCCGCCCGCAGGACGCAATACGGGAATCCCTCGCTCGTGCAGGGCTTCTACAACGTAGCGAATCGATGCGGCTCGGTAATTGAGGTAGTCCTCTTCCACCACCTCGTTGAGACCTTGGGCGACGGCCTCTAGGTCGCGGCCGGCAAGTCCTCCGTAGGTGGGAAACCCCTCGGTCACAACAAGGCGGCGGCGGAACTCGTCGGCAAGCTCTTTATCTCGACAGGCCAAGAAGCCGCCAATGTTTGCGATTGCATCCTTCTTTGCGGACATCGTGCAGCCGTCGGCAAGGTCAAACATGTCGCGGACGATAGCCCGAATCGGACGCTCGGATTGCCCGTGCTCACGCTGCTTGATGAACCATGCGTTCTCCGCGAACCGACAGGCATCGATGAAGAATGGAATCTCGTGCTTGTCGCAGAGCTCGCGAATCCCACGCATGTTTTCCAGGCTGACGGGCTGCCCACCGCCGGCGTTGTTGGTGATCGTAACCATGACCAAGGGCACGTTCCCTTTATTGGCCTCAAGGGTGGCGGCCAGTGCCTTGAGATCCATGTTGCCCTTGAAGGGATAAGCGCTGCAGGTGTCCTCGCTCTCTTTGCAGGGATGGTCGAGGGCGATTGCTCCGGACTGCTCGGCATTCGCGCGCGTGGTGTCGAAATGCGAGTTGTTCGGGATGACGTGCGGGGAGCCGCCAAAAACTCCAAACAAGATGTGCTCGGCAGCACGACCTTGGTGGGTCGGGATGACCTCTTGAAACCCGAAGATCTCCTGGACCGCAGCCTCGAAGCGCCCGAAGCTAGGCGATCCAGCGTAGCTCTCATCCCCGCGCATGACCGCCGCCCACTGCTCGCTGGACATCGCGCCGGTGCCGCTGTCGGTAAGCAGGTCGATGATCACGTCTGCGCTCTTTAGAAAGAAGAGGTTGTTCGAGGCAGCGGTCAGCAGGTCTGCCCTCTCTTCGCGGGTTGTCATGCGGATCGGCTCGACACTTTTGATCCGGAAGGGTTCGATGATCGGGAGGTTGGGCATGGGGCACGGCTTAGGCGGATGGACAAGGGGCGAGAGACGTCCCGGCATTCTAAGGACTTTCATGTCCGAATGTATAAGGTACCGCACATGTATCCACCGTCGCTGCTTTTCGGTCTCCAATAATACGGCTATTTTGATCGATACGACCTATATACGAGATCAAGTACTCTAATTTGCGCACTATTGAATTCGTTTATGGATTGGATGTCGTCAACCACCCAAAAATGAGCGATAGTATCCACATCATGAATCAAAGGAGTCATATATGAGCAGTCCCGTCAGTAAAGGCCGCCTTGAAGCGCTCGCCACCCGTTTGGTTCAGATGAGGCTCAATAAGAACTGGTCTCAGAGTTATCTAGCTACCGAGGCGGGAGTCTCCGTTGCGACACTCCGACGGCTGGAGGCCGGGCACTCGATTGGCTTGGCCAGCTGGCTAGCGGTACTTGAAACACTTGGCCTTGCTGAGCGCCTGGACTTCCTGCTTCCCCCACCGGCAGCCGATCCACTTGCCGAAGCCGAGCGCGAGCGGCAGAACTATCGACGGGCTAGGCGGCGCGCCTCCTCTACAAAACCTCCGGCCGAAAACTCAACCTGGACGTGGGGAGAGGATCGGTGACTGTTTGCGAGGTTAGGCTTTGGGACACGATGGTGGGCGCCGTGACTTGGGAGGCGGGTGTTGCGAACTTCGCCTACACTCCGTCGTTCCGAAAGAGCGGTATTGAGATCGCTCCGCTTCAGATGCCCCTTGGACCGGGTGTGTTTCGATTCCCGGAGTTGGCGCGAACGAGCTTCCACGGACTTCCTGGGTTGCTGGCGGATTCGCTGCCGGACAAGTTCGGGAATGCGGTGATCGATGCGTGGCTCGCACAAAATGGGCGCGCTGCCGACAAGATGAACCCGGTCCAGCAACTCGCGTATACCGGCAGCCGAGGAATGGGTGCGCTGGAGTATCTCCCGGCATTGGAGAGCGGTGCCAAGCCGAACGAGAAGATCGAAGTCGCCGACCTCGTGCGCCTCTCCAACGAGGTGCTCTCCGAGCGAAGGGACTTTACGACGACCCTGGAGAGTGACTCCCGTGAGCGGGCGTTGGTCAGTCTGCTCAGCGTAGGCTCTTCAGCAGGAGGAGCCCGGGCAAAGGCCGTTGTCGCCTGGAATCGGAAGACCGGGGAGATGCGCTCGGGCCAAACGGACTCGCCCGAGGACTATGAGCACTGGCTGATCAAGTTTGATGGAGTTCTCCAAAACAGCGATAAGGAGCTAGCAGACCCGATGGGATTTGGCCGCATCGAATACGCCTACTCCGAGATGGCGAAGCGCGCCGGAATTGAGATGAGTGACTGCTTCTTGCTTGAGGAGAATGGCAGGAGCCACTTCATGACGCGCAGATTCGACCGGTTCCTAGGGGTGGGTCCGATCGAGAAAGCGCCACGCGTGGAGAAGCTCCACGTCACGACCTTGGGGGGAATGGCCCACCTGGACTTCAACTTGGCAGGGGCACACTCCTACGAGCGAGCCTTTGACGTATTGCGGGCCTTACGCCTACCGATGGCAGACCGTGAGGAGCTCTTCCGACGCATGCTGTTCAACGTGCTTGCGCGTAACCAAGACGACCATGTCAAGAACATCGCCTTTACGATGGCGAAGTCGGGGACCTGGTCGCTCGCTCCGGCCTACGATCTAACCTTTGCCTACAACCCCAAGGGTGCGTGGACAAGCCAACACCAGATGTCGATTCACGGCAAACGAGACCACTTCGACGCCACTGATCTAGATGCGATAGCCAAGTACGCAGGACTCGCGCGGGGGCGCGGAAGAGCCTTGGAATCGGAGGTGCGCGAGGCCCTCTCCATGTGGCTGTCCTTTGCAGCGGCCGCTGGAGTTCCCGACCTCTGGGCGCAGCAGATTGAGGGTCTGATGCGCGCGCGGTGCGAGGCGCTCTAAACGAGCTGCCCCCCGTCGACCGGAACCACGGTTCCGGTGATGTGGCGAGCGGCATCGGAGAGCAAGAACAGCACCGTATCGGCAATCACATCGGCACCACCGATCCGCGCTAGGCAAGTCTCGGCGATCGCCCTCTCGCGAATGGCCGGCGGGAGATCTTTCGTCATTGGAGTCTCGATCATACCCGGCGCGATCGCATTCACTCGGATCCCCCTCGGGCCAAGCTCTCGGGCGGCGGTTCGGGTCAGGGACAGGATGCCCGCTTTCGAGGCAGAGTAATTCGCTTGGCCAAACTTGGCGCGCATTCCGTTGATGGATGCGATCTGCACAACGCTTCCCTTGCCGGCAGCTCGCATGACGCCCGCCACCGCCCGGAGCATCCAAAATGCTCCGGTCAGGTTGACGTCAAGGACGGCGCTCCAATCACAGTCGTCCATCTTCCAAAGCGCACGGTCCCTAGCAATACCCGCATTGTTTACCAGGTGATCGATGTGGCCATTCACACTGTGGATTTCAGCTACAAGCTCCTCCACCGCGCCACTCTCACGCAAGTCGAGCTGGTACCAGGTGATGCCCACATCCTCGGCACGAAGAGCAGCCGGAGGGTTGACGTCGACACCGTGCACAAGAGCCCCCGCCGCAGCCAAGCGTCGAGCGATCTCACGCCCGATACCGGCGGCCGCCCCCGTAACGATCGCAACCTCACCCGAAAAACAAAAGCTAGCTGTGCCCATGGGTTACGCCGTGGCGAGGCCCCCGCGCTCCATCAGTTTCTCGTTCCGGAAGAGCCCCCAGATACCAGCACCGATCGCGCCTGCATAAACCGAATCGGGATGGACTCTCAAATCAAAACCAAACTTCTTCTCCTCACTAATCTCCTCCATCGCCGCGATCAGACCCTCGTCATGGGCGAGCCCGCCGGTGACCATAATCACCCCAGTTGCCTTGGCGCTCTTAACAAGCTTCAGGCAGCGCGTCCCCATCGAGATGTGAATACCCTTCAGGATGTTTGCAGTGGAGATGCCGCGACTAACCATGTTGATCACGTCCGTCTCTGCCAGGACAGCGCAGATCCCGGACACCTTCTCGGGAGTCTCCCCACTCATGGAGAGCTTCCCCAGCTCGTCCCGGGTCACCCCAAGATAGCGGCTGATGTTTTCGAGGAACTGTCCAGAGCCCGAGGCACACTGGTTCGTCATGCGATAGCCAAGCACCTTGCCGCGCTCGTCCATCTTGATCACGCGACCGTGCAGTGCACCGATGTCCATCGCCGCCCTAGAGTCAGCATCCAAGAACAGAGCTCCGCGCGCATGGGTCGTCATGGAGTAGAAGTGTCCAGTTCGAAACTCGACCCCTTCCGCCTCACCCGTTGTCGCAATGTAGGAGATCTCATCCCGACGAACACCCGCCTTCTCCAGGGCCTCGCCCATGGCCGCATCAAGCACCTCCCCAAACCCGCGACCACGAATACGGCGTTGGCCCGCGCCCAGGACAGCGTGTGTCGCCTCGTGACCACTGCCGCCCGTTTGCTGAACGACAGCGACCTTGATCGCGCTGGATCCCGCATCGATTCCGATCGATAGACTCATAACGTTCCTCCGGCCAAGACGGCCTCATTCGTTTTGTCCGAGACCCTGTCTAGCACCGTCGGGTGGAGCGCCTCGCGCACAGCAAAGATCGCTGCCCCGTGGGCACCGGTGTAAATCGACGAGGGCGATATATTGAGGGTGATCTCACCGTAGTTCTCCTCGACAAGTTTGCGCAATGCATCCACCGCAGCGGCGTTATTCGCGACACCGCCCGTAAAGGTGAATTCGTTGTCGATGCCTCCGGAGCGTGCCAACAAGCTCATTGCTCGCAAGATAATGGCCCGGTGAAGACCCGCGAGAATGTCCTCTCGCTTTTGTCCCGCCGCCAACCGATCTCGCAGCTCAGCGCCCGCAAAGACAGTACACGTCGAGTTGATTTTCACAGTGCTTGTAGAGGTCTGTGCAAGGGGGCCAAGCTCGTGCAAACCCAGGTTCATCTCATCCGCGATATAGCCGAGGTACCTTCCGCATCCAGCGGCGCAGCGATCGTTCATTTGGAACGAGGTCACGATACCATCGCCGTCCACTTGGATAGCCTTCGTGTCTTGCCCACCGATGTCGAGTACCGTCCGCGTGTTAGGAAAAGTCGCGTGTGCACCTAGGCCATGGCAGAGGATCTCCGACCGAATCCACTCCTTGGGGAACGGTAGCCGCGCGCGTCCGTAGCCGGTACCAACCGTAACGACCAAGTCGAGGTCCACTGTGGCCACATGGTGAACGACGTCGAAAAACTCTGCGTGCGCCTCTTGCGCGACTCCGGCCGAATCCAGGGCGCGCCGCAGGCTCAACCCGAGCACCTTCGTAAGGTCAACCTTAAACACGTGGGCCTCCACGAGCAGGATTGCCTTGTCATACACGCCGAGCAAACGCTCGAAGCTTAGTCCGGCGTCGGCTGCTGCAAGGTCCACTAGCTTCATGTAGCTCGAACCCGCGATGTCCCGGAAGAAGTCGGAGCGCCGCTTTGCATCGATCGCAAAGAGCTGCTCGGCTTCGATGACCATAGCCCCAAAAACACCGTCGTAGAGAGCCTTGACCTTCTCTAGCTCTTGGCCGGTAAAAAGTATTCCGGCTAGGTGTCCACAGGTCGACTCCAACTCGCGAAGGGTCTCAAGGTGCTGCTGTAAGCGGAACCCTTGGCGGAGTGCTTCGGTGAAAGCATCAACATCACCAACGATCTGTTGGAAGCCGACGATGCCGGACCGGAACAGATTAAAGCGAGCGTCTAGGAGCGCCTCCGTGCGCGCTACGTCACAGGCGACATCGTAATTGGAGCGGCTGTTGGTGATGCCTCGGCCAAGGACATTCTCTTGCATATCTAGGACGACAGCCTTGGTGGTTGTCGACCCGAGATCAATTCCGATCGTGCACTTCATGCCATCACCTCAGCTTGCGCAGCGGCCCGCTTTTGGGCCAACATTTGGAAGTAGCTCTCGAGCCGATTCTTCACGTTGGAGGCGGAGAAATACCGTGGATCCACAAGGTCCGTTTCGATAAATGCACCTGCGCGGCCCGTCCGCTTTTCAACTTCACGCAACATCACCAGCTGGCCGGAGGAGAAGGAATTGCAGCTCTTTACCGAGTTCATCAGGAACCCGTCCGCGTTGTATTCCTTCACGTAGTTCGCGATCATGCCCACCCGATCCGGGAGATTCAGGTTCGTGTAGCAACCAAGACAATACTCCGCGAGTGTCTCCAGGGGCTTCTCCGGATCGTGCCGGAAGCCGCGCTCGTAGACACCTCCGACTTTGGTGTAGGTGCTCGCAACCACGACAGCACCCTCGTCATAAAACATCTTCCAGAACTCACGGAAGCTGGTCCAGTTTGGAGGTCCCTCGACTACGATCCGGAACTTCTGCTCCCCCATCGGGCCATCGGGAGTGATCGGGCCCTCACCGGCTTCCACGCGCGCCTCGACCTCTTTGCGAAGTTGCTTGTAGTACGCAACAGCGCCCGGTGTTCCGCGAAAAGACGTGAAGATCGGGCCTATGTAGTACACACCACCAAAGTAGGAATCGATAGGGCTCACGGGGTTCTTCGCGGCCTCGAGTACCCAGACCAGATCATTCTCCGCAAGCGCTGAATTCGCCAAGAGCTCTTTGAGGGCGCCCTCATTGAACGAGGTCCCCGTGACCTTCTCGAACTTCGGGATGATCTCTCTCTTCAGCTGCTCGACAACGTACTTCACCATCTCGGGTGTGTACTCACCTTCGCCTTGGTAGGGGACGTGAAGCATCGCAACGGGGCAGTTGGGGTATCGATCGCGCAGCAGCTCAAACCACTTCAAAAAGGTAAAGCACCCCGTATAGCTCAACAGCAGGAGGTCGGGATCGGGGATCTTTTGTCCCGTTGGACCGATATTGCCTTTCAGCATCATCCCAATGTCGCACTTCACGTAGGTACACACATCTTCGGAGTGCCCGTGGCGCTCTGCCTCGGCAATGTACTCTCCGGACATCTTGCGCATGCCAGCTTGCAGAGCGTTAATCTCGGGGAGTACCGGGAGCGTGTCAAAGGACAGCATCAGCTCTGTTAGGTTGCCTGGAACGAAGGTGTAGACAACCTTCTTGCCCGACTCTTTCGCATTGGCCAGGCGGTCGAAGTGATCGGCGATCATCTTCTTCTGCACGAACATGGACTCTTCTTTTTCGATGGACGGCTTAGCGTCCACATCTAGGTTCTGGCTCATGCTTCTCCCCAAAGTTTGATGGTGTCGGCGAAGGTGCCGGCGCGCTCGCGGATAGGCTGCAGCTGACCGGTGTTTTCGGAATACTTAAATGCGGTGTGGCTGATGCCCACTCTGTCGAGCGCCTCTTGCAACATGGGTTGGTCCAACAAGGCGGGATCGCAGAAACTTGGCGCCGAGAACAGAACCCCCTCCGCGTTGGTGCTTCCGATCCTGCCGATGAGCTCGGTTCCTTTCTTACAGCCGTCGGGGACAAATTTGGCCGCCGACTCCCCCTTGTAGTCCATATAGGATTGCACGAGGTTGTGTAGTGCATCCCCTTCGACGGGAACCCCGCAGCCCAGCCAACGCGTGATCATCATGTAATCGTCCTCGACGACGTAGCAGCCCGCTCGCTCGAGAGTACGGACCAGTGCTAGGGGCGGCTGCTCGCAAAACGATCCCGAGATCACGACACGTGCATTGTCCATTTCACGCCGATTCCCAGCTTTCGTCTCCGCCTCGGCAAGCTCCAGATAACGAGCTAGGTAGACATTGTGCTGCTCTACGGGCAGCAACATGCCCGCCCGCATAAGGATGTAGACCTCGGAGGCGGTAGCAACCCACGGGCGTGCGGCACGCATGTCGTAAACCTCTGCGCAGAGGCGGCGGTTCAAGTTATAGAGCGCGATGGACGCTAGAAGATCGTCATTTGTCGCGGTGGAGCCGTTGAGCTTCAGCATGTGGGCCCAAATCTCATCTAACACGACCCGGTAAAACTTCCCCCCGATGTCCATATCGAAGTTTTGGGGCGCGTCGAAGTACAGCGACAGCTTGTCCGGAAACTGCATCTTCCAGATGCCCGAGAGATTGCGGATGACGTCACATGTCGAGGGGAAAAGCATCCCGTCAATACAGTCCAAACGCCCCGTCATCCCCAGCTCCACCACCGAGCGCGGCAGGTGGCATATGTATGATTGGAAGCAAGCATCTCCGCGCACGATCTCCAGAGAATCATCAGCACCCAAGACGCCGACAGGCAGCATTCCCGCCGCGTGAATCAGCTCACGGGGGACGTAGGTCGGCAGGAACCCCATGGCTTTTTGGCCCGGGTTTTCCGCCTTCCATTCTCTGACCGTTGTGAAGTTGAAGTCGAGGCATACCGCCTCACACTTGGTAAGCAGCTCTTCCATGGAGAGCGCATTGATCTGTTCAAGTTCCATAGGTGTGTGATCTAGGCGTCCTTCCAATCGGGTGTGCGGCGGCCATCGAGGAAGGCGCCAATGCCTTCGTTTGCGTCGTGGGTCTCCATCAATTCTTCTAGGTACATACTCTCCATCCCATCCAGGCGTCGGACAAAGGCGTGATCCCGTCCCTCCCAAAGAGCGCGGGTCGCGAATCGAATCGCGCACGCGCTTTTCGGGAGCAGATGCTCGATAGCCCACGCAATCGCCGTTTGAGCGGGGTCATCTGTTTCGCCAAGGCCATGTGCGTACTCGGCGATGAGGCCCCACTCCTTAGCTTGGGGCGCATCGATGACACGCCCGCTGAGCAAGAGCTCTGCTGCGGGTTGATTTCCAATCATCGATGGCAAAAGCAGTGACCCCAGCGGGGCGAACACTCCCAACGTGACCTCTGGCTGTCCAAACTTAGCGTCCTCATCGGCAAAGATGCGAGTCCCAAGAAGAGCGAGTTCCAGCCCCCCGCCGAGGCACATTCCACGCACGGCAACCAGGATCGGCACACCTAACCCAACAACGTCCTTGGCGAAATTGTGCAACAGCGGCAGCATCGTGCCGACCTTCTCCTTGGTGTGATCACCAACGCTAGCCCCAAAACTAAAGTGTGGCCCGGTGTGACCTAAAACGACCGCTCGCACATGGGGGCTCACGCGGAGCTCGGCCCATACGGCGCGCAGCTCGGTTAGGGTTTGGACACCGATCACGTTGCCCTTTCCGGCATCGATCACCAGGTGCCATAACTTGCCATTCTCGAGCTCCTCTACTCGCAGAGTCTCGTAGTTGTTAGCGATGGTACTCACCTCCTAGACCTCAGCGGTTTCGCGGGGAATCAACGTCTCCACGAACTCGTGGCTCCAGCGCTCGCCATTTGCCAAACGTCGCCGCAAGCTGATGAAGTCAACCTCGCGATGGCCGCGGGGACCCTCGTTGAAGGCGCGGAATCCGGCCTGGCCCTCATTCATCATGTTGAGACCGAGCCAGGAGCGGTTCGTCTCTCGGTTCTTATCCCACTGGGCGAGCTTGTGCTTACGCATCGACTCGACGGTTTTGGACATACAGCCGGGGAACGTGTACAGCAGCTTTGCGATCAACCCATTCACCGCTTCGTCAAGGGGAGCGAGATCGACCTCGCCCGACTTCAAGAGCGCTTTGCCCGCAAGGAGCGCGTCCCCTGTCTTCGGCAGACCATATACAAGTTTGCCCCCCTTGGACTCAGAGCCCGTCTCCACCGTCGGGTTCGGAAGGAACTCGCCATCCACTTTGAGGCACGGAACCACGTCGGTGATCAATCCATACGAGAAGGCCTGGTACGACGTCCACATCTCACACAGGGTGCACGACTGCATCGCGCGTTCGACTCCAACGTAGAGGTGCAAGAAGTCGGTCGATCCGCCATCGGGGGCCGAGCCGTGACGCGGCCCCGCTTGGCCGAAGACAGCAAGGTCGCTTGCGATTGTGAAGTCGCACGCCATACCGATTTCTTGGCCGCCGGCGATCCGCATTCCGTTGACGCGGCAGACGACTGGCTTGTCGCAGTGCAGGATTGACGTAACCATGTCGTTGAACAAGCGCATGTACGCCATGTACTCCGCAGGTTGGCCCGAGTAGTACTCCGCGTACTCCTTCGTGTTGCCCCCTGTACAAAAGGCGCGGCTCCCCTCGGCCGTAAACACGACCGCGACAACATCGCGCTCATTGGATGCCCTGCGCATGCTGAGGATGACACCTTTGGTCATCTCCGTTGTGTAGGAATTAAACTGCGCCTGGTTGTCGAGGATGATCCAAGCCGTGTACAGCCCCTCCACTGGAAAACCGCTGCGATCGATAACAGGGCGCCGCTCGTAGCGCAGCCCTTCAAAGGTCGTATGGGAGGGGACGAGGTCGTGATTCTTGAACTCAGTAGTCATAACTTGGCTTGCAAAATGAGGTGGATGGGTTGGGTGAGGCGAGCGGCTTCAGGGCACCAGCACGGCCCGCGCAACGAGCTTGTGGTTATGCGCAGCATCGAACACCTTTGCGATGTCGTCGAGCTTGTGGGCCTCGACAAATGGCTTCAACTTCACGGCTCCACTAAGCACCAACTCGAGTGCGCCGGGGTAGTACTCGGGAACACATCCCCAGTTCCCTTGCGCCGTCGCATCAAATGCCATCAAGTTGGAGAGGCGCACACTCGTCTTCGCCATCGTGAAGCCAACGATCGACAGGAATGCGTCGTGGACAAGTAGATTCCAGGCAAGGTCTTGGCCTGCACCAGCTCCGGAGCACTCGAAGATTTTCCAGCCGGTGCGCGGTAAGCCACGCTCCGCGGCCCAGCTCCGAAGTTCCTTTTTGATGGCCCGAGCGTCCTCGCTCTTCGAGTGAAACGTCTTCGAAACCCCGTACTTCTCCATCAGCGCAAGGCGCTCCTCGTTGATGTCAATCCCAACGACGGTCGCCCCTTGGGCCGCCGCAATCTGCGCGCAAAAGCCCCCCACTCCGCCGAGTCCTATAACGATTGCGAGATCACCCGCCGCAAGCCCGGACCTCTCTATCGCCTGGTACGGCGTCGTAACCGCATCCGCCAACACCGAAAGCTCTGCAAGCGTGCACTCCGAATCCCGCAGGCACTGGTTCTCTAGTGCACCCGGTTCGTCCACCACGCACAGACCACTCGAGGGGACAACGATGTGACTGGCGAATCCGCCGTGGATATCATTGCCCGGCATGACCTGGTTGGGGCAGATGGGACCGCGGCCGCGCTGGCATGCCTCGCATTCGCCGCACGGCGTTACGGCTGGAATGATCACCGCCTTTCCGACGAGGTCCTCGCGACCCGGTGCGGAGAGAACCTCGCCACTGATCTCGTGGCCAAGCGCAAGCGGCAGCGCGTGCTTGGGGGCAACACCGTCAAAGTAGTACCCCAAGTCTGTATGACAGACTCCGCAGCCGACAACCCGCACCAATGCCTCACCCACCCGCGCCTCAAACGTCATCGTTTTGGTCCGCTCCAGGGGCGCACCCACCGCGGTCATCTGCCAACGGTATCCAGTTGCAGTCAAGGGCATGGTCTTCACAATCTTTGCAGGGGGTAGAGCTACGGCTAGCGCACAAGTTTCGAGATGTCTAGGTATAGAGATAGACCCAAAGTGCGCACTTTGCAACCCATTTCCGCAAATCAAAGCGCTTTATAGTTCCCACAATCTCAAGGCCCTGCGGCCAGGTGGCATCTTCAAATTGCGGCTATTGAGGCCAATAACCGTCGATTTCACTCACGAATTGCCGACGATCGGTCCCAAAAAAGATCGTCTGACTCCAAGGACGAGGGTGATCAGTTGGATCCACGCCCCCCCCCGCTACCATCAAGACGTCGGACTCCCCTTCTAAGCGCCAGGGAGCCGCATCCCTCAAGGTGAGGGCCACGAATCCGGTGCTACTGTGCGCCCCGTGGCCACGGTCTCCCTAATACCCCGGCGATAGAAGCTTGGGTGCCCAGAGGAGAGATGGGCACCCTGAGACCGGCGCGGTCGCCGGGGCCTAAAAGTTAGGCGCTACGCGCACCGAGAACCAAACGGTGCGTGACCGCTTCAGGCGCCGAACAGGAACTCGCTCTCTGTGGACCAAGCGCTCCAGCGATAGAGCGGCTCCAGGCTTTCGAGCGCGCGCAAGAGATCTCCTGGCACCCCGTGGGCGAGTGCCGCCTCACGATTCCCCTCGGGCGCTGGCCATCGAAATTCGACCGCAAGGCTGTGCTCACCCGGTGTGTAGAACTTGAAAAACTCGGCTAGGCTCTCGCGGGTCAAGCGGCCGCAGATCCACTCGCCTTTCCAGTTGTCCAGCCGCAACCGAAAGCCGGGTAGCCCGTTCAGTAGCGAGAGCAGGTCCGCCGCGCCCCCCCCTTCAAATCGTCGCTTCATGTTTTGGCCGTCGTACCATGCATCGACATGAATCCGCATGCTGACCTCCAGCGAGTCCGCCTCGATCGCAAGGCACAGATAGGCATTCTTATAGGCCTGATCGAGATCTTTTGCCAAGTCGGCGCCGATCGTTTTCTTGAGGCGCGCCTTTTCCTTCTTCGGGCGTACCAAATAGGCCCACAAGCGACGAACACGCTTGCCGTTGAACTGATGTGGATTGTGCAGGCTGGTGCGCTGCTCCAGCTCTAATCCCGCCTTTCCGAGGCGCTTAACGGCATCCTTTGCCAGGTCGCCCAATTTGCGGCGTGTTGCTAGTCGAGCTTCGTTGTACTCGGGATTTTTCGAGGCCGATTCGGTGAGCGGCCGGAAGTCCGCCTCGGCAAAGGTGATCTCTTCCACATTGATTTCTGGGGATGCCATCACCAGAGGATACCGAGGCCAAAACCGTGCGCAAGCCGCGACTGGAAGATGCCCGAGCCGGCTAAACGAAACCGAACGGGCGGGGACGGATAGACATAGTAGAATGAGCCGGCTCAACTCCCCCCTAATTGAAGTTCGGAAAAGAAGATAGATACGAGTTCGATCCCAAACAGGATCGGCTCGGCGAGAGCCCGCACTCGGAGGTCTTCCGGGCGCGGGATCTTCAACTTGAGCGCGACGTCGCTTTGAAGATTCTCCGTGCGAACTCGGAAATCGATCCCGAAGCTGCCGAGCGCTTCTCCCGCGAGGCACGCCATACCGGAACTTTGATTCACCCCAACATAGGTATGGTCTACGACTTTGCCACTTTGCGGGGCGAGGAGTTTGGGCACTTCAACGGAGCCAGCTACATCGCGATGGAGTACCTCAAAGGGCGCTCACTTGCACAGGTCATCCAGCATCGCTCCCTCTCTTATGAAGAGGGGCTTCGCACCGCCGAACAGCTTACCGATGCGCTGAGTGCCGTTCACGCGGCCGGCCTCATCCACCGGGACCTCAAGCCGGCGAACGTCATGCTGCTCGAAGATGGCACGGCCAAGCTGCTCGACTTCGGCATTAGCCGCGTCAAAGGGGAGCTCAGCCTGACTCAAGACGGAGTGCTCGTGGGGACCGTCTTGTACATGTCTCCCGAGCAGGTACGCGGCGGAGAGCTCGATGGGCGCTCCGACTTGTTTTCGCTGGGATCGGTGCTGTACCACGCACTCACGCAGACCCTGCCATTCCCAGGCCGCACCTTTCCCGAGGTGTGTATGGCCATACTTGACGGGCGCCCCAAACCACCTACGCAGGTCCGCTCTGGTTTCCCCCCGGTCCTGGAGAACTTCCTCTTGCGCTGCATGTCCCCCGATCTTGAGGACCGCTTCTCCGATGCGAACGCAGCCCAGGGATCCCTGCTCGAAGTGCGCAACTCGATGCGGCTGGTCGAGCGCTCCGCACCTCGCAACTCGCTGCAAGGACGAGTATTTTTATTGCCGTTAACCGTCACGCGTCCGTCGGCTTCGCCACTTGCAACCGTCGTGGATGCAACCGAAGCCAAGCACGTCGACAAGGAGTACGAGGCGTCCACTGGTTTGGCACGTGGGGTGATTCAAGATGTCGAATCGATCCTCGCGCGCTCGACGGAGCTCGAGCTTGTTCGGCTCCGGGCCTCGGACTTCGCGAGCTCAGCCACGCTCTCGACCACCGTCTTTAGCGCCCCCCGCGAGGGCGACTTGATGGTCCGCGGGGCGCTCACGGTTAGCGGCCCTAAGGCCACGCTCGACTACGAGGTCGGGTGCCGTGAACCCGACAGAGAAGACGTCGAAAAAGCAGCCGACTCCGTTTCGCGTGACCCGACTGGTGGCACATGGCGCACGCTGTGGAGAGACCAACTCTCGCACCAAGACGAAAATGACTTCGGGCTGCAATCCCACCTAGCAAGCGCACTGGCAAGGACGATTCGCCGCCGACTTAGCGAGGTCCCCGCTGCGAAAGCGCCGTCTTTACAGCGTCAAACTCAGCGCGCGCGAACGCTGACGGTGCGCGCACACGAGATCCTGCATAAGTCCACCTCCGGGCACCTATTGCGGGCTATGAGTGGCTTCCGGCAGGCTATCGAGGCAGACCCGACCTGCGCGATCGCACACGCTGGCCTCTCCGAAGCGCTCGTCTACAAGTACCTCATGTGGGATGGTGATGGAAGTTTCCTAACGCACGCTGTGGATGAAGCCCACCGCGCGCTCGACCTGGATCCGGACTGCCCCGAAGCGCACACCTCCCTGGGGTTTGCCTACTCCATGCTCGGACGTGGCGCCGATGCTATGCGTGAATGGCGGCTAGCGATCCAACTCGATCACGGAGAGTGGCTTGCTCATCGCCTGCTCGGCGCTCGGTATTCCCGGCGCGGAAACTTCGCCGAGGCGATCGCTTTGCTCAATAAGGCGATCGACCTCAAGCCGAACCACCTGGCCGCCTATGATCACCTCTACTCAGCCTTGGACAAAGCCGATCGCTACACCGACGCTTTGGTGATCGCGGACAAGGGGGTACAGCGCGCAAAACGCCACTTAGAGAAAGTACCCGACGACCAAGATGTTCGGCTGCACCTAGTGCTGCTCTTGGCGCGTAGAGGTTCTAAGGACGATGCTATGAGAGAGGCTGAGCGCGCTCAAAAGCTTTGTCCTAAGGACGGCTACACCTTGTTCCACCTAGCGTGTGCCTACTCCCTATGCGGCGAGGTCCGCAGGGCTTTAGACCTGCTCATAGAAGCCCAAAGCCGCGGGTACTTCATTCAGAGCGAGCTGCACATCAATACCGATTTAGATCCGCTCCGCGGTAACGCAGAATTCCAAACTCTCTAATTCTCTGAGCTGAGATCGATCAAAGAAGGGGACCGCTTGGCCACAAGTGTAACCAAGCGGTCCCCCCCCTCAATTGGATCCCGGACTAAGAGGCCAAATCAGCATGCACATGGATGTCGCGCTGAGGGAAGGGAATCGAAACGCCATTTGCATCAAAGGCCTCTTTCACCTTCTTGTGAGTATCAAACCACACCCCCCAGTAGTGCTCAGGTTTGACATGGGGACGGCAAATAAAGTCCACGCTAGAGGAGCCATGGCCGACGCAAGCCACAGTGGGAGCAGGATCGGCGAGTACACGCTCGTCCGCCAAGAGAATACCCCTCATCAGCTCCGTGGCCTTATCCATATCATCGCCATAGCCGATGCCAAAGGTCATATCGACCCTAAGCCTTCCGTTCGAGGTGTAGTTGATGATGTTGCCGCCAGTGATGGACGAGTTGGCGACCACCGCCCGCTTGCCGTCCAAAGTGTTGATCTCCGTCGCGAAAACACCAATCTCGAAGACGACGCCTAGTACGCCGCCCGCCTCAACGAGATCGCCCTCGCGAACGGGGCGAAAGATCATCAACATGACACCGGCAGCGAAGTTTGCGAGCGAGCCTTGTAAGGCAAAACCTATCGCAAAGGTAGCGGCACCGAGCACAGCCACAAAGCTACCGGTATTGATTCCAAGTTTGGTAGCTGCCGAGATGAAAACAAACGCCATGAGAGCGAAGTAGAGGCACGATGCGGCGAAGTTGATCAGGGTCGGATCCAACTTCGACTTCCCAAGCGCCTTGCGCAAAAGGGAAGTGACCACGCGAGCTGCGATCCAGCCTAGGAGGAAAATCACGGTCGCACCCAGCAAAGCCGGAGCGAAGTCGACCGCCTTGTCTTTTGCGACCGTGAGGTAGTGCTCCCACTTGTTGAGATCGAGCGACTCTAATCCACTGCTACTTCCCGGGTCGATGGAGACCCCCTCGAGCCCCCCTCCACCGGCTCCAGAGGCCGCCACTGCGGTACTTAGGTCTTGAATAGACTTGGCGATAGAGTTGAGAGCTTGCGTCAGCTCGGTCGAGCCATCTTGGATTAGCCGTAGAGGATTCATAGGGGGATCTCTGGGGGAAGGGAACTCGGGGGGGGTAAACGACAACGGAGTCCACTGTGCGCCTCTCACTCTGGGCTACAGTCGGACACAAGCGCCTTGGGAATGGTTAAACTAACCTCTATGGCAAAGCGGCAACAGCGGCAGGCGAAACCACGCTTGGATACTAAAGATTTCCTTCCGACAACCGCAGAGGAGATTCGGGAGCTCGGATGGGATCAACCCGATATCGTGTTCGTCTCCGGCGATGCCTATTTGGATCACCCCTCGTTTGCCGCAGCTCTGTTGGGCCGCGTTTTGCAATCGGCGGGATTCCGTGTGGCCATCTTGAGTCAACCCGACTGGAGAACTCCAGACCCGTGGATAGAGTTGGGCCGCCCCCGATTGTTCTACGCGGTTAGCGCGGGGAACATGGACTCGATGGTAAACCACTACACGGCGAACAAGAGACGCCGCAAGCAGGACGCCTATTCTCCTGGCGGCGAAGTTGGCCTGCGACCCGATCGTCCGACCAACGTCTACGCCCAACGCTGCCGAGAGGCAAACAAGGGTGTTCCTGTCATCGTCGGTGGAGTTGAGGCATCCCTACGCCGTATCGCACACTTCGACTATTGGAGTGAGACTATTCGTCCGAGCATGTTGGTCTCTAGCAAGGCTGACCTTTTAGGTTTTGGCATGGGCGAAGACGTGATCCTTGAGATCGCGAAGCGCCTAGATGCCGGTCAGTCCTTAGAGGAGCTACGCGACATGCGGGGGGTGGCCTACCTCCTTGGGAAAAAGGACCAGCTGCCCACGCCCGAAACAAAAACGCTCGCGCTCCCGAGCTTTGAAGAGGTAAGGGAGGACAAGATCGCCTTCGCGAATATGACGCGCATCCTGCACCACGAGACCAGTCCATTCAATGGGCGCAGGCTGACGCAAGCACACGGCGACCGCATGCTCGTGATTAACCCTGCGCGGCTTCCGCTGAACGAGGTCGAGATGGACCGGCTCTACGATCTACCGTTCACGCGGCGCGCTCATCCATCGTATACGGCACCTATTCCAGCGTATGAGATGATCAAGGACTCGATCACCATCATGCGTGGCTGCTTCGGGGGCTGCACGTTTTGCTCCATCACGATGCACCAAGGTCGCGTGATTCAGAACCGAAGCGAAGAGTCGATCTTGAAGGAGGCGAATACGATCGCCAAGGATCCCGAGTTCAAAGGAACCATCAGCGACCTCGGAGGCCCGACGGCCAACATGTACCGCATGCGCTGCACCGACCCCGTGATCGAATCTGTTTGTAGACGCTTGTCCTGCATTCACCCGACCATCTGCAAGCTCTTGGGGACAAGTCATAAGCCTACGATTTCACTCATGCAAAAGACGCGCAACATCGAGGGGATCAAGCGCGTGCATATCCAGTCGGGTGTGCGTATGGACCTAGCATCCAGAGATAACAGCTATCTTGAAGAGCTTGCAGCGCACCACGTCGGCGGGCACCTCAAAGTTGCTCCGGAGCATGCGAGCAAACGTGTTCTCGACTTGATGAAGAAGCCAGACATCAGCTCCTTCGATGAGTTTGCAGAGAGCTTCAAGCGCGCCTCCCAAGCCGTCGGTAAAGAGCAGTACTTGGTCCCCTACTTTATCGCAAGCCATCCGGGTTCCACGGTGGAAGACATGATCGAGCTCGCTGTCTTCTTAAAGCAGCGCGGCTACAAACCCCGTCAGGTTCAGGACTTTATTCCTGCCCCGATGGATATCGCGACGTGCATGCACTACACGGGGCTAGACCCCTTGACTATGAAGCCTGTTGCGACGGTCACGAAGTTGCGTGACAGGATGACCCAACGAGCACTCATGCAGTTCTTTGCTCCCGAGAACTATTACACGGTTCACGAGGCCCTCGTAGCCGCCGGTCGGCAGGACTTGATCGGCTCCGGAAAGCTCTGCCTAATCCCCGAGCGCGCACCCCGAGAGGCTGGTGCGCCACCCAACAGGCGCACCCCATCGAAAAACTAGAGGCCCTAAGCCTCTGGGCGTTTCGCTCCGACTACCATCGAATCCACTTCCATAACTAAAACATGCCCGCCACGGAAACCAATCTAGTCGACAAGCGACTCGCCCTACGGGCCTCTTCCAAACAGCTCGCCGGTGCCGGACATAGCCACCCCTCGGACGAGCTGGAGCGTATTGCCGCCTACATTCGCGAACACAACATCTGCTCCGACGTCTACGGGTCGGGCTCCGTCGTGGAGCAGCTAGAGGGCAAGGTCGCGGATCTTTTTGGAATGGAGGCGGCTCGGTACATGCCAAGTGGCTGTATGGCGCAGCCCATTGCCCTGCGGATTTGGGCTGAGCGAGTGGGTGTCTTCGACACTGCCTTTCACGCTACGTCCCACCTTGAACTGCACGAAGAGAAGGGCTACTCAGCCTTGCATCGGCTCAAGGCTCACCTCTTAGGTGACGCGACCCGCCCGACATTAGCCTGTGATCTCGAGGGTCTCCCACCGCTTTCAAGCCTCTTGATCGAGCTGCCCGCCCGGGAGATCGGTGGCCAACTTCCCACGTGGGACGAGCTCGTGGAATTGACAAAAGCCGCTCGTAAAAAGCGAATTCGCCTGCACTTGGATGGTGCCCGACTTTGGGAGGCGCAAGCTTTCTACAACCGCCCGTTCGCCGAGATCTGTGGCCTCTTCGATTCGGTCTATGTTTCGTTCTACAAGGGTATCGGTGCGCTCGCCGGAGCGATGCTCCTCGGACCGCGTGACTTCATCGACGAAGCGGTCCTCTGGCAGCGCCGCCAGGGAGGCACGCTGTACTCCGCGCTTCCCAACATCGTCTCCGCAAAGATGCGCCTCGATGGCCAACTTGAGCGCATGCCGGCCTACCGGCAGCGCGCGATCGAAATTGCTGCGCTTTGGAACGAATTCGAAGGCGCCTCAACTCTTCCTATTGTCCCCCAGGTGAATATGTTTCACCTGCTCCTCGATGGTAAGGTCGAAGAGCTCCTACAGGCCCGGGATCGAGCTGCCGAACAGCACGGTCTTTGGCTCGTCAGCTACCTGAAAGGCGATGGCGACGTCGCGCGCACCGAGATCACCATCGGGGATGCGGCGCTAGCTCTCACCGATGACGAGCTACGAGCGGCTATCGCAAACTTCCTCAAGAAGCCCTAGGCAGGCGAGGCAGCTTGCCTTGCGGCCAACAGGCCAAGGACCTCGTCTCTATAGTCGTGTACAAGCAACATCAGCAGGTCGCCGGGTTGCGCCCAATCCAACGCCATCCGGATGGCGTCCATCTCCGAAGGGGCGTGGCACCAGCGCTCTTCCGGAGCCCCCAGTGCTCTTAGCTCAGACTCCAATAGCGCTGGCAGTTCACCGAGCTCGCGGCCGCGCAAATGAAGAGTCAGCTCCTTCAGAATGAGAAGGTCCGGGCCCGCCTCCCACGCGATGCGCGCCATGTCGCGGGTCGCCTTTTCATCTCGATCGCCGGCCTGGCCAATGAGCAGCAGCCGCCGCTTCGCATCTAGGGTTTTTCCGAGACCAAAAAAAGCCTCGAGCCCGGCCGAATTGTGCGCAAAGTCAACCAACACGCGAACGCCGTCAAAGTTGTACTCGTTTAGCCTTCCCGGGTTGTTCGTCGCATCATTGGTGAAGCCTTGGAGGCCTGCGGCGATCACCCCAGGTTCGATCTTGGACTCCGCGGCAATCGCAACGGCCGCCAAGGCATTCGCGACGTTGTAGAGAGCGGCACCACCCAGAGTCATCGGGACGTCTTGCACAGAGCAAACCACCCGAGAGGTGCTCCCTTCCAAGATGGGCCACGGCCCGCGAAGCTCAATCGAATTTCCATTCAAAACAACGGCACGGCCCCCAGCGGCTAGGTGATCCAGAACTAGTCCGTTTTGGGGGTTTAGACTGAACCAAAGGATCTCTTGCGTCTGGTCGAGGTTCCGTTTTGCACCGCGCACAAGGTGCTCGTCATCGGCGTTGAGAACGACACGCTTGGACACGCGAGCCACTATAAATTTGGCGTCGGTAAGGCTCTCCAAATCGGGAGTCCCCCAGTCCGAGAGGTGGTCTTCGCTGATATTCAGGATGGCGCAGAGCTCCGATTTTTCCAGGGCTAGGCCGCGCCTCATCATTCCACCACGTGCTGTCTCCAATAGACCGAACGTCACTCGCTGGTCACGCAAGACAAGCCGCGCACCGCCTGGACCGGACCAGTCGCCAGAGTCGACCACTTCGCTTCCGACACGCACCCAATCGGTAGAACAAATCCCGGGCACAAAGCCGGCCTGGTGTGCGATCGCCGACACCAACCTTACGGTCGTTGACTTGCCGTTCGTCCCCGTAACGAGGACGTGTGGGATGTTGTACACCTCGTTCCAATCTACGCTGCTCGGAGCGGGTACCTCCCGAACAGGCCAAGTCTTTGAGCCGCCCCCCATTCCTACGGACAGCTCCTCGTCGTCGGAGAGAAAGCACACCGCGTGCGAGAGTGCAGCGCCTCTCATCGCGATCAGGGCGGGGTTCGCCTCTTCGGCAATCTCTACCCCGATGCGGGCCCGGGCCTCTTCAAAGTCACCCTCCGAAAGAGGCTTGCCTGAGAGACGTGCAGCAGCGGCCTCGAACGCAAACTCCGCAATACTTGTCGCCGCGTACATCCCATCAAGTGGAGAGCTGAGCGCGAACCCCATGGTCGCCGCACACTCACCCGTCCGGGACTCAAGCGGAATCCCGATTTCCAAGACGGTCGTCTGCTCGCCGGTCCAGCCGAGAGCATCCATCAAGGCCCGCGCCTCTGCGCACCAAATCTTGGTCAACTCCGGAACTAAGCTCACCTCGTCCGCTTGAAGATTGACCTCGATGAGTGCACTCGGCCGGCGCCACAAGAAATTGGCGCCCGGAAGCCGTCTCGAATCACGCAGCTCCACGTTAGTCCTCGAGTTCAGCAGTGCGGGCTAAGCGAACACCGCGTCCATCGCGAATGAGCTCGTTCGAGTCGTCGATATAGACGACCGGTACGAGGTCTATGTGGACCAGCTCTTCGCTAACGCTCGACTTCCTAGACCGCCTCTGGGTCGCGCCTTCACCCGGTTTGAATTCGACAATCTGCTTCCAACTTCTCTCGATCGCATCGCCGAAGATGAGTAACAGGTCGCCAGCGGCACACATGCTTAGTGCTTTGGAGATCGCCTCCTGCTCGTCCGGAATCTGCTCGATTTGCTCCGGAAGGACGCCCGCAGCAAGGAGGGCATCGGACTGCAAGCGGGGGATTTCGTCTCCATCACGGCCACGGGTGTTGTCGTCACGGCGGCAGATGTAGTGGTCGAAGTGGCCAGCACAAGCACGGGCTACCTCAACGATATCCTCATTGCGGCGATCGCCAGGTGCAGCCACAACAAGCACTCGTTTCCCTTCGGTCTCAAGCTGATCCGTAAGCGCAACCATCGCCCGTGCGGCAGCGGGGTTATGCCCGTAATCTAAAATCACCTTGAAGGGGTGATCGTCACAGATATTCATCCGCCCTGGTGCTTGGTAGTACGTCGTATCAAACGTGCGCAGGCCGAGGCGGATATCGTCAATCTTGATGCCCAGGCTATACGTCACCGCTGCGGCAAACATCGCGTTTTGAACGTTGTGAAGCGCCTTGCCTTCGATCGTACAGGGGATCTCGTGCGACCAAAGCAGAGGGATGTGAGCGCCCTTGTCATAGATGGTCAGCATGTGCCCCCCCATCCCTTGCTCGAGAACTACCGCTCGGCCACCGGCCTTGATGTGCTCTTTCACCAACTTGTGACCCTGGTTTAGGGTCACGTAGCAGACGGTCTTTGCTTGGGTGTAATCGGCCATTTTAAGGCACAGCTCGTCATCCGCATTCAAAACGGCCGTGTCTTTAGCGACCTCCACGATGATGCGCTTCACCTTGGCAAGCTCCTCGAGGGTCTCGATACCCCCAAGACCCAAGTGATCGGCCGCCACGTTCAAAACCGCGCCAACATCACAAGAGCGATACCCCATCCCTCGCCGAAGAAGTCCGCCGCGCGCGGTCTCCATCACGGCAACGTCAACGGAAGGATCCCGGAGAACCATGCGCGCGGCAGCGGGCCCCGTCATGTCTCCCTCGACCGTCTTATGCCCGTCGATATAGACAGCATCCGTAGTCGTGAGGCCGACGGTCTTACCTGAGCCTTTTAGAATGTGCGCCGTGAGGCGCGCCGTCGTTGTCTTCCCATTGGTTCCCGTGATCGTCGCGATCGGGATACGGCTCGGCATTCCAATCGGAAACAGCATGTCCATGACGGGGCCCGCCACATCACGTGATTGGCCCTCGCTCGGAGCAACGTGCATCCGAAAGCCGGGCGCAGCGTTCACCTCGCAGATCGCCCCGCCGTGGGTTCGATAGGATTGCGTGATGTCGTAGGTTAGAAAATCCACGCCGCATACGTCTAAACCAATCGCCTTGGCAGCACGCTCGGCCATGTCGCGGTTGACCGGGTGGATTGCATCGGTCACATCCACGGCTGTCCCGCCGGTGGAGAGGTTTGCCGTCGACCGCAGGTAGAAAATCTCTCCCTTCACAAGAACGGTCTCGGGTGTATATCCGGCCTTCTCAAGGTGTTCGTAGGCGGCTCGGTCTAGCTCTAGCTTAGTGAGCACCCTCTCGTGCCCGATACCACGCCTTGGATCGGAGTTCACGAGCTCCATAAGCTCGCTGACGGTCTTCTCACCATCACCAACAACATGGCCAGGGATCCGCTTGCTCGCCGCGACAAGCTTGCCATTGACGACAAGAAGGCGGTGGTCTAAGCCTTCGATAAAGCTCTCTACAAGCACCGCTCTACTGTGCTCGCGCGCGACGGTAAATGCAGTGCGCGCCTCGTCCTTTGTCATGATCCTAATGGTGACGCCGCGACCATGGTTTGCGTTCAATGGCTTGATCACAACAGGAAAACCGACGCGCTCCGAAACCCGAGCGGCCTCCTCGTCAGAATACACGATGCGCTGCTTCGCAACAGGCAGCCCCAGATCGCCAAGCATCTGGTTCGTCTCTTCTTTGTCCGAGGCGATCTCGACGCCGATGTGCCGCGTCTCGCTAGTAATCGTCGCCTGGATACGGCGCTGCCACTTGCCGTGTCCGAACTGAACCAGCGAATACTTATTGAGGCGCAACCAAGGGATATCCCTCGCTTCCGCCGCATCTACCAGGCTCTGCGTCGACGGACCCAGCGCACGCCGCTGCGACGAGCGAATGAAAGAGTCGCGCTCCTTGGCCCAGTCAAACTCCGCATCGCGAAACTCGTCGATGCGAAGCTCCTTGGGGATCAGATGCTGCAGGAGTTCGATGGCCAGTTGCCCCGCCTGTAAGCCGACATCCTCCTGCTCATACTCGTAAACCACGGTGTACTCGCCGGCTGTTCCCGTCCCGCGCGTCTTACCAAAGGTCACGTGGGCTCCTGCGATATTCTGCAGTTCGATCGCGACATGTTCGAAGATGTGCCCCATCCACGTCCCTTGCTTCTCAGTTAGGCGTCGCACAAAACCGCCCGGCTCTCCATAGGAGCAACCGTGCTCTTTCAGCCCGGGTAAAGCCTCGACAAGGCCGTCCGTGAACGCCGTCCCGAGTTTGGAGGACGGCCAATGTTCTAGCTCGCCGAGATCGACCGTGAGCCGGATAACCCGGAAGAGCGCGAATAGGTTTGGACCGAGATATACATTGCGCGAAAGAATCTTCATAGGAACAGCTGGGGGGGGCTAGCGGGGCTCTGGCACTGGCGCGGGCTTGGCTACTCGGGTAACCATGTCGTAGGTACATCCCTCGATTAGGATGTGAATTCGCATGTTAATCAGGCAAACCGCCTCGTGGCGTTTAGCTGAGTCCATCGACGAAAACTCCATGTCCGCGGGATCTACGATCGTGATAGCGCCGCTGCCTACAACCGTGAGCTTTCTCTCTTGGTCAATAAATGCGGCGGTGTCCTCGTCCAAACCAATGCCGATCGGCCTGGGATTATAAGCGAGGGAGGTCATCAAGCGGCCAAGGCGATTGCGCTGGCCGAAATGTTGATCAATGATGGCGCGGTGTGTCAGTCCGAGCCCGGGGGCGAGCGTCACCATGTCGCTGCGCGGCGTCGGTCCCTCGTCGCCATAGGCGATCATGTGCTCGGCCATAATCGAGGCGCCCGCAGAGGTTCCAGCCACGTGCAAACCGTCCTTCGCATTGCGCTCGCGGATCATGTCGGCGACTGGGGTTCCCCCGAGCAAGGTCGAGAGGCGGAGCTGATTGCCGCCCGTGATAAAGACAGCGGTTGCGGTTGCCAACTTGTCCAGCCAATCGGTGCGTTTGCAGTCCGCCCGCGACTCGTAGGGCAAACTAAAGACGTTCGGCACGCCCAACTCTTTGAACAAGTTGATGTAGCGGTCCGCCGTATCCTTCAAACGGGAAGCCGAGGGGATGATTGCGATGCGAGCATCCGCACCACCCGCGAGCTCCGCGAACTGTCGAAGGATAGACGCGTCGCGCACCTTCTC
>CALBMX010000110.1 GCA_937896235.1 uncultured bacterium
AACTTGTTTTCTGCGGGTCGGGGATATGGCGGCTTGCTTTGTATCCGGTCGGGATAACGGTGGGGCCGTTGTTTTGGGGGGAGTCGAACTTCATATGCGGGCGGGGGTTCGGGCGTTTGGCGAGGGGGGGGGCGAGTGCTTAGCTTGACCAGTAGATCACGCGGTCGGGTTGAGTGCAATACGGAGATACTGGTCTTTTTTTTGATCGCGCGGGCTGGCTCGGCTGGGCGTTTCGCTGGGGGCCCGAATCTTTATTTTATAGGGCTCTTGCCTTGTTCCATTCCGGCGACGGCCTCCAGCACCATGGGGCCGAAATCTCTCCACAAATCGGCGTCGGAGAACTTTTCGGTTTCGGAGGGGAGTTCAATGGTCAAAATGGGGACTCCCAAATCGAGACCTACGTAACTTCCTAGGGACCCAGGTCGACTCCCCAATTGCTTTACGGGCAGGCCGCTTGCGTTGCTTAATCGGTCGGCCAAGGCTTGGCCTGGGCCGTCGAAATCGATCACTTGTAGAGGCTGGTGGATGGAGAACACACGGGTGGGCTTGTACCGGTTTAGCAGTTCTTGGATCGCTTGGGATTCGGGTTCGGACAGAGGCTGGGCGCCGTGACGAGTACTCGGGTTGAAGTTGCTCGAATTGAAGTTGCGGTTCAGATCTATACCGTTTGCGTTACCTCGTGTTCTGGAGAAGCGGCCGTCTGGGTTTGCGTTGGGCAGGATGATTACGCGCTTTCCCTCGGTAAGGCTGGGGTTCGCCTGAAGGTGCGTGATGAGCATCTCCAATAAGGGCGCCCCCGCATCCTCATTGCCGTGGATTACTGCGAGCAGGAAGACGGTGTCCGTTCCGCCTCCTAGAATCGTGTATAGGATCGGGCGCCCCCGGTGGGTTTTG
Source organism: uncultured bacterium (assembly GCA_937896235.1). Classification (GTDB taxonomy): domain Bacteria; phylum Planctomycetota; class UBA1135; order UBA1135; genus CALBMX01. Next base: position 895 of record CALBMX010000110.1, read on the forward strand.
GCGATCTCGATTCCCGCTTTCGTACGAGGCGGATGTGCTAGAGAGTGCGACTCGGCAGATCCACTTTTAGAGGGATCGACGTTTGCGTGTAGTCCCGGATCATTGTTGGTGGACTCGGTGCTTGCGCAGGCGATCAGGACAAACGGCAGGACGAAGAGCAGGGGGAGAGATTTCATAGGACTCCTTGATGTGCCCCCGTATGTTACTCGTCGCCGCTTCGCCACGGCAGTACGAAGGGGCGGTCGGCGGAAGGTTCACATCCCCTGAATTCCATGCGCCCGAATGTAAGGCCCTTGCCGTAGATCGGCTCCAGTGCGGCGGGGGAGAGGACTTTGTCCGCGTCTCCTCGGCAGGCCACCCGGCCACGGTCGAGCAGGACGAGCGAGGTCGCAAACTGGCTGGCCAAGTTGAGCTCGTGAGTGACCACCAAAATGGCGCGCCCGGATTTGGCAAGCTCGGCCAGCAACTCAAAGATCGCGAGTTGATGTCCCGGGTCCAAGCTGTTCGTTGGCTCGTCGACAAGTAGGAGCGGAGAGCCCTGAGCTAATGCGCGCGCGATCAGGACACGCTGCCGTTGGCCACCGGAAAGTCGGGTGAGTAGCCGGCCCTCCAAACCCTCGCAATCACAGGCCTGGAGCGCATTGCGCACGGCTTGACGATCGGCCGCGCTAGGGCCGCGCCATGGGCTGAGGAAGGCGTAGCGGCCACCCAAAACGAAATCGTCGACGTGGACTTCGGGCAGGGTCACCAGAGATTGAGGGACGACGGCGACTTGCCGCGCGCGCTCCTTGTGGCTCAGGTTTGCGATGGGCATGCCGTTAAGGGTGACGCCTCCCGAGGCGGGCGCGTCCAGTCCGGCAAGCATACGGATCAGGGTAGACTTGCCCGCGCCGTTGGGGCCGATGACCGCAACGAGTTCACCTGCGCGGACTTGACCCGAGACCCCACGCAGAGCGCGCAAGCTCTCGGCCGCGGTGTTTCCCTTGTACTCAAATACGAGGTCATTGAAGTGGAGTTCCATTACCAGGCCTCCATCGAGCTGCGGTTTCGCATCAAGAGCAACAGGAAGAACGGGCCCCCCAAGAGCGACATGATGACACCCGGCGGAAGTGCCGCGTGGCCAAGCACTATGCGCTGCGCGAGGTCGGCGCCACACAGCAGAACAGGGCCGCCGAGTAGGCAGAGCCAAAGTAAGCTGCGGTGCGATGGACCTGTGAACGTGCGTAGGATGTGGGGCGTGATCAATCCGACGAAGGCGATCTGGCCGGCTACGGAAACCGCGAGGGCCGCGCAGAGCGCTCCCGCGCCGAGCGAAACCCACTTTACGCGACTGGTGTTCACGCCCAAGCTATGGGCGTCGTCCTCGCCGGTGGCGAACAGGTCCAGCTCGTTGGCGACCCGTGGAATGATCGTGATGGTGGCAGCTAGGCCGATCCAAATCGTCGCGACGTGGAATGCCGAGCGGTCCTCCAGGCGGCCGAAGGTCCAGGTCATTAGCGCGCGCATCAAGTCCGCCTCCTCCACCGCGAAACGCTGGATGGCGGCGATAGCGCCTCCGACGATTGCGTTGACCGCGATTCCTGTCAGCAATAAAGTGGGTACGGAGATGCGCCCGCGCGATGTGGCAAACATGGTGACCATCGCCGTGGTGAGAAGCGCGCCGACAAACGCGGCGGCGGAGATGGCAAAGGGTGCGTATCCGGCAGCGCGTTCGATCAGGAAGAAGCTGCCGGTGGCCCCTGACAGCAGGATAATCATGATGGATGCGCCCAAACTCGCACCGGCTGTGACACCGATGATGGCAGGCGACGCGAGCTGGTTCCGAAAGACTCCTTGGAACAGCGCGCCCGAAAGGGCAAGCGCTGCGCCGACACCTATAGATGTGAACAGCTTATAGAGGCGCAACTCGGCGATCGTCTGCAGGGACCCCCCCAAAGGCTCGCCGATTCCGATCCAGCCGAGCAAGCCCCGGAGTGTGTCGACCAAACCGATGCGCTCGGTCGAGCCAAGCTCGAGAGATCCCAAGCTGATCCCCACCAGAAGTACGACCAGGATTCCGGCGACAAGGCGCGGTGATGCGAAATTGCGCTCCCGGCTCATGGGCGAAACGCCTCGCTAGCGGTCGATGGTGGCCTGGGATCGCACGCTCGCATGCCATGCTTCGTGGCCGCTTGAGCTGCATCCCGCGTTTGGAAATCCATGGGGAGCCCTTTTGCGGAGAAGTGCGAGGGAGAGTTTTCTGGCTCGTGCACACTGGGTTTTCCAGGTCGCACTCACAGTGGCGGCACCGCGCCGGTTTTGCACCGGCTTGCCTCAGACTCGCGGAATAAATTTGTACACACACTCTAACCTGCTCACGGGCAAGTGCACCGCCCGGCGTGCTTTCCTCTTTCGATCTCGCAAAGTTGCCCCGTCGGGGAAAATGCCGCAATCCCAGAAGCTGCCGCGATTTTTAGCCGCTCGTGGGCGCCAGAAGATACATTCCGCAGCATGAGTCTCTCTCGACAGCTCTCAGTGCTTTGGCCCTCCGGGCTCGTGTTTGCCTTCGCGCTTACGGTCCTATCCTGCGGTCTGCCGCCGGTCGTCTCCACAAAAGTGGGCAAGCCGATGCGTGTATTGCCCACAAACGCGACGGCCGTCGACTACGTTTTCGACCTGATCGACGAGTCGCGTGTCGTGGCGCTCCCCGATACCGTGAGCGACTACGCGACCGTCGACGTGGACTTCACGAAATGGACAGGGGACCGCGCGTTCCACGAGTTTTCGGCGGAGGTGATTTTGTCTTTTGATCCCGACCTTGTCGTGGTCAGCCCTTGGCAAGATCAGAGCACGATCGATCGCTTGATCGAGAGCGGCGTGCAAGTTGTCGAGTTGCCTCCTGTTGACGAGCTGGACGATATTCGCGGTGCGATCCGTAAGACGGCGCTCGCCCTTGGCGAAGTGCAAAGAGGCGAGCAGCTCCTGGCGGACTTTGACGCGCGGGCACTGGCCCTCCAGGAGGCCTGGGGTAAACGGGGCGTGGTTCGAGGCCTTGTGTACACAAACTACGGCTCGGGTGGTTGGGCGGCTGGAAGCGGAACGACGGCCCACCAACTAATGCAACTTGCGGGTGTTTCGAACGTCGCTGCCGAGGGCGGTCGCGTTGGCCATGACGGCGTGGACATCGAGACCCTGCTCGACTTTGATCCCGACGTTTTGGTGATCAGCAAGCCGAGCCGCGACTACGGCGTGACGCGCAATTATCTAGATGGAGAGGAGGCGCTACAAGAGCTCCGCGCCATCCGCGACAGCTGTATCATCGAGCTACCCGCCGGACTCTTCAGCACAGCTTCGCATCATCTGGTCGACGGAGCGGAGTCTTTGGCCCGCGAACTCGACGCCCTGATAGCAGCTGGAAGGCTGACTCCCGCACCGAAGTGATCTGCAGGCCCCCCCTGCGAATCTAACGATTCCGGCTGCCCACTCCGGAAACCTTGTCGCGCAAGGGGCGGCGCTGATTACACTCGCCGGCACGATGACATTGCTTCGAATCGAAAACCTAAAGGTGAGCTTTCGGGATCCAGGGGGCGACCTGTCTGTGATCCTGGACGTGCCCCAGCTTGAGATGGCGCAGGGTGAACACGTTTGCCTTGCAGGCCGCAGTGGTTCGGGCAAGACGACCCTGCTGAATGCGATCGCCGGGATTAGGCGGACGGACGAGGGGGTTGTCGAGGTCTCCGGAACCGATGTCGCTAAGCTGAGCGAATCCCAGCGCGACCGCTTTCGAGCTCTCAACATCGGTTATGTCTTTCAGACGTTCCACTTGTTGGGCGCCTACACGGCGCTGGAGAACGTACTGATGGGAATGCTGTTCGGCGCGGGCCCCGACCGCGTGTTTGCGGCGAAACTACTCGACGAACTTGGTCTGGGCGACCGACTACGCCACAAACCTCACCAACTCTCCATAGGTCAGCAGCAGCGGGTCGCCTTAGCGCGCGCACTCGCCAACAAGCCGAAACTCGTACTCGCCGACGAGCCGACAGGTAGCCTAGACCCCGGAAGCTCACTTGAGGCCCTTGGCCTCATGCGGCGCGCTTGCACCGAACATGGCGCGGGTTTGCTGGTTGTCAGCCACGATCAAAAGGTGATCGACGATTTTGAGAACCACCTAGATCTCGCCGCGATCAACCGCGCCGCGAAGGGGCACGGGGGGGGCGCGTGAAGAGCCTGCTCCTGTATCTCGGCAGCGTGGGTATTATCGTGCTTCGGAGCCTGCGCCAACACGCCCTTTCGAGTTTGGTGACGATCCTTTCAGTGGGTCTCGCGGCCGGACTTGTGATGAGCGTGTTCAGTGTCGCTCGTCAAAGTCGCGAGGCGTTCTCCGGCGGCCCCGTCGGCTTTGACGCTGTACTCGGCGCGCGCGGCAGCCAGCTGCAGCTTGTTCTCAACACGGTGTTCCACCTCGAAACTTCCCCGGGCAACATCCCCTGGAGTTTGTACGAGGAGATCGCCGCTCATCCCCGCGTGGACCTGGCGATCCCCTATGCGGTCGGCGACAACTTCGAAGGGTTTCGCATCGTGGGAACCAACGCCCGCATTTTTGACTCGGTCTACTTTGGCGACAACTCGGAGAGTAAAACGCTGCTCTCGTTTTCTCCGAACAGCCGCGTGTTTGACGAGGCGCGCCGCGAAGCTGTCATCGGCAGTTTTGTTGCTGCAGAGACAGGGCTGACACTCGGTTCGCATTTCAACCCTTCCCACGGAGTCTCCGAAATGGGCGCGTCCGCGCTCTCCGATTCGGCGCAACACCACCACGAACAGGAGTACGTTGTTGTCGGCGTCTTGGAGCCCAGCGGCACACCGGCGGACCGCGTGCTTTGGATCCCGATCGAAGGCATCTATCGTATGGACGGTCACGTGTTGCGCGGTGATGGTGAGGTTTTTGCGGCCGAAGACGGACACGAGATCGGCGATGACCACAAAGAAGTCAGCGCCGTGATGCTAAAGCTGAAGAGCAACCGCGACGGCTTTTTCCTCTCTCAAGAGATCAACGGGGGGCGCACCGATGCCACCCTGGCGTGGCCGATCAGCGCGTCGGTTGCCCAGCTCTTCGACAAGCTCGGTTGGGTCAGCCGGGTGTTGGAGCTAGTCGCCTATCTCGTTGTGGTTGTCGCCGCCGGATCCATCTTGGCGAGCCTGTACAACACAATGAATGAGCGCCGTCGCGAGTTCGCCATCTTGCGCTCGTTGGGTGCCCGTCGCCGGACCGTGTTCGCGGTCATCCTTTGCGAGTCGAGTTTGATCGCGTTGTTCGGCAGTCTATTGGGATTTGTCTTTTACCTGCTCATCCTATCCGTCGTCGCTGGTGTCGTGCGTGATCAGACGGGTGTGGTCCTAGATGTTTTTGCCTATCACCCTGCCCTTCTTTGGACACCTATTGGCATGCTCGGTGTCGGCGCCATCGCCGGATTGCTTCCCGCAAGGAAGGCCTATTCCACGGATGTAGCCGAGACCCTCAGCCGCTCTTAACGTTATGAAACGCTCCTCTCTGCAAGCCCTCTGTCTGCTTAGCGCACTCGGTCTGACCGCGTGTGGAGGTGAAGAGACCCCGAAGCCCTTTGTCCCGATTCAGGGGGCGGCGATCGATGGATCGGACGATGCGATTGCAGCTGCGGCACCTGAAGGTGAGGACCTGCCGGCTCCGGTGGTTGAGGATGCCCCAGCTCCCGAAGTTATTGTCGAGCCTAAAACGGAAGGACCTTTGGAGCTGACGTTTTGGGAGCTCGCGCTTGAGGAGCTCGACGCCGACGCCATGTTGGACGCTTTTTTGTTTCCGGAAGAGTGGAGCGATGAAGAGCGCGAAGAGCTCGCATTCCCACCCGACCTGCTCGATCTGGTCGGTCGTGAGATCACACTTGAGGGTTACATAATTCCCGGCGAAGTCTTGGATGGTAACCTGCGAGACTTCATGTTGGTGCGCGACCTGCAGGCTTGCTGCTTCGGTGGTGCGCCCCGCCCCGATGAGTGGATTGACGTCGTCATGGACAAGGAGTCATCGGCGAAATACCACCGCTATCTGCCCGTGTTGGTGACGGGAACTTTCAGTCTAGGTGGGGAGCAGGACAGCACCGGGAAAGCCTTGGGCGTATTCAAGTTGGCCGGAAAATCCTTGTCGGCCGAGGACTAATCCGGCCCGGTACTCGGCTCTGGATCGACAGGGAGGTCCCTCCACGAGAGTCCCGTCAATACGCAGTGCGCTTTAGCTGCGGCTTAGTACAAACAGGAACTCGGTATTGCGTAGCTTGCCGGGTTTGCCGACGCGCTTGCCTTTGGGGTTGTGGATTCCAATCTGAGCTCCGACGTAGCGTTTGTAGTCCACTTCGATGACATCCAGTGTGCCGTGGGGCGCAAGCATTGCGCTGATGTCCTCTCGCTGCAGGTAGCCTTCATTGTTAAAGGAGAGCACGAGGTGTTGGACGCGCTGTCCAGCCAAACATGCGCTGATGACTTCGTGCAGGGCGCTGGCGATTCTAGGCTTCGAGTTGAAGTCGCTGCTGCGCTCGCGGCAATCCACGCGCTTGCGTGCCACGCCGTAGGACTCCGGCGCATCCCAGCGAACAAGTGTCTCCCAAATGTGGTAGTTGCCAAGGTACTTGTGCTGGTTGTAGGGCGGGTCTAGATAGACAAGATCGGCGCTATCGGCGCAAGCTCGGGCCGCGTCCAGTGCGTCGATCCCGGTTGCGGTACAGGTGCCATGCTTGCCGTTGCTCAAGACCTCGGGCATCCGTAGCTCCATGTCTTTCTCAGCGCGCGGCGCCCAGGATTTGAGGTAGGCCATCTGCAAACCCGTCGTCGAATCCACGCGGTCGGCGGCCTCCATGAGTGACACGAGCAAGATCGCTTTGAGCTCCTCTGTCAGCAAGCCGGCGCCTTCCCATGCGGCGATCTGATTTCGCATGGCATCCACGCGCGCACCGTTCTTTGGAGTGAAGAAGCGGCTCTCCTCGCAGAAGGTTTTGGTGAAATACCCGGCCTGCGGAGAGAGGGCCATCAGCTGCTCGATACGGAGGCCCGCCTCGGCCCTATGCGTCTCTAGATCAGCCTGAACATAGCAGCGCGCTAGCGTCTCTGCATAGGCGTTGTGATCGTTAGAGATGACTTGATACCCCGCCTTCTTGCACGCGTGGCCCACTCGGGATGTGCCCGAAAACAGGTCGGCAATGCAGGTTGGTTTAGGGTCCAGGGCGCCAAAGACCTCGAGCAGGCGAGGAATCAGCGTGCGTTTGGAGCCGAGGTATTTGATCATGCGTTGATGGGGGGTACGACAGAGACAGCAACATCGCCCGTCCTCCTGCTATCCTACGCGACATGAACGTCATAGCCGATATCTGTGTGGTGCCCTTTACGGGGGAAGTTAGTGTTCGTCGAGAAGTCGCGCAAGCTCACGCGATCCTAAAGGCCACCGGTTTGCCCGTGAACCTGCACGGCTACGGGACCAATATCGAGGGCGATTTTGACGTAATCATGTCCGCGCTTAAAGAGATTCATGAGGTGCTTCACGCAGGGGGCGCCCAGCGCATCTCAACGTCGATACGCTTGGGCTCACGCATCGATAAAGAGCAGTCTGTGCAGGACAAAATCGACGCGGTGCAGTCGGAGCTCAGCTAGTCTCTACAGATGGCGAACATCTCCGCATCGTGTGTTGAGCCGTGCAGGAGCAGGCGACTCTTCTGCCTTCCCTCGTGATTGGCTCCAGCTTTTTGGGCGACGCGCAGGCTAGCTAGGTTTTCCGAGGCGATGACAAGCTCAAGCCGGTTGAGCTGCATGTTGTCAAAGACCCATGCGCTGAGTTGCTTCACGATGGCCGTCGCAATACCGCTTCCCGTGTGTGAGCTGCGCACCCAGTAGCCAAGGTTCGCGACCCCGTGCATCGCCCTGATCTCGTTGATGCCGCAGCTGCCTAAGATCTGCTCGTCGCGACCATCTGTGCCAACGATCGCTAGCTCGTGAGCTTCACCTTTTGGACGCGCATCGATAGTGCCTTGAATAAAAATCAGCGCGGCCGCTTGGTCAAACGCGGGAGTCCACCAGGGGCTCCAAGGCCCCAACTCAGCGGCGGATTCCGAGACGGCCTCGAAGAGTTGCGGGGCGTCTTCGGGCCTCCACGGGCGTAAAGAGAGCTGGAGGTCAAGCATGTTCAGATTGCGTGCGGAGTCTGGGGACAAGGCTGAGGAGGCGCGCGAGGAGTAGGGCTTGCACGAGGGCGGCGGGCGCAACCATGGGAAGAATATAACGCGCGCGATCCATTGGTATCAGCCAAGCGGAGGCGAAAAGTAGGAAAAGCGACCAGGCGAGGACGGCGCGGTCGACGTGGGGCTGGCCTCCACATTTGGAGCCACGTGCAAGCGCGGCCAGACCGAGCGGAAGAAGGACGACTCCCAAGAACGGCGCGATCCCCGCGAGAGGTCCAGAAGTGTTGGCAAGTCCGCTGAACCCCATTCGCAAGCTGTGCATGGGGCCACTGGAGATGGCAATTGTCTCTACGGCCAAGGTGGCCTGGTGGGCAAGGTCGCTGCGCCAAAGGCGAACGATTTGAACGAGACCGGAGAAGGTGTCGCTCCAAAGGCCTGGAGCAAAAACCAGGAAGACCGCAAAGGAGAGGACGGCTGCAAGTGGAGTGCATAGAGCGGCGACCTTCGCCGCGTCTCGCGCCTTTAGGCCATTCGCCCGCTGCGCGAAAAAAAGAAGTATTGGGACAAGAGGCGCGAGCAGGACTCCATTCAGTTTGCCGGCGGTTGCAAGGCCGCAGCAAAGGCCAAGTACGGTGGCGAGGATGGACGGGCGCTTGATTTTTAGCGTGGCGAGCAGAGCCGCGCACCAGAATAAAACCGGCAGCAAGCCGGGCCGGACGTATGCGCTAGCCTCCCAAGCAATCGGTGACGTGATCCAAAGGAGCCCGGCGAACGCGCCGCACACATAGCGTAGACGGGGGCCCGCCCAGGCGCCGGAAACGGAATATGCGATAGCGAAAAGTAGTGCGGCGATGAGAGATGCCAGTCCGCGCGCGACTCGGCGTGCGGGCTCGAGGGCGGGCAATACGAGCTCGCGGGCTGCCAGACGCCGCTCCTTAGCAGCTCCACGGGAGAGGTCGGGGGGCAGGAAACGGGGGAAGACCTCGGCACTGACCTCGCCAACGCCGGCCGCTACGCCGGCTGCCCCAAAGAGGAGCTTGGGAAGCCCCGGACTCTGGAAGCCAAAGGTTGAGTCGTGAATGCCATCTCTCCAAGGGCTCAAATCGTCGATTCGGGGTAGTTGGGTCCCTAAGGTTGCATCGGTTTTCCCCTGGGCCTGGCGAACGGAGTGGATGGCGAGGGTTAGGTATTCAGCCTCGTCGACTTCAAACCCGCGCTCCGCATCTCGCCCGACCGGCAGCCCAAAACAGAGCCATGCCGTCGCCAAAGCGAGGAGCGCGGCGATCCATGTTGAGCGATTAGGGACAGTTGACATGTGGAGAAGCATACAGAGCGAGGGCGCATCCTTCGAATCCCCATTTAGTCTCAATACTGGGAAGACGCCCCTCCGACAAAGCTGGTTGGAAGAAAGGGAATGACCTGCGAGAGCTCTCCACTCGCATGTACCCGGTTGTACCCCGTCCTCGAGGAATGGAATATGGGTTTTGGAAGTGTTATTAGGAGCGCCGCTACAGTTGCTGCGATTTTTGGAATGCAGAGTTGCACGGTCAGCGTGACCACAGACGGCGGCAGCGATCCTGGTGAGGTGATTGAGCTTCAGACTGGAACGGTTGTTGGCGGACTTGAGCTCGAGGTGCCAGGTGCCCTGTCATTCGTATTGAGAGGCACGATGCCGGTGCCCAAGGGGACGTGGCCGTCTCCGGACGGACAGGTGCCTTTTACGGTGCTTGACTACGATGGAACGCCGGTCAATGCCCAGGTGGAGACGGTCTCGCGTTATGCGCTCGATTCCGATGGTGCCGATGTTGTTGAGGTCATTGCGCGGGTGCAGCGGGACCCGGCAGTCGCGGCTGGAACTCGCGTTCGCTACGACGTTGCGTTCGCACCCCACGCCGACTCGGTCGATCCCGGTACGCCCGGTGTAGAGGACTTGACCGCAGGTCCCGCTGGCGCTCCCTCGAAAGTGACAAGCTTCCTGGCCAACCCCGCGAACATTGTGATCTCGTCCACAGACGTGTTCGGCAATCAGTACACAACTCGCCCAATGGATGGGGCGAACGCGAAGCTTCTCCGTCATGGCGATATCATGACCCAGCTTCGCACTTACGACGTGATGGAGCCCGTCACTCCCGATGCAGGTCCGACCGGAACGCTACCACACTTTTTTGGTGTGCATAGCTACACGTCGGTCCTGAGGAGCGAAGAGGTGATCCTCCTTGACCTCCGCTTTAATAACGGAGCAGATGGCAACGACCAGGATTCGGTTTTAGATGATCCTTTGAGCACGATGTACTTCGAGAAGATCGAGGTTCAAGTCCCCGATGGCTGGGTTGTTCTCCAAGACGGTGTCGACCCGTTCTTTGGCGCTTCCACCAGCACGGGCGGGAACTCGTCCTACCCTATCGTTAGAGCGATTGGCGACGGCACGATGCACCTCATGCCAAAACAGGGACAGTTCCATCGCCGTCTTGCCATCGCGCCATCGAACAAGATGTTTGTGGCTCAAGGACTGCTCGATCAAGGGGGCCTCGCCTTTTGTGTAAACGCTACGGACCCCGAGACCAGCCTTCCCCTCCTCTCGTGGTGGAACAAGCTAACTCCCTCCTTTGCGCCTCAGCGTCACATCTTGCCGACCCTGGATCACATGGGGCTCGAGAATGTTCGCAACGACCTAACCGGGGAGTTTAACGGCCTACGTAGCCACATCGTGAATGGCACGAACGACGGAAGCTATCCGGTGGAGTCGGGTAACCTCGGCTGGGCTCACCCCTATGGCGTAGGTTACGGTGGAATGACTGGCGGTGCGGAAATCCATTTGTACCAAGGAGTTCGCACGGCAGCAGCGGCGTCGGCAGACGGATACCGTCACTTGACTGATGGCTTGCGTATGGCAATGGACCGTATGCCGGTCGCCCTCTATCACGCGAACGGTCGTCCCGGCCGCGTAGACGACTGGGTGATCTATGAGCCGGGGTTCAGCTACGTTCCGTTCTATTATTACAACGGCAAGCAGAACTCGGGTCCCGACACGTTTGGATACGACGATGCTCCGACGTTCCAGGTGGACTACGTGGAGGCGAACGGCCTCGCTCCCGCCTACAAGGATGAGCTCGAAGGATTCCAGGCCTATGACCGTCAGCACATCATCCGTGTGACGCGCCTCCAAAAGGCGGTGGCTTGGCTAGGCAACGATGCGATCGCAAAAGATGAGCTCTTGATGACCGCGGAGAACTTCCACCTCGAATTTCACCAGCACGAGAACTCGTTTTATCACGACAAGCAGGGCACGGGTCTGCTCGCCGCTGTTGAGGAGGTCGCCGCGCTTCCTGGCAAGGGCTTCGAGATCGGTCGCGGCGAAGGCTGGGGCCTTGAGATTACGTCGGCCGCCTATGCCACTAGCTTGGACGATACGTATCGTGCAGAGACGCGCGATTGGCTCGAACTTGTGGTCGAGACGGTCAACGATGGCCAGGCCGACTGCAGCGGAATCATCGAATCGAAGACAAGTAAGTGGCTCGACAGCAAGTACCGCGTTCGCAGCTCGATTGAAATGTCGATCCTCGAGAGTGGCCTGCGGGCGCTGCGCGAGCGCGTCTTTGTGGGGGTCAGTCCCGCCCACAATGCGATGCTTAACGACATCCTGCACGACTCTTACTACGGCATGATTGGATCGCTGTCCTGGCAACCGGGCAATGCCGGGCCCTGGTCGCACTTGGCGACGGGAGAGCTCGATCACTCGGGCACGGTCCCCTTCTGCACGGGTGGCGATTTACCGGGTGACGGACACGACATCTACACAGAGAACTACCAATGTTGGTCGAGCCTTGCCTATGCCTATGAGCTGACCTTGAACCCCCAGTTCCTCGACTACGCAAGGATGATGACCGATGGGGGCTCCCTCACCGCGAGTCTCGAGGCGGATGGCGATTCCAACCTACCCAACCGAATGGCTATCCTGGCGCTAGTACAACAAATAGGCGACTGAGCGCCACTTCCGGGCTCATCATTGGAGTCGGCGCAGAAGCTCACCGGAGGCTTCTGCGCCGATTTCCTTTCGATGGCGATCTCTTTGCGTACCATGCGAGCCACATGAAGATCGTTCTCGCCACAACCTGGGCTGCCGTTGCCACCTCCGCTTTTTTCATCCTGGCCCAATCCCCGGCAGACTACAGGACTGAGGTACGCCGCGAGAACCTAAGCTCGCCAAGCCTAGGTCCGTCTCCGCAAGTGGCAGCGGCAAAAGGGGGAGCCGCTCTAGAGGCCCAGATCGTGCCGGCCGCCGAGCTCGTCTCCTCGCCTTGGAGTGCGCGGAAACCTGGCCAACTTGTCGCGATATTCGAAACGGTAGCACCAGACGCAAAGTCGTTCGTTCTGCGGGGAACCCTTCCGGTTCCCCCGGGGACTTGGCCCCGTGAGGATGGTGTCGCGCCCTTCGCCCTTCGCGATTTCGATGGGGCACCTGTGGAGACGCAGCTCGAGGTCGTCTCCCGATTTGCGAATCCAAACGAGGGGGCTGACGTCGTTGAGGTCATCGCTCGGGTGCGCCGCGATCCGGCGCTGCCACCCGGTACACGCACTCGCTACGAAGTGGGGATCGCGTCCAGGTCAGGGCCCGACTCTGCGGTCTCCGATGCGCCTACAGATCGGAATCAGCCCGCCTTCCAACAGCTCCTTCGCAGCGAAGTTTCGAAGACGAAAGCCCTCGCGGCACTTCTGGAGGAGGCCGAGGGGATTCAATTCAGCGGCAAAGACGCCAGTGGTGCCGAGTTCCGCCTCGCTCCACTCCAGCTGCCGGTCTGTGAGGTCCTTCGCGCGGGAGCGGTCGTCCATGAGGTAAAGACCTATGGAGTGATGGAGAGAACAGCACCCTCGGAAGTCACGGAACTCGCGCCTCTGCCCCACCTCTTTGGTGTGCATTCTTACGCGCGCATTTTTGCTGGCGAGCCGATGTTGATGCTCGATCTGCGGATCAATAATGGGGGGTCGGGACTGGACCTAGCGAGCAGTCCTTTGGGCGAGGTCTACTTTGAGAATCTGACCCTAGAGGTGCCGAGCGGTTTTGTCATCTTGCAAGACGGCCTTGATCCGGGAACAGAGGGACAGGGGACCCGTCGGTTGGACTTGATCACGGTGGGCAGAGGAGGCACTAACCAAATCCACTACATGCCAACCCAAGCTCAACTGCACCGCCGGTTGGCCATTGTGATGGAGGGTCACGAGCCCGAGGCGCGCCGCGCGCTGGAGCAGGCCGGACTCGGCTTTTGCGTGGCGTCGACCCACCTGCTCTCGTGGTCGAACCCCGAGCTTCCGAGCTATCTTCCCCAAGCGCAGACGCTACCTCGCCTAGACCATATTGGTTTAGAGAAAATCCGCGCCGACCTCGCCAGCGACTTCCAAGCCCTGCGCGAGAACTTGAATGAGGGGACCGGCCGTGGGCATTACCCTCTCGAGTCGGGTCGGCTGGGTTGGGCCCATCCGTTTGGCGTTGCCTACGGCGGTATGACCGGTGGCGCAGAGATCAACCTGCTCGAAGGTGTTGCGGTTGCCGGGGCTCTCTCTCAAGAGGGCTATCGGCACCTTCAGGATGTGCATCGCATGCAGACCGATCGCATGCCCGTTGCTCTGTACAACACCACCGGCACACCAAGCGGTATCTGGGATTGGGTGGAGCAGACGGGAGGCTCGGGCTCTTTTGAGTTCGTCCCGTTTAACTACTTCAACGGCTCGATGCCGGGTCGCGACAAGCGCAATCGTGCGGACTCGTTTGGCTACTCCAAGGCGGACCGGGAGCAGCTGGTGTATGTTCGGGACCATCATCTGAATCCCGACTACGAAGACGCGCTGCGCAAGTTTCAACCTCACGATAGCCAACATCTCGTGCGCTATACGCGCTCGGCTAAGGCGCTCGCCTGGCTGGGGAACGACTCGCTTGCAAAGGACGACCTGTTGATGGTCGCCGAGAACTTTCACATGGAGTATCACCAGCTGCCCAATGACAGTAAGGGCCAGCCCCAAGGTACCGGATTGCTGGCAGCGATAAGAGAGGTGGAGGCGCGCGCTGGCATGGGCTTCACGATCGGCCGAGGACAGGGGTGGGGGCTCGACGCCGTCGCTGCCGCTTACGCTCTCTCGCGTGATGACAGGTGGCGTGCACGCGTGCGGACAGAGTGGCTTGAAGTGGTTGTCGAGACGGTCGCCAAAGGGCAGGCCGCCTGCAGTGGGTTCCTGCAATCGAAATCGACGGGGCGCTGGCTCGGGGGCAAGTACCGCGTTCGTCAATCGATCGAGCAAGCCATCTTGGAGAGCGCGCTAGAGGGCCTTCGCACGCGCGTTTTTAAAGGCGTGGATCCCGTCCGCGAGGCCCAGCTGCAGGGCGTCTTGAGCGCATCGTATCAGTCGATGATCTCCGACATCTCATGGCCGGCCGGGAACGGTGGGCCGTGGTCTCATTTGGCCGTGGGGAGTGCGGACGGAGCGATCTTGTTTTGCGAGGCGGACGAGCTTCCGAGCGATGGACACGATCAATACACGGATGGCTTCCAGGTAGGCCAAAGTCTGGCACGCGGGTTTGCGCAAACGGGCGACAAGCGCTTCCTGGAGAAAGCGGCGGAGCTTGTTGGCGGCAAGTCCCTTCTTGAAGGCCTCGAAGCGGCGGGACTCAAAAACCTAGTTAACCAAGCGGCGCTGCTTGAGTTGGCGCAGCGCCAGTGAGCCCTACTCGTTGACCCAGACGAGCTGGGCGGGTTTGTTGAAACGGCCAAAGACGATGGCGTGCTGGCCAAATTTCCGGGCGATGTCGATGCCCTCGTCCAAGTTGATTCCCAAGACTAAGAAGCTCGATTCACAGGGCCAGACTTTCGAGTCGCCAATGCCCTGGCCGGGGAAGTAGATGGCCGCGCGCTCAATCAGGAGCTTCTCCAACTCTTCGAGGTGCTGGCGATTCTCGCGATCTCCTTTCTTGAGCGACATGGGGTTGCAGGCGGTGATAAACGCCCAAGAGCCAACCTCGTGCTCAATCAAGATGTCATTCAATTCGGTAGCGGCTTCGCCGATGCGAAGAGTGACGCGGCCCGATGGCAGATCGGCGTGGTAAGAGGTAGCCGTGTAGGCGGCGAGGAGTTCGGGGTTCGGTTTCATGGGATCAATCAGGCGCGTGGTGGGGCTGTGAACAGCATTTAGCACGTTGCGCAGGTACCGTAATAGGCAAACTGCCCGCCAGGTTCCACCCTCGCGAGGTAACTTTCTGATTCCTTGTACAAAGGGAAGCCCGTGGGATTGGAGTTCTGTTGATCGGGTTTGGTGACATTACTCACGCGGGATTGCCATCTCAAGGGCCTTCCACGTTGCGCGGATGGCTTGAATAGCCGAGACTATCGTCGCCTCCTTTATCTAAGAATATGTCCATCGCCCTATGAAAAAGTTCGTCGCTGCCGCGCTGGTTGTCATCCTGTCCTTCTCCCTTTTTGGGATGACGCTGGACAAAAAATGGGAGGTGAAGCGTGAGCTTAAGATCAATGCAGACCCCGAGATGGTGCACTCCTTTGTGGCAGATCTGCGGACCTGGCCCGATTGGACCGCGTGGAGTCGCGAGCGCGACCCCGAGTGTGTGTTTACCTACAGCGGCCCCGATTTTGGCGAGGGCATGCGCTACTCGTGGGAAGGCGAAGAGCTCGGCAAGGGGCACCTGACGTTGACCTCGGCAAGCGTGGAAGAAGGTGTGACGTTTGACTTGGTCTTTGGGGTGACCAAAGGCGAGGGAGACCTCGCCCAGGGTATTTTCACTTACCAAGACGTCGATGGCGAGACCTTGGTGACGTGGACGTTCTTCGGCGAGATCAGCGGGGCGCTCGGAGGCTGGTTCGCCTTGTTTATGGATACGCTGGCAGGCGCGGAGTTCGAGAAAGGGCTTCTCGGCCTTCAGACTCAGTGCGAAATCGGGCTTGGAGCCAAACTCGAAGAGGAAGACGCCTCCAGCACAGAAGGCTGATGCAATCTTCACGGAATCTTCAAACTACGCGGATACCGTAGAGGCCATGAAAGGTCAAAAAATCGTTGTTGTCGAAGACGAAGAGGACATCCGCGAGCTAATCGAATACCACCTCTTGCGCGAAGGCTTCCAGGTGTTCAGCGCCAGTGACGGTGAGCGCGGTCTGGCTATTATCAATCGCGAGATGCCGGCCCTCGTATTACTCGATTTGATGCTTCCCGGCATCGATGGCCTTGAGATCTGCCGCGAGATTCGCGCAGCCGAGAAGACCAAGCATATCCCCGTCCTCATGGTGACGGCAAAAACGGAAGAGGCGGATGTCGTGCTCGGTCTTGGCCTAGGCGCCGACGACTATATTCAGAAGCCGTTCCGGCCCAGGGAGCTTGTTGCTCGCGTCAAGTCAGCCTTGCGGCGCAAGGGCTTCTCCGAGGAGGAGCCAGCCACGGTGCTCGTTCGGGGGCCGCTCGAAATCGACTCCGTACGTCACCAAGTCACCTTGCTCGATGCCGAGACAGGTATGCGTGCTGAGCTTGAGCTCACCGCAACGGAGTTCGGACTGCTTAGTGTTCTCGCGCGTCGGCCCGGCCGGGTGTTTGACCGCGAAGAGCTGCTGGAACTTTCGCGAGGTGAATCGGGTATGGCGCTCGACCGTGTCGTAGATGCCCACATCCGCTCCATCCGCAAAAAACTAGGCGGAAGTCGCAACCTGATCGAGACGGTTCGTTCCATCGGCTACAGGTTCACCGAGCGTGCCTGAGAGCTGGTTGCCAGTTGACCCACTCAGCTACGCCGCGTCGCTGGTGTCACATCTGGTGACCGTCCAGCGTCGTGCTCTTTGCGCTAACTTTATCGCAGGATCAAAGATGGTTTTGCCTCGCTGTGGCTGTTTTAGGGCAAGCTACTAGACCAATGAATCGGCTCCCCCTTGTCATCAACCTCGCGGTCACCTTGTTTGCCGCAGTCGTAACCGGAGGGCTGCTAGTGGGGGCTTTCGACGTGTCCACTCCAGTCCGGGTTGGATTCACCGTGCTGGCCTTTCTTCTCTTTTGGAGCCAGGTCTCCCAATTTCGGAACGTCCGGACGATTGCCGTACTCACGCGGGCCCTCTCCAAAATTGGGCCGGACGAATACGAGGATGAGCCACAGGTTGGGCTCGTCCACGGCGGGGGCGAGTGGAGAGATCTTGGGGCCAGCCTGGAGGACCTCCACGCGGCAATCTCCCATGTGGAATCCCGTGTAGCAAGCAGTGCTGCCAAAGCAGATCAGGGTTCTGCCCAGCGCCGGTTGATCCTAAAGAGCATGGCGGACGGCCTTTTGGCGATCGATATAGAGGAACATGTCGTTTTGCTGAACACAGCTGCCGTTCGCTTGCTGGACCTGCCGAAAGCGAACCACCAAGGGCACCTATTGGAGGACGTCACCTCGCGTACCGAGGTGCTCTTGATGATGAAGAAGTGCCTCAAAGATGGGTACTCCGCGCGCGAACGTGTCGAGCTGGCCTACGCCAACGGTGTTCATAGCCGGGTGCTTGAGCTGCGGGTCGCACCACTCGAATCCGAGCACTCACAGCAGCGCGCAGGATGTGTCTTGGTGATTGAGGATCGCACGGAGCTCGACCGCCTTGAGCGCGTCCGGAGAGATTTTGTCTCCAACGTTTCCCACGAGCTCAAGACACCTCTGACGAGCGTTCGCGGGTACTTGGACACTTTGATTGACGACCCGGAGGTTGATCCTGAAATACGTCAACGCTTCCTTATCAAAGCGAACAACAATGCCGAGCGGCTCGCGGCGATTGTAGGCGACTTGATCTCTCTAGCTCGAGCCGAGTCTGAAGAGGGGGATGCCATTCGTGCGCCTGTGAACTTGGCGGAGGTCGTTCGCGACGTTGTTCTTGAGGCGGCTCCAACAGCCGAGCTAAAAGGCATCCATATCGCAATTCACGCCGAGAGCAGCTGTACGATTCTCGGGGACAGGCTCGCACTGCAGACGGCGCTGCTCAACCTTGTACATAACGCGATTCACTATTCGCCTTCCAACATCGAGGTTCGTGTCAGGCTCACGCGGAAAGTGGGGTCGGTAGTCCTCGCCGTCGAAGACGACGGGCCGGGGATCCCGGCGAGCCACCAGGAGCGGCTCTTCGAGCGCTTCTACCGTGTGGACAAGGATCGCTCGCGCGAGCTAGGCGGCACGGGCCTTGGGCTCTCGATCGTTCGCAACGTTGCGGCGGCTCACGGTGGAACGGCGGGGGTCGAGAGCGAGACGGGGGAGGGCAGCCGGTTCTGGATTGAGCTGCCTCTGTCCGACCTCGTATGAGCCCAATGAAAAGTGCCTCATTCCGGCTGTAAACGAATTTGCAACTTTCTTTGGGATTGCCTCAGATTCCCGGGGGCTCTTGGTCGACAGGAATAGTGGGAGCACCTTGGGGAAGGTGAATCCACGAGCGCCGACTCGAAACTCTTCTCGGTGTTTGTTGTTTTAGGTACCGGGAAAGGGGAAACGGCTGTGGATATAAAAGGATTCGGACACGAGGCAGCATTTCGCCCTCAGTCCATCAAGTTGGATATCGACTTGGAAAAGCGCAATGGGAAGCTGGGGCTTTCGAAGCGCATCGTGACTGCATCGGATGATCCATCAGGTGCTGGCATCTTGGCAAGGATGGAGGCGCGCGCCGCGGGCTTTGGTGTTGGCCAGCAAAACGCACGGGCGGGGATGGGCCTGACGCGCTCTGCTAGTGGCGCACTAGATGGGGTCAGTCGGAGTTTGGAGCGTATGCGCGAGCTTGCGACGCAGGCTGCCAGCGGCACCTTTTCGGACCAAGATCGGATAAACCTCGATACGGAGTTCCAAAGCCTTAAGGATGAGATCGGCAGCTCCTTGGAAACAGACTTCGGCGGCTTGCAGCTCTTCTCGGGTGACACCGTTTCGTTCGGAGTTGGACCCGATGTTGGTGACACGGTAGATGTTCAGCTACCGGACTCTGCCGCTTCGGCCTTCGCCGATCTCGACGTACTCTCGGTGAGCACGTCCGCCGGCGCCGCGGTCTCCCTACAGGATATCGACGTCGCGATCGACGCGGTCGCCTCGGCGCAAGCGGAGATCGGGTCGAGTGAGCAGGCTCTATCGAGTGCGTCTTCCGTCGCCGCACAGTCAAAGGTGAGTGCGGCTGCGTCGGCAAGCACCTTAGGTGATGCGGACATTGCCATGGAGTCAGCGGAGTTGGCGCGCAC
Source organism: uncultured bacterium (assembly GCA_937896235.1). GTDB lineage: Bacteria > Planctomycetota > UBA1135 > UBA1135 > CALBMX01. Next base: position 20,280 of record CALBMX010000110.1, read on the forward strand.
AGGGATTCTGCGCCACGCCGTGCTTTCGATGCAGATTCATAGCGCTCTTAACGAGGCGCTGGTTGGAAAGCTTCTGAGCTAAACGGCTTTTGAAAAATGCCGGAGGTGCTTCTATTGACGAGGCCTTCCCGGCATGTCCTTGGGCCTGGTCGTTAGGCGCGGAAGCAGTTTCTACCGGCTTCTTTGGCCTCGTACAACTTAGCGTCCGCTGTTTCGAGCAGTCGCTGGCCATCGAGGTCGGAGCGGACCGTAGCCATCTTCGCGCCACCGATACTGATCGTGATGCGAAGAATCTGGCCATCCCAAGGGATGCGCGCCTCTTCCACGGCGAAGCGAATGCGCTCGGCAGTTGCCGTCATCGACTTCTCATTTGCCAGCGGCATAATCACGGTGAACTCTTCACCACCATACCGGGCCGCAAAATCGCCTGGGCGAAGGACTTCACTCAAGACGTCACCCAATCCGGTCAAAACCGCATCGCCCGCGGCATGTCCCCAGGTGTCGTTGAATAGCTTGAAGTTGTCTACATCCAACATGAGAAGGCCTAACTCTTCGGGCATCCTGCGCCCTAGGCGCCGGCGAATCTCCTCGTCGAGCCTTTGATTGAGGGCAGCGCGATTGGGCAAGTTCGTGAGGACATCCGTGGACGCTTGAAGTTTCAACTTCTCTTTTTCGGCGCGGAGTGCATCTTGAGAGCGCTTGGCCTCGCTCAAGTCGACGGCGCTAGAGATGCTTCGCGCCAAGAGCTGCTCGCGTGCAGCCTGCACGAGTGCACTGCTACTTCGCCCAGGGGGAAGTTCGATTTGAATTAAGCCTGCCATCTCATTTACACCGCTGCCGAGCTCGTTGAGCAGGGCGTCGAGGTCGAGGTGTCCAAGGCCGTACCGGGCTCCTGCCCATTTCAAAAGTGTGTGGTATGGAGTGGCACGATTGGTGTCGCACAGAACACGGCCTGAGAGTGCGGCGAGCGCCATGATTGCTGTGAGCTCTCGCGTCTCGGTTTCTAGCCCTTTGGGCAGGTGCGCCGGCCTTTGCATGTAGCCCACGGCGCTGACCGTGCGGCAGGGGAGTGACCAGGATTCCAGAAGCGCAAGCAGGACGTCCGACTGACAGAAGCCATAGTGTTTCTCCTCCGCTTCCGAGCTCGGCCAGTTACCGGGCGACTGGATGATCAACTCGTGGTAGTCCTCAGGCATGCCGCGTGCCAAAATCGAACCGCCGATGTGCGAGAGCATTCCGCAGAGAAAAGCCTCATCCGCAAGATCGGAATTGCCGGAACGAATCGCAAGCATTCGGCCCGCAACCGAGACGGTCAAGCTGCGCTTCCAGAAGTCGATGTAGTCGAATTCCTTGTCGCCGTTCATGGCTTCGACCAACGAGAAAGAGAGGGCCAGCATCATCACGGACTTCATGCCCAGGATCATGCTGGCCTGCTGAATCGTGTGAACTTCACTGCCCATACTGAACAGTGATGAATTGGAGAGCTTGAGCAGCTTCGCTGTCAGGCCAGGGTCGCAGGAGACCGCCTCTGCAATATCTTCGAGAGTTGCGCTCTGGTCTTCGGCGATGCGCATGACTTCGAGGGCCACAGACGGAAGGCTGGGAAGAGACTCGCGAGTCAACAGCTTTGAGGGGATCGTTGCGCTTGGCATTTGTGTGATCGTGCAGTCGTAAATTCGGTGGGGTTCGTCGCGCAGAAGCGAGTTATCAGAAGGTCGGCATAAACGAGGATGGACTTGAATCCTTCTCTTGATGGCGGCGAATAGGAGCGTCAGCCTCGGTATTCAACCCATGGGTGGCAATCCACCTTGAATTTTGGGCGTATAGTGCTGGTTTGACAAAGCGCCTCTCTCGACCAGGACAATATTTGAAGCTATCCGACAATCGGCCGGTCCCCCATGTGGGAAGCAAGGCGTCCTCCGCCATCCATAGCACTCCCTCGGCAGGTCGCTGATGAGGCCTTGGAGCTCCTCGGACGGCCACAAACCTGGCCATCTAGAGGGAGGGCGCAAACGGGGGCAACTCGAGAATAGTCGTTTCGAGCGGGACGCGAAGGAGTTTGGGCAAGCGGGACCGAGAGCGGGGCGAACACTCGGGGTCGGCCTCTTCTTCACAGCTATTGGCTTGATGCTAGTTCTGGCGAACGGAGGTGGAGTACCGGAGTCGATGCACGCTCCTGCGACCGAGTCCGGGCCTCTCCTTCAGCGAGCCTTGGCTTTGCTTGAGAGCTCCTTGGGAGGAGCCACCGGCGTGGGGTTGATGATCGTCGGATCTATCTTGACGGCTCGTGTAGCTCTCCGTGGGGAAGAGGCAAAGCATGCTGGGGCGAAACCAGCTGTAGGCAACTCTCCCCGTAGGGGTTAGGCGGAGAGCGCTTTGCGTTTTTTGGGTCCGAGCTCGGCAATGAGGTTGCCGGTTAGCAGTGCGATCGCGCCGAACGCGAACCAGTAGTTGGCCGTCTCCATCCCGTAAATGATGGAGATCACGGTGCCCCAGACGGGTTCGAGCGCATAGAGCGTGGCGGCGCGCACGGGTTCCAATAATCGTTGGTAGTGGTTGAGCACAGACAGGGCGACTAGAGTCGCGAGTAGGGAGCAACAGGCGAGCGGCATCCAGTAGGGATACTGACTGAGTAATCCGAGGAGCTCGGTGGGAGTGGGTGCGCCCTCTTGTAGAAGCGTCCAAGCTGTGTAGATAGCTGATCCCACAGCGACAAATGTGAACGAGGAGAGGGAGACGGCGGCCGGCGCGTAGCGCCGAGTCAGCGAATCTGTAGTTAGGATCGTTCCCGCGAAAACAAAGGCGCAGAGAACCGTTAGCCACTCGGCCAAACCAAACTCGATTTGGGGTGGGCCAGAGATGTAGGCAGCTCCGACCGTGGCGAGCAAGACTCCTGCGAGGATCGATGGTGAGAGGTTGCGGTGCTTTGCAAAGAAGAGCGACAGGAACGCGGTGAAGATCACATACAGGCTGGTGAGGAATGCGGAGACTGCAGGCGAGAGCGTTGTCAGCGCGGTCATCTGCAACATGAACCCAACCAATAGCAAGAGGCCAAGGCCACTGCCTTCGATCCACAAGCGTGGCGTCAGGTTCTCTCGTTTGCGACAGGAGGGCAGGAAGAGCGGGAGCAGTAGCGCCGCAATTCCGAAGCGCAAGGTCAGAAACAATCCCCTGGCCGAGGCCTCTCCATCAGGCCCTAGGGAGAGCGTTGCTTGGTCGAGCGCTTGTTTCATCCACACAAACGTCCAGCCCCAAATCACCGTGACGAGGAGCAGGGCGAGCAGCGCTTTGCGGTGCTCCGTTGTTGATAGCGTGGAACTCATAGGGATTTAGCGCGGTATTCTACAGTTGGCCTGACTGGTCGTACGCCTGCGGCTTGGCGAATCTCTTCGCTAGGCGCTCCCGCCTATCCGGTGGGGCTTGCCATGGGGTAGAGCGCAACGCGCCGTCTCGAACAGGGGGGCATAACTTGCAAGAGCTGCTCGCCGAGGAGCTCTTGCCGGCGGCAATCCGCTACAGGGCGTCAAAGGCAGGGTGGTAATGCACCTCGCCCGCACGGTCGGTGAGTGCATTTGCCATGATCTCGATACCAAAGAAGGCGTTAGCGTTCTCTTCACTCCTGTAATACAGGCCGAGTGGGGACATCTGCTCGAATCCCAAGCGTGGGTAGTACTCTGGATGGCCAAGTACAAAAACGGCGGACACGCCGAGCTCGCGGCAAGCTTCCAGGGCACTCGAGACAAGCCGAGACCCCACTCCTCGGCGCTGGCAATCTGGTCGGACAGCCATGGGGCCGAGCGCCATATAGAGCACACCCTTAGGAGCCCCATCGATTTGGACTGGGCTGACGAGAGTGTGCCCGACGACCTCTCCGTTGAGCCGCCGCTCTCCGGCAATAGCCACCAACGAGACAACGGGGTTTGCGGATCCGCGAACCTTGTCGACCAATCGGGACTCCCCATCTGTGGCGAAGGCCGCAGAGTGAATCGCGAAGACGTCCTTGAAGTCCCGTGGGCACTCATCGCGCGTGAGGAAATTTAGAGCCCTTTTCATAATCAACCATTTTAGGACAAAGGTGAGAGTTTGCGAAGGGCAGCACCCCGCAGATTTTTAGGGTCGATTTTACCTTTGCTGGGAATAGGTTCCCTTTTTGAATCGCGGTAGGCCCCCGGCCGCTGAGGTGGCGCTTACGACACCATAAAATGGCCTCTTGGGCTCCAAGGTTGCATCCTTGGCAGCGGCGGGAGTTGCTCCTTTTTGAAATGGCACCCCGTAACGGCAAAAAGGGTCCCGCGATACCGCTAGGGGTGATTCTCGACCCTGTTTAGAAGGATTCTGGCACACAAAAGAGTGTATTCTGCTCTCGGAATTAATCGGCACCCTAGGAATCGCATCTTTTAAGGTGGGATGGAGCCGACCACTTATCTCTAAAAATCAATCGCTCCATGAATCCGTCCTTATCTGCGCCCGTCGCGCCCCCTCAACCCATCCTCCGCAAAGACTACACCGAGCCCAATTTTTGGATCGATACGGTCGAGCTCCGGTTTGAGCTTGGAGAGGGCGAGACCCTCGTGCACTCCAAACTGGTCATGCGCACGAATGACACCGTGAACGATGGGACGTGTCCCCTTGTGCTCATGGGCGAGCTCCTCGACACCAAGAGCATCTCGATCAACGGAGTGGCGGTCGAATATTCGGTTGCCGAGGAAGAGCTGACCATCGCGAGTGTCCCCACGGGGACGTTTGTTTTTGAGTCGACCGTGGCGGTCAAACCGGAGGAGAACTTGTCGCTTTCGGGCCTCTACAAATCGTCCGGTAACTTCTGCACCCAATGCGAGGCCGAAGGGTTCCGCCGCATCACTTGGTACCTCGACCGCCCCGATGTCATGGCGACGTTCACGGTCACCATCGACGCAGACGCGACCAAGTATCCCGTCATGCTTTCGAATGGCAACAAGGTCAGCACCGAAGTCCTTGAGAGCGGCTTGACTCGTGTTGTTTGGGAAGACCCGCACAAGAAGCCTAGCTACTTGTTCGCGCTGGTTTCGGGCAACTTGAAGTGCCACGCTGGTGAGTACACCACGACCTCGGGGCGCAAGGTCGCCCTGGAGATATGGGTGGAGCCTCAGAACATCGACAAGTGCGAGCACGCTTTGGTTTCGTTGCAGAAGTCGATGAAGTGGGACGAGGACACTTTCGGTCTGGAGTACGACCTCGACATCTACATGATTGTTGCGGTCGGCGACTTCAACATGGGCGCGATGGAGAATAAGGGCCTCAACGTCTTCAACTCGAAGTTTGTTCTCGCCAGCCCCGACACGGCTACCGATGGCGATTACGAGGGCATCGAGGGCGTGATCGCGCACGAGTACTTCCACAACTGGACTGGCAACCGCGTGACCTGTCGCGACTGGTTCCAGCTGACCCTTAAAGAGGGGTTGACTGTCTTCCGCGACCAGCAGTTCTCGGGCGACATGATTAGCAAGGCCGTACTTCGCATCCAAGACGTACGCGGACTTCGCATGGCGCAGTTCCCCGAGGACGCAGGCCCGATGGCGCACCCGATCCGGCCGGAGTCGTACATCGAGATGAACAACTTCTACACCTCGACTGTGTACCAAAAAGGCAGCGAAGTGATTCGCATGTACCACACACTGCTTGGCGTCGAGGGCTTCCGTAAAGGAATGGATCTCTACTTTGAACGCCATGACGGGTGCGCTGTGACCTGCGACGACTTCCGCGCGGCGATGGCCGATGCGAACGGTCGCGACCTGACGCAGTTCGAGAACTGGTACACCCAGGCTGGCACACCCACTTTGAAGGTGACGGACAACTTTGACGCGGCGAGGTCGGAGTACACCATGACCTTCGAGCAGTCCCGCGGCGAAGTACCCGGTGGCGAGGCATTCCGACCGATGCTCTTGCCCGTGCGCCTCGGCCTAATGGCCGCCGACGGAAGTGACCTTCCTCTTTATGGAGAAGTGTCCGTTCAAGGCGCGACAGAGACTGTGATCGAGTTGACCGCTGAGCGCACCTGCGTGACCTTTACCGGCATCACCGCGCACCCCGTCCCTTCGGTCCTGCGCAATTTTTCCGCACCGGTGAAGTTGGAAATGGAAGAGTCCGACGCGAACCTCGCCTTCCGGATGGCCAACGACTCCGACTCGTTCAACCGCTGGGAAGCGGGCCAGTCCATGATGAAGCTGGTCTTGATGGGGCTGATCGCGGACGTGCAGGCGGGCAAAGAGCTTGCTCTCAACCCGGGACTCGTCAGCGCCTACGGTGCGCTTCTTGCGGACAAGAACTTGGACCCCGCGCTCAAGGCGAACGCGATGGGCCTTCCCGCCGAGCGCATTCTCGCCCAGGAGTACGCCACAATCGACCCCGACGCGATCCACACCGCACGCGTATTTGCGATTCGCGGTTTGGCTGCGGCACATCATGAGATTCTGCTGGCGACGTACAAGAGCTCTACCGTTGATGGTCCGTATCGCTATGCCAAAGAGGACATGGGGAAGCGCAGCTTGCGCAACTCGTGCCTAGGGATGCTGTCGAGCTTGATTGGTCAAGGTGGAGATGGCGACGAGATCGGCCTCCTGCAAGCGCACTTCGACAGCGCGAATAACATGACGGATCAGATCGCAGGCCTAGCGATCTTGGCGGGCAAAGAGATCCCCGAGCGCAAGGTGGCGCTCGCGAGATTCTTTGATCAGTGGAAGCACGACCCGCTTGTTGTGGACAAGTGGTTTACCGTGCAAGCCGTCACGTCCCATGCCGATGTGTTTGAGCATATTGTCGAGCTGTTCGGTCACCCCGACTTCACGATGAAGAACCCAAACCGGATGCGCTCTCTGATCTCCTCGTTCGCAGCGGGCAACATGTGGGGCTTCCACCAGAAAGGCGGAAAGGCTTACACCTTCGTCGCGGATCGCGTGATCGAAGCGGACAAGCTGAACCCGCAAGTCGCAAGTCGTTTGGTGAGTAGCTTCAACTCTTGGAAGCGCTTTGATGAGACCCGTCAGGGGCTGATGAAGGCAGAGCTCGAGCGCATCGTCGCGACTCCGGGACTCTCGAAAGACGTCTTCGAAATCGTATCTAAGTCCCTGGCGTAAACGCCGGAGCCAGCTAACGCATGGAGCCCAGGCCTATTGCCGCACGATCGCGCGGCAGTAGGCCTGGGGTCTTTTTATAGCGAGCTAAAGCCACTCGGCCACCTGGTCTGCGACCCAGTGTGGATCGTCGTGCGGGATTTCGTGTCCCGCGGATTCGTGCATTCGCAGTGGCGCTCCAAATCGAGCGGCCAGAGCGGGCGTGCAGCTGGGGTGAACCATGCCGTCGCCGAAGCTCCCCAGGAAGAGCGTCGGAATGGGGAGCCCGTTGGGGGCTCGCCATTTTGTCGCAGCGATGAGCTGCCGCTGAACGACCTTCATCGGCATCGGGCACGAGTCCACTTGCTTTAGATAGGACTGCACGAGCTCTACGCGGCGCTGCTCGTCGTTGACCGTAACGGACAGGGCACGGCTCTCGCGCTCGGCGACATCTCTTGCGAGGACGGCGCGGATATACTGCGGTCCAACCGATGGCTGCAGGCGCTTCCAGGGCGGGGACACGTTGGCGGCACTCGAAGTAATGATCACCGCACTCTGGAAGTCGTGGGGATGGCTAGCAATCCACTCCATCGCGATCATCCCCCCCAAGCTGATCCCGAGAATGGACCAGGGCAAGGATGCGTCGACCTCGGGGCTGCGTTGCAGGTCAAGAAAGCGCTCTCGGATGTCCGCAACAATCTCACCCATCCTCCAGGGCGCCCGTCGGTCGTGGGCCTCTCCAATGCCGGGCAGATCAAGCAGGTGAACGCGGGCACCGGGCACGCGCTCTTCGAAAACTCGGGGCTGGGAATGCCAATGGACCTGTCCGCGGGCGAGACCCTTGAGGAATAGCCAGTTTCTATTCACGCCTCGCCTACCTGCCCGCTTGGGCGAAATTCCAATCGCCGTGGACGCGCCTGTAGACGCACACGTTTAAGAAGAGCCAGTTCATAGCCCGCAGTATGGCGTTTAGGTCCTCATTTCATGGAAGATCCGCTAGAATAGTCGCCTTGAAATCCAAAAGTTGAGCGGCAGCGCTCCTTCCAAAATGGTTGCCATGTTTACGCGTCCTCTCGATACATTTACTCGTCGTCATATCGGTTCGAACCCCCAAGACATCCAAGAGATGCTTGGGACGCTAGGGCTTGAGAGCCTTGATGCGCTCATCGATCAGACGGTCCCCTCTAAGATTCGCCTTGGTCGCGAGCTCTCTACCGAGGCGTGCCTCGAAAACGATCGCGGCGAACACGAGCTCCTCGCCGAATTGCGCGGTGTGGCCAAGCGTAACTCTGTGCTGAAGACGTACATCGGGACGGGCTACCACGGGACGGTGATGCCTGCAGTGATTCAGCGCAACGTGCTGGAGAACCCGGGCTGGTATACGGCCTACACCCCGTATCAAGCCGAGATCAGTCAGGGCCGATTGCAGGCGCTGTTGAACTTTCAAACAATGGTCTGCGACCTGACGAAACTTCCGATGGCGGGTGCTTCGCTACTCGACGAGGCCACAGCGGCGGCCGAGGCCATGACACTTTGCCTGCGCGCACAGCGAGGTAAAGGCGAGGTGTTCCTTATCTCTGAGCGCTGCCATCCGCAGACGATCGCAGTTGTGAAGACGCGCGCAGTTATGGCGGGCATCGTGCTTGAGATTAGCGACCACTCGACATGGGACTTTTCGGATGAATCCAAAGGGCGCATTTTTGGTGCGCTGGTGCAATACCCGGACACTCGCGGTCGCGTCGAAGATTTCGAGGCACTCGCCAACGCCGCGCATGAAGCGAAGGCGATGCTTGTCGTGGCGGCGGACCTGATGGCACTCACCGTGCTTCGCGCACCTGGCGAGTTTGGTGCAGACGTCGCCGTCGGCTCCTGTCAGCGCTTTGGTGTGCCGATGGGCTACGGTGGTCCCCACGCGGGATACCTCTCCACATCGGATGCCTACAAGCGCTTTATGCCAGGCCGCTTGATCGGTCTTAGTGTCGACTCCAGCGGCGGCCCTGCCCTGCGGATGGCCATGCAGACACGCGAACAGCACATTCGCCGCGACAAAGCGACTAGCAACATCTGCACGAGCCAGGTCCTGCTGGCCGTCCTCGCCGGCTTCTATGGCACCTATCACGGGCCCGCTGGATTGCGCGCGATCGCCGAGCGCATGCACGGCCTGACCAGCACGCTCGCGCGCGGGTTGAGTGCTCTAGGGCATGTGGTTGAGGCGGGCGCGTTCTTCGACAACATCTCCGTCCAGGTGAAGGGCGGCAACTCGGCAGAGCTTCACGCGAAAGCCATCGCGATGGGGTGCAACCTGCGCAGCATGGGCGAGGGTTTCGTCGGCATAAACTTGGATGAGACGACGACCCTCGAAGACGTTCGCAACCTGTTTGTTCTCTTTGGTGGCAAAGCGGAGGAGCTCGAAGCTTTGGTTGAAGTCCAGGCTAAGTGTTTCTCCACGGGCGACTTCAAAGCGCACGCGCGCCAGACTCCGTTTATGGAGCATCCCGTATTCAATAGCTATCACTCTGAGCACGAGATGCTGCGCTACATTCACCGCCTTGAGCTCGCCGATCTCGCCCTTAACAAGTCGATGATCTCTCTGGGTTCATGCACGATGAAGCTCAACGCGACCTCCCAAATGTTGGCACTCTCTTGGCCCGAGTTCGCGAATATGCATCCGCACGTGCCCGTCGACCAAGCTGCCGGTTACGCCGAGCTTGTTCGCCGCCTGGATATCATTTTGTCCGAGGTGACAGGTTTCGAGAAGATGTCCTTTCAGCCGAATGCAGGCAGCCAGGGCGAGTATGCCGGCCTATTGGCGATTCGCCGGTACCTCGACGCGAAGAGCGAGGCGGCGGGGGAACCCCATCGTCGCGTTTGCCTGATCCCGACCTCTGCACACGGAACGAACCCCGCGTCGGCCGTCATGGTTGGCATGAAGGTCATCACGGTCGCCTGCGACGAGGCGGGCAACATCGATGTGGCTGACTTGAAAGCCAAAGCCGAGGCGCACAAGGATAGCCTTGCGGCACTGATGGTGACCTACCCGTCCACACATGGTGTATTCGAAGAGGGCATCGTCGAGATTTGCGAGGCGATTCACGCCGCCGGCGGCCAGGTTTACATGGACGGCGCAAATATGAACGCCCAGGTCGGCGTCTGCCGTCCTGGTGACATTGGCGCGGACGTCTGCCACCTGAACTTGCACAAGACCTTCGCCATCCCGCACGGCGGTGGTGGCCCAGGTGTCGGCCCGATTGGCGTAAAGAAGCACCTCGTGCCCTTTCTTCCCGGGTGTCCTGAAGCTAACGACGACACCGGTGCGGTCTCCGCAGCCGAGTTCGGGAGCGCAAGTATCTTGACGATCAGCTATATGTACTGCGCGCTCCTTGGCGCAGCCGGTTTGAAGCGCGCCACACAGGTTGCGATCCTCAACGCGAACTACATGAAGAAGCGTCTTGAGCAGCACTACCCGATCCTCTATACGGGCCTCCACGGATTTGTCGCACACGAGTTCATTATGGACTTCCGGCAATTCGAGAAGCCGACAGACGTGCATGTTGAGGACGTTGCGAAGCGTCTGATGGACTTCGGTTTCCACTCGCCGACCATGAGTTTTCCCGTAGCGGGAACGTTGATGATCGAGCCGACGGAGTCCGAGTCGCGCGCTGAGCTCGACCGCCTGTGCGATGCCTTGATCACGATTCGTGAAGAGATCCGGGCCATCGAAGAAGGGCGCTCAGACAAGGTCGATAACGCGCTACATAACGCGCCTCACACCGCAGCAGAGGTGTGCGGGGATACTTGGGATCACGGCTACTCTCGCGAGCAGGCGGCCTTCCCCGCGTCATGGACTCGGCAGTTCAAGTACTGGCCAACGGTCAAACGGATCGACAACGGCTATGGGGATCGCAATTTGATCTGCTCGTGCCCTCCGATAGAGGCCTACGAGGTCGAAGACGCTCCCGAAGCTGTGCCCGTTTAGGTCTCGACTAAGCGGTAAGCGAAACAAGCGGACTGCCGATAAGGCCGTCCGCTTGTTTCGTTTTAGGTCTGCGCTGTAGCAGCGCGCGCGTGTCGCTAGTCGTCGATGCCTTCCGGAAGCGGGAAGGAAAAGACGCCCGTCGTGCAGAGCGGGGGGAACTCGACCGTGGCGCGCAAAGTGCGGAAGCGCGCTGGGTCCAGACCGACTTGAGAGAAGGACTTGGAAATCAAGTCGGTGTAACGGGGGTAGAGCGGAGTGGCCATGGAGTGAATCCCGAGACCTAAGTCGCGCACCTCGATGGGAATCGGGAGTGCGAGCTTGCCTCGCCGCTGCGATGGTGGCGGCAGATGCCCGTCGAGTCGACTGAAGAGATTGAAGGAAAAGTCCCGGAGGGGCGGGAGGTCCTCGTGAATGATGACGTCGAACTGGGCGTTCTCGATTGGCAGCGTGTAGTCGCTCAGGAACTCCCCGATTTGATCTTCGGGTGTTCGCTTAAGGGAAGCAAACGAGCGGTCGATTCGGCCGAAGAAAATGTCCATATTGCCCTGCTTGCCAACCGGTCCTTCCAGCAGTTCAACCACGAGCTCATCGTCGTCTTTACGGACAGCGAGCGGCTGCATATTGCGGGTGCTGAACTCGGTCAACAGCGGCAGGCCCCATTTCTCCTGAGAGCCACGGTCAAGCGAATGGGACAGGTGGTCTTTGCCCAGATCGGTGCCGTCATCCTGATAAGACCGCAGCCGGAGGAGGGTCCACGGCGTTTCGGGGCGAAGACGCTGGAGTCCGAGGAAGCCCGTCAAGAGAAGGCTGTCGAACATGTTTGATCCGGCGGGCGCACCTTCGGTTGGAGCGAGGACAAATGTCGTGATGCGCGCCTTGGTTTGCATCCCCCAAATACCACTATTGCCTCGATAGGCGAGCTTCCTTGTGGCCACGAGGGATTCGCCTTCGTTGGCATTCGAGGGCAAACCGTCGAGCATGAGCTCCAGGGTTTCTTTGTCCCCGGAGTGGCGCTCGATCAGGGTGTCGAAGGACTCGAAGGCAGCTCTGGTCCGATGGATGATCTCATCGGGGGCACCATGGCGCTTGAATGCGTCAATCAGGAGTTTGACGCCGCCCTTACCGGGGACGTGTCGAATCGCCTCAGAGGGACCAGTCGCACGAATGATCTTAGATGCCTTCCAGGTGAGGTTCTTATTGACCTCAAGTCGCTTAGCCGCCGGGTAGGGCTTAAACGCATCTGCCTCGACGGAGGCGAAGAGTTCGATCAGAGCGCCACGGAGTACACCGAAGGCGTCGTGAATCTGATTCTCAAATGGTAAATCTGCTGCGGGGGCCATAGGCACGATAGTGTGACGCATCGGAAGCCTATTTACACGCGTGGTGAGAGTGAAAGATAATGCAAAGTATTTCCCCAGGTAAGTACCTAGGTATACACCTTTATGGCGCATTACGGAACCCTAAAAACCGGAAGTGGTCGGGTTTGGCTCAAAAGCGGCACTTGTTGTCCCAAATTGGGAAGCGGCGGGGCGCAGGGGGGCTCCCGATGAGCTCTTCTGGGAACACCCACAGAGTGGCCGCCTGGGCCAATCCTCACAAATAGACTCCATGGGAAAGTGGAAAACGGAACCCGAAGCTGCGCGTTCCAAGGGGTGAGGGTGGGGAACCCGTGGGGCCCGGCGAATCATATGGGTCGGCCTAGGAGCTGCAAGCAAGGCTGGGCAAGTCTTCCTTACTGAGCCCAAAGGGGGGAGGGACCTAGGCAGGTTCTCGCGGAAGGTGCTCGAACAGTTTGCGGGCAGTCAGTCCGCCGAGGATGGTAAGGCTGACCAGAATCCAAATGACCAAATCCATGTCGCCAGTAGCGTCGTAAACGACACCCGATAGCATGGCGAAAACGGTGAAGCTTAGGGTCATGAGCAGGAACTCCGTCGCGAAAACGCGACCGCGGAACGCGTCGTCGATTCGCCTCTGCCAATACGTCGTCGATCCGACCCACTGTGCACTGCCACCCATATGGGCCACGCACACACACAACGCCGCAATACTCAGGGAAGGTGCAAAGGGTAAGACGAGATAGCCGATCGATCCAATCAGCATGCCTGCCCACGTTTGGCGGATGAGTGCAGCCTCGGAGGACCCCCAAATCATGCGCGCCCCCAAGGGGCCAAGGCCCGTCCCAATGCCTCGGGCGGCGAATAGGAGTCCGATACCCGTTCCCGCTTCTTGTAGATTGAATTCCCCCCCTTTGAAGCGAGCTGCAATCAAAGGGAATAGGATTACGTACCCTCCGCAAGGACTCCAAAAAACCTTGGAGAAGAGGATGGGGAGGATCCCCAGGCTCTTCACGTGGGAGTAACCTCGACGCAAGTCGCGGAAGAGCAGCACGTCGGCGAAACGAAAGGGCTGGGGGTGTTTTGGAGTTGCTGGCAGGTGAAGTCCGCGCAAGAAATATGCGCTCAGCAAGTAGGTGGCTGCGTCGGCTATGAATACGGAGTCGGTACCACCTTTCTGGACGAGAACGCCACCGAGGAAGCTCCCCACCGCGAGCATCGTGCTCCAGGTTGCAGCGGACAGGCTGTAGGCGTCGTGGAGGTCCTCTCTGCGTACGGTATTAGGCAGAGCGCCCGAGCGAGCCGAATCGAAGAAGATGCCCAGGCTCATTTGCACGAAAATGATCGCGTACAAGAAGCGCAGGTGCTCAGGTTCGCGAATCAACAAGAGGCACAAGACCACCGCCGCCCGCGCCAAGTCGCTCGCCACCATGATGGTGCGGCGTGAAAGCCGGTCCGCCAAAGGGCCGGCCAAAGGGCTGAAGAGGGTGGTCGGCAGCAGTCGCAGCGAATACTCGACAGCGTACATGATCCCGACGCCAATCTGCGCTCCTTCAGAGCCCAAGCGCCCAATGAGGACTAGCGTGGCGATCCGGTTCAGCCAGTCGCCCATGGCGCTGACGATCTGGGCAAACCACAGCTTGCGGAACTGCGGATTCCTCTTGAGGAGTCCGATCATCTAGCTGCGCTCGGGGATGGATTCGAAAGTGGAGATTCTGGAGCGCACCTCTGCGGGAATCACACAGCTCGAAAGGCTGGCATCCGCCCAGACTAGGCGCGCCGAGACCCGTGCCAGTAGAAGCTGGCCACAGGCGACCTCGTACTCTTGGTCAAAGCTCTTGTTTCCAAGTCGCGAGGTCCGAATCCGAATGGTCAGGTCCATCCCCGCGCGTCCGGGGGCCAGGTACCGAGCCTTGATCTCTCCGAGCAGGAAGTTGAAATCAGCTCGCCCCTCTAGAAGCTCGAGGTGGCGGAAGTAGCCATAGCGCGCCTGCTCGACTAGCGTCAGGTAAACGGCGTTGTTCAGGATGCCGGCGGCGTCGATATCTTTCCATCGGACGGGCAGCTCAATCGAAAATCGGAAGCTCATGGCGAGCATGATACCCTGATGAACATGAGAGTTGCTGTGACAGGAAGTACAGGTCTGGTGGGAAAGGCACTTTGCGAGGCACTTGTGGCGCGCGGTGACCAAGTCTTACCCGTCGAGCGCCATACCGGAAACCTTGCGCCGCTCGGTGGTTGCCTCTGGAATCCCGAGGGGCCGCCTGAAGCCACAGCGCTTCCCGAGAATCTCGACGCCGTTGTGCATTTGGCCGGTGCGCCGATCGCCGCCAAGCGCTGGACCGCTTCCTATAAGCGAGTTCTCCTTGCAAGCCGCGTGGCTGGCAGTCGTGTCTTGGTCGACGCGATTGCGGCCCTGTCGATAAAACCAAGGGTGCTGATTTCAGCATCTGCCCTGAGTGTCTACGGCGAGGATTCGGACCGAATCTTGGAGGAGTCCCTCTTCGGCGAGGCGCAGCTCGCAGCCCACGACGAGCTTCCCGCTGGGCCGGGTAGCGGTTTTCTAACCACCTTGGCAAGAGGGTGGGAGCGCGAGGTCTTTCGAGCCCGCGAGGCAGGCGTTCCAAGGGTCGTCGCCTTCCGCATCGGCTTGGCGTTAGATCCCGCCGGAGGCGCGCTTGCGAAGATGCTCCCCCTTTTCCGCCTTGGTCTGGGCGGCACCCTGGGCAATGGCAAGCAGTGGATGAGCTGGATTCTATTGGACGATCTTGTTCGCGCGCTTCTCTTTGCAATCGATCAGGAGAAGCTTGATGGTCCGGCGAATTTGATCTCGCCCTCACCGTGTACGAACGCGGACTTCACCAAGACACTCGGCCGGGTCCTGCGGCGCCCGGCAATCTTTCCCGCACCGGCGTTTCTGCTCCGTCTCCTGGTCAGTGGCTTCGCAGACGAGGCGCTTCTCGTCAGCAACCGGGCGATTCCGAAAGCTCTTTCGGACGCGGGATTTGTCTTCGGGTGCGAAGACTTAGAAGAGGCACTACGCACCGCCCTCTCAAGCTAGGGCCCGGACTGTACGCGGTCCTCGCCGGATGACCAATAGGGCGAGCAGCGCCGCAACTACAAGTAAGCCGGCGCAAAGCCCCCACCAAATGTCGGTCAGTTTGGGCTCGCCGCGGTGAAGTAGATACCAGCCAAAAGGTAGCCCCAGGGCATACAGGCCCATTGCGTGTGCGAGTGCCGGCGCGCGCGTCTGTCCCATGCCCCTCAAAATGCCTCCACATACACCTTGCACGCCGTCGAAAATCTGAAACACAGCGGCTATCGGGAACAGGGAGGCAGCGATTGCAACTAGCTCCGGCTCCTTGGAAAAGATAAGCGGCAGCTGCTGGCGGAAGATGACAAAAGTTAGGGAGACGGTCGCCATGACGGCTATGGTGAGACCTAGCGCAATATAGGCCGTGCGCTGTGCTCCCTCGGGGTCTCTCGCTCCAATCAGATTGCCGACCCGGATGGAGCTGGCAATCGAAAGGCCAATCGGAACCATGAAGACTAGGCTGACAACGTTCATGACTAAGCCGTGCCCGGCGAGCTCGCGCTCTCCAAGCCGGCCGGCGATCAAAGCCACGGCGTAAAAGCCCCACATCTCAACCGCAAATGAAGCGGCAATACCCCAGCCCAACTTGAGGATGGCGGCTTGGCGCTCCCAGCAAAAAGACTCGCGAGCCCAAGGAAGCCAAGCCCCCGAACCCAAGCTCGCCTTTCGAATCCACGCCAAGAGGATCAGCACCATAGTCGACCGGGTGACGAGTGTACCGATGGCCGAGCCCTCTAAACCCATCGCGGGCGCACCGAGATTGCCAAAGATCAGGACCCAGTTCGCGAACACGTTTACGATGTTCGCAAAGAGCATCACCCACATCGCCGGCTTCACAATGCCGCGAGCTTGTAGCCACTGCCGAAGCACTCCGAATCCCAAATACAGGGGCAGCGATGGCAGGTTGATCCAGATGTAGCTTTTGGCCAGAGGGATGAGGTGCTCCGGTTGCCCGAAAAATCGCAGGAGCTCTGGGGCAAAAAATCCAACGATAAAAATGGGGAGCGAGGCCAGTGGCAACAAGAGCAGCGTGCTTTGCAATGTCCGCGCGATTCGCTTGGAGTCCCCCGCGCCAAACGACTGGCTTAGGATGGGGTCGGCCCCCATCAGGAGCCCCATCAAGGGAACCGTAATCCCCATGAGGATCACGTTCCCGAGGGTCGCAGCGGCCATTTCCGGGGCGCCAACACGTCCAAGCATCATCATGTCGACGACACCCAGCATCATCCCTCCAAGCTGGGCGCCTACCACCGGAGCAGCAAGCGTGATGAGCCGGTGAGCCTCTTGCCGGTGGCTCTTGACACTGAAATCAGTCCGTGAGCTGGTGGTGGGATTGGCCGGAGATTTGGATCGCATTTTGGGCTCGCACAGCCTTGCGGAAAGTAAGGGGGATGACGACGAGGAGGGGAGCGGACTCACGGCTCGACACCGTCTCAAATCTGAACTTTCCAAATCTTAAGGAGTCCCGCTTCGTTCCCCCCTCTCCTTCTTCTCGCTAGAGCACACTTTTGAGAAGATCCTCAGCGGCCCAAGCCATCGATGGCGTCCCCAGAAGAAGTTGCGGTGGCAAAGGTCGCATGGCTACGCCTTCTGGGCGCTGGCATGGATGCTGCCTAGCGCCTCACCTTTGAACTCCCAATCCAAAGGCGTCCTCGCAAACGTGTAGGCGCTCGAATAGGATTCGACGTCTATGAACTCTTCTCAACAGCAGCCGCCCGACGGGCACTCCACCCCCATGGAAGAGGCCGCGATTGCGCGGTTTGGCGCAAGCCTTGGCCGGTTGTCAGAGGAGCTCGATTGGGAGCGACTCGGCAAGACCTATTGTTGGGAGGGAGGTGAGCAGTTCTTCTCACTTGGTGATCGCGAGCGCTTGATGGATGCCGGTCTTGCGATCGCGACGGACCTTGCCGCACACCTGGCGCGGCTGCCGGATTCAGGTTCGGCGCGCAGCTTGTACGTAGGTGTGGGGTTGGCGGAGCAGGTACCACTCGCGCTAGAGGCGATCGTCTTGGGGCGGGTGGTTGTGGCGCGCTCTCTGGACGGGGAAGAAGTGCGAGAGCTTGCACGGGCGGCGACGCTAGTGGCAGGGGTTGTCGAGGGGAGTCTCGGCCCTGGACGCTCCCTACCCGTCATCGAGGGAAGAGCCCTAGGCGAGGAACCTCCCGAAGGTCCGTTTGATCATCTTTGGTTCGTGAGTTTGATCTCCGACCCGGAGGCGTTCCCCGCCTTGCACGACAAACTCTACGGTCGCGACAAGCGCGACGCGGCGCCGGAGCAGAGCGACTTTGCGACCGGGCGCGGCAGCTTGGCTGAGGACAAGCGACACGCAGAGGAGCTTGTAGAGCTCGCACTTGCAGGCGTCACACCGCCAGCGATTTTGACAACAACAGACGAGGAGCTACCGTTTTTTGAGCGCGCGCTAGCAAGGCGCGGCTGGACTCTCGCGATGTCCAAGAGTGCGCGGCTCTCCCCGATCGTCGGCGACCCCATTCGCCACGGTTACATCGAAAGCGCGGACGGAGCATGATGGAGCCCGACCCGATCAACCCTCGCCCCTCTTGTGCCCACGTGTCCACCGAAGCCGTGCACTCGGGTACTTCACAGCTGGACCAACTGGCGCTACGAGATCCCGCAGCTGCGGTGGACCTCATGCTTGATGCAGACGGGATGCTCATCGATGCGCTTCGACAGGCGCGCGAGCAGATCGCAGCCGTCGTGGAGTGCGTCGCGACGTCTTTGGAGGGCGGCGGTCGGCTCATCTATGTCGGTGCCGGCACAAGCGGGCGATTGGGGGTGTTGGATGCTGCCGAATGCCCGCCGACCTTCCAGTCCGAACCCGAGCAAGTGCTAGCTGTGCTCGCCGGTGGACGCTCCGCGATGTTTGTCTCGGCGGAGGGCGTAGAGGATGACTTCGAGGCGGGGGAACGCGATCTACTAGAGGTCGAGTTGTCCAGCAAGGACGTGGTCTTTGGGATCTCCGCAAGCGCATCCGCGCCTTATGTCCGAGGCGCAATCGCGCTCGGCAACCGCATGGGTGCGAGGACCGTCTTGCTCGCCTGCGTGTCGCGCGAGGAGTTCGCGGACGCCGCCGAACTTTCGGTGCGGGTGTTGACAGGGCCCGAGACTCTGGCGGGAAGCACACGCCTGCGCGCGGGGACAGCGACGAAGATGGTGCTCAACATGGTGAGCACTCTAGTGATGGCGCGGCTTGGCAAGGTGCACGGGAATCTGATGGTCGATGTGAAGACGACGGGGAACGCCAAGCTCTGGGCGCGTGGGGAGAGCCTTGTGGAGCGACTCGTTTCCTGTGATTCCAAGCGAGCGGAAGTCCTGCTGCAAGCTGCGGGTGGCGAAGTGAAGGTCGCCGTGGTGATGGGTAACCTAGAGCTTGACGCGGAGAGCGCGCGAGCACGCCTCGCGAATGCGAATGGCGTGCTGCGCGAAGCGCTTAGCCTTCGACTGGACCCGTAATCCCGCGCGCGCCAAACTTGTCGAGGGAGAGGACCTCTCCTAAATCCGGCAAACCCCAGCGTTGGCGTGCAGGCTCTAGGGCGCGGCCCAGCGTAATCATTAAAAGTGGCGGTAGGTGGTCCGGCAACTCGAGGATTCCCGAGACTCCCTTGGGGTCGTAGCCGATCATCGCGCAGGTGTCATAACCCATTTCGCGCGCTGCTAGCATGACGTTTTGTCCCGCAAAACCGACGGAGCGACAGGCCTCTTGCAAGTTCAAGCTTTCGTTCTCTGAGTAGAACTGCTTGATCATGCCGTCAAACATAGATTGAAGCTCCACGGGCGCGTCACGCAAGGTGCGTGACGTGTCCTCGAAAGCCTTAAGGTCGCCGGCGATTACAAGTACCAGCGCGGCGTCCTTTACCTGCTCTTGATTCCAGGCGGCCTTGCAGAGCGCCTCTTTTTGAGCCTTGTCACGAACGGCTACGAACTGCCAGTTCTGCATGTTGAAAGAGGTCGGTGCTAGGCTGGCGCAGCGTACGATGTAGCGAACTTCGTCATCGGTGAGCTCGTGAGTCGGGTCGTATTTCTTGACGGAGCGGCGCGAGCGAATGGCTTCTAGAAGTTCCATATCTGTAATGCAAAGGCTGGATTTGGCGTGCCGAGACTCGCGATTGGGACATTTGTCCCGCGAGCACCCGAGGATTTGAGCCGAAGAGCGTATTCCCCGGACATCAACTCGTCTAATCCAAAGCATGCGAACTCTCCTCTTCCCCCAGCGCTACCCCCTATGGGCTCTCCTGGGCCTGTTACTTATTTCTCCCATGTCCGAAGCACGGGAGAGCGCTCCCTCTCGGACCGCCAGCTACATCTTCTGTACCCCCGGGGGATTGTCGGTGGATGGAGGCGCTGAAATCGCAACCTCGAACCCCATTCCCAAAGCACTCGAGCGCGCTGCTCCTGGCTGCCAAATCGTGCTCGGGGCCGGGGACTATGCGAGCTTCCGCATCGGGTTCAATAAGGGCGACGACAACGCCAAGCTGACGGGTGGTCAACCCGGAATCCCCATCGTCGTGCGAGGCCAAGGAGGTGTTCGGGTTCGCGCAGGGAAAGGTGGGGATACGGTCTCGATCACCCAGGAGAATCCCAACGGCTTCATCACGTTTGAGAACATTGAATTCGAGCCAAGCTATCGCGCCGCGATCTTGTTCTTTCGCCCCCCGGCCGGTCAGAGCAACGAGGGCTTCCACTTTTACGACTGCGATATCGTCGGGAGCTGGGATCACATCGCTGCGACGGGTAAGACCTCGAAGTGGGGGCTCAACGGGAAGCGCCTCAAAGACTTCGAGTGGATCGGGCGTACGAGGCCATCGATCATTCGCGACATCCGCCACGAGCACGCCTTCTACCTATCAAACATGGCTGGCGACACCACCATCCGCAATGTAGAGGCCACCCGCCTGGGCCGAACTTTTGCGCAGCTGGTCTCTCGGAAAAAAGATGGCCCCGCAGGTGTCGGGACGTTCTTGGTGCAGGACTGCAAGATCTCGGACACGAACATCGCTGCCGGCGACAATTACAAAGGGGGCTCGGCTTTCACCTTAGCCGGCGAGATGCCGGGTGCCCGCTTTCGCTTCGAAAACAACACCTATCGAGCGGGTTTCGACAAGAGGCTGCACAAGTTGACACGCGAAGGTGCTCCCTATGGAACGGGCGCGCTTGTTGCTTGGAGCGAGAAGGAGTCGAGCCGCCTCGGAACACTTACGCTCATCGACAACGACTTCCGGTTTGCGCCGAATTGTGGCGACCGACCGGTGGTCTCAATCACCTCCTGCAACAAAGTCGAGATCATCGGTTCCAACCATTTCGAGGCCGGCGCTCAGAGAGTGGGTACGGAGAAAGGAGAGGCCGATTTGGGTACGGTCACGCCCTCGGGAATCGCGCTTGCTTTGGACAAACCGACAAACGGCAGCCCCTCTAAGCTCCCTAACCTAAAGGTAGTTCTCGCCTCGACAACCGTGCTTGTCGGCCGTGTCGAGATCAACGGTCATGAGGCCAGCGACCTCGACCTCGAGCTGCTAGAGCCGAAGTAGGCGTCTGCTTTGGAGGTGAGATGCCTTTCCCAATTGCAAAGGGAAGCGCTTTATGTGGTCTTCATAAAATGACGAGTCTTAGATGCTGCCCCTGGGGACCATTCGGTGCAGACTCTCTGTTGAAGCGCGCGGCTCCGATCACTCCGCTCGCGACCTAAGCATCTTTGCCAACTTGCATGTCATTTCTGTCACCTGCAAGACAAGGGCGTTTGGCCAGCCTACGATGAGGCAAAACACTCATGAAATTACTAATCGTTGACGATGACCCGAAGCTCCAGGCCTACCTCTCGACCGGCTTGGCCGAGTCGGGGATGGAGTGCACAACTGTCGGTTCCGCCGAAGATGCCGCTCGGGAGATTGCGACCTCCACGCCGTTTGACATCATCCTGCTCGATGTGATGATGTCGGGTCGCTCGGGATGGGAGTTCCTCGAGGAGCTCCGAGGGAGAGGTGATAGCACGCCAACAATTTTCATTAGCGCTCGAGGGTCCGTTGAGGAGCGAGTGAAGGGCCTCAAGCTCGGCGCGGACGACTACATCGTGAAGCCCTTCGCATTCGAAGAGCTGCTGGCCCGTATCGACGCGGTGATTCGCAGGCGCGAGAGCTTGCCCGTCTTGCGGGTCGGTCCCCTAGAGATCGACCCCGCCCATCGTCGAGTACAGTTGGCGGGTAACCCGGTGGATCTAAGTCCGCGCGAGTACGCGCTCTTGCTCGCCTTCGTCGAAGCGAAGGGCAAGGTGATGACGCGGGTCGAGCTTCTGAGTAAGGTGTGGGATATCGATTTTGATCCAGAGACGAATGTCGTCGATGTACACGTTGCCCGATTGCGTCGCAAGTTAGGTCGAGATCACAAAAACATGATTCAAACAATCAAGGGAGAGGGGTATCAGTTCGAATGACAGGCCAGAGATGGACCCTGAAGGAGCGCCTTGCCCGCTGGCTTGTTTTTGCCATTTGCGCACAGGCGCTGATCGTTATCGTTCCAGCTGGCTTCTTCCTCTACTCATCCCTCGATAGGGAGCTCGGCTCGCTTCTCGAAGAGGAGTTGGCCGAATTTGGCCATGGCTTCCAAAGTGCTTCGCTGAATAAGGGGAGAGCTCACGAAGAGATGTTTGAGGAGATCGCCATCGGGCTGAACCTCAAACACCACGAGTATCCACTTGCCTGGGCACTTTGGAGTGAGGGGCTGCTTGTGAAAAAGGTGGGGCAAGAGTCACTCGCCAAGTGTTTCGACACGGTCCCCACGAAACTCGACAGTCGTCAGGACATCGCCAGGATGGGAGCGTGGCGAGCAATGCAATTGAAGTCTGGGGAGATCGTTGCTGTCGCCGTGGACGGTTCTGCGCAACGTGGTGTTCTCCTACGCTTTATTTCTGTAGTCGGTGGACTGCTAGCGCTTTGCGTCGTTGGCGCTGTGATGGGTGGTCTAACTTTGGGGCGGCGTACCTCAGAGCTACTCGAGGGAGTCGCCGCCCAAACGCGGGGCGTGGGGACTACCGGAAGCGCAAAAGGCATTTCGATCGTCCAGGACGGGCTGCCAGAGGAGATACGGTCTGTGGCCGTCGCTCTTCAAGAGGCCATGGATCGCTTGGAGAGAGAGACGAGCCAATACCGCCTGCTGACTGCGGGTCTAGCCCACGAGCTGCGCTCGCCGATTCAGAACCTGATGGGCGAGATCGAGGTGACGCTTCGGCAAGATCGGGACGCCCCCCGCTACCGTAAAGTCTTAGAGTCCAACTTGGATGAAGTGCGTGACCTCGGCGAGGCTGTCGACAATCTGATGCTGCTCTGCACAAGTCGAGGTGTAGGTGAAGATCTCCACCATGAGGAGTTCGACATTGGTTTTGAGGCAGAGGTACGACTGGCTGGCGAGATCTCCCAGGCGCGCAGGCGCGGTGTGACCGTCACGATGACTGTCGAGTCGACGGGGACGTCCGGCACGGGTCACGCTCAGGTTCTGATCTGTGCGGACCGCGAGGCCATTCTTCGCGTCCTGCGCAACCTTGTTGCGAATGCCGTGGAATGGACTCCAACGGGAGGAGCGGTGCAGGTCTCTATCTTGGCATCTGCCGACGAAGTGAAGATGACCGTCGACGACAGTGGTCCGGGTATCCCCATTGACCAGCGAGAGGGGATCTTCGAACCCTTCGCGCGCGGGAGCGCCCCTGGCGGTGAGCGCGTTGGGTACGGCCTTGGCCTAGCCATTGTTCAAACGGCCGTCATTTCGCACGGTGGCACGGTCACGATTGGCACTTCACCCATGGGGGGCGCGCGAATGACCGTCGTGATCCCCCGGGGCTTGTTCTAAGTCAAGCTACTCGTCCTCCATTCTGAGTTTGGTCGGCTTGCGCGTTGACCTTGGCGTCTTCGTTCGGATTATGGGGGGGAAGCTCCAATCGATCCCCCTGCGCACGCCATGAAAACACCCTTGACCTCTCGATTTGCCACCGCCGCATTACTTGGACTAGCTGTGCTGTGCACACCCTTCCACTCGGTAGCGCGCGCGAGCTCCCCAGCGACTCAACAACAGGCGCCAGCTTGGTTCGGAGCCGCGCTCACAGGGATCGACACAGGGGGACCGGCAGGCGGTGCCGTTCGTTTGGATTCGGTTGTCGAGGGTGGGCCCGCTCACCGCAGTGGTTTCCAGGCTGGGGATGTCATCGTCGCGCTAGACGGTGGTGCGCCTTGGGAGACGGGTGCGGCGGCGCATGCCGCCCTGATTACCCAGCTAAGCGAAAAAGGTCCTGGCGACAGTTTGAGCGTCCGCATCCACCGCCGACAGGTCATCTGGAGTGATACGGCGGGCGCGCCCATGCAGGCTCCACAGGCAGCCTTGATCGAGGCTGAGCTCGCCACGGGAGCAACGGAGCAGTTCTCCGTTCGCGCAGAGATTGTGGTCCTGGAGCTGGCGCTCGTACTTGGGAGGCGCCCCGAGGCGTCAGGTGTTGCGGTCCGGCCCTCGCTCGAACTTTACGCTTCCGTCCCTCGCGCGCCCTTTGACCTTGAAGTCGAGATCGATGCAGCGGTCACCTCGGCGGGTCTACAGGTGGAAACCACGGACCTCTTTGAGCGGCTTGCGCGGCTCGGCGAACACGCCGATGGATCGCGCTTCTCTATCGTACCTTTAGTCCAAAGGGAGCCCTTTGCCCTACCCTGGATCGCCGAAAGTCTCGGCAATGAGTTGGGCCGATTAGCCAATATGGATCCCGTGCAGATGCTTCCGGAGCTTGCCCCTCGAATCGCCCATATGGCCGATTGGGACCCGCCGGCAGCACTTCCGAGGGGTGCCCTCCCCCCGGGTAGGGGAGCGACATTAGAAGAGCATTTCACGTGGCTAGAGGGCCGTCTTGCCCTAGCGGCGGAGTGTGTGGAGCGGGGTCTTGTGGACTTGTCGTCGGAGGATCGCAATCATGTCGCCAGCCACTGGATGGAGCTCGCCAATCGATTCGAAGACGATATCTACCTCTACAACGATCCTGATAGCGAGCGCGCGGCTCGGAACTTAAAGACGGTCGCCATCGGGGAGCGCGTCCAGGCCTCGGAAATGCTAGCCGCCGTCGACGTGTTCTTAGCGTGCGTGGATGCGGAGTATCTGAAGCGCCTTGCCGAGGCTGCGTACAAAGCGGAGTGTGACGTCTGGGCGGTGACTGTGGAGACCCATGCAACTCCCTTTGGATTGATCGTCATCGGCGGGAAGGGGGATGGCAACCACCGCATGGGCAGTCATGGCTCGGACGATGGAGCAGAAGGCGTGGTGGCGCTGATGTTGGACTTGGGCGGCGACGACTTTTATGGGGGGAGCATCGGCACGACGGTCAACCAGGCGGGGCGTCCGGTGATTCCGGTTTCGGTTGTGATCGATCTCGAGGGGAACGACTCGTATGAGGCGGCCCAAGATGGCTCGATAGGGGCCGGCGTTCTAGGGCTTGGAATGGTGATCGACGTTGAGGGGAACGACAGCTATATAGGTCGGCGGTGGAGCCAAGGTGTAGGCTTTATGGGAGTCGGATTGGTCGTCGATGGCGAGGGGGACGATCGCTACCACGCACGCAGTTTGGCCCAAGGGACCGCCGCATGGGGAGTCGGGGGCGTCTTCGACAAGTACGGAGCGGACCGTTTCTACGCCTCGCGATTTGCGCAAGGGGTAGGCCTCGCGGGTGGGATTGGTTTGCTCGGCAACGGCTGGGCGGACGACGAATACTACTGCAAGGGCGAGTGGGCCTCGGGCTACGGCACCCCGGGTGTTTTCGAGGGGTGGGGGCAAGGCTGCGGCGTTGGCTTTCGGGGGAACGCTTCGGGAGGGATTGGTTTGCTGTTTGATGGTGCCGGTGAGGATCGCTACGAGGCCGGAAATTTCAGCCAAGGCGGAGGTTACTACTTTGGGTTTGGAGGCCTCTTCGACCGCGGAACACGCGGGGACCTGTACATCGGGTCACGCTACAACCAGGGTTTCTCGGCCCACCAGGCTGTCGGGTATTTCCACGAATCGGGGGGCGACGATACCTACTTGACACGCAACGCGGTTGTCAGCGGGTTGGCGTGGGATGAGTGCGTGACCGTCTTCCTAGATGACAGTGGAGATGACATCTACCAAGGGGGTGGCTTCTCGCTCGGCGCGTCCGCTCATAACTCGGTGTCCGTCTTCTGGGATAAGGGGGGTGCGGACCAATACGGGGGCGTAGCTTTGGGCCAGGCCCTAGGGAACGACTACCACGGGGGGACAAGCCTCTCCTACTTCCTCGATTCTGGGGCCGCAAAGGACTCCTATGAAGGGGAGCAGCACAATGACAAGTCGAGCCAGGCACCAGAACATGGGTTTTTTATAGACCGCTAGGACCTCAGGAGAACGGGGCAGCTTCCCGAATTTGGGGTTCTTGGCGTATGGGTGGTCTCGTTGTTCCCAATCGGCTATTGGAATATGGGATTACAGCCGATTAGGAGGGAGCGATTCACCCCCCATACGGATTGCGAACGGTCTTCAATCAAGGATTGGTCTCGCCTAGTACAAATGAACTCCCAAGACTCTGTCAACAAAATCAAAGAACTCGAAAGTACCCTTCTCATCGAGAGGAGGGAGCGCGAGGGACTCGAAATCGACCTAAAGACTGCCCGAGCGCACCTTCAGGCTGCTCGGAGAGAATCCCAGGACGCTAAATCCGACGTTTGGGCACTTGCTGAGGTGCAGCAAGCACTCGAGGCCGTGGGCCGCTCTGGTTCCGAGTTCGTGATTCAGATGGACCACAAGATCCGCACGGTGCTAAATGGCTTGCTCGGCATGGTCGAGTCGCTGTTGAACGGCGATCTAGTCGAAGACAAGCTCGAGCTCGCGACGGGTGCTAGCAAGTCTGCGCACGAACTGCTGGACATCATGAACGATGTCCTCGACTACTGCCGGCTGGACGCGGGACACTTTGAGCTCGACATAGAGGAGTTCACCACCGCGGACATTCTCAAGGCCCTCGAGGCCGAGTCCAAAGAGGTCGCACTCTCCAAAGGGCTTACCCTCTCCAGTGAAATCGGGCAGGGCGTTCCGGCAAAGCTACTGGGCGATCCCGCGCACCTGAGGCGTGCTCTCTCTCCCCTAATTGAGAACGCGCTTCGCTACACCAGCGAAGGCGGCATTGGTATTGGCGTTGAAGTTGAAGGTGCCGGGGAACACGCTCAGATTGCGTTCTACGTGCAAGACACAGGCATGGGCATTGCCACCGAAGATGTAGATCGAGTTTGTGAAGCCTTTGAATGCGGCGACACCAGCCATCAACCTGGTTTGGGGTTAGGCCTGACGGTCGTCCGGCGCCTCGTGGAGTTGATGGACGGCAGCTTTAGGCTTACGAGTGTCGTTGCGCAAGGCTCCCGTGCGACGATTCGTTTCCCGTACAACTTATTCTCGGCTGAAGGCGACGCGCCTGGAGGCCACCCCTCCAATGGAGTCTCGCCGCGTGCCAAGGTGCTTGTTGTGGAGGACAACGCGGTCAACCAGAAGGTCGCCCTCGGCTTCCTCCGGATGATCGGGTGCGACACCGAAGTCGCTTGGAACGGACTGCAAGCCATCGAGCAGCTCAGCTCAGCGGATTACGACCTGGTTCTTATGGACTGCATGATGCCCGAGCTGGATGGATATGAAGCGACGCGCCGTATCCGGGACGGCGCAGCGGGCGAAGTGCGGGCTAAAACTCCGATCATTGCTCTTACCGCCGATGACAGCCCCGGAGCGCGCCAGAACTGCCTGCGCTCTGGAATGGACGACTACATGACCAAACCAGTCCGCGTGGACAAGTTGCGCACTATGCTCCGGATTTGGTTGCCGGCCGAGGTAAGGCCTAGCGTCTAAAGCTTCGTCGAGCCTGCAAACAAACCGCAGGCCCCGCATCTCGTGGAGCCTGCGACTTCGACCTAGTTGCCGCCTCGTCCGCCGCCGCGCCGTTGTCCGCCCGTATTGGACTCTTGATAGGCGGCCAGCTGTTCCGCGGTAAGGAACTGACCTAAGTTGATGAGAGTTTCCGCGCCCAGGTTGCGCATCTCGTCGCGTTCAGTCGAGCGATCGGCAGTGCCGTTGCGCGCGGCCTCACGTAGCTCGTCTCGCTTGATTTGCTCGACGTTTAGTGCGTCGTACAACTTCACAGCTTGGTCGTTATACAGGGCGAGGTCGACAGCCATGCGATCGACTCGCTCTTGCAGCTTTAACAGGCGCGCGTCCTCGCGCTCTTGATCGCGTAGCATGTCCTCTTGCGATCGAATGTCGGTCAAAGTGCTAGCAACGAGGTCTCGCACGGCACCCTGATCTGTCGTTGCTCTAGACATGTACTCTTCGATTGCCGTGAGAATGGCTTGGTCGACAGGTAAAGCGGCCGCTTCGCCACTTTCGGCGATCGCGGTTCGATCTGCAGAGCGAGGCGCCATCTCTAGCATCGCTAGGCGGTTCTCGATGGAGTCGGTTGTTCTGGAGAGACTCGTTAGCCTTTCGGCTAGGTTCGTAGGCCCTGCGGGCGAGATTCCAACACCTGCGGAAGAGGCGGAGACGATCGGTGTGGGAGTGGCGAGGTGAACGGTTACGCCGCCGACAATGCCTGCGGTGAATAGGCTCGCTACGAGCAAGAGGGGGGGGATAGTCATTGTGGGAGAGGCTTGGGGTTTTTGGAGAAGACTTCAACAAGCTCCCCGATAGCCGGTTCTTTGGAAAATAGGGCTGCTTACCTTACTACAACGAAAACGGCGCCGGGAGTCCCATGGGACCCCCGGCGCCGGCTGGAATCGACCTCTGGAGGACTCTTAGAGATCACCCATCATCGCCATCATTTGCGCAAACTCAGACACTTGAACTAAGTCGACCATCAATCCGGTCGTCCATAGGGACTTGGATGCACCGAAGTACATATTGATGGGAAGGCTAAGCTCCTCGAACATCTCCATTCCCGATGCAGGGGCTCCCATCAGGCCCTCAATCATCGGAACGATCGTCGAGAGGAGCTCGCCGACATCAACTCCGCAGCTGAAAAAAGGATTCGAGGTCGCCACCAAATCGGTGAGGTGGGTTAGCTCCTCGGGAATCTTGCCGCCTGCGGCCACTCGGCCTAAGGCATCGGTCATCAACGTGTCATCGGCTCCGATAACCATGACGCCAATGTCTTTGGAATTGGCAAAGGTGATCACGAGGCTCTCGCCGTATAGAGCCGCCATCATCTTTTTCAGTTCGGTGACCTCGTCGGGGGGAAGGTCTTCACCCATAGCCTCCATGATCGTCGCCATGTCGAAATCAAAGGAAAAGCGCGTGACGCTAACATCACCAGACTTACCGGTTTTGGTCCCGCTGTACTTCATCCCCAGCTCTTCCCAGAAAGGAAGCTCAAGCGCTTCCTTGTAGGCCACGAGAATCTCATCGAAGTGAGCGCCATCGAAGAAGGCACTCACCTGCATCCCGTTGTCACCAAATCCGCCAGAGGCGACCATTCCGGTGCCAAAGAGGTTGTAGATGTCCTTGAAGGCATCCATCGAAGCGCGCATGCCCTTGCCGAGCTCGTCCGGATAGGCGCCAAGCAAGCTCTCCATAAGGGGCATCGATTTCGTCATCATGTCCCCCCAATCGGCTCCCAAAGCGAGCGAGAGGGAGCCTTCGCCCATCAAGGGAATTAGGCGCGCGATATTTGTCTTTTTACCCGAGGCGATCGACGCCATGGGACTGCCTTCCGAAACGACCGTGACCGCGCGGATGTCGAGGAGTGAATCGGTGATGTCAATACTAAAGCGCGCCTGCTCGATCGAGTCCATGGCACTTTCCACCATGCCAAAATAGGTATCCATCATGGCGCCGATATCCAGCGGCATGTCCTCGGGAAGGTCGGCAGTTGCTTGCATGCGAGCCATCCCCATACCCATTTGGATAAGTGGTCCAAATGTATCGACAATCGTCTCGACGTCGATGGCAAGGCCCATCATGCCAGCGGGGACCGTATGGAGGAGGTCGGATTCACCGGCATCGGGATAAGTGCTGCCCATGGTGAGCCCCATGTAGCCGCCGACAACCTTGCTCTGGAACGATGCCGCTGGAAGTCCGGACATGCCGATGATTGCAGCCTTGAGGGCATCTCCATCGGTCGTGGGTACGATCAGGAACGCCTGGGGTTCGCTGCCCATGCTGAGAGTGCCAAGAGCGAATCCGATCGGCTTGGTTTTGTCGACAATCGCGGGGTCGAGACCCGCCTGCGTCAGCAGCAGGTCAACACTCATCATCCCAGCCATTTCGGGAGCGATCTCTTCGGCAAGGCCCAGAGCAATACCCTCGATCTCAGCGAGCGGTCTCGTGAGCAATACGACCGTTAGGTCTGCCGGAAGAAGTGCGGCCATAGCGGCAGGAACTTCGATGTAGGGTGCTGCCGCGATGGCGTCAGCGTTGGTAATTGCTGTGGGAGTCTCAAGGGAGAGGGCCGGTGCCGGAAGGCAAAAGATGGCCGCCGCAAAGGAGGCAAGGAGCAGCTTGGGCGCTTGCATAGTGTTCTTCGGTGGTGTGCTGGCGTTGGAGGCTCTGGCGCGATCCATTTAAGGAATGGTCAGGGGCTCCGTTTGTAGTGGGGGGTCCAGGCGGACTGGGAAGTCCTCAGACCGTCACTACGGACTTCATGCGTTGGTATTTGGAAGAAGGGTGACACACGTGACCTAGGCCCCCAAGGGGCCCTCTCGCGCAATCCTTCTCCGCAGAAGCTCTATTTTTCGTCTGCGAGTCGAACCCAAGCTGAGCCTAAACCTAAAATCGAGGTCAGGATCGCTAGTTTCCCGTTCCCCGTGGCAGCTTCTCCATGATGCCGCTCGTTAGCTGCGGTTCGGCAATCATCACCTCCGCCTCGCCGATTCCATTGCCGAGCCACTCCACCTCAACCGATATCCTCTGCGTGCCCCCGTCGTGGGTGGGAATCGGCTCTTCCCAGTTCCGCCAGCGAGCGGCGTCGCCGGGTTCGCGCAGAAGGACTCGGTCGCCAACCCAGAGGTCGTTGACACGCAGGATGAAGCGAACTCCGAGCATCGCGTTGTTGGCAACCCACCCCATCGCAATCTTGGATTGAAAGAGGGTCGGCTGCTCTTCGCCTGCGTCATAGGAGTCCTCACCAAGCTCCCAGGTGGCTCGGATCGTCGATGCCTCGGTGACTGTGCCCCCCAGATGTTCGAGGATGTGCTGACCAAACTGGCGCTCCCCTGCTGGCACGAACGAGTCGCTAATCGCGGCATCTAGCACAAGCGGTAGGGGCGTCCTAGCATCGTGGAGTCGCAAAGGTTTAACTCCATGAATAAGGGATCGGTCGCTGGGGACGAGGTAGGAAAGGGAGACCCCTCTTGTTGTGGAGTAAGTCTCAGCGACCGCTTGGAATCCGCTCTCTGTCTGCATGCAGATGTAGGCGAAGCTCTGGACGGGGGCTCTAGCGGGCTCCGACAGGGCGCCCATCCGCCTATAGAGCTCATGAACCTGGGCGTGATGGGAGTCCGGCGTTTTGTTGTCGAGGCCGATGGTTGTGTTACTCCCCATCACCAAAACGGTCCCGAGCTCAACGACGTCTAGGAACTGAATCAGCCGGATAGCATCACCAATGTTGTTGCGCAGGTCAAAGTGGTGGACAGCGGAAGGGCTGCCGGCGGCAGGGAGTTCGACAATAGAGAGCCCAATCCCGCGATCACCGTTGTCCATCTCTACGGAATCGATAAGGAAGCCTTTGTAGATCTCCCGCTGGCCGTAAACGGGCAACTGCAAATTCCAGCCAGTCGAAAAGATCGTCACCGCATGGGGTTCGCTCTCTGAAACTTCCACGACAGGATTACCTGCGGAGGCGGGAAGGCCTAGCTCGTTTTGGAGGCCAAGGGCCACCAGCAGCATGGCGATAGCAATGTAAAGGACCGAGCGCATATGGGTAGGCCTACTGGCCGAGGATTTTTTGTCGGTAGAGCTCTTTCACATCTAAGGGAATGCCTTCGATGGTCAGACCGTCAATGGTGTAGCCACAAGTTGCCTGAACGATCTGCTCGCCCAGGCCCACCTCGCCAAACGTCACATTTTTGGCGGTGACCGTGCTGGCCCCGAACTCCGCCTTCTTGATGTAGACGGCAAAACCATAGTAGGTCGCCGATTGGATCTCTAGCCCGTCCACGTCGACCTGCGAGAAGTCTTTCGAGGCGACGGCAATCGCCGCGCTTTCGACAACGCAGTCTCGAACAGAGACTTGGCTGTTCTCGCCGGCGGAGATGCCCTTGTCTCCGATCCTTGTGAAGGTGCAATCGCGAACAGTGATATTGCTGCCGCTGACATCTACGGCGTCTTCCACCGACGCGAGGAAGTGGCTTCGGACGACCTCGCCCGTAACGAAGTCGCCATCAAATGCATCCGATGCCACCGTGTCAATCACCACGCCATCGAGTAGGAACTCGGCAGCGAAGATGTTGAGCGCGTCTTCGCCCAGGGCGTTTTCGAAGCGGCAGTTCACGAGGTCGACCGGAGCATTATAAAAGTTGATACCGCCCGTCATCATCCAGCCTCCGCGCCGGATCACATTGGTGTCCCGCACGTGGACATATCGCCATGTGCTCTTTCCTGTTGGCTTGATGACGGCTACGCCACCCCAAATCCCTAGTCCCTCAAAGGGGCCAAGTGTGACGGGATCGCTTTCCGAACCAGCAAACACTAGAGGTGAGGAAGTGATTAGTGCGTTGGTCTCTCCAAATTGTAGATGCACACCCGGACCGGCGTACAGGGTGTAGCTCTCTGGAATCACAAGGTCGCCTTCGACTCGGTGGAGCCCGGGAGCTAACTCAAGTCGTCGCGTCTCTTGGTCGTAGCGCAAGAAGGGGTGCATTTCGAGCGCCTCTTCCAAACTGGGAGTTTCCGGACGGCCACCTTCGTCACGCCAAGTGTCAGCGAACTTTCGAATCGGAAGGATGGTCTCCGTCGTCTCCTGTTCGGAGATTAGGCGGTGCTCGGCCGTTACGGTGATCTTGAGGCTACGGTCGGCCTCTCCTTGGCCGAGAACGGCCTTCTTGAGCTCGTCTAGATCCTTGAGTACGGCTTCGCGGTCGTTGCCAGTGAACCTAAAGAAGACGTGGTCTCCGTTGGCCGGCAAGGTGACGGAGCCGGCATCGCCTTCCGTCGGTGTAACGGCACCGCGCACACTCAAGTCGCGAGCGTTCATGAAGCGCCCGTTCTCCAGGCGGAAGCCGCTCACAACCACGGGGACACTTGTGGTTGCCCACGCTTCGATCTCTAGGTTGCCCGTTGGCGTCGCCCCGGTTACGTCCTCCGTCAAGAGGCTGCAATCGAAGCCGACGGGGATATTGGGGTGGACGAGTCGATTCAGGAAGGCCTGCTGTTCGCGCAGCTCCGCGATGATGGCCTCGGTGTTCATCATTGGGTCGTCAAGACCCTCGAGTCGCATAAGCGCTTCAAAGTGCTCGAGTTTAGGGCGAAGCTCAGCAACGCAGGCTTCAATGTAGTTCGGTTGCGACAAGCGGCCGATCTCTTGGAACAAGCGGTTGTAGAATTGTGGGTTCTTCAAGTACGCGGGGATGACGTACTCTAGGTTGGCGATCGGGTCTCGTGAGGCTTGTGGCAGTCCCGAGCCCGTGTCGAAGATGATGGGCTCGAGGCGCGCGGTGACGGGGTTGTGGTAATAGCGGCGGCTCTTCCAGTTGGCGCCGTGCGAGGTGCGGAAGAGCGTCGCAAGTGCGTGGCTGATCGCATTCAGCGGAATGTCGAGAATCTCATGCGTTCGACGACCATCCCTGTCGCGCTGAATCTCGCGCATGAGCTCAAGCGACTCCTGCAGCTGGCGAGACAAGTTTTCAGACTGGTTGAGGCGACCCTCGCCATAGGCAGCGACCTGGGCGCTCGTAACCATACGGGCCGGCAATATCGTCTCCGACGCGTAGCCTATCGTGGCGATGTACTGCGCCTCCATGTCGAGGAAGGTGTCCTCAACGAAACGAACAATCGGACCTTCCCGGCGGCCCTGGGATTCGACGAGCTCCTTGGTGAAGTGCTCTTCGAGGTAGTAGATCCCCGTGGAGTTTCCGTTTACAACGACATTCACAAAGTCAGTGCGGGGGGCTAGCAGACCTTCCCTGCGCGCCATCTCCATGTGAAGCCACTCGTAGAGGTAGTGACGTGTCTTTGGGTGTTGAATCGAAAAGCGGCTCATGCCGAACAGCTTGTCGCTCTTTAGCTCGATACGAAAAGACCACTTATCGGTGTTGAGGTGGTCGAGGAAGTCTCCCTTGATCCGCAGGTCTGCTTCTATGACCTTGTCGCCACTGCGGATCGTCGCGGGAACCAAGTCTCCCTCTTCTTGCGCAATCCGGTTGAGCAACATGGAGCGGTCGTAAACATCCTGGAGTCTCTGCGAGGCAGCCTCATCCAGATCGATATAGATCGTCTTGAGATCGTTTACGGGCGGCTCTTCCGGGACCTCTGCTGGCGCGACGGGTACTTGGAGTTGAGCAGCCTTTACGATCTCCGCAACCGAGGAAGGCGCGTGGGCACCCTCCCTTGGCTGGAGGGAGGCTACGAGTGCTCCTATGCCGATTCCAAGGGCAAGGATAAGCACGCCCATCCGAAAGGAGGAGCCGGGGGACTGGTTGTTCTGGAGTTTCAAATCGAGAGACTCGTTTGAGGTGTAGAGGGGGCGGCAGGCTCTTACAGGGGGATGTAAGAAGCAATCGCACCGTCGTTCGGGCTCGATGCGTATACAAACTTAGAGCAGCGATCGATCTGCATGGGAAAGCGTGCCATCAGCTTCTGCAGCTCGTCGTAGTTCTCCTTCGCGCACTTAGCCTCGACGATAATTACGTCGGGCGTGGGGGAGCGAAAGCGGGAGGAAAGTCGGTGCCGGGACCGTTGGTCAAATGTGCGAAGGTGCCGATCGATTGTGATCCGGACCGGCCCCGTTCCGGCTTCAGTGGCAAAGTACTCGCGGTCATAGGCGATCCATTGGACCGGTAGCAGATCCTTACTCAAGAGGTCCTCCCACTCGGGAGTGAGGTGCTTGCGCAGGGACCCCGCGAACTCGCGGCGGGTTACGCCTTCGACGTCCAAGTCCTCAGGGATATCTAGGAGTCCTTTCCAGCCGAGCATGTTCTCGCGTACTTTGCGCTCCAGGGTTGCGTGAACACCGGAGGTGTCCTCTCCGTACCAACGCAGGCGCACCTTTTCGCGGTGGCTGATTCCAGCGAGGTTCTCTTCGAGCGCCTGATTTCGAAAGGTATCGAAGTAGATGCTTTGGATGCGCCGGGGCGGATAGAGCGTCTTGATCGCTGCACGATCGAATCGCATATGCATGCGAAGTTTTGAATAGAATGCCACTTGGGCAACCATCTTTACTTCATAGCGCAGGGCGGGTGACATGCGTATGGCTAGTCGAGCCCGTCTGCTTCGACGACGCTGATCGTGGCGCCAGGGAAGACCGCCTGTACGCTGTCGAGCAGGGTTCCCAGCTGGGTGTTGGTGCTAAGGTCGATAATCAATGAGGCTTCAAAGGCGTCCTCTTGCACGTCGACCCGGCGTAGATCAACCTCCGCTGCGTGAGGTTTGATTGCTTCGAGGAGTGCACTCAATGTAGAGGCGCGGTCGCGATCTCCCAGATCGCTACTGATGTGAAGAAGGGTGCGCGCACCGATATTGCGCTTGCTCCCGCCGCTCATGAAGGCCATGTAGGCCAAAATACCAAGGAGCATGACGGCTGTGGCAAGTCGCTGGTCTGCGCCCATGCCGACTCCCAGTGCTACAGCGAGGAAGAGGTAGGCAAGCTCCTCGGGCTCTTTGATGGGCGTTCGGAATCGGATGATCGAGAGCGCGCCAACTAGGCCAAGAGATAGTGCCAGCGAAGTTTTGACCACCGAAATCACCAGCATCGTGGTGGCCGCGATGAAGACTAAAATCGGGGCGAACTTGCGCTTGTTCGAGAGGACGTTTGCGAAACGCTGGTAGTGAAATGCCAGTACCTGCCCCAACACGAGGGCCAAGATCAAGTTGAGTATCGTCGGGCCGATTTCCAAGTCTTGAAGGGCTGACGAATCGAAAAGGGATCCCCAATCTTGGACGAGGATAGTGGGAAAGAGATCCATAGGGGGGAGCACTAGGCGCTAAATGGGGAGGACGGAGGAGACTGCAAGTATAGCCCAAACATTACTGCGGGGTGAAGATCACATGAAAGTTGGATGAAGGCGCGACGGGCATCAGGACGCGATTCAGGGCGCGAACGTCGGGGGCTGGAGCGCCAAGTCAGACACTAGACTGCCGTTCCGGGCACCAGTTTCTACGCATGGATTGTTGTGGTCCTAGGTTCTCACAGGATCCCGGGCGGGAGAGCATTTAAAGTGAGTAGGAGGCCGACGAGTGCAACTCGTCGACCTCCTACAGCGCGATTGGAGGCGGGCCTTGGTTAGCGCGGTGACGTGCTAGCCGGAGCTGGTTCCGAGCTTTCGGTCGCACGGGCTCTCATTGCAATTTGAACTAACTTTCCGGCGTCCTTGAGGTCGAGACTTAGGCCGCCGAACCAGCTTGAAGAGCTCATGCCGCGATGGAGCGTGAGGGGCATTGCAATATCTGCGAGGAGCTCTTTCGGGAACGGAAGGGGACCCTCGAACTGCTCAATGATTGGAACGATCTCTCGAGCCAGCTGCCCAAGTTCAAGGCGCATAAAGCTGAACGGGCTTGCCGTGCCTAAGCTCTTCCCTAGTCGGGCGATGTCCGGTGACGTGCCACGCGTGGCGTTCTTTGCCGCAACCAGGGCCGCCAGTAGGGTCTCCTTGTCGCCGTTGTAAAGGACCAAAGTGTCCGTGCCTACGTCTGTTAGGGTCAGCTTGATCGAGTCGCCGAAAGCCTGGTTGAATCCGCCTCGGATTTCGTTGACAGCCCCTTCACCGAGGGCGAAGTTCCGACCCAAGGTGGACGGGTCCAGCTTGACGGAGAGCTCCGTTGTCGCCTCGCCAACCTTGTTTGCTTCGAGAATAAGACCAGCCATACCCGCGAGCTCCGTCTGGAACACGAGGGCAAGGTTTGAGGTGAGGGACTCCGCGTTGACGCCGTGGAGCCAGAATGTGGTTACGGGCTTGTTGTTGACAAAGCTGACGGAGCTCACCATGCCGCTGCCAAAGTAGGAGAGCGCACCTAAGCCGTTATC
Source organism: uncultured bacterium (assembly GCA_937896235.1). Lineage (GTDB taxonomy): Bacteria > Planctomycetota > UBA1135 > UBA1135 > CALBMX01. The sequence goes on from CALBMX010000110.1 coordinate 56,962, forward strand.
CGTAAGCTCGCGAATCGCCTTGAAGGCGTGCGCGGGAGATTGGAAGGGGCCCAGGTCGACGCCTTCGGGGGCTTCTTCCGGAACGGGGATCGTATCCATGATTTGGTCGACATAGGGGCGAATCCAGCGTGCCATACCACCAAGGTCCGCGCCGAAGCCAAAGCTGCCTGGTGCACTCAGATCGATCAGATGGGATAGTTGATTGAAGGTGGCGCCCTCGCTCTCATGCATGCCCGAAAGAAGGCTGCCATCCATAAGCATCAGGCTGGAGTCGACGCTCAGGAGAGTGCCGTCAAGATCGATGGACAGTTGAAGGCCACCAAGCGAATCGATGATTCCCGTGACGGTCTTTGGCGTCGCATTCAGAACTTCCATCGCCATTTCCCGGAACGCTGGCGGCATTTCAGAGTCCGCGTTGATTTCAGTCTTCACTTGGCCGAGGCCCATACTTGTGAAGAAGCCGGCCATCGGGCCATAGGCTTTCACCATCGGCCGGGCGTCGAATGTCGCCGCGATTAGGCCCGAGGGGAGTAGAGATGCGATTTTGGACGCGCCAAGAGCACTGGGGTAGCTCTTCTCGCAAAGGGCGAGATAGCTACCGCTGATCAGCGATGCCTCCATGATGTTTGGCATTGGAATCGCCGCCTGAAGCGCGGTCGGGTCCAGAGAAGGGATCAGAACAAAGAACGGGGGCTCTGCTCCACTCATGGGGTCCATGGGCCCAAAGGCGATCGCTATCGGCTTTGAGCGGTCGATCAGGTTCAGGTCGAATGGGAACTCGCCATTGACCTGCGCAATCAGTGTGTCCAGGTTGGCCATCATCCCCATTTCGGGCAAAGTGACCTCCAGCAGGCTCTGCACAGCATCTTCTACGTCATCCAGCGGCGCGATGAGGAGAAGTGCTGAAGAGTCATTCGGAATCAGGGCCTGCATACCTGCAGGAAGGTGGCGGCCAGCTTCTTGGGCTGCCAGGGGGAGACACAAACTTGCCGCTGCGGCTAGGCTTAGAAAGAGAGAGTGGGTCTTCATATTTATAGGGTGACCAGAGTTCGAGGATCTTGTGTTCGGCAGGCGCCAGACGCATCGTCGGCGTCAAGAGTAGAGGCGGTTCGCCATTTCGGGCGCCCGTGTGCCCTTCATGCGGTTACCGGAGCTATTCATTTCCAAGACACTGCTCTCTGGGACTGGAAAAGGTCCCGGAGCAATGTTGGCCGGTGGAAGAGTTGCTATCCGGCTTTGCCCCACCGTCACTCCACTTCAAACGATGTGCCCAGGAGAGTCGGCCCGAATCCGCAGGCTAGTGGAGGTGCGGAGAGAGCTGTAGGTGAGCGTTCCCTTGGGGCGCCTCTCCCTGGAGTCACCTTGAGTGATCTGAATGCAGGGGAGGTCTGGGTAAAAAAACACCTCCGCCCATCGGCGACGGGCGGAGGTTAGCGATTGAGATGGACGCATTGCTGCAGACCATGTCTGGTGGTATCTAGCTGTCGAGTTTACCAGCGGCCGCATACTCGGCGAGTTCGGAGCCACCGCCGATCAGCTTTCCATCGATGATGACGATGGGAACCGTGTGATGTCCCCACTTAGCCTTTGCTGCTGCCAGGTCGCTCTGCGCATCGTCCATGACGTGCTCCTCGAAGGGGAGTCCCTTTTCGTTGAGAATGGCCTTGGCGCGTTTGCAGTGGGGGCAGGTAGAGGTCGTATACAGGGTGATTTTCATTTGACGAAGAGTCTGGAAAGGCTGCTGTTGAGCAAAGAGTTGGAATCGCAGTTGGTGCTAGCTGGGGATGATATCCCCAACTGCACGCGGCCACCCGCCCGAACAGGGGTGTTGTGAGACGAAGTTGTCCTTGAACAAACAAGTTTCGCGGTCGCCAGGTGTCCTCGGGCCATGAAGCCATGAAGCCATGAAGCCATGAAGCCATGAAGCCATGAAGCCATGAAGCCGCATGCCGCATGCCGCATGCCGTGCGGGAATCTTTCGAAGCCTGGTTGGGAGTGCGTTCCCCTTGGAGAGCATGCGGAGAGGATCGCGTTGACAAGTCCCCCTAGGTCCGTCTCCGCGGCGGCATCTTCGCGTGTGCGGAGAGCTGCCCGCGCTGCCCTGAGAGCCGAGTCCATTGGTCCCGCTGGAGTAACCCCCTTTGGGGTTTAGATGTCGACTTCGCGTTCCCTATAGAAGCGCAGAAGGCAACCTCACCAGGGGTGCACGCGCTCGACAGAGGTCAACACCGGGCTTGCCGACGGAAACATAAGACCTTCAGGTGGACCCGAATACAGCGCTCACTTAGGCAAGATCCGGACATCTAGGCGTGTGTAGCAAGACTTCCAAAGTGAAGGTCAACCTAGCTGCGCGACGAATGTGCGGCGCGAGCACAGTCGGTAACAGGGCGCGACCTCATCCACGTCAATCGCGGCACGAGCTCCGAAGTGGCGAGTGCTAAGGCCACGCCGCCGTCGACGGAAGATGGTTTCGCCTGGCGGCCGCTTATTGCGGGACCGCGACACTAGATCAAGCCGAAGATTAGGCTCTTCTGTATTTGTGATTCCCACGCTCTTGCGGGGCGCGGAACTCATCAACATCACCGCGCTTTGACTGTCGAGTGGACTGACCGAGAGCTCCGTTTCTTGTTCGCGGGATGAGTGGGAAGCAAGACAAGAAAAAAAAGTCAAAGATTGGTTGCTTGACATGTCTTGCAAAAAGCCGCCTGCTTGTAGGGCAGTTTCCGGCGCAGAGCGTTTTCGGACCAAAATGTTTTGGTCCATGCAATGTGCGGAAGTCGCACCGGATAGACATCAAACTCGGGCGGGTCACTCTTCACGGAATGGCTCGCCCGATTTTTCGTGCACACTTTTCTAGTCGTGTCGATTAAACGGCAGCTGCCCGCCGAATACGTTATTCGACGGGCAGCTAGCTCTCGCGGGTGTTTAGGGTGAATCAGGTACCCATGCCGTAGTACTTGAACCCAGCCGCATTCAGGGCCTTGCGAGTGTAGATATTACGGCCGTCGAAGATGACGTCACCTTTCATGCGACTCTTGACTTCGTCGAAGTCGGGGCGGCGGAACTCGTTCCACTCCGTGATCAAGATCATTGCGTCGGCATCATCAAGCGCTTGCATTGGCGTTGGCGCGTACTTTATTTTTTCACCGAGATGCATGTGCTTGCACTCTTCGATAGCTTCGGGATCGAAGGCGGTGATCGTTGCACCCGCTGCGAGCAAGTGCTCAATCACAACGAGGGCAGGCGCCTCGCGCATGTCGTCCGTGTTCGGCTTAAACGAGAGTCCCCAGATCGCAAAATGCTTACCCGCGACATCGCCTTTGAAGTGCTCCATGACGATGTCGAAGAGGAGGCGCTTCTGGGTTTCGTTGACGGCCTCGACAGCTTGAAGAATACGGAAGTCATAACCCGCTTTCGCGGCGGTCTTGACAACTGCCTTTACGTCTTTCGGGAAGCAAGACCCACCGTAACCGAGGCCGGAGAAGAGGAACTTGGAACCAATGCGGCTATCCGAGCCGATGCCGCGTCGAACTTGGTCCACGTTCGCGCCCACTTTCATGCAGATGTTCGCGATCTCGTTCATGAAGGAGATACGAGTCGCAAGCATGGCGTTGGCGGCGTATTTCGTGAGCTCGGCAGAGCGAATATCCATATGGATGATCGGGTTGCCCGTGCGAACGAAAGGGCCGTAAAGCTCGTTCATGAGATCCGCAGCGCGCTGCGTTGAGGAGCCGATGACCACGCGGTCTGGCTTCAGGAAGTCGTCGATGGCGGCACCCTCCTTCAAGAACTCGGGGTTCGAGACCACGTCGAATTCGCAATCTGTGTTCTCGGCGATGGCCTCTTGAACCATGTCGGCAGTACCGACCGGTACCGTCGACTTATCGACGATGACGGTGTATTGCTGCATGTTTTTGGCGATGGTCTTTGCTGCAGCAATAACGTATTGCAGGTCGGCAGCTCCGTCTTCACCAGGAGGCGTACCTACGGCGATGAAGACCACTTGCGAGGTGCTAATGCAGTCCTCGTATTTTGTCGTGAAGTGAAGGCGGCCATCGTGGACGTTGCGCTTCAGCAACTCCTCGAGGCCGGGTTCGTAGATCGGTAGAATCCCTTTTTTAAGGTTCTCGATCTTCTTCTCGTCGATGTCGATGCAGGTGACCGTGTTTCCGCTTTCAGCGAAGCAGGTACCTGCGACAAGGCCGACATATCCAGTGCCGACGACAGCGATACGCATGGGATTATTGAGCTGGGGGTTGTGGTGAGAATGCGCTAGGCGCGTACTGCTTAAAACGAGGTTCTGAACAGCAAATTTGGGGGTTCCTGGGGCCAAGGACTGGCACTCAGGGCCGAAAAGGATACCCTACTTCCCCGAACGAAGGGTACGGGCGATTAACTCAGTTGGTTAGAGTGCTTCCTTTACACGGAAGACGTCGGGGGTTCGAATCCCTCATCGCCCACCATTTCGGTCTTCTCGGCGCCAAGAAGGGCATTTTTGAGACGGAGAGGGAAGGTCCAAGAGACGACCTCCCCGCAGCCTGTTTTACTCGATAGGTTCCACGAGAAAGGCGCGATGGGAGCGGCCGACCCGGCCCACGACCATCCATCCGTCACGCTCTCCCGAACCCCGAAAGCGTGCGGCTAGCTCATCTGCGGAGGCGTTATGGCCGCGTTTCTTGACCGTCAATCTGCCGACATTGTGCTCTTTCAGCATCTTGCGCACGTGTTTCTTGTCGAGCGGGGCTCCGTCGATCACTCGGTAGGTTCTGGAAAGTGCGTGGAGCGGCGGCTTCTCCTGCATCCCCCCGAGGTAGGCCATGTACGGATCAATGGGTGCGATTTCAAGCTCGCGGGCTAGGGCTCCGATCAACCCGGCGCGAATGACCGACGGGCGAGGCTCTACGAGCCAACGCAAGGCCGGGCTTCCCGGATCCGTGCAAGAGAACGACGGCTCTAGTGCAGGCTCATCGCAAAGAGACTCCCCGAAACCGCTGATCCGAACGGACTCGACTGGGTCGCCCAATGAGGTTAGCGGCCCCCCTAGCAGTCGGACAGCTTGTCGCGAGGGCTCCGAAGGCGGCGCTAGGGTGCCCGTCCAAAGTGCGAGCTCGCGAAGGTCCCCCCCAGATTCCGTCCAGGTGAAACGCCTCGGAAGCTCGGGAGCGACGGAATCGAGTAGGGATTCGACTTCATTCGCATCAACCCCCGGCGGCAGCTTTACGCAGCCGGCGGGCACTTTGGCAAGGAGCCTCGCGACGGCGGTTAGGTCGGGAGACCAGGCAGTCGGGTCCAAGCGGGATGCATATCCACCCTGTTCCCCACCCGAAGAGGACGCGGCCTTGAACCTTCGGTCGGGATCCAGAATTAGGACTTCGGGGTGTAGGGCTGGGAATCGGGCGTCGGAGACAAGAGCCCAGTTGGTGAACCCGGCACTTTTTCGGTTCACCGCGCAGCATGCGGCATGAAGAGGATCGAGGTCCGAAGAGATGACCCGCAGCCCTCGCTGGAGAAGGGCCAAAGTCTCCCCTCCGAGACCGCAAGTGGCGTCTAAAATGACCCCTTCAGGCGCCAATCGACTGATTTCGTGAGCTCTCCAGCTGCTGATCCTCCCGTCTGTCGCTTGCTCTAACCCCTTGCGCGTCAAGTACATGCGACTGGCGAGTGGGAGCTTGGAAGCTCCCTTTTCCCGAAGTGTCCCAAGATTGATCGCCATCCTGGCAACCTCGGCGCTGGCTTTGCCTTCGAGTAACTTGCGAGCAGACAAAGGGTCTTTTGGCAGACAAAATTGCTCTAAAATTGCAGCCGCTCGTCCCATAGTTGGGAATACTTGGTCCGTTGCATGAGATCCGGTCATATGTCAGCCTATTTTCGCGTGTTCAATTACGGGAACTCCGACTACAAAAGTCTTCTCCCCCCTAGCCCTGTTCGCTCTCCATCCTTCAAGCCAAGGGCTGGAACCACCCCTCCAAACTATTCCAATGGGACGCATCCTAGTAATTGACGACGAACCTAGCACCCGGGTTCTTTTTAAGAGTCGCCTTGAAGATCTCGGGCACCGGGTTGCGCTAGCCGCTACCGGGGCCGAAGGCCTAATGGCCGCCCGCTCAAATGAGTTCGATCTCTTCCTAGTTGACATTGGCCTTGGCGCCGGTGTGGATGGTTTTGAGGTCTGCCGTCGATTGAAAGCGGTACCCCAGACGAATGGCGTCCCCGTTATTCTAATCAGTGGACAGAGCACCACGCGCGAAGACTTGCATCGAGGCTACAACGTCGGGTGCGAGTCCTTCCTCATGAAAGGCAATATGACCCTCCTAGAGGACGTACTGCGCGCAATGCTTCGGATCAAGTCGCTCAAAGACGATCTCGCCGTTCAAAATTATCTGCTCGAGCGTCAGAACCGACGCTTTCAAGAGGAGATGCGGAATCGCCCGACGGACTCCTCTCCCAAAGCAGCCACGGACCGCCTCGGCCCGGAGCGCCCGGTAGGAGTCCTGCTCGTGGGTCTTGACGGCCTTGTCCAATACGCGGACCGTGGCGCGCGAGACATCTTCGGCACGGGGGTAGAGCGCAAACACCTAGGGGTGCTTGCTCCTTCGCGTAGACTCGAGGCTTTCGTGCGCGATGCAAGAACAGAGCCTTTGACCGGCTTCCGTCTCGATCTCGGGGCTCGGGCGGGGCGGCCGAAGCGCTCCCTTTTGGTCTCTGTTGCGCCCATGATGCCCAAGGGCGACTCCGATCTCGGTGGCCTGAAGGCAGTGACATTCCACGACTCCGCGGGTGGGAGCAGCCTCATTACAAGCTCCATGGGTTCAAGCGGTATGAGCATTGACATCCCTTTGCTGGACGCCGCTCGTCGGATCTACCGACCGAGTGCCATCATTGGATCAAGCCTGGCAACGGTGAACGCGCGGGAAGCTCTCCAGCGCGCCGCAACGGGGACTGCGCCTGCTGTGTTCCAAGGCGAAGCTGGTGCCGGCAAAACGTTTTATGCACGCTGTCTGCACTTCTCAGGAGACCGCTCCGGAGCCTTCCTTCATCTGGACGTGACCTCTGTTGCACCGGAATCTATTGCGACGGCGCTCTTTGGCTCCAAGGATCAAAATGGCCTTGTCGTCGCTGCGGACCAAGGAACTTTGTACATCTCGGGCATCGAGGACCTCTCGAGTGCCATTCAGGAGCGCCTGATCCAGCTTGTTGAGCGAGGGGACTTCACAACTGAGGGCGGAACTGCGAGCACACGTGTTCAAGTCCGACTGATCACCTCAACCCGCGAAAGCCTTCGTCAATTAGAAGAAGATGGCCGGGTGACTTCCGAGTTCATGGGACTGTTCGATCAGAACCGCATAGAGATTGCTCCCTTGCGGGAGAGAATGGAGGACGCCGAGCCCCTTGCTCAGGAACTTGCGCGCAATCTGTCGGGCGGCTCCGTCACTTTGACCGATAGCGACCTCTTAGCCATCGACACCCACGACTGGCCGGGGAATGTGCGGGAGATGGAGGATTGCGTTGAGGTCCTATGCGCCGCCGCGCTCGGAGACGAATCCGGCCTCAGTACACTTCCCGATACGATGCGTGAGTACGACCGAGCGGTCACAAGGAGTGCAACTCCGTTGGCGGGGAACCCGTTGAATTTTGTCGAGCTTCAGCCCGCGCCTAGGGTGCCCTCGACGGGCGGCGTCGCTTCCCTGAGTGGGATGGACGGTGCGGCCACCGGAAGCTCGAGCGAAGCTGTTAGCCTCGAGCTCTATGAGCGGTTAGCCCTCGAGCGGGCCCTCGAGGAAGTTGATGGGGACAGGCTCGCTGCGGCCCGACTCCTAAACGTCGGCAAGAGCACGCTCTACCGCAAGCTCAAGCGTCACGGTATCGAATAGACCGGCTTGATCGTCGCCACCTGGCGGTCCCTAAAAGGGCCATTCGAGTTCAGATTAGTGGCGTCCCTCTCGACTTCACGGACCTCTTCAAGGCCCGCGGTAGAGGGGGACGGCCTCAGGCCTTTTGGCCTAAGAGTCGCAAGAGGTCTCATCTTCGGGACCGCATATGGGAAGCGGGAGAGCTTGCAACCCAAAAAGTCGTGTCCTCCGGCCCTCTTGACCTCATAAATATAGAGATGAAATCAACTTCAAGTGCGAATGCAGGTGGACTGCCCGACTCGGAATACCAGGATTCCGAGGACGGACTGTTTGAGATCACAGTCCAAGTGCGTGGTGCGGCCCGGGTAAATCGGCTCCTCTCTTGGATTGTTCGCTCGCAAGCCTACGACGACGTTGAGGGCATTTCAGTTGCCTATCAAGGCGATCGAGACAACTTGGGCAGTGGCTCCAGTGAATGCGCGTGACCATTGGCACCGAACCAGGCGAGTGCTCGTAAGCTCGCCCCTAAAGCTCCAAAACTAGCGGCTCGCAAACTGAAGAGAACACTTCCGCCGGATCACTAAACGGGTTGAGCAGGCGGGCGGTCAAACGCATCCCCGGCAGGGGGGCACCGTCTTTCGAAAGTTCGGTTGCGAATTGCGCGTAGACCAATTCGACTTTGCGGTCACCGGTCGGGAACAAGAGCGCTTCGGTTCGAGTCCTAATCGGTGGGCCCTGAACAAAGACGCCGTCGGGTCGCAGGTACCAGGCCTCACCCTCTGGAGTATCCACGCGCACCTCGAGCTCGGCGATTTGGTGGTGGCCCGGGTGGGTGAGAAGAACGCGGAAGCGACTGCCGTTATCGAGAGTGATCTCGAGTTTCGGCTCCAAGCCAAGGTCACGGCGCCTCAACAGGAAAGCGGGGGCATCAGATGGGGCACCGCGATCCTCTTCATGGGCAGGAATAGGCACGGCGACAAGCTGGTAGGGTTCCAGAGCTACGCGCAGCTCGTCCTTGCGTTCGTCCGTCGGACCGATCTCGTCGTAGCGTTCAAGCCAAGTTTGGATGAACTCGTCTAGAGAGGGGGGGTGAGTCCGATCTAGGATTAGGGGCACTATGTATTCGGGGCGCTCACCTAAGGCCGCGACGGTGTCAGCGCGAATACGACCCGTTCTGGGATTGACGGTATTGGAGCCGGGGAGTGCCTCTGTCCGACCCAACAAGTCAACGACGCGGCGTTGGGATAGATATCCCATCGCGCCAGGCCAAGGGGTTAGGATCACGGATTGGGGGGCGATATTGGCTCCGAATCGGAAGAAGAGCGCCGCTGCGCGCAGGCGCTCGGAGGTTCGGATAGCGCGGGAGACGGCGGGGCGTCCCCCCCAATCAACGCCGTATGCTTCAGCGCTCCGCACGTCATTGCGGGCCATGGATTCGAGAAGGCGATTCGTTGGCAGTGGGCCGATGTCACCTGGGATTTTGCTAGCTAAGACAGAGCCGAGACAAGCCGTGGCGATTGCAAACCAGGCGATTCCCTCCCAGGACGGCCGGCGATCTAGGCCTCCGATTAGGCTCTCGTGAACGGCGAGATAGGCGAGTGGCAATACCGGTAGCCAGACCGCGTGCATCGGAGAGCTATCGCCGCCGGTGAGGACCACATACACGGTACCTAGGGCGGCAAGTCCGAGGGCGCGCTTGCCCGTGCCGGTTAACTTTCCAAGGGGCAGCTGCAGGAGGGGGAGGAGGATCATCACCGGCGCGACGGTCCCCGTTATGAGGCCCATTAGGCTTGAGAATCCCAGCGCGATCGTATCTGTGTTTGTGGCGAGCAGCGCTCGTAGATCTGGCGCCAAGAAGGGCACGCCATGATAGATACGTCCTAGCCCAAAAGCGCAGAAAGCGACAAACGCAGGTGCGAATGCTGTGATGAGACGTAGCTTCGTCTGGCCTTCGCACTGCTTGCGCTGTCGAAAGGCTGCTGCGAGAAAGCCAAAGACCCAAATGATGCCCACACTCCGGGTGAGGACAAGGAGGGCGAGGCCGACCCCGAGCCACTTCGACCGGCGCCGCTCGAGGGAGAGAAAGGAGAGCGCGATCAGCATGGTGAACAGCGCGGTCTCTGTGCCGTTAGCGGCGGTTGCAGCCAACGGGCCGCTTACGACCAGGAACACGGTCGCAGTCACCCCAACCAAACGATCGCGGGACAGCCTAGCGACCGCAGCCATCGTGAGTAGCGCGCACAAGATCCCAAGTACGGCCGTAAGACGAATCGGCGAATAGGCATACCATTCGCCTAGCGCGGCGATGAGCGTCCAAAGTAGCGAGGTGCCGCCCTCCTCTAGGATCGCAGCAGGAGTCCCGTTAGCGCTCCAGGCGGTCCCGTGGTTATGCACCAGATTGCGGGCGATATGGAAATTTACATGCGCCTCATCGCTAGGTAGGGCAAATGCCCCCGTGCTGTCGTGATGCATCGCCAGGATGTGGGCGAGCAGGATGACAAGCGCGAGGACCAAAACGGTCGTCCGGTTCATGGGCGTAGCCTAACCCATGCAGGCCCAAAGATCACTTCGAAGAGTCCTGCTGTGAGAGCCCTCGCGAAGATTGCCTTCGATTCGTAGACTAAAGGGCCTATGGAATCTCCTTCGACAAAAGTGTGGCGCGAGGACCTGCTTGTAGAGCTCGTCCCGCACGCAGTCCACCGGCTAGGAAACTTACTGACCGTAGTTCTGGGCACTGCCGACCTGTTGGCGATGTACGAGGTCGACGAGGGAAGAAAAGAGCAGCTGGAAGCTATCTGTGAGAGCGCGAGGCGCTCAACGGATCTGATTCGAGCGATTGGAGGGCACGCGCGCTCAAAAGCAGAAGTCCCGACCGCGCTGGACCTCGCCCACCAGTTCGCGAACCTGACCGAGTTGATCGACCCCGTGGCGAAGGCCAGCGGTTGTATGCTACTTCCCTTTGAATCCGAGGGGATGACCTTGATTAAAGTGGATGCGGTAGGCCTTCAGCTCTTGGCGCTGGGGATATTAATCGGGGAGTGCCGGCCGCTCGAGTCGGGGCGGCGTCCCACTTCGCTTCAGGTGCGCGCGGCCGAACTCGACTCCCAAGTTGTCCTGATGGCTACGACCACTGCGCTAGACAGCGCGCCTTTGCCGACCAGGGAGATCGCACCCAGCGCATTGACGCTGGCTAAAGATCTGGGCGCGACGATCAAGGTGCGTCATGAAAATGATGGCCAGGTCCGCGTGGTCACTTTGGGTTTCGAAGCTCTCTCCTGAGGGGGAGGACTTGAGGCTCCCTCTCGTTTTCTACAGCGCCACGGGTAGGTGGCTACCGAGCTTCCGCACTTGAGCCCGTGGTTCTGGAGGTCTTTGTGGAATCTCCGGACCAGAAAGTCGCGGGGCTAACCAAGTCGACCGCTTTGGTTCACTTGATGGAATCGAGCCGTGGTGCCCCCCTAGCCTAATCGTTTTCGGATGGGGCCAATGCGGCCTGGTGCGCTTCGCTGAGAGCCTTCGCTTCGGCTTCAGGTGAAGCTGTTTCGGCCAGCCATCCCCTCGCGAGGTCTGCCTGCGCCTTTGCTTTGGAGGGGCTCTCTAGGAGACCCCGTATGAGCTCGACCGCTTGTTCTTTGGTGTCGAACAGCAGGGCCTGAGTTGTGAGCCAGTCACGGTTGCCGGGGGTGTTCGCAGCGACGACGGGCGTACCTTCGGCGAGCGCCTCCAAGATGAAGTTCGACATGCCTTCAGTTCGCGACGTGTTGAGAACGACGTCCGCAAGAGCGAGCAGGGTGCCCGCACATCCATGGCCGGGTCCGCCACCGGGGAAGGGGGGCAAGAGCGCAATCCCCGGCTCACCTTGAAGTGTCTTTGAGGAAGCGTTTTCGCTCTCGTCGCGCGGTGATGGTCCTGCAACGACGGTGACTAAGGTTGGGAAGATCCCTCGAAGGGCGCGGTGAATCGGCAGGATCCACTCCGGCCGTTTTTGGCGGCGAAGAGCGCCCGACCAGACGAGAACGGAGGTCCTCTCTCCACCCGCTGCGCTGGCGATCAATCCCTCAAGCTTCGGAATCGGTTCGTGCCCGACCTCGGGAAAGCGCGGGGCCAAAAACACGGTGGTTCCCGATCCGCGCAACTGTGCAGCGGTGACACGCTGAGCTTCGGTGGCTACGACGACGGCTGCTGCTTGACGAATGAGCCTAACCGAGTCGGCTCTTGTCTCCCCCTCCTCCTCACCAGTCGCATCTTGGTTGGGGTTGACGCCAAGGTCCTCGAAAAGGTCGTTCCCACCGATGCACAAGACAAGCGGAAGCGGCGGGAGATTCGCGGGGTCATTCCCCAAGCCGCGCAACGTGTGCCCGACGTGGATGCCGTGCAAGACGTCGGGTTGGAAATCGAGGATCGCCTGGGCCACCTCACTTGGGATCGCCTGCACTACCCTTGTCACTGCGCCGGCCTGCTCTAGGCGCGAGGCCGTCCGGCGCGCGGTAGAGGCATTGCCACGTGCGCTTCCCAACACGTACGGTGAAAGGATGAGCACTCGGTGGGTGAGGCGCGGCTCAGGCATCCGTGTCAATGTCGATAGCTTCGATTCCGTCCAGTGCGTTTTTGATAAGCCCCTTCATGTCGAGCTTCTCTTCGGCCTCAAGGCAGTGGGCGATCTGGCCGTGGATGACGGGACCGTTTGGCATGAAGACCGTGCAGCAGTCGGGCTCGGGTTCGTTGGAGATGTCAAAGGTTCCAATCTCGCGGGCGATCTTGATTGTCTCCAGCTTGTCGAAGCCGATGAGCGGACGGATGACCGGCAAGAGCGAGGCCTCTTCGATACAAGCGATATTCGAGAGCGTCTGGCTGGCTACTTGGCCGATGGACTCACCGGTAATGATCGCCTTGCCGCGGTTGCGGAAGGCGATGCGCGAGGCAATTTTTTGCATCATGCGGCGGTAGAGGATCGTTCGGTAGGCCTCGGGCGCGTGGTCGCGGATGGCCTCCTGAATCTCGGTGAAGGGGACGATGTGCAGCCGGTTTTTGGGCTGAAAGCGGCCGACCTTACGAACGAGCTTGACGAGTTTCTGGCGTGTCGGCTCGCCGATATAGGGGGGCGAGAGGAACGAGATGAAGTCGACGCGGCAGCCGCGTTTCATCGCGTAATAGGCCGCTACGGGAGAGTCGATTCCACCGGACAGCAGGCAGACGACCCGGCCTTGGCTACCGACCGGAAGGCCCCCGATACCCGGCGTGCGGCCGAAGTAGACGTAGGCGCCCTTTGTCCTAATGTCGACGCCAATCACAAGTTCGGGGCGCTTGAGCTGTACTTGCAACTTGTCCCAAAGGGACTCCGGCAAACGCTGGGCTATGTATTGATCGAACTCGGTCGATGCGATCGGGAAGCGCTTGTCGGCACGTTTCGTCTCCACGCGGAACGTTATTCGGGGGGCACCGGGTGCGGAGAACTCGAACATCCGCAGGAGGTGCTGGTTGACGAGACCCGAGATCGTCTCCGGGTCCGCCTCGCAGGGGATACAGAGGGAGAGGGACGAGAGTCCGGGGACCTCTGCAATACGGTTTGCAACGCGCTCGATGCGCTCGGGGTTCGACTTAAGAGTGGCGGTCATTCGGCCGCGCTCGCGAAGGATTTTAACGTCGGCGATAGATTCCGTCGCGCTCGCAATGTTGGCGGCTAGCGTCTTCTCAAAGGAGTTGCGGTTGCCGCCTTTGAGCGCCAGCTCGCCGTAGCGCAGAAGAATTGTATCGGGGATTTTGGACATCGAGACTCGTAGGGAGGGTGTCTTGTTAGAGGTGCGCAAGGGCGCTGGAGACGGACGCCATTCGGCGCGCTGCTTCGGTGCAATCCTCGGCGGTGGTGGAGGAGCTGAAGGAGAAGCGCAAGACGCGGCGGGCCTCTTCCGAGGTTAGACCAAGGGCGAGTAGCGCGGGCGACAGTTCGTGCTTTTTTGCCTGACAGGCGCTTCCCGCACTGGCATAGACGCCGAGCTCCTCGAGGTGGTGCAGCCAAACTTCGCTAGGTGCTCCGGGAACCAGGATCGAGACGACTTGGGGCGCCATGGTGGCCGTCTGGTCATCGCTCCATGGAATAAGTACACGCACGCCAGGGACGAATTCCGTAAGTGCGGACTCAAGTGCTTTGCGTGCGGTGACTAGCGCTTTTCCGGTGGCCTCAAAGTCATGTGTCGCGGCGGCGATGGCCGCTCCAAAGCCCATGATTCCGGGAACGTTTTCGGTCCCGGGGCGCACGTCGCCTTGTTGCCCGCCGCCGTGGATGATAGGGAGCGGCAGTCGCTTCGCATCTAGGCAGGCGTTCGATAGGACTAGAGCGCCAACGCCCTTGGGCCCGTGAATTTTATGGGCGGAAAGTGAGAAGCTGCTAGAGACGGCTCTGTCGACAAGGCCCGCGGGGTCGAGTTCGATTTTGCCGAGGGCCTGTACGGCGTCGACGTGCAGGTGAGCCTTTGGTGCCCGCGCCGCAATGGCACGCGAGAGGCGCGCGATGTCGTACCGCGTTCCGTATTCGTTGTTGACGAGCATCTGAGCGACGAACACCGTGTCTTCGCGCATTCGCGCAGCCGCATCAACGATGTCCAAGGAGCCGCGCTTGTCGCTGCGCGCAAGTTGCATGACTTCGACTTCGAATCCCTCCTCGGTGAGTGAGGCGGCCGAGGCGCGAATCGATGGGTGCTCCGTTGGGCCGATTAGGATGTGCCCAGACGGCGTCCCGGGTTTGCCACGGCGAAGCGCACGCGCGAAGCCGATGACGGCCAGGTTGTTGGCCTCGGTCCCTCCGCTCGTGAAGAGCACACCCTCGGAGCGCGTGCCTAGGGAGCTGGCGACCGCGCGGCGCGCCTCTTCAATCGAGGCAGAGGCATTGCTGCCGAGGGGATGTCGACTCGACGGATTACCGTACTCGTCACCAAGCGCGCGCATCATTGTTGCGGCGACGCTGGGAGAGACGCGGGTCGTCGCGGCGTGGTCGAGGTAGATCGGATCATTCATGGGGGGCAAGATGATAAGGACTCGGGGACCTTTCGTCCCCGGCCTGCGCTCGGAATGCCCGGCTTTTATGGAGTGGGCAAAGGAGGCGTGTGGTTTACCTAGGTGGAAAACCACTCCCATAGAAGCCTGCCATCACTTTCGGAGCTCAGTACCCCAACTCGGGATGAACTCGATTGGGGAGTGGGTCTCCCTTTGCCGCAGCGATAAGCAGTGGAGCGAGGTGCTCTGCGCACAGTCGCTCGGTAGCCAACCCGTGCCCGGCGCGGTGCGGGCTGAGAACAACATGATCGAGGTCGCCAAAGGGAAACTTGGAAGGGTGGGTGTGGGCACGCGCCGCCGCGCCTTTCGGATACGTATACCAGACATCGATACCGGCGCCCGCAAGCGCCCCGGAGACCAGCCCTGTGTAGAGCGCCTCTTCGTCGAGGATTGGTCCGCGGGCGACGTTGATCACGATCGCACCAGGCGGCAACAGCGCTAGGCGCCTTGCGTCGATTAGGCCATCCGTCGCCGGGGTTAGGGGCAAGGCGATGAAGAGAATCTCGGCGCGCGTAAGGGCCTCATCCAAGTCTTCTGGGCCGAGGAGTTGACACCCCGTGTCCTCGTCTTTCCTGCGCCGACGGGCGAGCAGTGTTGTTGTCACGTCGAGACCCTTGCAAATGTGTGCGATGCGCCTGGCAATCGCACCCGCGCCCAGGATGAGCGCGCGCCGACCTGCGATCAGGGGCGCGTCGGTCGGGGCAAAGCGCGTGCGCCAGTCGCCCGAGCGGAGGGCGCGATCCGAGGGGATCAACCTGCGCCCAACGGAGAGCAGCATTCCGATGGCATGCTCCGCGACGGGAATCGCGTTGTGGTGGACATTGTGGACGGCGAGGCCAGGTAGCTCAGAACATAAACTGGCGACACTCCGAGGGACCCCGGACCAGGGAATGATCAGTGTCTTGGGTGCGCCGGCTGGAGGCATCAGCTGGTCCCTTGTCGGAACACCGGCAACCAAGATATCGCATGCCGCGCCCGCGTCCACAAACTCGATGGACGCCGCGCAGCGCGCCTCTTCCAGGAGCTCATCTAGACGCAAGCGGAAACGATCGTCATCTAAATCGGAAAGGTGGACCTTCAACTTTGCGTCGCTCATGGGGCGCACTGTACTCGCATTGGAGGGGCGAACTCAACAGAGCCTTTGAGGGGGCGGGGGACGGCAAAGGCGCAAACATCTGATGTGTGCGCAGGTCCCGTCTCCACGGAGCAATCGAGCCATGATCGAAGCTCCCGATTTCACCGCATGCGGGCGCACAGAGTTGACTTGAAGGAGGTTGGCGACCGCCCTATTGGTCAGGGGCTGGCTCGTCGACTTCGCTTACCGCAACCAGGCCGAAGCGGACCAATTCGAACGAGCCCGCGCGGACGACTACCTCTCGCTCGGCGCGAGTGACACCGGCGATGAGCTCGAGGATGTAGTCGCCCGGCGGCAAGTCCGAGACTCTGAAGGTGCCAGCTGCGTCGCTCTTTTGGGGAGGCCAAATGCGGTCTCCGGCGGTGTTTCTCAAGATGAGCAGAGCGCCGGCCAAAGGGCTGCCGCTGGTCTCTACGAGTGTTCCGCCAAGCTGGCCTTCGACCATCGGAATCGAGAGCGTGCCGGCGTCATCGGCGGGATCGAAATGGAAGGAGACCTGGCCCAGAATTGGCCAGGAGCCACCGTGGGCCCAGCTCGGAAGTGCGCGTGCGAAATAGTCGCCGGCGAGCAGGCTCTCCACGCTGAAGGTGCCATCCATAAAAACGGGGATCCGCCGCTCACCTAAGGCGAGCATGGGGTCGGCGCCCTCTTGGGGCACAAGCCAGACTTCGAAGTCGGACAAGCTGCGATCCCCGCGCGCTCCGGGCATCCCTCGAAGCAGCTGGCCCTTTAGATTCCCCCAGGTGATCGGCGGCAGAGTTGGCAGAGGCTTAAGTCTTGGCGCTAATGTCCAGGTGACTTCGCTGGGAAGATTGCCTGGAATTGCGATCGTGAAGGTCTCCGGTAGGTGCCCCTCTACAAGCACAATCAAGTCTTGTTGCTCACTGGGCTCAAGGTCGTTGAGCTGGAAGCGACCGGCCTCGTCGGTCCACGTCCAATGCACCCGACCGTGCTGCAGGAGCTCGATCAAACCCTCTTCGCATGGGGAGCCATCCTCCAAGAGCAGCGTCCCGCGGACACTGCCGGGAGCTTCGGGAGGGACCTCCATTTGATCGAGAACCTTAGGCCACGGCGAAATTTGCGGAGGCACAATCACGCCGGGGCCACGCCGTAGAATGGAGAACCACGCGAAGAGCGAGGCAAAGATTAATACAGAGAGTACGAGTAGGGAGCGTTTCAAGTGAGGGGATGGGGTCGCCCCGAATCTACAGTCCCAAGGGCGTGGCGTCACCTGTTGGGAGGGGCGTTAATGGGTTGTCTTCGGAACGGCGGCGAGTTGGACTTCTTTGGCTAGGGCTGGATCCGCTCGGCCTAGTGCGCTTGAGCCACCTGTGTCCTATCACCTGCCCTAAGGCTCTAGAAGAGAAGACAGGCGCAAAAACGCTACGGCGCTCGCAGAGCTCCTAAGGTGAAGGGGCAGGGGCGGGGCGCAGAACTCCACATTCGGGCGGGAGCCTACACGGCCGACTCGGAGGGGCACCCGGGGATGGGAATTCGCTGTTTTTGATGGATTTTTACCGTATTTCGACCTTTTTGGCCACTTTTCGGCCAGTAATCGGATTTCGGGTTACGGGCGGATGGCCTTCAGGAGTTGGCCCTGAAGGACTTCGCAGGCGTGGAATTCTTCGCAGTTTAGGCGCTCGATCGACTCTCTGAACTCCCCAAGGCCCGTCGCGCCACGGCGTTGCATCTGGACGACCCGGAGGCCCATTTGCAGCTTGTCGCAGAGCTTTGCTAGGCGAGCCTCGGGGGTTTCCCCCTCTGCAAACTCCTCCCAACGCTCCAGAGTGACACTCGAAAGGCTGCTGCCAAGCTGCTTGGCGGCGCTTCTCTCGGCACTCGCCTTGGCCCCCGCGGGGAGCAAGGCGGCCCCAGACTTGGGGATGTCCCCCAGGATCGCCTCGCCGAGATCGTGAACGGCGGACAGGCTGACGGCCCGATCCACGTCGAGAGGCGCTTCCCCGCGCGCCTCCCGATCGGCGGCGATGCGGTTCGCCAGCGCAAGAATCACCAGCGCGACACCGTGAGAATGGGCGCCAATGGACTCGATATCGCCCAATCCAGCCTGGATCCACCCAGTGCGGGGGAGGTCGCCAAGAGGGGTGACGCAAAGAAGTGGTTCAAGGGGTGCGAACTCTTGCATGTTCGAGGGCGGCAGGCGTTGACGGAAATAGGGGCGCCTACTTATAATCTTGCGCCTCATTTTTGCCCCCAACTACTCTGCACAACCTGCAAGATAGGGGTGGAATCGAACGCCACCAACCCATGCTTCTCAAGCTTAGAAAGAACCTTGCCCCTGCCGATCGCGACGCCCTGTTTGGGCTGTGCCGCGAGCTCGGCCTGGAACCCCGCACCCTGACAGGTGTTTCGGGAGGGGTGGAGCTTGTGGACCTGATTCCGACGGACAAGGCCGGCGTGGACCCCGCTCGCACGCTCTCCCTGCTCAACGATCAGTTCGCTGTGGCGAGCATCGTGGACGCGGGCCCGGCTTCGGAGCGCTTTGCCCGGGCGAACGGCCAGCCCGACACGATCGTTCGTGTTGGCGAGGCGATTTTTGGTGGCGGCCACGTTTCCCTTGTCGCGGGCCCGTGCTCCGTGGACGAAGAGGATGTGCTCCTTGATGTCGCCCGTCGGGTAAAGGCGGCCGGCGCGACGCTATTGCGCGGCGGCGTCCATAAGCCGCGCACCTCTCCCTACTCCTTCCAGGGGCTCGGCGACGACGGTCTCGCGCTGCTGGGACGAGTTCGCGAAGAGGTCGGTATTGCAGTGGTGACCGAAGTGCTGGAGCCGGGCGATATCGCCAAGACGCGCGAGGTCTGCGACATGCTGCAGATCGGCTCCCGCAACATGATCAACACACCTCTTCTTCGCGAAGTGGCTAAGGCCGGCATGCCCGTTCTTCTCAAGCGCGGCATGACCGCCACCTCGAAGGAGTTCCTGCTGGCGGCAGAATACCTACTCTCCGGCGGGTGTAAGGAGGTCGTCTTGTGCGAGCGCGGCATCCGCGGCTTTGACAGCGCGACGCGGAACGTACTCGACCTCGGCACCGTGGCCCATCTCAAGCAGGCGACGCACCTGCCCGTAATCGTCGACCCATCCCACGCCGCTGGTCGCGCTGATTTGATCCGCCCCTTGGCCCGAGCGGGGGTCGCGGTTGGCTGCGACGGCTTGATTGTTGAGGTGCACCCCTATCCGATGCGCGCCAAGTCCGACGCGGAGCAAGCGATCTCCCCCGATCTCTTCGCCGAGATCGCCGGTGATGCGCTTACGATGTGTAGGGCCCTGGGCAAAACCTTGATTGCGCCCTCCGCCGATTCCGTAGCAACTCCCGAAGCCGCAGCGCCCCTCAACTACATTTCATGAGACGTCCATTCCTAGCTGGTAACTGGAAGATGAACACGGATCGCCGCACTGCGTGCGATTTGGTTGCCTCCATTCGCGCCTCGGCCGATAGCCGCTCCGACGTCGACGTCGCCGTCTTCCCGCCGTTTGTCTACCTCGACGAGATGGCGCGCGCTCTAGCGGGTTCACGCATTCGCCTCGGTGCGCAAAACATGTGCGCGGCCGCCAGTGGTGCCCACACGGGCGAGATTAGTGCGAGCATGCTCAAGGATGTCGGCTGCGAGCTCGTGGTGCTTGGGCACTCCGAGCGCCGCCACGTTTACGGCGAAACCGATACGCTGGTCAACGCCAAAGTACACGCGGCCCTCGCCGCTGACCTAGACGTGATTCTCTGTGTCGGCGAGACCCAAGAAGAGCGCGAGGACGGCCAAACGGAAACCGTTGTTCGCCGCCACTTGGTCGAGGGCCTCTCGGGGATCTCCCGCAAAGACGCCGAGCGAGTCACGATTGCCTACGAGCCCGTCTGGGCTATCGGCACCGGCCTGACCGCAACACCCGATCAAGCGGGTCAAGTTCACACCTATTTACGCGGCGTGCTCGCCGGTCTTTATGACCAAAAGCTCGCCGAAAGGACACGTATTCAATACGGCGGCAGTGTTAGCCCCGCCAACGTCAAAGAGCTCATGTCTGTCGAGGGCATCGACGGCGCCCTCGTTGGCGGCGCCGCTCTTAAGGGCGCTTCCTTCACAGCGATTATCGAGTTCGACAACTAGCTCAATTCACACCATGGATTCCTCACTTACACTCACACTTCTCTACATTCTCTTCGTCCTCGCGGCGATCGTTCTGATCGTCGTGATCTTGCTTCAAGAGGGCAAGGGCGGCGGCTTCGGCGAGGCACTCGGCGGTCACGGTCAAGCGACCTTCGGCGTTGGCGCCTCCGGGATCAACCGCTTCACGGGTTGGGTCGCTGTGGTCTTCCTTGTGACGGCCCTCGGCATTCAGGTGATGAACCGCGTCGGTGGCAACCAGTCCGTTCTGGACGACGGCACCTTTGGCATTAGCGCTCCGCCCGCAGACGGCGAAAGTTCCGGAGACAATTAGGTCATGAGCTCTTCCGTCGGCAAAGGTATGGACTCGGCAACTTTGCTCGAATCCATGCGCGCAAAAAGTGCGCTGCTCGAAGGTCACTTCGAGCTCTCCTCGGGGCTGCACAGCGACCGCTATTTTCAGTGCGCGTTGTTTTTGCAGTACCCTGAAGATGCCGGAAACGCCGCGCTCAGCATTGCCCGCGTCGTGAGGGGCCTCAACATTGACGTCGTTGTCGGTCCCGCCATGGGGGCGGTGACCTTCTCGTACGAGGTTGGTCGGGCCTGTGGGACACGGGCGCTCTTCACCGAGCGCAAAGACGGCGAGATGGTTCTTCGGCGCGGCTTCTCCTTCAAGAAAGGCGAGCGCGTGCTTGTCGTGGAAGACGTGCTCACTACCGGCGGCAGCGCTCGTGAGGTCATTGCCGTCATCGAGTCACTTGGCGCAAAGGTTGTATCGGCTGGCTGTCTTGTGAACCGCTCTGGCGGAAACCCTTTCGAAGATTTGAACATCCCTCTGGTCTCTTTGGCCGACGTTGAGGCGCGCACCTGGAAACCCTCCGAGTGCCCTTTGTGTGCAACGGGCGACAAGGCCGTGAAGCCCGGCTCCCGTCCCGGCGCTTAGCGCCACGAACCCCATCTAGGAGGAGCTCAAATGCTGCGATCCATGACCGGCTTTGGCTCCGCCTCGCTCGAACGCGATGGGTTGAGCCTTTCTTGTGAAGTGCGCTCGGTAAATCACCGGCACTTGACGGTGCGTATTAAGGGCCCCAGCGAACTCAGTGCGCATGAGATCACCTTCGAGAAGTTGGTTAAGGCCAAACTCGAGCGCGGCTCCGTAAATGTCTTCCTGCGGTTAGAGCGCGGGGACGCGTTAGCTGCGGCAACGATTCATCGGGGCCTACTGGCCCACTACGCCAGTGAGCTCGACGAGATCGCCGAGGAGCTGGGTCGTACGGGACCTGGCGAGCGCGCCAGCTTAGACCGCATGCTAACCCTGCCGGGTGTGATCGGCACGGAATCCAAAGAGGGCTGGAAGGGGCTCGCGAAAGAGCTCGCTGACGAGTGCTTGGCAGCCGCTCTTGCGGACCTCGTCGACATGCGTGAGCGTGAAGGTGTGGCGATGGCCGACGACCTGCGTGTGAACGCGAATGAGCTTGAGGCACGTCTCGTTCAAGTGGAGGCGCGCATGCCTGAAGTGGTGCGTGAACACGGCGAGTCCTTGCAGAGGCGCGTCAATGAATTGATCGTGGGCTCGGGTCACAAAGAGGCCATCGTGAATCCGCCGGACCTAGCGCGTGAGATCGCGATGATCGGCGACAAGTTAGACGTGTCGGAGGAGACCTCGCGCCTGCGCAGTCACCTCGATCAGCTCGCGCACCTGCTCGACGCCGCTTCGGCGGATGACAAGGCGGGCGGCGTCGGCCGCAAGTTGGATTTCCTGATCCAGGAGTTTCTTCGCGAGGTCAATACAATTGGTTCCAAGTGCAACGACGCTGGGGTTGCCCACCTCGTCGTCGATATGAAGAACTTCACGGAGCGCCTGCGGGAACAGGTCCAAAACGTCGAATGAGTACCTCCAACAGCCACTTTGAAGGGCGCATGCTTGTGATCTCAGGCCCGTCGGGCTGTGGGAAAAGCACGCTCTGTAAGCGGCTACTAGAAGATGATCGCGTCCAGTTCTCGGTCTCCGCGACGACGCGGCCGAAACGCACAGGCGAGCTAGACGGGCGCGAGTATTTATTCTTAGACAAAGAGCAGTTCCGTGCACGTGTATCCGCCGGCGACTTCATCGAGTGGGCCGAAGTGCATGGCAACTTGTACGGAACTTTGCGCGTGCCCCTAGAGGAGGCCTTGGCCGCTGGAAAAATCTACCTGATCGAGATCGATGTCCAGGGTGCCCTGCAGCTAAAGGCCCTCGGTGTGGACGGCTTGTATGTGTTTATCTCTCCGCCCTCGGCCGAGGCTCTACGAGAGCGGCTCGAGGGTCGCGCAACGGACCCCCAAGACGTCATCGAAAGGCGCCTCAAGAAGGCCGCTGACGAGATGCTTGAGGCGTACAGGTATGACGCGACTATTATTAACGACGACCTCGAAAAGGCTTTTCGCGAGCTTCGCGAGCTTGTCGGTTTAGACAGCGGCGCGCGGTGCGCCGAAGGAGAATAAACATGACACGAATCCTTCTTGGAATCAGTGCTTCGGCTGCAGTGGCTAAGGCGGCCGACTTGGCGAGCAAGTTGCGTCAGGCCGGCCATGAGGTCAACGTAGTGTTGACTCCCAACGCGGCCGAGCTGATCTCTGCTCAGCTTCTAGAGGCGCTGACCGGTCGCCCCGTTCACGTCTCCGAGTACGGTCCGAACCGTCGCTGCGCGATGGACCACATCGAGCTAGCTAGGAAAACCGAGCTCCTGTTGATTGCGCCCGCCACGGCAGATTTGATCGGACAGCTTGCCGCGGGGTTGGCTCCGAATCTTCTAACGACGCTCAGCTTGGCGATCCCCGCCGATGTTCCGCGGGTCCTGATCCCGGCGATGAATCCTTTTATGTATGCGCAGCCTGCCGTGCAGCGCAATCTAAAGACGCTCGCGTCGGACGGTTGGCGTGTGGAAGAGCCCGCAACGGGTGAAGTCGCTTGTGGCGACGAGGGTCCGGGGCGTTTCCTAGAGACCCACGAGGTGCTTAGGCGCCTCGGAGATCTACTCGGTGCCTAAACCTTCATCGGGCAGGCGCGCCTCCAAAGTGGCCGAACTCGCACCGCGCAAAGTTGTCGTTACGGCCGGTCCGACCCGTGAACGCATTGATCCCGTGCGTTATCTCTCGAATGATTCGAGTGGATTGATGGGATTCGAGATTGCACGGGCGGCGGCCGAAAGGGGCGATAAAGTCATTTTGATCGCGGGCCCGGTTCATCAGGAAACCCCAGATGGGGTTACCCGCATTGATGTTGAGAGTGCTCGAGACATGCTTCAGGCGGTCAAGAGGGCCTTTTTGGGGTCGGAATCGCGCACCAAAGGTAGTTTTGGCAAGACGGGGGCCGACGCCCTCTTTATGGCGGCCGCGGTGGGGGACTGGCGCCCCAAACGCCAACTTTCTGGGAAGTGGCGCGCAAAGGATGGCGGGGACGAAGTTGCATCCTTGGAGTTGGTCCGGAACCCCGATATTCTGGCAACTGTCGGGCGCCGGAAGGGCAACCGGCTGGTTGTGGGGTTTGCCCTAGAGACCGGCTCGGGCTTACAGCGCGCCAAGGCAAAGTTAACTAGGAAGGGCGCGGACTTTATCGTGCTCAACGACGAGACTGCCCTAGGGGCAAAGCGGACGACGGTCGCTATCCTTGCAAAGGGTGGCGTCTCCAGTCGCTTGCAGAACAGGACGAAACGCGAGGTCGCTCGCACCCTCGTCCGCTTGGATCACACGGA
Source organism: uncultured bacterium (assembly GCA_937896235.1). GTDB lineage: Bacteria > Planctomycetota > UBA1135 > UBA1135 > CALBMX01. The sequence goes on from CALBMX010000110.1 coordinate 80,843, forward strand.
CTCCCTCAAATAGCCGGAGCAGCAAAACACCAACTTGGCGAAGCGAACAGCAAAGAAGAAAGAGGTTAGTTTCCTCGAGCGCACGACAGACTGGGTCACCGGTCTCTTCGGAGGCGAAGCGCCCAAGTCGAAGGGGAAGTCGACGAAGAAGAGTGCGAAAAAGCCGGACAAGCCGGAGACGGCCCAGCATGTCCAGGAGATCTATGGCCTTTTGATGCTTGGGTTCGCAGCTTGGCTCTTGGTCTCGATGGTGACGTTTTATGCCCCGTTCACCGACGCCCTGGCAGAAGGGCTGAACTGGGGCGGACAAGCCGGCTACTACCTCGCCGAGTACGTCTTTATCATTTTCGGGTGGGCTGGCTACATGGTCTGCTTCCTGATGTGCGCTTGGGGAGGCGTGATCGTTACCCAGAAAGAGCTCAGCTTGCCGATCCTCCGCGTCTTCGGCGGACTGTGCTTCTTGATCTCTAGTGCGTACCTCTTCCAGCTCGCCTTTGGCGAGAACTACGGTACTTCGAGCACGACTCCGTATGGGCCCGGCGGCTACTTTGCGATGGAGAGCCTTGAGTTCCTAGTCACCAAGTTGGGCGGTCCCGGTATGTGGATGATCATGGGGCTGGTGTCCTTAGTGTCGTTCATGCTCGCTACTGAGATGGCGTTTTTCCCGGCACTTGCGTCGATGCGCGATTGGTTCCAGGAGCAACATGAGAAGCGTGGCAAGGGCGCCTTTGCTGCGATTAAGGAGTGGCTTGTTGCCCTCTTTAGTGGCCTGTGGAGCTTCCTTCGAGGTGCGGATATCGACGGAGAGGCGCCGCGGAAGGCTAGCGCGAAAGCGAAACAAAAGAAGGCAGCCAAGAAGCCGGCGCGAAAGGAAGCGGTCGTTGTGGATGAGATCGACGAGGACGAAGACGAGGAAGACGAGTGGGAGTACGTCTACGAGGATGAAGAAGAGGATGAGGAGGAAGACGAGGAGGAAGACGAGACCGATGCCGCTGTCGTTAAACCCCAACCACGCAAGCCAGTTGTAAGAGGGAACACCCAGAAGGCTCTCCCTCTCGAGCCTGTATCGCCCCCCGCTGGGCCTTGGAAATTGCCCCCTCTCTCGCTCTTGGCAGAGGCTCCGCCCGTTTCGGCCACAAATGAAAAGGAGCTTGAGGATGCGGCGACGAAGCTAGAGAACGAGCTGGCTTCCTTCCGTATCGACGCGCAGGTTGTCGGTGCTCGTGTTGGTCCAGCGATTACGCTGTTCGAGCTCGAGGTCGCCCAGGGGACGCGCATGAACAAGGTCACGTCGCTCTCGCAAGAGATTGCCGGCGCACTCCTCGCTAAAAGTGTCCGAATCATTGCACCCATCCCTGGACGCGCGACCATTGGTATCGAGATACCAAACAAGAACCGCGCGATTGTCACGCTGCGCGGGCTCGTGCGCCAAGAGGCGTACGGAATGAAGAAGTACGCCCTTCCGCTTTTCCTTGGCATGGATGCCGAAGGGGAGCCGGTGATTGGCGACCTTGCCAAGATGCCCCACCTCCTCATCGCGGGAACCACGGGCTCGGGAAAGTCGGTTTGTATCAACACGATTTTGGCCTCGATGTTGCTGACGCGCTCACCCCACGAGGTGCAGTGGATTTTGATCGACCCCAAAATGGTTGAGCTGCAAATGTTCACCACGGTGCCGCACATGATGCTACCGGTCGTGACCGATGCGCGCCAAGCAACCAACGTTTTGCTCTGGGCTTGCGAGAAGATGGATGGTCGTTACGAGCAGTTCAAAGACGCGGGCGTCAAGAACATCAAGGGCTACAACAGCCTAGGTGAAGACGCTCTACGCACGCGCTTGGGCGATCTGTTCAGCGAGGAGCGCACTCCTCGGGCGGTTCCCTACATCGTCATCGTGATCGATGAGCTCGCGGACTTGATGATGGTGTCCAAGAAGGAGGCCGAAATGGCGATCACTCGCCTGGCTCAAAAGTCACGAGCCGTTGGAATCCATGTGATCGTTGCAACGCAGCGTCCCTCGACCGACGTGATCACGGGTGTGCTTAAGGGTAACTTGCCGACGCGAATTGCCTTTCAAGTCGCGAGTAAGATCGACAGTCGTGTGATCATGGACGAGGGCGGCGCGGAAAAACTTCTGGGCGGTGGCGACATGCTGTACGCGCCTCCCGGAGCATCCTCTCTCGTTCGCGTTCAAGGCGCATGGGCAGAGGACGAGGAGCTCCAGGCGATCGTCGATTTCGTTACGAAGGAATCCGCGCCCAACTTCAGCCAAGAGCTCGTTCAAAGTGTGACGGGCTCTCCAAAGGCTGGAAAGCCTGGCGATAAGGCGCCCGAAGAGCGGGACGAATTGTGGGATGATGCCGTTCGCGTTATCCTGAGGGCGAAGCGCGGGTCGGCAAGTTTGCTGCAGCGTTCGCTTGGTGTCGGCTATACGCGCGGGACGCGCCTCCTCGAAATGATGGAAGAGGAGGCGATCGTAGGCCCGCACAAAGGAAGCAAGGCTCGAGAGGTCTTTTATACCATCGAGGATTGGGATGAAATGCAGGGTGTAACTACAGGTGAAACAGATGAGTGATTCAAAAAACAACAAGCACATTGGCTATGAACTCCTGTCCATGGCTCTGTTCCTCGGGGGCGCATTTTGTGCAGCATCTGTTGGCATGGCGATGTATTCCGAAGGCGGCGCCGCAGGCAATTTGTCCACCGCGGCGATGAATGCAATCATCGCTAGCCTTGGCGACGTCGCCGCGTTTGCGCTTGCTGTGGGCTGCACCGTTTTGGGCGGTGCGATGTTCCTTCGCCCCAACACCCTCGCACTTTCCGCGCCACTTGCGCTCATCTCGGGCGGTGGCATCACAATCAGTTTTCTGCTGGGTGCCTTTAGCGCGACAGCTGGGGGCGGTCTTGGCTCTGCGTTGCCGGGTGCTTTTGGGGCCATCGGCGGCGGCATCACCAATGCCATTTTGGCCTTTGGGGCAGCATTCCTCGGAGCGTGGTTTGCGTTGGGGGCACCGACTCCCCCGAAGAGGAAGAAGGTGGTGGAGACGAATCCCGTCGCAGCCGCTTTGAGCGAGGTTGATGGGGATGGCGTGTCTGAGGCGGAAGCCGAGGCTCTGTTCCCCGTAATCCAGGCCCCAGCCGCTCCAGGAGTCACCGAGTACGAGCAGCGCGTGAGGGGGGAGCTTCCCGAAGGCGTCCGTCCCCTTGGGGTCTCAACCACGGAGGGTCCTAACTCGCGGGAACCCAAAAGTGACCAACGCGTTAAGGCCAGCGCCGCAGGACTTTCCAAGCCAAGGCCGCTTGGTGAAAAATCGACTCCCATCGAGCCTGCGACCTCGCCTCGTCCAGTTAAAGGCCATCTTGTCGACGGCGTCTGGACACGCATAGACACCCCAGGTCACACCGGAGTAAGGGTCCTTGGAACAAGTGATGGGGACGCCGCGGTTCAGGAGTCCGCAACCTCCAGGACTCCGAGTTGGGAATCGACCGAAGAGCTCTTAGAGGAAGATACCGAACTTGAGAGCGAGTTCGTCGCCGAAGTCGAAGGAGACAACGTCGATACGGATGACGCTGATGACGCTGATGACGCTGATGACGCTGATGACGCTGATGACGCGGCAACCTTTGAGGAAGATGACGCTTTCGACGACGAGGATGTGGAAGATGATGACGAAGAGGATGCATTCGACGACGAAGTTGACGATGCCGCATTCGACGACGAGTTTGAGTCCGAAGAAATCGCTGAAGTCTTAGATGCGGTCGAAGCAAAACTCGCTGACGATGCTGACGATGCTGACGACGCTGACGACGCTGACGACGCTGACGACGCTGACGACGCTGACGACGCTGACGACGCTGA
>CALBMX010000111.1 GCA_937896235.1 uncultured bacterium
GGGGAGGGTCTTCCGCAAACTGGTGCAGGGAAAGCAAGTCTCGCGGGCCGCTAGGCACCGATACTTTGAATTGGCCGCGGCATTTGTCAGGTGTGCAAGGCACGAAGTTACGGAAGGAGAACCTGCTAGTACCCTCCAAAGCCCTGCGGGTACTCTAGTCCGCTGGCCGGATGAGGAGGCACTGCCCTTGGAGGGCCTGTCCCTCCTGTGTGAGGTCTTCGAGGGAATCTGGGACCAGTATTCTCATCCTATGCGGCCACGCATTGTGGAGATGCACTTCAAAGACAAGCTCGGTGTGGTTGAGATCGCTCGAAGCTTAGACTTGACTGAGGGTGCCGTTACGCACAACTTGAGGGAGGCAATCAACATCATCCAATGGCATATGGATATGCGAAATCCGAAAGTCGCCTCTCAGCTATGCGCCTCTTCTCAAGTCGACTTTCCAGTGAGCTTTCCACCTCCCGCTCTGCCCAAATGATGTAGCCAACGATGACACGAACGATGAAGCAATCAATGACACCTATCCAACGTGAGACGTTTGACGCCGCTGCGCTCTTAGGACAGCACCCTCCAGTCTGGAATCACCCGACGAAGCTCGCTGTCTTCGACTTGGTTGTCTCTGCCCATGGGGGCTTTGCGGGGACCATCGACTACGCGCGCTGGGATCAAGAAGCTCCTCCTCCAACTCTAACGCAACGCTCTAGCTGTTCGATCCAAAAGGGCATCTACGAGTACGCGGCATCGGACGATGAAGAGGCTGTCCACTGGCATGTCAACTTCGCCGATCCGCATCTGTTCGTCGCCTATGGCTCGGCGCTCATGGCTCAGGATGAGATCCAAGCCGCCGAGCATCCTGCTCTGGGTTCCCTGCTTGAAGCGCTAGTCGCCGCGGGACTCCCGACCCTAACGGCAACGAGGGAGGGACGGGCCACGCCAGTCACAGTCGCCGGCGTTGAGCGCCACTGTTCGATTGACACTCTGCCAAGGCCTGAGCGAGGCAGGCCAAGAGGCCTCTACGGCAACCTCTTCGCAAGCGCTACCGCGCAGCAGCTCAAGGATGCGGTCGCTGTCCTGACGCCGCCAACGATCAGCAACATTGTTGCCATGGCCGCGCCGTACCCGAGCTCGGGCCGCTACACAGCCGCGCAGATCGCCTCGGTAGTCAACACCGCCTACACCGCTTTTGCGGCTGCCAAACAGGAGACAAGCAGGCTGCATGGCGACAGTGCCAGCACGACCGTCCACTCGGGGCACTGGGGATGTGGAGCTTTCGGAGGCAACCGCAAACTCATGACCATCCTCCAGCTGCTCTCCGCTGACCTCGCGAATGTCGACCTTTGCTTCTGGGCATTCGACGAAGCGGGAAGCCGGATCGCAAGCGAGGCGCTCTTGCATTACCAGCAGCTGATTGCGAAAAGCGCATCGGTAGCGGTACTACTACAAGAGCTCGAGTCAGAGGGTTACAAGTGGGGCCGATCGGATGGGAACTAGGTGGCGCGTCTGCGGTGCATCACATCCGTGCATCGATCTCGACTCCGCCACAGCCCGAACTGAACTAAGATTCACAAAGGAGACGAGTGAACGCTAAACCACCAATTCTCGCCGCCAAGTACTCGCATCTTTGCGCGATGTGCTACCCCCATTTCTGTTCGATGAAGATATCGCAGGATGTATGCGTGTACGCCGGGCAGGCTCGACAAATCCAGAGCGAACGAGTTCCGCGGGTTGAGTCTAATGTCTGCTAAGGGGCGATCGTTGAGCCAGGGAGATGAAGCGTGAACATCGGTGACCGACAAGCGAAGATTTCCGAGTCGTCCGCATTCCCGCCGTATGCCTTCGTCCCCGGCCGCTTCCCACACCCGATCAACGATCCGGCCGGACACAGCTTTGGCGCGGAACCGCATCAGGTCGTCCCCCTCGATCCGGCGAACTGGCAAGCCTCCGCCGAGTACCTGCGCGGCATCGAACTCTTCGACCACGGCTATTACTGGGAATCTCACGAAGCCTGGGAGCCCCTCTGGCACGCAGCGGGCCGAACGGGGCCGATCGCCGATTTCCTCAAGGGCCTCATCGCTCTCGCAGCCGCCGGCGTAAAAGTGCGCGAAGGGAGGGCCGCTGGAGTCGTGTCTCACGCGCGCCGCGCTGGGCAACTGTTTCGCCAAGTGGCTGAATCACTGTCGGCTCAATCAGTCAGTGCGGATTGGATCGGTTGGAATCTGACACGACTGATTCGATTCGCCAATGAAGTGGCCGACGAGGCGCCTAGGGTGGAGCGCGAAGGGCCGATGCCACCTGTCGAAGTCGTCTTTCCATCGTGCCCGATCCCCAAGTAAGTGGCTCATCATGACCGGCAAAGTTCAATAGCCCCCTGCCGGATGGCGTGCAATGCTTTGAAGCCCCTCCTAGACGCGACGCGCCTGAAGATGCCCGCAGCTGGCTTCTCTCGCGGGAAACAACGGCACGCTCCAGGGGGTGTCGAACCGTTGCCGAATCAGCCAGTGTTCCACATCCCTTGCGCGATCCCTCTTACTGTTCACTCCGCAGGTCGGGCAGTGCGGACCGTAAGTCCACATTGCGTTGCTCCGTAGGCTGCCACCTCATCCCGAGCCACAAGAAGCGGGGAGGTCCTTTGGGGACATGGCCATCAAATGTGGGGTTGACTCTGAGTTGCGCACCGATGTCACCGAAGGCGTCAGGCCAGTCGTTGGTGTTGTCCGGGTCCCAGTCCGGATCCGTAGTCAGCCTTAGATAGTGCTCTTGAACGAGCCGGCTCTTCCCATAGCCTGTTTCGGCTAGGACTACGGTCATTTTCGGGCCACGATAATGCCCATTGGCAGCGCGCGTAGCTACATCATCAAACTGCTGCCGTAGATGCGAGATCTCATCGGCGCGACCAAAAAGAGGGCGTTGGTGCGTATTGTTGAGCGCGAGCTGCATGGTCCCTACCCTGCCCAGTTCATGCAACCTTCGCAACGGAGACCGGTAGCCCAAGTTCGCTCATCCGGTTCAAGATTCTGCAAGCCAACGCGGCCTCTACTTCCTGCGCTTTTACATGCCGCGCGTGCAGCTTGCCGCCCAAGATCTGCTTGTAGCGAAAGAACATATTCTCCACGCGGCCCTGTCGATGATAGCCGGACTTCTTCTTCCACTCTCTCCGCCCAAGCGCGTTCACTTTGAGCACCGTTTCGTCTCGCGCCGAGAGCGGTAGCTTCGGTCCAGACACGACTGCGCCCTTCACTGGCGGCACAACAACCTTGGCGCCTCTGCCCCCAGCAGCTTCGTAGATCGCAGCTGTGTCGTAGGCCGCGTCTCCGATGAGACACGCAATGTCGCCTTCGACTTGCTTGATCAAATCAAGCCCCGTTTTTGCATCGTCCACATTCCCGTCTGTCAGGACCTGCGCCACGATCTCGCCCGCGCCATTGACGCCGATGTGTAGCTTCCTCCAACCCCGCTTTCCACGTTTGCCGTGCTTTGCAGCTGCCCATTCGCCTTGGCCGACAATTGAGAGCCCCGTGCTGTCGATGATCAAATCGATGGGCTTTGATGA
>CALBMX010000112.1 GCA_937896235.1 uncultured bacterium
TCAGGATGACAACCCAAAGCGACTTGGGATCGCTGGCAGCTCAAGGAGACAACCCGAAGCGATTTGGGATAGCTGGCAGTTCAAGGAGACAACTCAAAGCGATTTGGGATCGCTGGCAGCTAGGGGCACCGAGCTACAGCCGCCAATAGATCGTGGGGACCGCTGGGGCTGGAGTCACCACACCCATCACGTCGACTAGGATTCCCGCACCGGAGAGGCAGAGGGCTCTCGCCAAGTCGGCCAAACCGTCGTGCGGGATGGCCAAGAGGACGGCGTCGATATTGGTTAGGTCGCAGGCGGGGGTGAGCTCGATCCCGTAGGTGGTGCGGGCCTCGGCCGCATCAACTCGCGGGTCGTGGACAAGGACACTCGCCCCAAAATCGACTAGCTCTTCGATGATGGCGGGCACCTGCGAGTTGCGCAGGTCGGGGACGTTTGGCTTGAACGCTAGGCCCAAGATGGCGACACGTGCGCCGCGAACCGAGACGCCAGACTTGAGCAGGTGCTTGATCAGCTTCGCGGCCACAAAGGCCCCCATACCGTCGTTCGTTTCGCGGCCGGCGAGGATGACCTTCGGGGTCAGGCCCGCCTCTTCCGCGCGTGTCGTTAGATAGTAGGGATCGACACCGATGCAGTGGCCTCCGACCAAGCCGGGCGTGTAGGCGTGAAAGTTCCACTTCGTCGCGGCGGCCTCCAGCACGGCGAGTGTGTCGAGGCCAAGTGCATCAAAAATGATTGCCAACTCGTTCATCAAGGCGATGTTGAGGTCGCGTTGGACGTTCTCGATCACCTTGGCGGCCTCGGCGACCTGAATCGATGGGGCGCGGTGCAAACCCGCGCTGGCAACCTCTCCGTACACCGCTGCGACGATGTCGAGCGCCTCTTCCGAATCTGCGGAGATCACCTTGACGACCCGATCGAGCGTGTGCTCGGGGTCCCCGGGATTGATGCGCTCGGGGGAGTAGGCGAGATGGAAATCCACACCTTGCCGAAGGCTGGAGCCGGCCTCCAAAATCGGGCCGCAGATGTCTTCGGTCACGCCGGGGTAGACCGTGGACTCAAAGGAGACGATATCGCCGATCTTGAGTACGGCGGCAACCAGCTCGGCGGCGGCCCGAAGAGCGCGAAGGTCTGGCTTTTTAGCTTCGTCTATCGGCGTTGGAACGGCCACGATATAGAAGTCAGCGGCCGCGATTTCGGCGGGACTTGACGTGATCCGCAAGCTCGATGCGGTGATCTCCTGGACCGAGAACTGCGCGGTGGAGTCCAGCCCGCGCCGCAGGTTGTCCACCTTGCTCTCATCGCGATCGTACCCGACCACCAGGGGGAACTTGTCGGCCAATGCCAAGGCCACGGGAAGCCCGACGTAACCTAGGCCGATGACAGCGATGTGCCTCATTTTGCGCGCTCTAGGTTGTCCAAAAACAGGTCCGCTTGCGTCGCACCTAAGCTCCCGGCGGCGGACGTGTACCAGAAGACCAGCTCAAGAACTCCCTCTGCGATGGGGATGGAGTAGGCCTCTTGCACCAGCTTCGACTCCCCACGGGGCGTCCCGTAGGTGAAGCGCTGGCCTGTGGTGGACTGGCCCAGGATAGAGCGCTGAATGCGTTGGAAGTCGTGCACCACGTACGAGGGATTTTGAAACACATTGTGCACCATCAGGTTGCCGGACCGGGAGAAGCTCTCCGTCGGCGGGTCCACAAGGATAGACGCCGAGAAGTCCTCGTTCGGGTCTGTATTCATTAAATAATAGGCCTTGCCCAGGGGCTTCCCATCGAGCTTCAAGCTGCCCCGCGTCGTGAACTTGGCGTCGATACAGTCGAGCTCGACCTCTTGCGTAACCCCTAGGTCCCGCGCACTTGTGAGCCCGTTTTGGACTTGGAGGAGGGCTCCTGTCAAATCGGCCTCGCTAGCGGCCCAGTCCCCAAGCTGGTCAGCCCAAAAGCGGACGCTCTGCTTGTCGCTCTCCAGAGTAAACACGCCCGGAATTACGAGCTCGCCCTCAGGCTCCGCCAGCCGCAGCTGAGGCGACGGGAACTCCAGTCCAAAGCCCTTGTGGGACTTATGAATCCACAGCGGAACCACTTCGGCGCGCGCGAGCAGCTCCGTGAGTTTTTGAGCCTGCTCCCTCTCGATATCTTCCTGGGAAACAGCGATCGTAACCTCGTAGCCAGTGCCGCCAAGTCGGTAGAAGTACTTTGAGACCAGCCCGGTGCCCACCCCATCGGATCCGATGTAGCGGAAGGTCTTGCCGGCCAGCTGCTCCCCCATAAACACCAACTCCGAGGCCTCCACCGCATAGGTGCTCTGGAAGCTCTCCGCGTTGGTGCGGACACTGTCCTCCGTGCTCGCCCAGATCGTGTCCAAATTGTCCAGCAGGCTTCCGGGGAAGGCCCCGATGATGAGGAACTGATCGGTGGAGAACATGTTCGAGACCATCAGCTGCTCGTAGGAACCCACGCCCGAAAAGTCGCCGCTGAAACCGACAGGAAGTGGCAAACGAATGCCGCCAAGCACCGGCATTTGCGGATCGAAAGAGACGGCCTGTTCAATCCCAAGGCCACCCAGGAGCTCCTCGACGGCGGCGAGGTCGGCCTCTTCAGCCGAATTGGTGCGGCACCGAATCACGACCAGCGCGTAGGGAGTCCGTAGAACATACGTCGTCAGCAGGAAGGCCAAGTCGCCAGGGCCGGTGACCTGCAGCTCGTTCCGGATAGTGGTGATTCCCGCAACCGAGGCGACCGTTGTTGCGTCTGACTGGAGCTGGAGGTCGCCCGGGGAAACAAAGTCGAACTCGAGGTTGGCGTCGAGGCGGCGGACCTCAAAGATGGCTCTTGCGCGCTTGGCCAGGTCGGCGAAGGTGGCGTTCTCCCGCGTCAAATCGGGGACCGACTTGAGCTCGGCGCGGACCGAGGTGGAGGAGCCGAGAAGGTCAAACGAGTAGGCGCACCCGGTCGTCAAAACACCGATGTTTGCGCGCCAAGACGCCGGGTCATACAAAAACCGGATTCCGGGTCCCGAGAGCGTGTGGGCTGTGTCGGGCAGCGGAATAAAGCCATTGAGGAGGTTTGCAAAGATCCACAGACTCGAGGCTGCATCCGCGGACGGGCAGAGGAGCGCCACCGCGGCGCCGCCCTCTTCGTGAGGCGCGGGGATCGCGTTGATTTGGTACTCCAATCCGCGCCACGTCCACTTCAAGCCAAGGCCCTTTTGCTTCTCGCCGAACACCGAGGTTTCGATCTCCCAAGCCTCGCCAAAGATCGCCTCCGGATAGAACTCCTCGGCGGTGCGCATCGCCCAGGCCGTCAAACCGGCCTCGTCAAAAACGGTCGGGGTGACCTCAAAGACAGCTTTGAAATCTTGGCCCGAAGCGGCGCGAGCGTTCTCCAAAAGTAGGCGAGGCTGTTCGCCCTTGGCCGCCACGGCAGCGCGGAAACTTTCGCTCAAAAAGCTGTGTGGAATCTCCCCCAGGCGATCCCCAAGGTGAAGAGAGGATGGATAGTAGAGGCTGAGACCTAGATCCTGGTTCAGGCTCACCATCCCAAGGCTCGCATCGAGCAGCTTGGGCTCACGCGGAAAGTCCAAGGTGCCGAGGATCCCCGTCATGCGCTGCACAAGCGCGCGGTGGTTCGCTTTCGGGGCGTCGAAGGTCACGTAAAAAAAGCTCGCCCCCATCGTGAAGAAATAGCTCGACGAAGTATGCGACGAGCCATCGCGGGCCTGCATGTCGAGGTGCATCCCCTCCAGGATTCCCTTGCGAATCCAGACACCCGCCCAGCGCGTGTTGGTGACCGCCCCGCCCTCGGCTGAAATCGAAGCTTCGATTTCTTCACGCCGCCCGATTGCAAACTGATCGTAAACCCGCTGGGCATCGTCGGGAGCCGCGAAACCCTGGGTGCCGATTTCCAGCACGCCCTCGGGTGTTGCCAGCTGGTAGAAGTACCCGCCGTCACTGAAGCTCACCCCCTCTGCGAGCAGCGCGGGAACCCGAAAGGTAAAGTCGCCTAGGGTAACTTCGCGGGTGCTTGCTCCATCCAGGAGATGAACCTCCAGGGAGCCCAAAATAGACTCGACGGGAAGGTTGTCTGCCCTGTCGCCCCCAAGATCGGTGCGCGCGAAGACCCCAATGAGGTCCTCGCCCCGGACGTATCCAAACACCTCGATCTCCTGAACGGGCTCCTCCGAAGACAGCACGAAGCGCGTTCCCGTCCGCAGCTCCCCCGCGATGACCCGCTCGGTTGCGGTCCCCTTGTCGATCGCTAGTGATTTCGAAGCCGCGTACTCCGCAACGTCTCCGGCCCACATCTCATCGATCGTTAGCGCGTCCATCGTCTGCGCCCCGCGCGGGATCTGCACCAGCTTGAGAGCGGGCTGGTCCGAGGGGTCGGCCTCGCCAATCGGTCGCAGCTCAAAGAAGTACACCTGGCCGTTTGCGCTCTCTTTAAATTGGAAGGAGGCGGGCACTTGAACCGAGAAGCCGGCGCCGACCGCGAGGGAATCTCCAGCCGTCTGGGCCATAGCGGAGGGCACAAGGGAGAGCAGCGAGACGAGCGCAAGTAGTGTGTAGAGAAGTCGCATGGAACCGAGGGAGGGCAGCTAGTTGAAGGCAGGGCCTCCTATTGGAAATCAAAAGCGCGAATTTCCAGCCGCCGATCTCGGCAAACTTGCGGTGCAGACGGGGAATGTCCCCTATTTAACCTGTCGAACAGGCTCCGCTTTGCGAAACCACTCCAGGGAGACAGACGCTGTCATGGGTAAGCCGCCTTTGGGCACGACGATGCTGCGATGGCCCGCCTCGAATGCACCCTCCCAAAATTCGTCGCCTTCATCTTGGTCTGGCTCGGGATAGAGATAGACCTCGTAGGTGCCCGGGAAGAGGAGTCCGATTTCAATCGGGTCGGACGGGATTTCGAAAGGGGTTGCGAAGATGCTGCCGCCTACTTTTCGAGTACCCACCAGCTCGCCCGTGGTTTGGCGCACGACGATCACGAGGCCATCATCGGGATGGGTCACGATCTCGCTCTTGGAGCGGAACTCGACGTCGAGGCTGGTCCAGCAGGGCTGCCCGAGAGTGAGCTCGAACGGGACGCTTTCAGACGATCCGAACGGGACCTCAATCGGATAGCTGGAGCTCATGGAATTCGCGCTGGGTTGGACCTGTAAAAACCACGTTCCCGATGCGAGATCTTCGTAGCTCCAGCGGCCCTCCTGCACGGGATCTTGGGTTGTGGAGGTGGTGCTTGCGCCTGGGCTCTGGCCCAAACGGCTCACCAACTGGACCTCGCTCTCGCTCGGGTAGCCCCCCGATTCGTAGCGCACGTCAGCGATGACGCCCCCACCGTGCGTCAACTCTATATCAACGGTCGCTCCACGGCTGGTCAGCAGAAAGTTGGTCATCTTCACCTTGTGGGATCTGGACTTCACCGCCAGCTGATAGCTGCCCGGATCCAACCCTGAAAACACATAGCTGCAAGGAAACGTAACGTTGTCTAGAGAGGCGATCAGAGGTCCGATCGGAGCCTCATTTCCCGTGTCGGGCCGGCTGCCGAGTTGCGCACGCGTCGGCTCCTGCTCGCCCTGCAAGCGGCGCATAAGACGCTGCCTTCCCAAGACCCATTGCTCTTTCTCCGCGCCAAGAAGCGCAGGTGTATAAGGCGCTCTTGGCGCGTTCGGAGTAAACGGCCTGTCCGCCGCAAGCAGGCCTTCCCTTGGCGCCGGGGAGAGCTCTTTGAAAAGTCGGATTTCGCCGCTGTCTGTAAAGTCAATTCGGATTGCGCCTCGAACGCTCGTGATGCCCTCAACCACAACCTTTAAGTTGCCACTCCTCTCGATGACCGCAGGCCGCAGCGGCGTCGGGCTCATCACTCGATAACCAGGCGATGTCACACTTAGCTCGCCGAGCGGAATCTTCAGCAGGGAAAACTGCCCCTTGCTAGAAGCCCAGCGCGTCACCATCACTCCCGCCGCTAAGCTCACCACGATTTTCGCGCCTGGAATGATGGCACCATTGGTGTCGACCACGGTGACCGAAAGGTCCGCGGATTCCACTTCGGTCTCCTCGCTACCACCGAGGGAGGACGGGACGGCCAGCTTGGCTTCGACGGCAACCCGCTCCACGCCCTGCACGGCCCCCAGGCTCATTTCGGAGGCGAGTTTCGAGTCGGTCGCTACGGCGGTCTCCCCGGTAATCGCAAGGAGCATCGGGGAGTCCGCCTCACCTGCAAAAAACACGCCGACTCCAAAGCCAGCGAGCAACAGGGTTAGGCCTGCGAGTAGAGCGTTCTTTCCCATAATGCAACCCTATGGTCATAACACGAGGTGCGTTACGTCTTTAGGGGACCCGTCTCTCAAAAATGGCCAAAGACGCCCAAATACAGCCGCTAATCACCACCACGAAGATTGCGGTGAAGGTCACGGGCAGCGCGCCGGACTCGTAGATATCGAGAAAGGTCTCCATATCCGCCAGGCGAAAGAGACTCCAGTGGGTGACCGTCTTGACCATATAAATGGAGAAGTTGAAGATCACAAAAACGAGTGCGCCAAAGGCGATGGGGAGTGGTGCGCGCCCCATCGTCGAGAGCAGAAAAACGATGGCGTAGAGGGCGACTAGGAACAGGCTTTGGTGCACCGCGCAGAGCATCAGCGGGCCGAAGTCCATCACCTCGTCCACACGCGCGAGAAGCAGCGGGACCGTCAGCGTGGTCAGGAATACCGGAAGTGCGATTTGGACGGCGCCCAAGAGCCAGCGTTCGAGAAGAAGTCTTCTGCGAGAGATGGGCCGCAGGAGGAAGATCTCCAGGGTGCCGCGGTGGGCCTCTCCGGCAATCGCCGCAGAACCGATCAGCGCGGCCGCCGCACACCCCAGTACGTTGCAGCCTTTGAAAAAGTGTTGGCTGAGGACGTAGGCGGAGACGCCTTTTGCCTCGAGCTGACTGAACATGTCTTTCAGGACGGGAATCGGGCTGGCGAGGATCTTGAGAGCGCCGGTATTCTCCGCGAAATTGGGCCAGAACAGAACCGCAGCTACAAGCATCAGCTCGAGCGCAAAGAGGTAGCCGATCCCCATGAAGATGGAGTTGCGGACGCTTCGGGTGAGCTTCATAGGCCGCTGACTCCGTAGACGGTGCGATAGAGGTCGGTCAGGGAGAGACTGCCGATAGCGAGCATGCGAGGACGCGGGGCTTCGAGCGCGCCAAAGGCCGCTAGGAAGGTGCGAGGATCGTCAATCGCAAGGGTGGTGCTGACCTCGAGCGCGTTGACGGCAAGAGATAAGATGAGGCGCTCGTCGGTGCCGAACTCACGCTCCATCGCGGCGCAGGCCAGCTTGGCTTCGGCGGGTGTCTCGTACCCGATCCGCACGGTGCGACGGGCGCGAGTTGCGAGGTCGGCCGGGGACTCGTCGGCGATGATTTTGCCGGCGTGGAAAAAGATTAGGCGCCCGCAAACGGCCTGCACTTCGGAGAGGTGGTGCGAGGACAGCAAGATCAAGCGGCCCTCGTCCGCGTCGCTCGCAATCAGGTCGAGCACCTCTTGGCGTTTGGCGGGGTCGAGGCCTTCGGTGGGCTCGTCCAAAATGCGGACGGGGACGTCGGGTCCCATCGCGGCGGCGAAGAGCAGCTGGCGTTTCATGCCGTGGCTGTAGGCGTGGACTTTTTTGTCCGGTGGTAGGCCGAGCTTTTGGGTGATCGCTCGGGATTTTGCTAGGGCGCCTGGGGGTCGGCCTCGCAAAAGCCATGCGAGGTGTTCGCCTCCCCTCATTTCGCCGTACAGCGCGATCTCGCCGGGGGCGAAGGTGGACACTTTCCGAACGGCGGTGCCGTCTCCGGAGAGGCGCACTCCGGCGATGTTTGCGGTGCCGGAGTCGGGCCTCACCAAACCGCACAACATGCGCAGGGTGGTGCTTTTCCCGCTGCCATTGGGACCGAGGATTCCGGTTACGGTTCCGAGGGGTATCTCGAGACTGATGCCTCCGACGGCGCGTACTTGCCCAAAGGTTCGGACGAGTGATGTAGCTTGGATTCCATTAGGGGGATGCATGAGGCGGCAGTGTAAATCGGAAGCTGTGCGCTGCCAAACGGCAATTTGGGAGTCCGCGCAGTGCTGGGGACGCGGGGGGTGGAGGGCAGATAGGGGGAGAGGGTGATTCCTTTTGCGATCCGCGACTGATTAGAGCGTGGAGTCAGATTAGGATAGGGGCATGAGTACAACCGAGGGGCAGATGAAGGGCGACACTTCAAGACGTGAGAAGAACATACGACGACAGGGCGAGCTGCCCGATCGGTTGCAAGCGGCTGGTGGGATGGTCGAAGGTGCGGCGGCCCAGGTGGCTTCGGAAACCGGTGGGAGTGAGGCGGCGGCGTTTGGTGTGGCCAGCTTCTATTCGCTGCTTGCTCGTCCGCACCTAAAGGTGCGCGTCTGCACGGGCCTGTCATGCCGTATGAGAGGGGCGGACAACGTGCTCGCGGCTGCGGAGGCCGCTGGCTTACCGGTTGAAGAGTGCTCCTGTCTTGCGGCCTGCGACGTTGCGCCCGCGGTGTTGAAGGATCGGATTACGCTTCCGGAGGTGAGTGCCGCCGACATGGCGGCGACCAAGGGGGACTGGTCCGAGTTGGTGTCGAGCTCTCCGCGCGTGTCGCCTTCCGATGACGAGAACGGGGTGACGTGGTGCGGCGACATTGGGCCGCTCGGTGCAGATCCGGCGACCCTCTCGATCAACATGGAAGGGGCCGAGGATTACTCGGGTGCTGGCCTGGCGAAGGCGCGGGAGCTTTCGGATGAGGCGTTTTTTGCGGAGCTCGAGGCGTCGGGTCTGCAAGGGCGCGGCGGCGCTGGGTTCCCGGCGCATATCAAGTGGCGCGCGGTGGCGGGTCAGCCGGTTACCGAGCGCTTTGTCGTGCTGAATGCGGACGAGGGTGAGCCCGGTACGTTCAAGGACCGCGAGCTGATGATGCGACGCCCGGACCTAGTCATCGAAGGGCTTGCGATCGCGGCCCGCGCCGTTGCTGCGGACACGGTCTACCTCTACCTGCGCGGTGAGTTCCAGGTGCCTCGCGCGCGGCTCGAACATGCTATCGAGCAGTTCGAGAGCGCCGGACTGGTGGACGGCCTCCACTTCCACATTCACGAAGGACAGGGCGCGTATATCTGCGGCGAAGAGACCGCGCTTTTGGAGGCGCTTGAGGGCAAGCGCGGCATGCCGAGGTTGAAGCCGCCGTTCCCCGTCGAGGTCGGGCTGTGGGGTAAGCCGACCCTTATCCATAACGTCGAAACGATCGCGTGCGTGCCCGGGATTCTCGCCAAGGGAGGCGCGTACTTCAAAGCGCAGGGGCGCTCCGAAGCCGGTGCGAAGCTGTACTGCATCAGCGGGCACGTCGTCCGTCCCGGAACATATGAGCTGCCGCTTGGCGTCACGCTCGACGAGCTTGTCGAGGTGGCTGGCGGCTACATTGGCAAGCTGAAGGCGTTCTGCCCAGGTGGCGCGAGTGCGGGTTTCCTGCCCGCCTCGGAGCGCACGCGGCCGCTCGATTACAAGTCTTTGGCGGAGGTCGGCTCGATGCTGGGCTCGGCCGGAGTGGTCGTCCTGAACGACACGGTGGACATGCGTTGGGCCTGTCTAGAGCAGCTTCGCTTTTTCGAGGACGAGTCGTGCGGACAGTGCGCGCCTTGCCGCATCGGGACGCGCTACCTGCGCGAAGCTGTCGACCGCGATGTCGCCGGAGTTTGCCAGTCCAACGGCGACTCAGCACTTGCGCACACGGATGATGTCGCCTGGCAAATGGGCGAGGGTTCGATCTGCGGGCTCGGCCAAATCGCCGCGCTGCCATTGACGAGCGCGCGCAAGTATTTCCCAGAGGACTTTGGGATTGAAGGAGAGGGAGCATAAAGCCATGAGCACACAACACACCTGCACCATTGACGGTGCCAGCTACGCATTTACTGACGGCGAGAGCATGTTGGAGGTCGCGGGGCGCAACGGCATCACGATTCCGTCGCTATGCCACGATCCGCGATTAGACCCGGCCGGCGCCTGCCGTTCCTGCCTAGTCGAAGTTGATGGGCAGCGACGACTCCTGCCTTCGTGCGCGACAAAAGCGACTGACGGCGCATCGTTCCAAACCAAAAGCGAGCGCGTCCAGAAGCACCGCAAGACTCTGTTTAGCCTGTACCTCACCGACCACCCGGAAGAGGATTGCGAAGCGGGACTCCAGCGCGGCGCTCCCAACAAGCTTGTCGGCGCATCTGCGAGATTCGGTGCCGAGGATTGGGGCAAACTTGTCAACGCTCGCAATGAGGTTGCCGGCGATCGCATCGACGATCGCAACCCGTACATCACGTTCGATTCCGAGCTATGCATCGTGTGCGCGAAGTGCACGCGCTACTGCGACGAGGTCGAGGCCGTCTCTGCGATCACCCTTGTGGGGCGCGGCTCGGAGACTTCGATCTCGACGCCGGACTCGCGCTCACTCCTCGACTCCACCTGCGAGATGTGCGGTGGCTGCGTCGCCGTCTGCCCCACCGGTGCGATGGGCGAAAAGAAGCCCAAGACCCACGGGATGCCGATCGAAAGCGAGCTGACGAAAGTTCGAACGACCTGCAACTACTGCGGCGTCGGGTGTCAGTTTGATTTCAATGTCAACGAGGACGGCAACGACGGCCATGGCGAGATCGTCAAGGTCACCAGCCCAGCGGCCTCACCGAATGCAAGCATGGCGCTGCCCTCTGGATTCACCGGCGTGAGCTCCGATGGCAATCTCTGTGTGAAGGGCCGCTTCGGCTACGACTTTGTGCACCATGATGAGCGCCTCACCACGCCGCTAGTACGCGGTGCGGATGGAGACTTGCATCCGGCGACGTGGGACGAGGCCATCGATGCCGCGATTGCTGGCCTGGCCAAAGTCGCCGAGCGCCACGGCGAGCAGTCGCTCGCCTTTGTCAGCTCGGCGCGCTGTACGGTCGAGGAGAACTACCTCATGCAGAAGCTGAGCCGAGCGGTGTACGGAACCAATAACGTGCACCAGTGTTCTGCGACCTGACACGCTCCTACTGTGGCCGGTCTGGTCAACACGTTTGGTGCAGGTGCGATGACGAACTCGATCCGAGAGATTCGTGACGCCGACTTCCTTTTTGTGATTGGTAGCAACACGTCCGAGGCGCACCCCATCATCGCCATGGAAATGAAGCGCGCCGTGCGCAACGGCGCCACGCTGGTCGTCGCCGACCCGCGCGCGATTTGGATGACGGGGATCGCCGAGGAGCACCTCCAACTGCAGCCGGGCACCGACGTCTGGCTGCTCAACGCGATGGCCCATGTCATCATCGGTGAGGGGCTCCATGACGAGGCGTTTGTTCGCGATCACACGGAGGGTTTCGAGACCGTCCGCGATGCCGTTCTCAGCTATACCCCGGAGAAGGCGGCTGAAGTTTGCGGCGTTCCCGCGGACACGATTCGCCGCGTCGCTCGGCAGTACGCAACCACGCGCAAGGCTGGGATTTATTACACGCTTGGCATTACCGAGCACAGCCACGGCACGGACAATGTCTATGCGTTGGCAAACTTGGTGCTGCTGACGGGGCACCTCGGCTCGCCGAGCATGGGGCTGAACCCTTTGCGTGGGCAGAATAACGTCCAAGGTGCGAACGATGCGGGCGCCTCGCCCATCTATTACCCCGGCTACCAGCGTGTCGACGACGAGGCGGTACAGGCGGCGTACGAGAAGCTCTACAAGCGTGAACTCTCTCCGATCCCGGGCCTCAACCTGAACGAAATGATGAAGGGCGCGGGCTCCAAGATCCGTGCGTTTTTTGTGATGGGCGAGGACATCCTTTTGTCTGAGCCGAACGTGCTTGCCCTAGAGCAGCGCATGGACGACATCGAGTTTGTCATCCTACAGGACATCTTCCCGAACGAGACGATGCGCTACGCCGACGTGGTTTTCCCGGCGGGTAACTTCGCCGAGAAAGAGGGCGTGTTCGTGAACTCTGAGCGCCGTATGCAGCGCGTTCGCAAGGCCGTCGATGCCCCTGGACTAGCGCGCGCCGATTGGAGTATCTTGCTGGAGTTTGGCAGGCGCGCAGCAGCTTCTCGCGGCCTGGATGTGTCGGTTTGGGACCACGCAAGTCCAAAGGAGATCTTCCGCGAATTCTCGGCCTCCGCGCCGAAGTTTGCGGGCATTACTCACGAGCGTTTGGACGCTGGTACCGACTCAGAAACCGACGGTGGATTCAGCGGCCTCCAATGGCCGTGCGAAGACGAGAACGATCCCGGCACGAAGTATCTCCACGGCAACGGAATCCTACGCGGAAAGGGCCTGCTTACTGCCGTTGAGTACAGGCCGTCCATGGAGCTCCCCGACGAGGAATACGGCCTGCTGCTCTCAACCGGCCGCACGCTTTACCACTACAACGCCGCGACCCAAACGCGGCGCGACGAGGGTCTCGACGCCAAGCAGTCCGAGGCTTTCGTGCAGATCCACCCGCGCGATGCGCGCAAGCGGGACATCAGCGAGGGCGACTGGGTGCAAATCAGCACTCGCCGCGGATCTGTCGAGCTGGCCGCACACGTCTCCAGGCAGGTCCGTCCAGGTTGCATCTGGATGGCGCTTCACTTTTCGGAGGCGCGTGCGAACATCTTGACGAACGACGAGGGTGACTCGATCACAGGCACGGCGGAGTACAAGGTCTGCGCGGCTGAGGTCACCAAAGTCAGCTCGATTGAGCCCGGGTTCGAAGGCATCTTCCCGGGGAGCTACTTTCACGAGGGTCTGCGAGGTGCTTCCGCCGAAAACGCGGCGGCAGGTGAAGCCTAAGGTATGCTCATCCGCACGATCATGACCACTTCGGTGCTTACTCTTAGTCCGGGTATGTCCTGTGTTGAGGCCCAAGAGTTTTTCACCGAGCACAAGCTGCGGCGCGCTCCGGTGGTGGAAGATGGACATGTACTTGGCATGATCACGGATCGCGACTTGAAGCATTTTTTGCCTTGGACCATTGACGAACAAGAGCAGCGACGGGTCCTTGGAAAGAGCACGTATATCGGCTCCATCTTGTCGCCAAATCTACTTTTTGTACTGGCCAACGAACACATCGAAAAGGCGGCTCAATTGATGCTTCGAGCAAGGGTCGGTGGACTGCCGGTTCTCGATGATATGAAGCTGGTTGGGATTGTCACCGAGTCCGATCTTTTCAGGCTGTTCGTACGTAGAACGATTACGCAGAAGGGTACGCGGCTGGTGCTAACTGCGCCTTCGGGGTCGCCTCGTCTGCTGGACCCCGCGGGGATCTGCGTGAGAAACCAGGCCAAGCTTTACGATCTGGCGATGTACCCCATCGACAAGGAGCGCACCTCTGTCGTGATGCAGGTCAGCACCGAAAACACCCAGAGGCTTATCGACGCCTTCCTTGGCGCAGGCTACGAATTGATTTTGACCGAGAGGCACTAGCCCTCTCCAGCCACTCTATACCCCACCTCCCCCATGACGAATCCATCCCTCGAAGGCCGTATCATTTGGAACGAGATCCACACCGCCGATCTCGAAGCTACTCTCGCCTTCTACAGAGATCTTTTCGGTTGGACAACTCGCGCCGAAGAGCTCGCGACATACACCCACTTCTACCTCGGTGACAAGACGGTCGCGGGGCTGATGCCGATTGCAGCGGGCTCTCCGGTCCCCCCACACTGGGCCGTGTATGTGGGTACCGCTGACGCCGAGGCTTATATGCAGCGTGCGGTCGAGGCCGGCGGCAAAGCGCTCATGCCTCTTATGGATCTTCCCGAGACTGGAAAGATCAGTGCGGTAGCAGATGGCGAAGGCGCTGTCCTTTCGCCATTTCAGCCGGCAAACACCGATCGAGAGACTTGGGTTTCAACGGGCGCACCGGGAACGTTTTGCTGGGTCGAGCTACTCTGCCGCGACGCCGATGCAGCCCGTGCTTTCTACGGCAAGGTAGCCGGATGGGAGATGCGTGACTTGGAAATGGGTGACGGATCTCTGTACACCATCCTCGCCCCCCAGGGGGCACCCGAAGGTGATGGCGTCGGCGGCATTCAACAGCTACCAGAGGGCGACCCGAGCCCCTCGTGCTGGTTGTCCTACATCGCGATTGAAGACATCGATGCTTCGACTGCAAAGGTGACTGAGCTCGGGGGCAAGGTGATGGTGCCCCCCACCGAGATCCCCGGCATGGGGCGCTTCTCCGTGGTCGCCGACAACGGAGGATCGGTGTTCGCGATGTATTGGTCTGTGCCTCGAGGCTAATCACCTCAGCACTTCAAAACAAAAGTACGGACCAGCTTTTCCGGTGGAGAAGCTGGTCCGTACTTTTAGCTCAACGCCTCTCCGCTCTTCGCAGAACGGCTCGCAAGCGTTATTCTCTTCCCATGAGCACCCCACACAGCAGCAAAGACTTTACCGACCAAGACATCGAGCGCGACCTTGCCTTCGCCATTGAGATCGCGCGGTCGGCGGGGCAACGGGTCCTGGGCCTTCGCGACACGGGTCGTTGGGAGGGGAGCATGCTTGCGGACATTGGCGACCAGGCGGCGGACGGCTACTTGCAGGGCGTGATCCAGGGCCGCTATCCCGAGGATGGCATCCTTAGCGAGGAGACCGTTGACACCGTAGATCGTCTCTCCAAGCGTCGTACATGGATCATCGATCCGCTCGATGGAACGAAGGAGTTCAGCCAGCTGCGCGACGACTGGGGCGTTCACGTCGCCTTGTCGTTCGACAACAAGTGCGCGCTGGGTGTGGTGTATCTGCCGACCCAAGACATGTTGATTTGGGGAGTCGCGCTGGAGGGCCGCGAGCGCGCGGGTATCGAAGGTTCTGGAGCTTTGGTTGATCCCCTCACCGACATGATGGACAAGCCGCGTGTCGCCGTGAGTCGTAGCCACACACCTCCGTGGGTAGAGACTTTTGCGCGAGAGGTGGGTGCGGGCGAATTGGTTCCCTATGGTGGAGCTGGCAACAAGACGTGCCGTCTACTAACCGGGCAAGGTGATATCTATGTGCACAACATCGGTCTAAAGGAGTGGGACACGTGCGCCCCAGAGACGATCGCGCGCGCGGCGGGCTGGGTCGTCTGCCGATTGGACGGCAGCGACCATCCTTACAACCAAGCGAACCCGTACAACCACCAGCTCGTGGTGTGCCGGCCAGCGTGGAAGACGCGTGTGGTTGAGGCCCTTTCGAAGTCCGGCGTCAAAGCGGGCTAGAACTTCGCTTCGGAACCTTTGGCAAACGTCGAAGGTTTCCTGCGGCAGTTTAAGGCTCAAGCACGCGTAGGCCTAAACGTGCATTGGACTCCTTTGCCAAGGGGCATCCGCCAAGTAGTCCCGTTCACCTCGGGACCTTCAGTCCCAAGGTAAACTTCCGCCACTCCTCTTCGATTTCGTCATAATCGACATCTGTAAATGCGGTGTCGATAGCCAGTTTTTTCGAGTCGTCCGAGAGTTTGCCGATCGCCTCTCGGTTCTCACCTTGGCCTTCCTCTTGCAACTTGGCCAAGCCTTCGTTGTAGCTCTTGCGAAGGACCTCGAAGTAGGTGTCCAGAATTTTTGACCAGACCTCGTGCCTCTCGACGACCCTGGATTCGCGCAAGAAGTAGATCATCGACCATCCCTGGGCATAGCTGTGGCCGCCTTGCATCTGCTTGTCGTTGCCACCGTAGTATTGGCCTTGGGACCAGCTAATGATCTCCTTCCACGGTGCAGTCGGTCCCTGCTCGATCATCTTTTGAACGGTGCGGATTCGCCAAGGGTTGACGCCGATCTTTTTGACCTTTCCGCCGGAGATCTTCGCGCCAGAGAAGAAGTCTCCCGTGCCCTCGTTAAACCAAGAGTGAGGCGAGAACGACCCCGAGCTGTAGTAGATGTACTGGTGGAACGCCTCGTGGTAGAGAACGATGCGCGAGTTTGCTTTTCCCGTTCCCGCCTCGCCATCGACGTTGTCGTAGTCGAAGAAGACGAGCTCCTGGGCCATCCAGTTCCAGTAGCCCCCGCTATTGGGAGGACCGCCGTACGCGAAGTACTCCTCGCGGTCTTTGCAAATGCGAACGCGGCTTACAGCCGTGACCGGTGCGAGGGGAGGAAACAGATTTTCATACTCTTTGCGGATCGCTTCGAGCTCGCTTTTGATCAGGCGAATCAGGGGTTCGTCTTTTGTCGAGTACACCAAGATGTAGTTCTCGGTGTCGTCCGACTTCCATCCCTTCGGGAGGTTGAGGCGAGCCTCCACCCGAAACTCAGGGTCGAGAAAACCCTTCTTGCGATAGAGTTCGAGCATCTTCAGCGCCTCCGCATCGACCCGCGAGGTGTCTGGCTCGGCGAGCTTCATCTTGTAAACGATCGCGTCCCAAATCTTCTTTTGCTCTTTGTGGTCGTCGGGAAAGCACGTCCCGATGATCACGACACTACGTGCCGCGTTGCTATAGACATACGCGGTGCCGGCACCGGTGCCCTTGCCGTTTTTCGGCTCGAGCTCCCACTCTGCGAGCTCGTATCCGTCGGAGGCATCGCCTTCGGAGTCCAAGCCCAACCCCCATGCTCTCCAGCGCTGCTCGAAGAACCGCTCGAAGCTATTGATCGGAGGTGCGCTGTCAGGATTCGTCACGGTCTCCTCGGCGTCTCCCCCCGTCAACGGAGTGGCCAGCCCAAAGTTGTGATCGATAATTGTGAACGACAAGCGAGGCTGCACCTTCTTCCGCAGTTCCGGATCCTTGTCCGTCTCTTCCAGATAGATCAGCAGCTCCCACTCTTCAAGCGGATCCACGGGAATGGCCTTGTAGTCACGCGCCATCTTGTAGGTCAGCCCTAACTCAGGCTTCTTCACCGTGTCCCAACCACCTTGACCACGAGCGGGCAAGTTGAAGAGAAGAGATGCAAAAACACCGAGATAGAAAAACAGAATCTTCATGCCACTAGTGTGCCGAAAGAGGCGAATGCTGAAAGGACCAATTCCCGCACTTCCATGCATGGTAAAGAAACCACCAAGAACACGTCCCGCCCGAACACAACATCCAGACCACGCCCCCCCCACGGAAGTACCGCCAGCAAACCGCAAGACCGGAAATACCGCACCGCAAACTCTCGCACCAACATACCGTGCCACCGACATACCGCACCGACATACCGTGCCGCACACTTCTGATCTGTTCACCGAACAAAAAGTACCGCACACC
>CALBMX010000113.1 GCA_937896235.1 uncultured bacterium
CCAGGGCAGCGCGAAGGACAAGTAACACTGGGCTGACGCGCGCGCCGGCTGCAAACAAGTCACCCGCCGCCGGATGAGGGGACTGCTGCAGTTCCTCGACAAGGTTCGCAAGGACCCGATCTACACATCGTTCCAGGACGAGCTTTCTGACGCCGTGCCAATCGACCTGCCAGCGTTCATGCCCGTCCCCGACATGGAGCGATTCCGCGCGAAGGCCGCCGCCTATCTCAAGGCTCATGAGGACCACGTCGCGCTGCAGAGGCTGCGGCGGAACAAGGCGCTGACACCGGACGATCTCGCGGCGCTAGAGCAAATGTTGTTGGAAAGCGGCGCAGGTGACGATCACGCGGTCGCCCAGGCAAAGGAAGAGGCCCAGGGCCTTGGGCTGTTCATCCGCTCGCTGGTGGGCCTGGATCGGCAAGCCGCAATGGAGGCGTTCGGCGGCTTCCTGGCAGGAACACAGCTCAACGCCAACCAGATTCACTTCGTGGACCTAATCGTGAATGAGCTGACGGCCAACGGCGTCGTCGAACCAGGCAGGCTCTACGAGTCCCCGTACACCGACCTGAATCTGAAGGGGCCTCAAGGAATGTTCAGCGAGGAACAGCTCGACAACATCGTCAGCATCCTTAAGACCGTGCGAGCGAACGCCACCGCGGCAGAGGGTGTTGCGTAGCGGATCACTGATGTCGGCCGGCTGTGGCATTCTCTGAGCAAGCCCCGCCGCTTGGTACTACCCCACCTTGCGGTGGGGTTCCTACTGCGCGGCAGTAGCCGACGAGCCGCATTGGGCCGGCGCTCCGAGTCAGAAAGTCCGCACTTGTTTGAGTCAGCAGCAAGGCCACGGCGACAACGGCGCCTCAACGGGCCAGTAAGCGTTCATCCTTCGGTTCATGCACTTCTCCCCTAGCTTCGTCGAGTATTCGCGCTAGGAACCCGTGTGGACCGCATTTCCAGGCGCTCGAGCTTTCCCTGAAGCCTCGCTCTGTCTTTGATACTGACTTGGAGCTGTTCCGCCAGAGCCTGCACGACCTGTTGTAACTCGTCGCGTTTATCGCGAGCGTCTTTGTACCGGCGCTCAGCGTCAAGAACGCGTTCGTGCATCGCATTCAGCTTCTTGTTCCACTCGTGTTCTTGCGGAGTGATTACCGCATCTTGCTTTGCGACCGCCCTGTCCATCCAGTCACCGAGGTCGCTGAGAGCTCCACGTACAAGCCTGGTTCGTCCGACGCCTGATTGGTTCGCGAGTGCGACCACACTGCGCTTACCGCGGTTGACGGGTTTTGGAACTGGTTCGCCGATCAGTAGGCTGCGCATCGCGACAAGGACTGCCTTGCGCGTTGGATTCGGTTCCGCTTTGATCTCTTGTTCTGTGGGAGGCCAGTCCCTCTCAGAGATTGGTAATTCAACGTCGGAAGTCATTCTGGGTAAACGCTTCTCCATTCCAGGTATCACCCCTCCTGAGCGGGCCGCTTCGGGCCGGCAACCGATTCTCCCGGCTCGTACGGATCTTGTTCATTTCTCTGAGTGGTCATGATGTCCAGCAGTGGAAGGGCCTTGGCCTCGTGTTCGGCGATGTGGTCTTGGAGGTGTTTGATCCGCTTCGCGATGCGTGCCGCGAGGATTGGAGTCGCGTTTTCAATCTTCTCTTGAAGTTGGTCGACCTCTGCCTTGTCTTCGCACACCGTCGCGTCTGTGTAGACGCGGTTGCCGCAATATGTTTTGCAATCATTGCGATTCGGCTCGCCATCATTTTCCCGCGAGCATGCCATCGTTTCCGGTTTGAGTGGATCAGCTAGGCACAGACAACCGTGTCCCGGGTTCTCCCGCACGAGGAGGTCGGGATCGCCGCGCAATCGACGTTCCTCCGGCTTCGATAGATCGACGTATGACCCGGGAAATCTGTTCGCGACGAACCGATTAACGACAGCTGCGAGCCGATTGGCTGCAGGTCCAGATACCTTTAGCCCACTCTTCGCCGCGACGGCGTGTTCTTGCAGTGTGTTGTAGAGGGCTTCAGTCCTTTCTTTGTCCATCGTTGCAGCGATACCCGATGTGATCGTGGAGGCATACCCATCGGTGGTGATTGATCGCATGTGTCCAAACTGGACGCCCGCCGCGAGTAACCCTTCTGGTCGATTGACTATGTGCCAAGCGATGGTTCTCCGGAAGCGATCAAGTGTCACGCTACCCGCTGGATCTGGAACGATCTGCCGCATGGGATGGATCTCGAGAGTTTCTCTAAGCTCGTTCGCGTAGTCGAAGAATTCATTGATCCATCGGGTCATGATTCCCATGGTGACAGCTGGGTGTTTCAGCGAATCAGGGTAATAGACAAGCGTTTTCGATCCCTTTTGCGCAGCGAGAGCTTCGAGTGCGGCAACAGCGTCGGCACCCGGTTTTATCGTTGCCCAGACCCATTGTTTTCCGTCTCGGTCTTGCTGGTCGTCCTCATCTCTGACCGCTTTAAAGATGTGTCCGTCGATCCTGTAGGACAGAGCACCGTCAGGCCGTGGAACCGATCGAAGTGCGCCTGTTTCCAGGCTCACGCACTCTGCGCCGCGCATTCCGGTGCACGCGCATACCAAGATCGTCGCAGCTGCTTGGAAGATACGCTGTAGCTTCGCAAGATCTCGGAAGTCAATCCGCTCGGTCCATGGACGACCTTCGATGGTGCCGGCGATCTCCACTGGGATCGGTTGCGGCACAGCGGGGTCTACTCGGTACTCCCCTTTGCCCAATCTTCGCCAGTTGCTGAAGTCCTTCTTGTTGATTCCTCCTCCGTTAAGCGAAATGAGGTATTCCGCAGCCACCCACCCGGCGCCCCGACGGGATTCTGGGAGGACTCCACCACGTGAAGCGACGACCTTCTCCACGGCATCGAAACCAAGTGTTGTGCTTTCCTTGGTTGGTGACTCGAGGAGCGCGGATTTCGACCAGTCGAGAGCGGCAACTAAGTCTGGAGTGCAAGCGATTAGGTTGATGGCCCACCAGATCAGTGGCGCGAAAGTATCAGGGTGAATGATCTCTTTGCTGTTGTCGCCGCTGCGGATGGCGCTACCAAGCTCTGTCGTCGACCAGGTCGGCATGATCATCCGGTCGGCGTCCGGCAAGTCCTGCGCCAAATGCGCTATCAGTGCGACGTAGCCGAGATCCTGCTTCTTCGAGGACATGCTCGTACGCGCGGGATCGGCGAGTATGGAGGTCGCGTACATATCGAGCAGATCTGCGTCCACTTCACTGAGCTGGAAGATGTCCTGTTGTCCGAGGAAATGCGCAAACCGGCGAAGGCAGACGAAGCGCTTATGCACCGAGGAAGCCGCCGGCCACCTCCGCGAATTGTTTCCCACAATGAGGTATGACTCTGGGGTGGGCTCGTTGATCATCAGCCAAGTGATGCGTTTGAGCGGAGTAATCAGATGATCCGGTATCGGAAACTCCTGGTCGACCGCTCCTGGCACCCAACGTAGGTTTTGCACACCGCCGGGTGTTGCATCCATCATCCGGAGAGACCAGTTGTCATCGGCGAACAGACTGTTAGGCCGGCCTGGAAACTTTCTCCGTAAAGGGTTAACGATGACCAGGCCCGCTTCTATCGCACGCCAGTCAAATACGGGCCGGTCTTCGGCGACGGGTGCAGTCAAGAGTATTTCCCGTTCAGTAGCAGATGAACTTCCGAAGCATCTGCTCCAGTAATCGCCCTCTCTGCACGCGCGTATTCGTCGCTTGTGATTATTGAGCGGTCGTCGAGGAGCGCAATGAGGCACCCGTAGGCCATCGCTCGAAAGTCGGTCCAGTCCGGTCCATCGGTGGAGGCGATCGCCTCCAACTGGTGACGCAATTCAATCAATCGCGGAAGGTGTCTCGGCGTCGCGAAAGCATTTGTGCACTGGAGGCAGAGTAAGAAGTCGTCTCCGCACGGCTGCCCGGTGACTGGGTGATTCTCCCAGTCGGCACAGCCTCCTATCGCTGTGTCCGTTTGGGTTGCCGTCATTGCTCGCTCGAATCGCATCTTTAAGTGATTCTCTGCGTTCTTGACGACAGCCCACAGGCCTTCTTCCACCGCTTGGATCATGAGGCGCTCGCGCTCTTCTTCGGTTGCCTGGACATAGTCGGTCGACCAAGTTGAGCGCGTGTGCCCCTGCGGTGTCTTGTCGATCAGCACACGCACCGTCTTCCGGATACGCGTGAATGTGAGGGCCTCTTCCTTATCGGGCCACCATTTCAATCTGTCTTTCTTGAGGGAGTTGTAGGTAAGTCCGACGAATGGCACTGAGTCCAGCGCCTCCATCGCGGGCCAGTAGACAATCAGTCGGTCCGATCCAGGCAGTCCGCGGGCAGAGAGATAGTCCCGCCCCGGCTGAGTAATCTCAATGATTTTCGACAGCACGCGTCGAGCGTTCTTTGGTATCGCATGACTGTCGTAAGGGTGGGTGTGGCGGCGCCGCTTCTCATCTTCAACGCTGCGAAGGTCCTCGCTCACCCCCAGGCCTGGGGCGGCAGATGGCACCTTTCTTTCGTTGATGGGAGTGAAATTGGTTCCCTCCAGACAGGCAATGAGTACAGCGATGGCTACTGCGCCCTCTGGGCTGACAAAGAGCATTGCCCGTGCGGAGTTGACTCCCAGGGCTTTCTGGAAAGCAACCCTGATGCCCAATGCGTCTCGCGTTGCCCGCGATAGTGGCGCACCGTGTGTAAGGACTTCACAGAGGGCGTCCGCGCGAGTTTGGTCTTGATGTGAGAGTTCGCCGCTAGTCCGCTTCCGGAGTAATGCCAGGTTTGGATGGATGCGTTTGTACTCGGCATTTACCGCCGCTCTAGCCGCTTTGAGGATGCGGTTGAAAGTCTCCAACGAGTATGGCTGTACGTGAGCCTTTTCCCGCTTGGGCATACGCCGGTTGAGATGCTTCGGCAGGTCTGGATGGAGCCTGTGTGGATACTTTCTGAACACTTGTTTGATCGTGACCAGCTCGCGGTGCTGCGTACTACCAGATGCGCCTCCCGCCGCCAGGGATAAGACAAAGCTGTTCCAGCGCTCAGGGGTCAATTCTCTGAGATCGCGAATGCCAGCTTGGCCGCACCACCGAGCAAATCGCTTCGTCTTCGCGAGGTTTCCGCGTGCGGAGGCGGCGCTTTTCCAAACGCCGTTCGATCCTGAAAGAGCTTCGACCGCGTCGGCAAGTTGCCCCTTCAGCCGTTCGTCACAGGGCCAGCCCGTTAGATCGAGAATAGTTGGCTTGTAGGCACCGGGCAGGGCCGCGACAACCGTGTGGGGATCGTCTCGGCGAGTTACCACGCCATCTGATGACGTATGGCGCGGATTCACGCTTTTGTCCCTGTGAGGTTACGGACTTCAATCAGGTCCGTGGCCAAAGCCGACATGAGGTCTGCGGTGGAGGCAGTTTCACTGCTCGGGCCTCCAAAGAACGGGTCGAACCTTAAACGCTGAACGCGGGGCATGTAGGTATTCCGCGTCGTCTCGACTGACCGATGGCCCAGAACATCTTTCACTGTCCGGAAGACCTCGTCGTAACGGGA
Organism: uncultured bacterium; assembly: GCA_937896235.1. GTDB lineage: Bacteria > Planctomycetota > UBA1135 > UBA1135 > CALBMX01. The sequence continues at coordinate 5,539 of CALBMX010000113.1, forward strand.
ACCGTCACCGTAGGCGACGCTTTCGTCCCAGCCGTGGATCCGATCAAGTCGCTGGTGCAATTGCACGGCGAGAGCGAGCGCGAAGCTGAACCGGAGGGAGTGCGGTGTCACGATCAGTTGGTCATTTGGGGATCCGCCGGTAGCTTCAATCTCGGCCCATAGCCTTTCGTTAGCCGCGTCGAATACGCCTAGCCAGGACTCGAAGTTGAAAGGTGTTCCATCTTCACCGAGCCACAGGGCCATCGGCTCTGGCCGACCATCGTTCAGCCAAAATAGGCGCCGACGAACACTTGGCTTCATTGTGTTCAATGACATGACGGAGCCGTCGTCCCGCACTGCCTCGAATGTTCCCCGCCGAGTTCTTCGAACTTCCGAGACCCAGATGATCTCTTCGATTTCGTCGTAGCGGCCTTCTCGTATCGCGCGCCGAATGGCCGCAGCCCGGGCAACCTTTACGTAGCCCTCTAGAGTCCGCATGACAGTGGGCGCCGCGTACCACATCCGGGCCTTGCTGTACTTTGCCGTCGCAGCCGCGAGTTTCGCCTCGACCGCGCCTCCTACAGGAATTTCCGGCAGCAACAGCGATCCCGCCTCCTGAACGCGCAGTCCCGTCGAATAAGTGAAGTCGGTAAAGGCCTTGTTGCGCTGCGTATTACGGCCACGGAACGACCCACTTTCGCCAACAGCCCGCCATTCCGTATCTCCCACTCTTTCCACCCGTCGACCCCGTAGACCAACCTCACGCCAGAGCCTGTAGGTCCCGGGAACTACCCACCTGTCTCGTTCCTGGCGAACGAACGCCGCGTTCACGCGCACTCCCGGCACCCTTGTGGCTCCAGGACCACCCGGGATGGGGCTGGTCTCAATCGCGGGACCGCCGGCTGTGATGGGAATCTTGCGACTTATGGCCCAGTCGTATAAACCCCGAAGAGCGTAGACGGCCTTATTCCAGGTACCCCCGGCCACAGCATCGGCGGACTGGAAAGGATTTGTTCGACGGTCCTTGTAGTCGACAAAATCCTCCTCCGTTGCCTCGAGCCACGTCAGCGGATGGGTCTGATCGCCGAGGAACCCGCACCACATAGCGATCTCAAGGGCATAGGTCTTCCGCGACGACAGGTCTAACGAGGTGAATTTCGGGCAAGAGGTGAAGTAGAGGACCAGCCATTCATCGAGCTCGCCGTTGGACGACAGCAAAATTGGAGTGCCATTTGCGATCCATACTGGACGATCGCACTCCCCCACCGCTCCGCACCCGTCGAGGACATCTGAATAGCCAAGTGGCCAACTTCCCCGATGTTTGGTCGTCAACACGGTCCACCGCTTTGCTGGCGCAGCTGCGGAGAGCATTCCTGGACCGTAGACGTGAACGGGACGCTATTCCGTTCGACACGCCCGCACATACCCACTTCCGGGAGAAGTCGAACGGATAGGGCAGATCCCCCAGTCCCCGCTCGGCATCGGCTGCGGCCAGCGCCAGC
>CALBMX010000114.1 GCA_937896235.1 uncultured bacterium
ATTAACGGGGGAGCGCTGGGTTACCGAGGCTTTTCTTTTTTCAACGGGCTGCTAAGGGAGCCGAGAAGAAGAGCCAGAGAGAGGAGCCAGAGGACAGGTCGATTCATAACTGGCAAGTAAGCAAAGGGCTTCTCGTCGTTGATCCGAGTTGCTGCACAAATCGTTCGCCACGACGGAATTGCCTGACGACCCGGTGTACCAACGCGATAAGTCGATAAGGGGTCGCTCAAGCGTTTCAACCTCTCCTGCCACTATTCGCTAGTCTATAGACACGAAAAAAACTCGGCTCAAACTAGCTCTCGCTTTCATGTTGATCGGCCTTGGCCCCGCGCTCCCTGCAAGTGCGGTCCAACTCACCCATGCTCTAGAGGCGGACGTTCAACTCGATTGGTTCACCGATTCAACTTCTAGCACACCTTCCGTCGGCGCTAGTATCACTGCGCTCGCACTTGCTCCAAGTGGAAACGTGGCGTTCGCTCTCGGTGGCGAAGGCCCCATCGGCTATACCGGGATTGGCCTCAGCGTGATGGCCTTGGATCAAAAGACGGGGGCCAACATCTGGTCAACTTCATTGCCCACTTTTCATGTGGGAGGCTCTGAACTTGTGGTCGGCCCTCTTGGGAAAGTGCTCTATGTCAGGGCTGGCACGGGAGGCTTCGGGGCTGCAGCATTGGACACGTCTACCGGGGCGATCCTATGGGAGCGCACATGGAATCCCCCTGCTGGTTTTGGTGGGTACTCGCACTCGATGATCCTCTCTCCGGACGGCAGTAAGCTCTACATCTCGGGCCAGTCCGAGGATCAGGACCCGGTGTTTTTTTTCTTATTCATCGAGGCGACGTTGTTCGCACTCGATGCGCAAACTGGCACGGAACTTTGGGTCGATACCTATCCCTCTCCTACTTATGGTTCCGCAGTGGGCAACGATGTGGCGATCAATCCAATGGGGACGCAGGTATTCCTGACTGGCGAGGCCGGCCAGGTGCTCTTCGTCCGGTCACTTGACGCCACGAGTGGTGCCGTTAGTTGGACAACTCCATTCGAGCTGGGTTCTCTCCTGGGGGCGGCACCAGGGACGTCTAGCGGAACGAATGTCATGGTGGACCCCACGGGCTCCGAAGTCTACGTGACGGGCAGGGCGAGCACCCTGCCAACCGTGCCGGGCAGTGAGTCCCTTACCTTGACTCTTCAGGCTGCGACCGGCAACGTCTTGTGGACCATGCCAATGACCGCCGCAGATATCACGGGCGACCACGAATCCTCGAGTGTTGCTACGTTGTCAGGTGATGGCTCTCTGCTCTTTACCTTCTCGGTCGTCGGCGAAGGACTTCCCTTCCAATTTCAACCTTCGAACCCGCTGCCGTTCCACCGTGACGGGCGCATTGCTTTGGCAGAGCGACTCGAAGACACCTTCTGGCGGACAGGGACTTGTCCAAGACATCCGTCTTAGTCCCGATGGGCAGCGGCTGCTTGTTACGGGGAAAATCTTCCTGATGCTGCCACTTCCCCTCGGAGAATTCATCAGCCAGCGCACCTTGTCCTATGACGCGAACTCTGGCGCCGAGCTGTGGAGCGCAGATCTCTATGGCGACGATTTTGGCTTGGTGATGCCCGGGGGAATTGCAGCGGGTGACGACTTCTCTCTCGTTGGCGGGACCAATACACTTCTGGCCAGTGGAGGGCTGGGCTTTGTCGCCCGTTACGCGGACGCGCCGCTCGTGTCTGGTCCACCAGAGCTCTCGCTTTCCCAAGGTGGGGCACTCCAGCTTCGGCTTAGCGCGTCTGCCGCCGCAGCAGCTGACACTTACTTGATACTTGGATCACTCTCGGGGACTACCCCGGGCCTCATGGTGGGGTCGATGACACTTCCCCTCAATTTCGACGCGTACTTCTTGCAGATGCTCTACGTGCCCAACGGCCCAATACATAGCGGCTCCTTGGGGGTCCTTGATGCACAGGGCCGCGCCAGCACGGTGTTTGTTTTGCCTGTTGGATTGTCTCCCGCTCTCGCTGGAATAACCCTTCACCATGCGTACTTTGGATTCAACTCGCTGGGAGTGATCTCCACGATCAGCAACCCGAGCTCATTGAAACTAGTGCCCTAGTCGCAGGCGAGTTTTCAGCCTAGCAAGGAGCGACAAGGGCCCGGCGAAAGCACGTTCACTACTCACTAGTGGATCTTCGGTGGCGAACTTCCCATGCGGCCTATCGTGGCGCAGCATGTGGATGCTACATCCGTTTGCAGAGTGCTGAAGAAGATCGTCAAACTGAGGCGACAAGTCTGGCTTGCGCTATCAGCCAGTTTTGCTTCGGGCGGCGAGATGGCATGCGAATCTCGGGCTCGACTCAAGCAACGATGAGACTTAGCACCTTCATCAAGAGCCTTCGGAGAGCGTAGCGCGGCGCCTATTATGGAGTACCCCGCTGGCACCAACCGCACGGTACTTTTGTAATGGGGGGGGAGAAGTGAGGAGTCCGACTCGGTATTGTATTCCTAGGACTGCAGCTTACTTGGACACACAGCGGAAGACTCATGAGCGATTTAGAAGACAAGGATGGGGAACGTCGTCGGCAGTACTGGAGGCAAAACCTCCGCTATCTGGGTGGCCTGCTTTCGATATGGGCATTTGTGTCCTTTGGCTGCGGAGTTCTCTTTGTGGATTGGTTGAATCAGTTCCATTTGCCCGGGACGGGATTCCCGCTTGGATTTTGGTTCGCGCAACAGGGCTCGATTTATGTGTTTGTATTGCTGATCCTTGCCTATGTGCTCTTGATGAACCGTCTCGATCGCAAGTTTGATTTCGACGAGAAATAGGAACATCCCATGACTATCCAAACTTGGACCTTCCTGCTTGTCGGGCTGACTTTCGCTTTGTACATCGGGCTGGCGTTCCTAGCGCGAGCTCGAACCACCAGCGACTTCTATGTGGCGGGCGGGCACGTCTCTCCACTTGCGAATGGTCTTGCAACTGCCGCCGATTGGATGTCTGCCGCGTCGTTTATCTCGATGGCAGGACTGATCTCCTTTCAGGGGTATGACGGCTCGGTCTATCTCATGGGTTGGACCGGCGGATACGTCTTATTGGCGCTGCTCTTGGCTCCGTACTTGCGAAAATTCGGCAAGTTCACCGTGCCCGATTTTGTTGGGGATCGCTACGACTCGCGCGTCGCCCGCATCGTCGCCGTCGTATGCGCAATCTTCATATCGTTCACGTATGTCGCAGGTCAGATGCGTGGCGTGGGCATTGTCTTCAGCCGCTTCCTCGAAGTCGACATTAACACGGGCGTGTACATCGGGATGGCGATCGTTTTAATGTACGCCGTACTCGGCGGCATGAAGGGCATCACGTACACCCAAGTCGCGCAGTATTGCGTTTTGATTTTCGCGTACATGGTACCGGCGATTTTCCTGTCCATCATGATCACCGGTCACGCGGTTCCGCAAATCGGATTGGGAGGGACATCTCTGGAGACGGGTATCCCTCTGCTGGAGCGCTTGAATGGTCTGCACGAGCAACTTGGCTTCGCCTCCTACACAAATGGATCGCGCGGGATGCTCGACGTCTTTTGCGTGACCGCTGCTCTCATGGTGGGGACCGCAGGCCTGCCGCATGTGATCGTTCGTTTCTATACCGTACCCAGGGTTCGCGATGCTCGTAAGTCGGCGGCTTGGGCCCTTATATTCATTGCGATCCTTTACACCACGGCGCCAGCCATTGCCGTATTCGCACGCACAAACTTGCTGGAAACCGTTTCGAGTCAGCCCTACGCGGAAATGCCGGATTGGTTCGGTCGCTGGGAAGAAACCAATCTGATCAAGTACGAGGACATCAACGGTGATGGTCTTATCCAGTACGTTGGGCCAGACGCCATGGGAGCGGACGGCGCGCCAATACCAAACGAACTCACGATCGATCGCGACATCATCGTGCTTGCCAATCCCGAGATTGCGCACCTGCCCAATTGGGTCGTCGCACTGGTTGCCGCCGGTGGCTTGGCAGCTGCGCTTTCGACCGCTGCGGGCCTCTTGCTTGTCGTCTCGTCCGCAATCAGCCACGACCTTTTGAAACGTGCGCTTATGCCCAACATCTCTGAAAAGCACGAGCTACTTAGCGCGCGCGTAGCAGCGGCGCTGGCAGTCGTCGTCGCTGGTTACCTCGGTATTCACCCTCCCGGCTTCGTTGGCCAGGTGGTTGCGTTTGCGTTCGGTTTGGCGGCTTCGTCATTCTTCCCCGTTATCATCATGGGGATCTTTTCCAAGCGCATGAACCGCGAGGGAGCCGTCGCGGGCATGACCGCCGGCTTGCTGTTTACCGCGAGTTACATCGCGTACTTCCGCTTCATTGCACCGGAACTCGACATGCCCGAAAACTGGTGGTTCGGCATTTCGCCAGAGGGTATCGGCACCTTGGGTATGGTTCTCAACTTCACAGTCGCGGCAAGTGTCGCCTCCTTCTTCCCGCCACCTTCCGAGCGCATCCAAAACTTGATAGAAGACATTCGCGTGCCCCGTTCAAGTTGAGCGGAATCGCGGCGCGGCGCGAGCAGCTTCGGAGCAATTCTCCATGGGAAGCTCGATTGGTTTGCGAGAAGCGATCCCGGGTCGATTCCGAAGACGAAGTGGTCGATTTATCCTCGTAGGAGACCCTTAACAGCCCGTTGAAAAAAGAAGAAGCCTCGGTTACCCGGCCCTGTCCAGTTAACAGAGAGTGCAGCCCGGAGGGGCCCACACTATGGCGATTGGAAAACGTGACTCGGAGCGGCAGGAAGAGCTGTTCGTTCCCACTGTAGATCTGGCGTGGTCGCCAGGACACATCTTCTACGAGCGGCTGAATGAGGTGCTCGCAAAAGCTGACTTCGACCGCATGGTCGAAGAACTTTACGAGCCACTCTACGCGACGCTTGGCCGTCCCGGTATCGCGCCTGGAGTCTACTTCCGCATGCTGCTGCTTGGCTACTTCGAGGGCATCGATTCCGATCGCGGTATCGCTTGGCGCTGCGCTGATTCGTTGTCCGTGCGCTCGTTCTTGGGCTTGCCGTTGACGGCAAAAACGCCCGACCACTCTAGCCTCTCGCGCATCCGCCAAAGGCTCACCCCCGAGGTGCACGAGGCCGTCTTCAAGTTCGTGCTCCAAGTGCTTTCGGATCACGACCTGCTCGACGCTGATTCGGTCGGTGTCGATGGCACGACGCTCGAAGCGAACGCGGCTCTCAAGAGCATCGTCCGCCGCAAAGGCGGCGACAATTAGGAGGAGTACTTGAAGAAGCTCGCCAAGGAGATGGGCATCGAGGAGCCGACTCAAGAAGACCTCTCCAAGCTTGACCGCAAACGCAAGAAGAAGGTCTCAACCGCGGATTGGGAGCATCCGCAAGATCCGGATGCGCACATCACGAAGACGAAGAACGGCAGCACGCACATGGCTTACAGGAGCGAGCATGGCGTCGACCTGGACAGTGGCGCCATGCTCGCAGTGACTCTGCATCCGGGAACAAAAGGGGTACGTGTCCGGTGCTCGCATTAAACATCCTCGCGACTGAGCTCGCCGGTTCCCTGAGCTGCGCTCATGCTCGACCGCATGAACACACCCGAACCAAATCCAGCTCTTCGTAAGTACGTGTCCGGTGCGCGCATCCCGACAGCTCCCAGCCATCAGCTCGCCATCACTCCGCGAGCGCCGCGCCTTCTTGCCTGGCTTCCCACGCCCATGGCGTGAGGCTCGCCACTTGCGAGCTTGGCGTTGTTTCGGCTGCCATCAAAACGTCGGCCAGGTAGGCCTCGGGATTGATGTCGTTTTGCCGGCACGACAGCATCAATGAGTAGAGCCTGCAGGCGACCTCGCCGCCGCGCGGGCTTGCAAAGATCTGCCAGTTCTTGCGGCCCAAAATCACGTGGCGTAGATCGCGCTCCGAGTCGTTGTTGTGGAGCGGGATTCGCGCATCACTCAAACAGGTTCGCAGGCGACTCTCCTGATTCAGCACGTACCTGACACCCTTGCCGAATTTCGACTCAGGCGTGATTTGCGGCACTCCGTCGAGTTCCCACATCAGATCGAAGATTCGATCCATGAGTCTTTTCGTTGACCGGTCTCTCACAGCTTGCCGCAGCTCGATGGTTGCTTCCGAGTCGAGCCGTAGTCGTTTCGCTCTCGCCGTGACTGCGCGCTCCAATGCAAACAGCCTTCCCATCAGAATGATCGGCAATGTAGCCCACCGAGGATTCTTCTCAAGCGCGTCGAAGAAAGGTCTGCGTGCATGAGCCCAGCAGCCGGCCCGGGTGATGCCGTTCTTCTGTACGAATGCGTTGTAGCCCTCGTACCCATCGCAAATCAACGCGCCGGACCAGCTGCCGAGAAAGGCACTTGCTGTGTCGCCACCTCTGCCGAGGCTAAACTCGATCAGCACCTTGTGCTGATCATGAATCGGATCGATGGGCTCGTTTCGCCAGCCCCAAACCCAGCCCTTTTTGGATCCCTTTTGGTCTTCGACCCGCATCGTGACAGAGGTCTCGTCAGCATGAAGGATAGACTCATCGAGCAGCTCCTTTTTCATCTGCTCAAGGACGGGCTGAGCAATGATCTCGTCGATACGGACGAGCATGTCCCACATCGTTTGGCGCGCCAGCTTGATGCCATGACGCTTAAAGATTCCCTGCAGCAGATTTAGCGGGAGATGGTCGTTGTACTTGGCGACGGCGACGTGGGCGTAGACGGAAGCATCGAACTTGGATCCTTCCACGACACCGGCGGGGAGCTTGGCGGTCTTGACTTCGTGACCGTGCGGGCAGGCGAGCTTTATACGCACGTACCGGTTCACGATGAAGGTCGCAGGAACAAAGTGCGCGCGCTCCGTGATGGCCTCGCCAATAGGGCTCATCTCGCTGTCACAAACGGAGCAGCAGCGATCCGATTCAGGCACGTCGAGACGGTGTTCGATCCGCTTGAGATGCGGAGGCAAGAACCCGCGACCGTGAGCGCCCTTCTTCTTTGTCTTGATGTTCTTGCTGACAGCAGCACCCTCGACTTCCGCAAAAGCAGCGGGCACTTCGCCCGAGCGAAAGAGGTCGAGCTGGCCCGCCTGAAGTCGCTCCGACTTGCGGCCAAACATCTGCTTGCTGAGGTGAGCGACTCGTTCACGCAGATTGGCGTTCTCTTCTTGTAGCTTAGCCACCAACGTGATCAAAGCTTGGATTTGAGCAGCCTG
>CALBMX010000115.1 GCA_937896235.1 uncultured bacterium
ACGCATTCCCGGCACGAACTCCACTGCGCCGCCGGTTCGTCCTAGAGATCCGCCATCGAGTGTCTGTCCGCCACTGATCGACCCCTCAAGGTCATCCGAGTCCCGCGCATCGTTTGAGCCCTTCGCACCATTCGTCGGCACGGCGGGCGCTGCAACACCACCGCTGCGCCCCGGGCTGATCGTAGGCCCACTGAAAGTGAAGTCGTCAGCAGCATCCGAAGCGGGGACCGCAGGTGTTGGCTCTTGCCCCACAAAGGGGTTGGCGCACTCCATACAGAAGCGGGCGCTATGGAGGCTCTCGACTCCGCAGGCAGAGCAGACTTTCGGGGGCTTGGTGGGCATAGCAGTGTGTGGGGGGGGGCGAGAGCTGTGGACTGCGGCTAGCAGCGCCTAAGGGCAGAGCGCAGGACTAGGCCTCGCTCAACCCTGGAGTGGTGGAGCTCGAAGCCTAGGCGCCGTGGAGCGTTGCCCAAGGCGTAGATTCGATCGCCGCAGTCTAGGGAGGCGCGGTCGCCCCGGTGCAGCGTGCGTCGCGGACCGTTTGCGGGGATGAGGGCCGTGGGCGTCGAGCCAAGCTGCTCGATGTGCCAGACGCCGGCCCAGGGGAGGAAGCTCCAATGGCGGCGGCTGATGGCCCTACTTAGGTTGCGGAAGTCTGGAGTCTCCGAGGGGAAGCGCAGTGAGGCGTCGGTTCCCACTGCTTCGGGAGTACTCGCTCGAGTGGGCTCGGGTCGGTCGCGCCCGACAATAATGCCAGCCCAAGGCCTCGGTTGGATTGTCAAGTCCGCGCCACCAGTGAGCATGTCGGGGAACTCTAGCGCGGTGGACCAGGAGACGATGCCAGCCATGTTGCCAATGCCATCGGTCAGGGCAGGCGGCTGAGGTGACAGGCTGTGCAGCGACTTAGAGGCCTCGGACGGTCCACGGCGCTTCGTGGCTTCGGATAGGATCTTCTCGACGCCGCCGCTGACGTTGACGAGGTTGCCTGTGCCTTCGCTGTGGGCCGAGATCAGGGGGCCCTCGGTGCGCGCCTTGACGGTGACCGCACCGGGGATCTGGGCGCTGAATCCGAGAAGGCCTGCGTGCCTCCACTCAAGCTCAATACTGATCTCAAGTCCGAAGTGGCCGGCTCGGGGGAAGTGGATACAGGCACTAACTTGCTCGCGCTGTCCGGGGCCCAAGCCGCGGCCGCCCAGGTCCACCCTGACCGTGTTGGATCCCGACCGGCAGGTCAGCGAGCGTAGGCTGACAGGGGCAGCTCCGTGATTCAGAATTGTGAGGGGTAGGTCGAGCTCCTCATCAGCTTGCAAGATGAGCCCTTCCGGCGCTTCCAAGACGAGCTGTAGGCATGCGAGACAGCTGCCAAGGGGCGAGATTAGATGGCGGCATGTGGGGCAGCGCAGAAACGCGGTTCCGCAGCTTGGGCAGCAGCGGAATCGCGAGTCGCTCTGTGCGTGCTCTTGGCAGCAAGCCTGGTAGACCATCATGTCGGGTGGGATCGAATGTCCGGTAGGTAGCCTTAGGCCTGCTGGCTGCTGCAGAAGGGGCAGACTTTCCAGGTGGGCTCGACGGTTTCGCCGCAGTTCGAGCAGTGGCTTGCAGCGACCGCGGAGGTTGCAGAGGCGCGCACGTTCGGGGGGCGCACCGCGTTCAGCATTCCGCTGGCGACACGGGCATTGGCGTCGAGGCTCTTCTCCATCATGCTGGCCATCTGGGCCTGCATTTCCCTCATTAGGGAGATCTGGTCCTGCGCTGATTTTTGGGCGAACTCGACCTGGGACGTACCCCGTGCCGCGAGCGCGCGTGCGATCTCGGGATCGCGGTCGGCTAGGGCGGCCATCATCTGCTCTGGGGTGAGGTCTTTTGCGGCAGCTAGGCGATGCTGCTCCGCTTCGGTCTGGGCGCCTTGGCGCAAGAGGTCGTCCTCGCGTTCGATCTCCTTGAGCCCACGCAAGTTGGCTAGGTTTTGCTCTTGGGCGAGGGCGGCGATCGTGAGTTTTTCGCGCTCGAGCTGCATCTCAATGCGCCCGATGTCGAGCTGGTTTCCGGCCTTGGATAGGTCGGCCTCGAGCTCTTGGGCTCGGCGCTCGCGCAGGAGCAGCTGGCTTTGCTTGAAGTCGATCAGCTCCTCGTCGCGCTCGCTCTTGCGGCCCTCGGAAAAACCCTCTCGTTCAATCTGTGCGAGCTGCTGCTCGTCAAGCATGACCATGCGGGCCAAGGCAAAACGGTTGGTCTCGCCGATCCCCGCGAGCTCTGCGCCGGTCGCCGCCTCGGTGGTCTTGCGCTCTTTTTCCAGAGTAGCTCGTTCCGCGGTAAAGAGGGCACGCCGGCGCGCCTCTTGCAGGTCTTGCTCGGCAAGCATGTCCGCGCGCTCCTGATCTAGCTCGGCGCACCTGCGGTCGATGGCAAGTTGCTGCTCGTCGGTGCGTCCCAGCAGCAGCTGACAAGACTCCACATTCATCCCAAAACGGCCAAGCTCATCCACAAGGAAGGATTGCACTTCGCGCTCGGCCATGCTGAGGACAGCGTGATCTTGGTAGAGGGACTTCACGCCATGATTGGCGAACTCCATACGAGAGATGCTGTGCTCGAGGCGCCGCTGGACTCGGGCCCCAAGTCCCGCGGAAGTCACGAAGCTAGCCTGCTCGCCGTTGCCATCGGGGGCGTTGAGAGAGGCGCCCTCGATGGATGCTCCCCCGCGCGCCAAGAGGTCAAGAACTCGGTCTGCACCTTCAATCCCAAACGCCATGGTGGCGTCGACCTGCGCTCGAATCTCTTGGTCGCCCAAGGTGAAGTTCAAGGGAATCGTGACTGTGAACGGCGCTTGGTCGATCATCACGACTTCTAGGTGCGGACCCCGGCCAAGCATTGTGTCGAGGTTGTCCCAGAAGCTGTGTGTGGCGAGGCGCTCCGAGGTGAGCACAGAGCTCACGACTCCATCGACAATTAGAAGAGCGGCCTCAGTCGGACCGACGACAAGGTCCAAGGAGGGGATGTTTTCGTTCCCCGCGAGGTTCCCCGGACTGGAGAGTCGAAACATGACCTCGGACAGGCCAAGGGTTGCAATGCTATAGCCGGTCCGCATGGTTCCCTTAGCGAGTCGCCCCAAGCGCTCCCCCAGGGTTTTTCGGGCCTTCTGTTGCCAGGCGGCAGGCGCCAGAGTCGAAGAGCTAGCGAGCATACGCTTAGCTTCATCAAGACTCAGATAGGAGATGAGGGTATCGTTCGTGGACTTCCACCAAGCGTGAGGGCGAGCCATAGTTCTTTTACGTGATAGTTGGCATCGGGAAGGGCTATAGGCCATGTGAAGCCCTCATGAATATTATTAACTGAGCTAAAAGATAGGGTAATCCCTTTCACGCTCCTCGTCAAGATACCCACTTTCATTGGGAAATCCGAAGTTGTGTCTACTCCTCGAGTCTGGTTCTTACGGGTTCCGGCTTTGAGGACATGCATCGAAAGCCATCCTGGGGATTCACTTGATCTCGGCCCTTTTAATATTTTTTTGCTGCCGAGTGTGTTCGAAAAACGAAGCGTGAAGAGTTGGATGCGCATGGGGGTGGTGGGGTGGCGAGAGGCACACCCCGTCCTCGCCCTTACCCGACACCCCTAACCCAAACCTCCACTATTCCAGCAATTCTAGAAAACTCCTTCAGATTCCCAGCCACTTTTCTACGACCTTTGGGGCCGCTTCGCTTGCCCCAGGCCGTCTTGCACGCCGCCTGCGTCACCAGGAAGGTGAAGTGGTGAAGCTACTTAGTGGAGA
>CALBMX010000116.1 GCA_937896235.1 uncultured bacterium
GAAGGGCTTGAAATTTTGAAGCAAGGTCCGGCCTCGAACAAAGTGCGAATAGGCGCTCTCTGGCTCAAGGGTCATGCCGCGGTGACTGCTCGCACGCGAGGAGCTTCGCTTCTTCCCCTCGGCCTGGATCACCGAGATGATGTTGTGCAGGGTGGCGCTATCAGGGTCGAGCTCAAGGGCCTTTTGGATCAGGCGATCCGCCTTGTCCAGGTGGCCCGTCTTATGCATGAGCGTCCCGTAGATTCGATAGCCATCGGGGTCCATGGGGTTTAGGCGGAGGGCGGCAATTAGAGTCGCCTCTGCTTTGGTGTTCTGCCCGAGGTCCATCAGGATTTGACCGTAGACCTGCAAAACAAAACTGCTGCTTGGTTCAAGCGCAAGCGCCGTTTCGATGGCGTGTTTGGCTTCTTCAGTACGGTCGAGTTGCGATAGCGAGATCGCCATCAAGACGTGGGCGTGGCACAAGTCGGGGCTGTCTCGCAGGACAGACTTGAGCTCCAGTTCGGCCAGGTCAAAGCGCTTGACCTCAAGGAAATGAGAGGCCTTGCGAATAGCCACCTCCGAGGGCGAAGGAGCGGCGGGGGGAGCCGAGGGGTCGTGGTCGTCAAGCACGGTAGGTCTCCAGAATCCCCAAGAGGATGTCGAGCACCTGACCGCTGAGAATCAAGAGAGCTAGCCCGGCGAGGAAAGCGAGCAAGCCCGGTAGAAACAGGCTCTTAGGTTCACCTCCCTCGGACTCAAAGATGCGGAATCGAATCTTCTGCGGGCGCGTCGCGAGTAGAGTCACCACGACCGTGAGGGCGTTGATAAAAAGCCTCCAGTTCCCACTCCCGAGCTCCCGAATTCCAAGGTCGATCTCGACCAGTTGAAGTGAGGCAATGATGGTGACGACTACCAGCATCAACCAGTTCTTGTTGTGAATCCCCAGCTTGTTGTTGTTGAGGAAAACCAGAACCGCAGCGCCCCCCGGTCCAACAAGGAAGCTACTCCAAACGATTGTCCCTGGATCCCAAGGTTCCTTCACGCCCTCGAGGTTGTGCCTTTCATCAAGGCTAGGCGTAAAGAAATCGTCGTTGCGGATTGGCGTGTTCATCGGGAAAGAGCAGCAGTATAGACGCCGAAGGCGCCGGGCGCAAAGTGTGACGGTCCGCTAGTCATTAGCTGGCGAGGGGGCCCGTTGGAAGAACTACCTCGCAAGGTGCGCCAAGAGTTTGTGGACGAGTTGAAAGTGAAATTCCTCAGGATGGTGGAGTGCGGGTCCCAGGCCCCTCACCCTAATAAACATCTTCCCACATCGCCGACCCCTGAGTGCCACCTCCCCAAGCAGTGCCAAGAGCTAGATGCCTCCGAACGCCGCCTAAGCCCTCTCGAAGTTGGTCACTGCACGCTCCAAGCCTAGCGAAGCCACGAACTTTCGTGGGGAGCGAGTGAGCTCAGGAGATTGTCGATCAACCCCCAAACCCTGGGTGACGAAGTGGGGAAGTCATTGTGGCCACAATCGAACGGCTCTAGAGTGGAAGATGGAGTGACCTCCTGGAGTGCGACGGCGTGATCGAATGGGATGACTTGGTCACGTGTGCCGTGCATGAGAAGGACTGGGCCTTGGAACGAGGAGAGGGTGGACTTGTTGTCCAGCTTGTCGAGAACGAACAGGCTGGGGATGTAGAGATTCCACGCCAGGCGGGCCATGGACTCCAGTGGCGAGATCAAGATGATTGCAGCTGGAGTGGACTCGTTGGCTAGCGAGCAGACGATGCCCGTTCCGATGGAGCGCCCCGCGAAGATGAGGCGACTGGGGTCGACTTCAGGCTCCTCTAATAGCAGCTCAAGCATCGCTTTGGTGTCGCTTGTGATGGAGGCTTGCGAGGGGCTGCCATCGGAAAGTCCATACCCACGGTATTCACACATCGCGACGTTGTAGCCAAGCTTCTCGAAACCGAGGAAGATCGAATCCTGGTCATAGATTAGCTCGGCGTTGCCATGCGCAAAGACGACAAGCCCCGCCGGTGTGGTCGCTGTGGCACCGGGCGCCTTGCGGTACCAGTACTCCGTTGTTCCGACATCCGTGGAAAGCATCCTTCGGTCGAGATTTGGAAGCCTGGCGGGGGCCGCCTCGCCCTCAGCGAAGCTGCGATTCGCGGCGCTGGTGGGGAAGATTAGGTTGCGTTGGAATGCACAGGCGCCCAGCCAGTAGATGGCCAAGACCGAACCGCTGCGGCGAAGTCGCTTGGGCCAGCGGTGGGGAGTGGTTTGGACGGTCATGTTTTGGGAGGGTGGGCCAGCCTCACTCTAAGCGCACCTGACTTTGGGTCGTGGTGTCGTCCGTCGGAAAATTTTGGGTTGTTGCCAATACGTTGGTGCGCGGCGCCGTTGGGTTGTTTTGAACCTCACTGCACCTGTTCCGTTAGATTACTCCCTATGAATAAGATTCAGATCGCCGCCATCGCACTCCTCGCCATTTGCCTTTGGCAATGCGCCTCGCAAACTGTGGACGTCACGAAGAATCCAGGGGAGCACCTCACTACATCGGGACCGCTGGGAGAGTTGACTTGGGGGCTTGACGGCAATCTTATGAACGACATCTTGGTGATGTTGGCAGCCGATGCCGACCCGGAGTTGGCCATGGAGGGGCCCGGTAGTTTAGGAGTGGCGGCATCGAGTCCGGCGCGCACGGGGTCGAACGACAGGGCCTTGGACAGCATTGGGTATGCCGGGGAGGCCGAGGAGGTTGAGGGCTGGGGCAGTGCGAAACTAGGAGAGGTTGTCCGCGAGGCCCATCCTGCGGAGACCTGGCGCCGCGCGAGCTCGGCTGCAAATGCCACAACCCTTAGAGTCGGGGATGAAGACGAGCTGCCCCTCCTTGGAATTGAAGCGACCGCGTGGGTCGATGGGATTCGCGCCCGGGTTTTACTTGATTGCGTCTACCAGAACGACCGTGACCAGCAGCTAGAGGGTTCGTTCAAGTTGCGATTGCCTGAAGGCGCGACACCGTACTACATGGCATTCGGCGAGGAGGTGATTCTGGCAGGCAGACCGTGGGAGCCAGGGCTGTTGGATCACAGCCTGGAGCTGGGACCCGAACCCGAGTCAATCTTGGACGTCCGCGAAGGGCATTGGCGCGGCGCTCGCGCCGCGCGACTTGTTCCAAAGGCGCAAGCGGCGCGGGCCTATAAGGATACGGTTCGGAGCCAGGTCGATCCCGCGCTCATGGAGTGGGCGGGAGCGGGTGTTTTTCAGGCACGTGTCTTTCCCCTGCTCCCCCATTCCACGCATCGAGTTGTTGTTGGCTACGAGGTGGATTTGGTCGCGGTTCCGGGTTCAAAGGGCGAGTACGAGTTCGCCTTGGAGATGCCGAAGGAGCTCGCCTCACTCACCCTCGACATGCACGTGCTCGCGCCAGCTTCTTCGAAGGTTGTCGTCGCGCCCGCGGTCGCCGGAGTAGGCGGGTACGGTGGCCGTCAGTCCTACTCGTTCGGCACCACCGCAGATCGCTTGTTCACGGTCCGCGTGGATGACCTTGAGGGCGCGGCCCTTGTCGCTGCTGAGGATACGGGCTACTTTGCGATGGATATTGCACCCGCTCTCGAGACGCCTACGTGGTTGGGAGCGGACACCGCGATCTTTGCCGTGGACTCTTCGCTCTCCTCCGCAAATGGGGGCTTCGAGACGTGGATCGAACTGATGGAGGCCACCCTCGCGAACAACCGCGGTCAACTCGACGAGTTTGCTGTACTTTTCTTTGATGTGACGCCGCGTTGGTGGAGGCCTTCACTTTCGAAAAACACACCAGCTGCAGTCGCCGAGCTGCGCCGCTATGCGGAGGCCTTAGCTCTGGAGGGCGCCTCCGATTTGGGCTCCGCGCTTGCGGAGGCAGCTAGTCCAAAGTGGGCCGGCAATTCGGGAGGTTCTGCTTGGGACTTGTTCTTGCTCTCTGATGGGGCCGCCACATGGGGCGCCTCCGCGTTGTACTCACTCTCTGGCGCTTTAGAGCGTGGCGCGACGGGCCCCTTGTTCGCCTACACTACAGGACAGAGCGGAACGGATCGCCGCGCCCTTGAACACTTGACCCGCGAAAGTGGCGGCGCAATCTTCGCTGTAAATGGCCCTGCGGATCTCGAAGCCGCCTCAAAGGCACACCACGGTAGGCCATGGACTCTCGAGAGCCTAACCCTGCCTGGTTGCTCGGACTTACTGTTGCGCGGCCGCCCAACGGGGGTCTTTCCCGGGCAGCGCCTGCGGCTGGTCGGCCGAGGCATGCCTCGGCCAGGAGCTGCCGTGGAGCTCGTGCTCTCTCAGGCCGGGCGCCGGCAGACGTTTCGCTTCCCACTTCAGGCAACACTCGCAACAACACTAGCGGCGCGCGCCTATGGAGAGGTCGCGACGGGTCAACTCGAAGAATTTGGGAGGGCCACCCGCAAGGAGGCGGAGGCCTTCGGGACGCACTTTCGCGTCCCCGGACAAGCGTGTTCCCTGTTGATGCTCGAGACGGAGAGCGACTACATCGCGCAGGGCTTCTTGCCGGAAGAAACTTCCTCGGAAGCTCGCAGGGTCGAGGTGGCTCCCCTGATTGCCTCCGCACTGCACTTGCTCGGCGGTGTACTCGATGACCCCGCGCGCGCGCTCCTCGAGCTCCTCGAGCCGCTGGCGCAGGCGGGCAGCATGCGAAGAGCTCCCGCTTGGAGGGACGACCGAGCTGAGCAGAAACTCAGCGGTGGGATGGGAGACCCTCAGCTCACGCTGCTGCTCGATCCCGAGTTTGTTCTCGGGTTGAGTCGCCTTCCGAAGTCGGCTCTACAAGTTCGACCCGAGGCCCTTTCGAACCGCAGCTTGCAGCGTTCTCTTGTGCCTCAAGCTGTTACCGAGGCGCTCCTCGGGGGAGAGCCGAGCTACGCACGCATTCAAGAGGAGGCTTCGCGGCGCCTGCTAGAAGCCGATCTTGGCGATGCCGTCCGTTTGCTATCTTGCTTGGTCGAGCTGAATCCTGGCGATGGTGTTTTTGCTCGAGACGTTGCGCAGACCATGATGCAGTGGGGCCTCTTCGGGCACGCCTACCATCTCTATTTACGGGTCGCCGAGGCAAGACCATTTGAACCACAATCCTATCTCTCACTGGCCCGTTGCGCCGAGGAATTAGGCCAAGCAGACTTGGCGCTAGTTTGGTACACGATCGCGCTGGAAGGCCGCTGGGATGGACGCTTCGGCGACTTTCAACAGATCGCTGCCTTTGACGCCCTGCACTTCATGCGTAAGTTGGAGCGAGGAGAACTGCAAGCCGAGATGGCTACTTGGGCCGTGCAACAGATGGCTGCAATCGTAGAGCTGGTCGGGTACGGCGAGGCGGATCTCGCCGTGGCGATTCAATGGAACACGGACGTTACCGATATCGACCTGCACGTTATAGAGCCGAGTGGTGAGCACTGCTACTACGGCTTCCAAGACACCACTTTGGGTGGTCATTTGTCTCGCGACGTCACCCAGGGATATGGGCCCGAACTGTATGTTCTTCCAAATGCCACTCCGGGTGCTTTTTCGGTCTACGTGCACTTCTTCAGCGGGGACCCGAATAAGACAGCGGTTCGAACCAAGGTGTTGGCAACGGTTTACCAGAAGTGGGGATCAGAGGACGAGGTCGTCACACGCCGCGAGATCTTGCTTGAGGCAAGTGATGAAGATCACGGAATCGTGAGGATTGACGTCGAGTAGAAACCCTACCGGGGTGACGATCCGGGGAGCCCGAGGCCTAGCAACACTCAGCGGATGGAAACTGTCCGAACTGCAAGGCCAGCGGCGCGAGCTAATCTCACCGTTCTTCAGGTCCACTCGCAAAAAGGTAGAAACGGCATGCATCGTGTCCTTTAATATAGGGAACTCGGTAAGCCACCCGCACTGGGTTTGTCCCACCGCGCCCCTGCCCTAGATGGATCACTTGGAATTTCAACAGATACTCGAAAACGTCACAGCCGCACTTCAGTCGGACTCTAGGTACATGTTTCGCCTTTTGGTGGCGATGTTGTTTGGAGGCCTTGTTGGGCTTGAGAGACAGTCCCGTGGTCGCGCTGCCGGCCTGCGTACAAACATCTTGGTCTGCTTGGGTTCCGCCGCCGTCATCGTTGTTTTCCAAAAACTCTCTTTGGTCGCTAGCATCGAGGGCAATCCCGCCATTCGCATCGATCCAGCACGCGCCGCCGCCGGGGTCATTACCGGTATCGGTTTCCTTGGTGCCGGGACGATCGTGAAGAGCGCTGATTTCGTGCGTGGCCTCACAACGGCAGCATCGATTTGGGTGGTCTCTGCGATAGGCGTGACCGTCGGGTTAGGCGAGTACGTCATCGCCGGATGCTTGACGATTCTCGTACTCATCACCTTGTTTTTATTACACCTCATTCCCTTGAGCTCGGATCGTTTCGGCTCTCTTGAGCTCGGGTGGAGCGGCGACCTTGAGCTACTCAATGAGGTGCTCGCCATGCTCCGTGCTGGAAGGGTTGGTGTGAACAATCAAGTCGTGACTTGCCATCCAAACACGGGGGAGTGTCACGTTGTTCTGAACACCAAGTTTGGAAGGAAGAGCAAAGGGCTCGAGGCGTTCGCGTCTCTTCGGTCAGACAAGCGTTTCGATCTTGTCAGCTGGAGTTGATGGTACTCCCGACGTGGTCACCCTCCCCCGATGTTTGCGAGCTAGCAGCAGCAGAACCGTTGCTCCTAGCTGCTGACACAGACGACGCGGGAAGCCCCTTGCCGTAGGGCGATGTGGACCATCCGGGTCGAGTGACTCTGATTTTGAAGTTCTACGCTGGTCCTCCCCTCACCCCAAATTGGCAGGCGACGATCGGGAGCTGCCATGCGATCGGTTTGCCCAGGAGGTAGAGGTCTTCGACTCCGGAGGTGCGCCGTTTTCTTCGCCTGGCGCGCTTCACCGGATGAACTCAGGATGGGCCGAGTACGAGGTCAAACTCGTGGACCTCTCCGAGTTGGCCCTCGCCAAACATCGTCCACACACTGTGCAGTTTGCCATCACCCTCGAAGGTGAAGTGCGCCTCGTGCATGTGCTGGTCGTCGTGCGATGAGGCGTTGCCCACTCCGGTGCACTCGAAAAGTACGTCACCGCCATCAGCACTAGCTGCGGCACGCATGCGAGGCGCGTTGCCAACCGCGCAATAGTGGGTCAATACCAGTTGGTCTTGGTCCAGCCCAAACACCGTTGTCATTTCCATCGGCGAGCCAGGAAACGAGGTCACTGCCGCCTCTTGCGCCAAAGGAATAGGCGAGACAACTTCGCGGGTTTGGCGTGGGTGCCTCTGATCTCTAGTAGGTTAGAGGCACCTGCTATAGCAACGGCTTCGCAGTGCGACTCTAGTCGCGCGCTGTAACGCGAACACGCTCGGCGGGAACGGCAAGCGCCCTCATCAGATAGGCCTTGAACTCATCCGTGTAGGCAATGCCCTCCAGCGCCCGGTTCATGCAGAAAAGCCAGGCATCGCGCTCCTCCTCGTGAATCACGAGGTGGCGGTGCACTCCTGGGATACTGATCGATCCATACTTGGGCCCAAACAGCTGGGGACCACCGAGCCAACCGCACAAAAAGAGTGCGAGCTTATCGGCCGCCTCTACAAGGTCGGCGGGATGCATCGAGCGAATATGCGCAGCTTCCGGGGACGTATCCATGACGCTGTAAAAGCGGGCCACGAGGTTCGCGACGCCTTCGACGCCACCAGCCGCTTGGAACGAGGCATCGCCATTACCAAAGCCGTGATTTTCTAGTTCGATCTTCATGAAGCGCGCGACCATAACAGGAAGTCCCCGTTTCTGGAGCTCATGCTTGGTGTGCCGAGCTCAATCCCTAGGGCAAGTAGGAAAACTACGGCGAGCCTCACACGAATCTAAAAGTTTGGGCGAGGCGATCCCCGTAGCTTCACCTCCAACCAATATCCTTAGCTTGAGGCTAGGAGG
>CALBMX010000117.1 GCA_937896235.1 uncultured bacterium
GCTTTGACGTAATCGACAGCGTTGCCAACTGTAGTGATGTTGGCTGCATCTTCGTCAGGAATGGTGAGGCCGAACTCTTCTTCGAGTTCCATGACGAGTTCAACGGTGTCAAGAGAGTCAGCGCCGAGGTCGTTGACGAAGGAAGTTTCCATCGTGACGTTCTCTTGCTTTGCCTTCATGTTGTTGCAGACAAGCTTGATGACACGTTGTTCGATAGTTTGAGTTTCGCTCATAACTAGGGTGGGCCCCTGCGGGCCAAGTGGTAGGGGGAAGGCGAATCTAGAGAGAGAGTCCGCCATCGACAAGGATGGTCTGGCCAGTGATGTAAGCCCCGGCGGGGCCAACGAGGAAATCAACCGTAGCGGCGATCTCCTCGGCCGAACCGATCCGTCCTAAAGGGATGGAATCGGTGAGTTTTGCTGCGGCGACTTCGTCAATCGCCGCAGTCATGTCGGTCTCGATGAAACCGGGTGCGATGGCATTGCAGGTGACCTTGCGGCCTGCGAGCTCCTTTGCCACCGAGCGAGTCAAACCAAGGACGCCCGCTTTGCTCGCTGCGTAATTGACTTGGCCTGCATTGCCAGTGACACCGACAACACTAGAGATGTTGATGATGCGACCGGCGCATTTCATCAGAGGGCGCGTTGCTGCTTTGACGAAGTTCCAGGTGCCCTTCAGGTTCACGTTGATCACGCTGTCGAAATCGTCCTCCGACATGCGCATCAGGATTTGATCTTTTGTGATTCCTGCATTGTTGACAAGGATGTTGAGGCCACCCAAGTCATCCATCACGCTCTTGACATTCGCAGCGGCGGCGGCGGTGTCACTTACATCCACTCCGTATGCAACAGCCTTGACCCCAAGTGCGCGGCATGCTTCTGCAGTGGACTCGGCATTGGCTGCGCTTGTGGCAATGCACGCAACGCTCGCGCCACGGGCGGCGAGTGAGATTGCGATCGCACGACCGATACCACGAGAGGCGCCGGTGACGAGAGCCACCTGGCCTTCGAGGAAGCGCTTGCCGAAGTCGGGAGAAGTCTTGGTGTCAGTCAATTTTGAAAATCGTGCTTGGCCGGGAATGCTCAGGGCTGAGGGTTGCCTTTTGGGATGAACTCATATGGGAGTTCAAGAGCAACCTGCCCGCGGCGCAGACTATACCGTTGAGTCCGAGTCGCGGCAACGCCGCATTCGAGACTTGTGTTCCAGAAAGTGGTGCGTCAGAAACCTCGTATTTACTCTTGCGTTCCGTTGGCCTCTTCGCCTGAGAATAGGCTGGCATTTGCGGCGGATCTCACGACCGCATCTGGGTCTATTTTTCGCATGATTCCCGACAGAACAGCTCCTGGAGCGGGTTCTAGGTAGTTTTTAATGCCTTGGCTGAGGGCCCAGCGCATGGAGTCTTCCCAGCGAACGGAAGAGCAGACCTGCTCGGCGAGGTCTTTTTGGATTTGCGCAGGGTCCGAAGACGGTTTTCCAGTCACATTGGCGACAAACGGAATTTTGGGAGTTCTGAACTCAACTTCGTCCAAAGCTGCGGCGAGTCGCTCTGCTGCGGGCCTCATACACTCGGAGTGAAAACCGCCCGCGACAACCAAAGCCCGCGTGCGGCGGACCCCCACCCCCGGCGCGGCCGCAGCTGCGGCTGCAAGGGCATCGTGCTCACCGGACAGGATGACCTGGCCGGGAGCGTTCAGGTTGGCAACGGCACAAATGCCGTGTTTCGAGCCGATCTCGGCAAGTGCTTTTGCCTGATTCTCGTCGCCCCCCATCAAGCTAAGCATCCCACTCGGGATCTTTACAGCAGCGTCCTGCATCGCCTGACCTCGCAAGCGCACAAGCCTTACAGCATCTGCAAAGGACAGGGAACCGGCGCACCAAAGAGCTGTGTACTCCCCCAGGGAGAGGCCAGCTGTCATCGAGGCGTTCGATCGATCGAGACCCTCTTCTTTTTCGAGGACGCGGATCGCGGCGACACTGGTAACAAGAATCCCGGGTTGTGCGATGTCGGTCCGGTTGACGTCGTCTCCACTTTCCCAGCAGGCTTTCTCAAGAGAGAACCCCAGTAGTTCACTGGCTTCAGCAAAGGTCTCTCTGGCGATCGGGAATGCCTCGCACCAGTCGCGGCCCATGCCTTCGAACTGAGCGCCTTGCCCGGGGAATATGATGGCTTCGTTCATAGCAATAGATTGAGCGCAGGCTTCGGGCGCGGAGAGCCGAAGTCTTGCAGTTGATTCGAATAGAGAGGCGCTAGCTTACCAGCGGATTAGGGTCGCGCCCCAAGTTAGGCCAGCGCCAAATGCCACAAGTACGACGAGCTTGCCGGGGATACAGCGATCCGTCATGACGGCCTCGTGCAAGGCGACGGGGACACTTGCAGCGGAAGTGTTTCCGTACTTCTGGATATTCACCATGACCTTTTCATCGGACATTTTAAGGCGATCGAGGGCCGCATCGATAATGCGTCGGTTGACCTGGTGTGGGACGATGACGCCGAGCTCTTCCTCGGAGTAGTCGGCCAAATATTCCTGAATCAAGCCGCTCATCTTGGTGACTGCAAAGCGGAACGTCTCGCGGCCCTTCAGTTGAATCTTGTGCATCTTGGCTTCGACGGTCTCCGTCGTCGCCGGGTTGACGACACCCCCACCAGGCATATGAATGAACTCATACCCAGAGCCATCTGCGCCGAGCGTTGTTCGCAGGATCTCACCCTGACCACATTCGCCATGTGGCATCAAGATGGCTGCTCCGGCTCCGTCTCCGAAGATGATCGCAGAGCCGCGATCTTCAAAGTTCAGAAAGCGAGAGAGGGTTTCGGCACCAATGACAAGGACTCGACGCGCGCGCCCCGCTGCGATGAATGCCTCACCGGTGTGGAGTGCAGTCAAGAAACCCGAACAGGCCGCGACGACATCAAATGCGCCGGCGTTCTTTGCGCCCAGGCGATCCTGGACGAGAACAGCGCACGCGGGCAGCTGATAGTCAGGAGTGATGGTCCCCACGATGACTAGATCGAGCTCGTCGGCGGTAATGCCGGCGTTGCGCATTGCCTCTTCTGCCGCATGGACGCAGAGGTCGGAAGTCGCCTCGTCATCAGCGGCAAAGCGCCGCTCGCGAATCCCAGTGCGCTGAACGATCCACTCGTCGTCGGTGTCGAGGAACTCTTCGAACCATTTGTTGGGCACGATCCGTTCAGGAACGTACGAACCGGTTCCGGCGATGCCGACGCGAATGCGTGAAGCCATGAGAGGGTGAAGTGGGCTTGGGGAGAAGCGCGCAGCTGGCTGCGCACTTCGGAGAGGGGCGGAGTAGAGCCTTAAACCCTAGCGGGAAAAGGACCGATGTTCACGACTGCTTAGAAGCTTGTTCAAAAACAGGTGTATTCGACTTGCCGAGATTGGGACAAGTCCCGCCCCCATAAGGCGTTGTCGCTAGCCTTCGACTTCTTGATCTAAGGCAAAGGAGGCACAACCCTCAACGATGTGAGAGTTGACATTTGCCGCAAGAGCGCGGGAAGCCAAGGCAATGGCATTGGAGACGGCTGTGCCGTCAGAGCGACCATGGCCAATGACGACCGTGCCATTGACGCCCAAAAGAAGTGCACCACCGTATTCGGCGTAGTCGGTGTTCCGCTGCAGGGCGCTGATCACGTCACCGGTCCAGTCGGCACCGTGTGCTTGGACTTCCTTCACAACCAGCTTCATGAGGTATCCTGAGAGGCCCTCCATGAGCTTGAGAGTGATGTTGCCGGTATAACCGTCGGTAACGACAACATCGGCAGCGCCTTGAAAGATGTCGGGGCCCTCGACGTTTCCGACGAAGTTGAGACGGGAGTTCGTCAGCAGCTCATGGGTCTCTCGGCAAAGGTCGGTTCCTTTACTGGGCTCTTCACCGATATTCAAGAGGCCAACGCGGGCCTCGTCGATGCCAAGCATGTCGCGCATGAATATGGTGCCCATGACACCATATTGAAGTAGGTGCTCTGGCTTGCTGGCGACATTAGCGCCCATATCCAGCATCGTGACGGGATGGCCCGTCATGCGTAAGGTGATCGCTATCCCGGGCCGCCTCACGCCTTCAAGTGTGCCGAGACCAAGAGTCGACGCGCCCACGCAGGCCCCCGTGTTTCCCATGCAGACCAAGGCACCAGCTTCGCCTTTGCGGATCGCTTTTACGCATCCGCCAATGGAGGAGTCGCGCTTCGCCCGCAAAGCTTTTGCCGGGCTCTCGTGCATTTCGATAACTTCCGAGGCATGTTGGATCGGAAAGCCAGGATTGCCGCCATGGTCGGCAAACCACGCTTCGATTGCGGCCTCGTCGCCCACCAGAAGGATGCCTTCAGGTGCAATCGGATCTAGCTCTCGCTTAGTGGCAAGAAGGGCTCCTTCGAGGAGCGCGCTGGGGGCGTTATCACCCCCCATCACGTCCAGTGCAATACGGCTTTGGGGCATAATTACATTGGGCCGCGCGCGGCGGCCGTCCTAGTTATGGAATTGGGAGTCGCGCCTCGATCTCTTGAGCTATTCACTAGGGATACTCAGAGACAGAGGCGCGACTCGAGGCCGATTAGACTAAAACTCTTCGCGCGCAAACACTTCTGTGCCGCGCTTGTCGTTGCCTTTGTCAAAACCGTAGAAGCCACAGTTTTCGCAAACGCGGTGCGAGCGCGTCGGAGAACCGCAACGTGCGCAATGGTTGGGCGTGACGGCCTTCAGGTGAATCTGGGACCGACGGATACCTTGGCGGTGTGAAGAGATGCGGCGCTTGGGGTGTGCCATAGCAGTGAATGTATTTGGGCGTGGCGCCGGGCGGCGCTTCGCAGGTCGTATTAGATGAGAGAGAGGGCCCCCTAAAGGCGCCTCAAAGCTGCATTGAAGCGAAGCATGCTAGTGTCACATGCGGCCCCTGTCAATGCGGATGAAGTCTATGTTGTCTTGGGAATACTAAGGAATGTGACTAAATGGCCTCCAACTCGGCCATCGCGGCCTCAATTCCGCCTTGATTTAGTCCTCTACCTTGTGCCTGACCGGGGCGACCACCGCCGCCGCCACCAAGGTGTCCCGCGATTATTTTTGCGAGATTCCCCGCCTTGAGGCCATCTTCCAGGGGCTTCCCTTGGCTAATCACAATGAAGGGGATCTGTCCGCCATCGCGGCCAAAGAGGATCAAAACTAGGTCCTTGGAGAGCGCTTTGGCTGCCTCAGCAATTTCGCCAACACCACTGCCGTCTGATTCCGGAAGATCGGCAATAATCCACGTGACATCACCTTTAATAGTCGTCCTGGCCTTTAGAGCATCCAGTGCGGTGGCGGCATCTGTACCTTTCGAGGTGGCCTTGGCCTTGTTGGCTTCCTTGAGTTGTTTTTGCAGCTGTTCGATACGGCCTTGGAGCTCGCCAGGACTTGTCTTGAGGGACAACGAGGCGCTTCGCAACGTCCTTCGCTGGCCCTGGAACTCCGCGATGGCGGCCGGACCAGTCAATCCTTCGATACGGCGTACGCCAGCGCTGATGGCACGCTCAATCGATATGGTAAAAGCGCCAATGTCTCCGGTTCGAGGGACGTGTGTGCCTCCGCAGAGCTCGGTAGACCAGGCTCCCATGTCCACCACGCGGACGCGCTCTCCATATTTCTCGCCAAAGGCCGCCACGACTCCGCGTGCTCGCGCGTCATCCAGGTTCTCTTCGGAGATTTCAACGGTACTGTTTTTTGCGATCTCTCGGTTGACGATGGCCTCGACCGCGTCGACTTCTTCAGGAGTGAGCCCTTTGGGGTTCGAGAAGTCAAAGCGCAATCGATTGGGGTCGACCTCGGAACCTTGCTGGGCAACGTGGTCGCCAAGGACTTCGCGCAGGGCTTGGCCGAGGAGGTGAGTTGCCGAGTGATTTTTAGCAGTCAGCCCACGGGCCGAACCATCAACGGAAGCGGTGACAGTTGTACCGTTTGCTGGGGACTGCCCCTTGGTCCTTGGGCCCATGTGAACAACGACACCTGCCACCTTTTTGGTGTTGGTGACTTGCATTTCGAACGTGCCGTCCGAACTCACAATCGTGCCGGAGTCACCGGCCTGTCCACCACTCTCCGCGTAAAACGGAGACGTGTCTAGAACAAGCGTGAGCTGACCGGGTTCGCGTTCTGTACTGAAGAGCACTTTGGCACCCGCAGACACGAGTGCGGCGGCACCATCCGCGTGATAGGTTGACACCGTCTCGCTGTTGATGTTCTCGAGCTCTTCTGCGGAGAGCAGCTGCTTAAATCGGCCTTCGCTTTTGGAGGCGTTTTTGTGCTTGGCCTCTGCTTGATCCCAGCCGGGTAAATCAACGGTCAACCCTCGCTCGCGAGCCATCTGCTCTACGAGGTCTTGCGGGAATCCACTTGTTGCATAGAGCTCGAAGGCCTGGTCCCCAGGGAGCACCGTGGCCCCACTTGTTTCGATATTGCCGGCGAGCTGTTCGAAGAGGGAGATGCCTCGGTTGAGTGTGCGCCCAAACGACTGCTCCTCGTCTTTGATGATCAACTGCACATGCTCAAGGCGCTCGCGCATCTCGGGGAAAGACTCCCCCAGCACGTGGGCAACGGCGGGTACAAGTCTGTAGAGCCAGGGCTTTTCCATTCCCAGCTCTTGCGTCCCAAAACGAGCGGCACGACGAATCAAGCGTCGCATGACATAACCACGCCCCGTGTTACTTGGCGAGACGCCATCGGAGAGGGCCGCCGTCAAGGCGCGCATGTGGTCCGAGCAAACTCGAAAGGCGACATCCGTGGACGACTCGCTCCGCTCGTAAACCTTGCCCGTCTCGATTTCGATGGCTTCGATAATCGGTAGGAAGAGGTCCGTGTGGTAGTTGGAGTCAACTCCTTGCAGGGTGGCCACAATCCGCTCAAGTCCGAGGCCCGTGTCCACGTGCTTATTCGGGAGCTCTTTGAGACTGCCGTCGTCCACACGCATGAACTGCATGAACACGAGGTTCCACAGCTCCATGTAGCGCTCGTTGTCTGCGGGAATGCCAAACTCAAGAGATGCTCCATCTTCGGGATCGGTTTCGGGGCCACCTTTGTCGATGTGGATCTCCGTGCACGGTCCACAAGGACCCGTGCCCCCCATCTCCCAGAAGTTCTCGGACTTGCCAAGACGTAAAACGTGCGTCGGTAGGACGTCGGTCTTGGACTTCCATATTTCTTCGGCTTCTTCGTCAGGGCCCAAACCGTCTTGGACATCTCCACCGAAGACCGTGACCCATAGGCGCTCCTTCGGCAGGCCGAAGACTTCCGTTAACAACTGCCAAGCCCAGACGATGGCCTCTTCCTTGAAGTAGTCGCCAAAGGACCAGTTTCCGAGCATCTCGAAGAAGGTGTGGTGGTATCCATCGACTCCAACCTCTTCCAGGTCGTTGTGCTTTCCAGAGACGCGAATGCACTTCTGTGTGTCCACTGCGCGGGTGTAGTCGCGGGTCCCTGTCCCAAGGAACATGTCCTTAAACTGGTTCATCCCCGCGTTCGTGAATAGCAGAGTCGGATCATCGAGGGGAAACGATCCGCTCGAAGGGACAATGCGATGGCCTCGTTCCTCGAAGAACTCGAGATAGGCGGTACGGATGCCAGCGGCAGTCCATGTTTTTGGGGAAGAGCTCATTGGAATGGGCCAGTAGTTTCAGAATTGGAAGAGAAGGGTGGCGGCATTAAAGACCGCCCTGACCCCGGGAGCAACCCCAGCCCGCAGATTTGGGGGGACACTGTTTCGAAAAGTCGAAAAGGGCACCTGGGAAAGCAACATTTGCTTTTCCAGGTGCCCTTTTCAGTGAGCATAGAGGTGAGGCGCCGTCTTGACTAGAATCGGAGCGGCGACCATGGCCGGCGGTTTTATCCCAACATTGGACCGACTGCTGGGGGGAGGACTCGCTAGCTCTTGATTACCTTTACGCCGTCTTTGGGGCCGCTTTGGACTCGGCCTTGTTTTCCGTGGCTGCGGCTAAGAGATTGTCTGCCTCTGGCGCTTTGGGAGTCATAGCCTTGCGGACGACGACCTCAAGTTCTTTGGCCAGATCGGGGTTGTCCTTGAGGAAGATGCGCGCCTTTTCGCGACCTTGGCCCAAACGAATTTCTTCCATTCCTGGCAAGAGTAGTGAGAACCATGTACCTGAGCGCTTGACGAAACCTTCGACCAAGCCCAGATCAAGCAGGTCTCCTTCGAAGCTAATTCCCTGGTCAAAAATGATGTCGAACTCGACCTTCCGGAAGGGCGGAGCGATCTTGTTCTTGACCACGGTGACTTTGGTGCGGTTACCCACAACGATGTCCCCCTCTTTGATCTGCCCGATACGGCGAATATCAAGGCGAACCGATGCGTAAAACTTCAATGCGCGCCCGCCCGTTGTGGTCTCCGGACTTCCAAACATGACGCCGATCTTCTCACGAATCTGGTTGATGAAAATCACCATGGTTGATGAGCGCGCAATGGCCGCAGTGAGCTTGCGCATGGCTTGGCTCATGAGTCGGGCGTGTAGTCCGACAAAGCTGTCCCCCATCTCGCCATTGATCTCTGCGCGAGGCACCAAGGCGGCGACTGAGTCAATCACGATGACGTCGATGGCATCCGAGCGCACCAGCGTTTCCACGATTTCAAGGGCTTGCTCACCGCAGTCCGGTTGGCTAACCAAGAGGTCGTCGAGGTTGATGCCCAACTTGCGAGCGTAGGAGGGGTCGAGGGCGTGCTCCGCATCAATGAATGCGCAGATACCGCCAGTCTTTTGGGCCTCCGCGATCATATGCAGCGTAAGCGTGGTCTTGCCGGAGCTTTCCGGGCCGTAAATCTCGCAAATGCGGCCATGGGGCATTCCCTTGCCACCAAGCGCCATATCTAGGGAGATGGAGCCCGTAGAAACCCCCGTGATTTCCTTGATGATTGCGTTTTCGCCACCGAGGCGCATGATCGCGCCCGTGCCGTAGC
The DNA here is from genome assembly GCA_937896235.1 of uncultured bacterium. Taxonomy (GTDB): domain Bacteria; phylum Planctomycetota; class UBA1135; order UBA1135; genus CALBMX01. The sequence goes on from CALBMX010000117.1 coordinate 8,944, forward strand.
TCTTCTCGATATCCGCAAGAGCACCTGAAAGTGCCTTCTCTTTATTGTTGATCGAAGTGACGTTCTTCTTAGCTTTGGCTTGGCTCATAACTTGACGGTGGGTCGCTAGCAGCGGGAAAGATCCTGTTAGGGATCGTTTAGGGTTAGCCGAGATTAGCTACTCGGCAATGGTGGTGGAAGTTAATTCGCAAAACTTCCTTCGCCTTGATGACGTTTCCCAAGTGGCTTGGTGACATCCGCTCCGGTTTTTGTCGAAAGATGGACCGTGATTTAGCTGATAACCCTCAAAAAGCTGGAGTTTCCGGCGCCTTAGAGCTCTCTCACATACAGGTTCCGAAAGCGGGTCTCCGAGCCGTGTGTCTGCAGGTGAATAGGGCCACGGGGCTGGATGGGGAGGTCGCGATGAAAGTAGTTTTCCAAGACGACCCGATCGACGACTAGGTGCCCATTGAGTTTTACCGTGACAACGTCACCCACGATTCTCATGTACATCTGGTTCCATTCGCCGGTGGGGTTATCCGCAAGTACCAGCGGAAACCGACCGGCCTTTTGGTTGTTCCAGAGTGCGCCTGAGCCCTTATCGCTTCCGTTCCCCCACTCCTTCTCATTCGTCGGGTCCCAGAGCTGAACTTGGGGATAGCCACGCAGGTAAATCCCACTATCGCCGTCGGCCAGTAACTTCCAGTCGAGCCAAAGTTCAAAGTCACCATAATCAGCAGCTGTTACCAGGTGAGGTCCCAGCCCATCGCTTACAAGCTCGGCCCCTTCTAGGTGCCAATGCTCTAGTGCACCTTTTGTCCAAGCCTCGACCTTTGACGCGCGCTCCGCTGCACTCCCCTCGCTAAGAATCGCAGGGTCCAAGGTCGTCCCCCCCACCCAACCGTCTAGTGTTGCGGGTGGCAAGATTGAAGTTGCACCAGAGGGCTGCTCGCGGGTGCTCAGACAGGACGTCAACGAGAGAGCGAGCGCAGTTAGTAAAAGTAAGTGGTGGTTCATCTTTAGAGGGAGGCGTTTGGGGTTGTGTCCGCTCGCATCGTACATAAAAAAAGCGCAAGGCCCTCGGATGGAAACCACCCGAAAGCCTTGCGCATATTCGAACTTGGGCGGAGCTAGATCGTAGTGATCTCTAGGAGCTCGTTGAATCGCTCTTCCACGAGTCCACGGCTCTTTTTGGATAGCACTTCCATGCTGAATCCCTCGACGCAGAACGAGGCGGTTACTGTGCCGTAAAGCATCGCACGCCGCAGGGTGGAGGGCTGTGTATTCTGGCACGAGGCTACGTATCCCATAAACCCTCCGGCGAAGGAGTCGCCTGCGCCTGTGGGGTCAACGACATTCTCCACGGGGTAAGCGGGAAGACTGAAGTGGACGTCCTTTCCAATAAGGAAGGCACCGTGCTCGCCTTTTTTCAAGACGACAAAGTCGGGGCCGAGCTCTAGGACCGCTTTCGCAGCCTTAAAGAGGTTGCTCTCACCCGTGAGCATGGTTGCCTCTTCGTCGTTGAGCACAACTCCGTTGACACGCTTTAGCACGGCGATTAGGTCGTCCTTAGCAATGTCGATCCAGAGGTTCATGGTGTCGAGCATCACGAACTCGGCGCCTTTGCACTGGTCGAGAGCTTTGGCTTGGACCGAGGGGGCGGCGTTCGCCAAGAAGACGTACTTGGCGTCTTGCAAGTCCCCCAAGACTTTGGGTTCCCAGTGCTCGAAGACCCCGAGCTGTGTGTCGAGGGTGTGGCGCGTGTTCCAGTTCGCCTCGTAGCGACCGGCCCAACGGAACGTGTCGCCAACAGCGACTTCGACACCACTTATGTCGACGCCGTGAGCTTGTAGAGCTTCAAGCTCACAGGCTGGGAAATCCGTGCCGACGACACCGACTAAGCTGACGGGATTGAATTTGGCGGAGGCGTAGGCGAAGTAAGTGGCGGAGCCACCAAGTGCTTCATCGCGGGAGTCGTAGGGCGTCTCGATTTTATCGAGCGCCAAAGTTCCGATGACGAGGAGGGACATATTTGATATTGGGAGAGAATCGGGAGGAGAAAAACCTAAGCGCCAACCTTTTCGGCTTCGGCGATTTCGGCTTCGAGGTCATCAAGCTTAACCTGCGCACCGGGCGCAAGCAGGAATAGTCCGCCCATCAGGCTCAGGAGAAGCTGACAGAGACGGAAAGTGATACTTACGGCGGTCCCCTGTGCCCCAGAGGCCCCAATTAGTTCGAACAATTTGAGATAGGCGAGCTCGCCAAAACCCCAACCGCCGGGAAGAACAGGGATGGAGCTGATGATGTTTGCGATCGGAACGATGGCGAAGTAGTCCAGGGCGTTGACTTCTACAGCGGGCACACCGAAGGAGAGTCCCAAGGCCCAAACGGCCAAGATTGCGCCGGCGTGGTTGCCCAAGGAGAGCAGCATGGCAATGCCGAGCTCGACGGGGTGAGAGAAGAAGACATGGGCTGCTTCATCGAGAGTTTTGAGCTTGTCCCCAAGGGGCAGCTTGGCTATCCATTTGTCAAAACGAACAGCGCGTCGAACCGTCTGATTGAAGTAGACGATTGAGCCTCCAAAACCCGCGGCCGCAAAGCCTATAAGGGGAAGTTGCAACGGGGCAAAGGAGCCACCGACAATCAAGACTACAACCAGTGCCAAAGTGGCGAGTGTCATCAGTCCGATAACGCGATCTACAATAACGCTCATCAGAGCCTGGCCACGACGCTCGGGGTGTTCACGGACGACAATAATCGCTTTGGCGACGTCTCCACCGGTCAGGCCCGGCATGACCAGATTGAAGAACAACCCGAGGTAGGTGAGTCGCATCACGTTGAACCAAGTGGTCTCACAGCCAACGACGCGGAGTAACCTCCACCAGCGCGTGACGGCAAAGAGTAACGCCAGGAAGAAGAGTCCCATCGCCATTGCGATGTACTTTGGATCGGCGGAGCTAAACACCGTGAACATCCCCGGATCCCACGTTGTCTCGGTGACTTGAGCGATGGGGTCGGAAGCCCCCGATGCCACATTCACGATCCCGCCTTCACGTGTTAGCTCAAGCTTCTCTTCGCCAGCGCTCGCAGCCCTAACCCAGGCTGGAAATCCAGCCGAGAGAGCACTCGCTTTGGGCTCGATGACAAACGCGATCGAGTCCGAGTTCCAGTCTCCATCTAGCTTGCCAGCTACCGTGAACTCTTTGCCTTCAGCACCTGTCCAGCTGACCGTGTCGGTCCATGGCAGGAGCCGAATGACAAATGTGATGATCGCAACGGCAAGCGCTAACTTGACGAGTCGTCCCAGCAAGGACTTTGATTTCTTTTCAGAGGCCATAGCGCGAACGTGTCAGGAGTCTAGCGAGGCGGCCGTGCGGGTCGCCGGTTGGGGCATCCTTTCATTCTCGTGTGCTTCACGCCACCAGACCGTCCAGTCCTCGGGTCGGAGGGAACGAAAGCTCGCCTCGCTGACCGTGCCAAGCGCCTCACATGTTTTCATCGAGATGACGCCGTTGGGACTTTGGCATTGTCCCACCAGGAAGCGAATCCACTCGGACTTGTACAGCGCTAAATCCGCTTCGGTTAGGCCCTCCGTGGGAAAGGGAATCCCGTTGTTCGTGACCCATGTCATGGCCGCTGCGACTACGTCTTGATCCGGATCCGTTGCAAAGACAAGGAGGGTTCCGTCCGGTGGTCCGCCTTGCAAATTTACAAGTCCATGCAGGGTGGCTATGCGAACGCGGGCCGAAGAGTCGGACATGCCCGCAAGGAAGGCTTGCTCGATAATGGCTATCTGCATGGCCTGCTGGAGATCGTCGAGTCGAGCAAGTGTCGCGACGTCTGCATTTTCTAATTTATCGCTGCGCTCGCGCAGTACGTCGCAAACCGCAAGCACTCGCAAAGCGCCGTCTCGGTCCAGGTTGAGACCGAGAAGACTCGTAATCGCCTCGCCAAGAGTGTCGGGAGATCCCCCCCCATAGAGCTCCGTATCCAGGGAGACGACCGCTGTGGGAAGTGCGCCCAAACCAGCTTTCGCCAGGCTTGCAAGCAGAGGCGAGAGGTCTTCGGCGGTCGCGGCATTTTGAATCGGCCTACCCGGTCCCGTGACGCCTAGGCGCTTGGCGTGTTTCCCAAGCTCCAGCATGGCGCGCTCTCTGCCGAGTGCGTATTGGTCGTCCACTGCGAGCCAGCCAAACGCCTCGACTTGCAGGCCTGCATTGAGGCGATTGCTCGAATCCGCATCCGAAAGGGCCAGCTGGTTTTCAAGGCAAACTAGAAGGGGATCTTCAATCGCCTTATCCTCACCGCCGAGATCGGCGAATCCTTCGATTCGAATCGAGCCGCTCTGGAAGGCCCGAGTCAGGGCGTATTCCATGTCGTTCTGCACGCGCCCGCGATAGCTGATCTGCCCCGAGGGCGTATGGACCTCGTGCAGGTTCGCAAGATTCGCTCGAGGAATCTGGCAGGACGCGAAAAAAACAAGAGGGAGGAGGATGGCCGCGAGGCGCTTAATAGAGGATGCGTTCATGGACGCCCGAAGTCTAACCGTTTGAAGGGGCCTAACGGCAGGGGGCACCTGTCTATTAAATGGCGGAATCCGTTTTGGATCGGGGACGATGGGAAGGCCAGGGGACCTCCTACAGGACTCCTCTCTAGGGAATAACGGACCTGGAGGCCAAGGCCGTTCTCACCCCAATACCGCTGGGCGGCAGTCCTGCGGCGTATGAGCAGGGGATCCCCTACGGACCTGTCCAAGGGGTCAACCTGTTAGCCAGTACAACGCGAAGTTACGAGCTGCCGGGGCCGACTTTCCGGCTGTGCGGGTCATCGCACAGATCCAAAGCAGACCCCTGGGGATCGCAACTGGGGCGCTTCGAGCCCAAGCCGTTGTTGGGTTCTAGAAGGATCCAGCCCCCCGTGGGAGCTGAGAGAGATGGTGGAGGCGGCGGGAATCGAACCCGCGTCCCAGCCCGAACCGCTTACAGACGTCTACGTGCATAGCTCCTGATTTAATTCTCGTCCGCCGGTCGCGCTTGAGCCCGCTACCCTTGGATAAGCCCTGTACTATCTCGTCGACCTCCCCCAGGGCGAGGGCAGCCATGACCAGTCCGCTAATGTCGTCGCCCGCAGGCCGCGGACAATCCCGCGGGAGACGGCAGCTTAATTAAGCTGCGAGAGAATAGTTATCGGCACATAAGTACCTTTTCCCGGAAGGATTTTACGGGGACTCTGGGACCCCCGACACGCAATCCATAGCAGCGCTAGACCAGTCGAAACCAGTGCGCCCCCACTTCAGGTACACATTCTAACACACTTCCGCGTGCTCTGTCTCATCGGAAATCCCCGTCCGCAGCGGTCTTTCTTAAGGAACCCGACCCTACAAGTCTATATGTGATGGGTTCGGCCTGGGGCTTTTACCAAAGTGGGCTCCCCCTTCGGACCGTGGGCCGCGGAGAGCCGGCCCCTGCGATCGGGAGACCACCCTGGGCGGAGCTGTCTCCATTCACCGTTGCAACGTCCGCAACGTGGAAGTGCTTTGAGTCAGATGCTAGACTCTGGCCCGTGATTCAGAGCCTCGTGCCGCCTTAGGTCTCACTTGGCACCGAATACACTGGAATCCATGAATACGGAAGCATCTTCGATCGTCCAGACCTCGGCCATCGCACGGCAAAGGCTCGGCTTGGATTTTCTTGCTGTGCGCAGTGCATCCGCAGCTTTAGCCGCTCCATTGTCTGCCGAGGACTGCGTCGTGCAGACCATGCCCGACGTCAGTCCAACCAAGTGGCATCTGGCCCACACGAGTTGGTTCTTTGAGCAGTTCGTTTTAGGGCCTCATTCACCGGGTACTTACTCACCGCTTCACGCCGGCTACGCGGACCTCTTCAATTCCTACTACGAATCGGTGGGGCCGCAGTTCCCCCGTCCAAAGCGCGGCTTCTTGACACGCCCTTCCCTGGCCGAAGTTCTAGATTATCGAAGTGAGATCACCGCACTTGTTGGCGACCTGATCGCGACTTGTGACGAGAGCGTTCTCCGTGCGATTGCTCCACTGATCAGCCTCGGAATTCACCATGAGCAGCAGCACCAAGAGCTGATTCTGACCGACATCAAGCACGTACTTGCGGCGAACCCGATGATGCCGATTTACCGTCCCGCCGAGGTCGTTCAAGAGGATGCTGCAGAGTGCGCTTGGGTTTCCTTTGAGGAGGGGCTCTTTGCGGCGGGGGCTGATCTTGCGCAGCCGGATTTGTCCTCTCGGTTTACCTTCGACAATGAGGGTCCCAGGCATCGGGTCTTTCTCGAGCCCTTCGAGCTTGCTACAAGGCCCATCACAAACGGGGAGTTTGCAGAGTTCATCGAAGACGGCGGCTATCGTCGTCATGAGTTTTGGCTCGCGATGGGATGGGACCTTGCGAAACGCCGGTCGTGGGATGCCCCTTTGTACTGGTTTCCAACGAAGGGCTCCGCGCAGGGCTGGGACCAGTTCACCTTGCACGGACCTCGCCGGGTCAACCCCAACGAGGCGGTGTGCCACCTCAGTTACTTCGAGGCCGACGCCTATGCTCGCTGGGCGGGTGCGCGCCTGCCCACGGAGTTTGAGTGGGAGCGGGCGGTCCAATCGGAAGTCCCTCCTACCGTTGTGCCGGCCGAAAATGAATCCGATTTGCACCCAGCGGCCGCGCGCCTTGTCCCCGCCTCTTGTTTTCAACAACTTACGGGGGCGGTGTGGCAATGGACATCGAGTAGCTATGCCCCCTACCCCGGATACCAACCGGCAGCCGGTGCTGTTGGCGAGTACAACGGAAAGTTCATGTGCAACCAATATGTGCTGCGCGGGAGCTCCTGCGTGACTCCAAAGGGCCATGCGCGTCCTACTTATCGCAACTTCTTCCCGCCCGAAATTCGCTGGCAGTTCAGTGGTCTGCGCCTCGCTCGCAGGATCTGATGACGAAGAAAACTGCATCCACAATCAGTCGAAACCCACCTGTTTTCGCTTCCCTCCCGAATCCAATGAAACTCAATTCCCAAGTGGACTGCCCCACGACTCCGATGGCTCACGATGTGATTCCGGGGCTAAGCAAAAGGCAAAAATCGTTGCCGTGCAAGCTGCTCTACGACCGCCGTGGATCGGAGCTCTTTGAGCGCATTTGCGAGCTACCCGAGTACTACGTGACGCGCACCGAGCGCGGCATCATGGAAGCGAACATCGAATCGATAGCTTCGGCAATCGGTCCGGACTGTCAGCTCGTCGAGTTCGGGAGTGGCAACTCGTCCAAAACGACCTTCCTTCTCGATCACCTAGAGACCCCAAAGTCCTACGTCCCCATCGACATTTCGCGCGTCCACCTCTTGGAGTCCGCCCGTAAGTTGCAGCAACTCTATCCGGATTTGGATGTACTCCCCATTCCTGGGGACTTCAACTCGGCCATCGAAATCCCAGTGGGCCCGCGCCCCACCGACAACCGCGTCGTGTTCTTTCCGGGCTCGACCTTGGGCAATCTGGAAGAGGATGAGGCCTTCGTCTTTATGGGGCGTATCGCCAAGCTCGTGGGCCCGCGCGGCGCACTGCTCATCGGCATCGATATGAAGAAGCCCTTGGAGGTCCTCTTGCCCGCCTATGACGACAAGGCCGGAGTGACAGCCGAGTTCTCCCTCAATATGCTGCAGCACATCAATCGCGAGCTGCTCGCCGACTTCGACTTGGACCAGTTTCGTCACGAGGCCGTCTGGGATGAGGAGAACAACCACATCGACATCAGCCTGGTCAGCCTAGTGGACCAGGTCGTGACCATCGGCGAAGAGGCCTTCGTCTTTCCCGAGGGCGAGCGCGTTGCCATTGAGAAGTCCCACAAGTACACCGCAGAGGAGTTTGAACACCTCGCAAAAGACTTCGACATCAAGCGCGTCTGGAGTGATGAGCAGGACTGGTTCCGGGTCGTTCTCTTGCAACCGCGCGTGGGATAACGAATGGCCCTTACCATCGAAGGTCTAACGAAGCGCTATACCAACGAGGGGCCGTTCGCGGTCAATGGAATCGATCTAGAGGTCGGGACGGGCGAAGTCCTCATCCTGGTCGGAGAATCGGGTTGTGGGAAGACAACGCTGTTGAAGATGATCAACCGTTTGGTTGCGCCAAGCGCTGGGCGCGTTCTTATGGATGGGATCGATACGACGAGTCTGGATCCAGTGAGCTTGCGGCGCTCGATTGGGTTTGTATTTCAGGACGCGGCTCTCTTTCCCCATATGACCGTCGCCGCCAATGTCGGTGTTACCCCGACCCTCCTCGGCTGGCCATCCCAGGAGGTCGCTGACCGCACAACGGAGCTACTCCAGCTCGTGGGCTTACCGAGTGCAACCTTCGCGCAACGGTATCCTCGTGAGCTCTCCGGTGGCCAGCGCCAGCGTGTAGGCCTCTCCCGCGCTCTCGCTGCAAGTCCCTCCTTGCTGCTTCTCGACGAGCCCTTCAGCGCCTTAGATCCATTGACTCGGGATCGACTTCAACTGGAGTTTAAGTCCCTGCAAGAGGCCCTTGGATTTACCGCTGTATTCAGCACCCACGATATCGCCGAAGCCCTGCTTTTGGCGCACCGTATTGCCGTCATGCGAGAGGGGGCTATCGTAGCCATGGGCACGCCGCACGAGCTGCTTCAAACGGAGTCGGTAGACGATGACTCAGCCTACGTCGTCGGGCTTCTCGCGACGCCGATTAGGAATGCCGAGCGCCTCACAAGTCTCTCCCCAGGCGTACACGGTGAGTAACTTCACTGAGCGCTTGGCCGAGCTGCCGGACTTACTCGCTGGGCATATGCGGCTCTCCGCGAGCGCACTTATTTTAGGTGTAGGGCTTAGCCTGCCCCTTGGGATTTTTGCCGCCCGGTGGCCGCGCCTCAGGACTCCTGTGCTTGGCGCAACAGCCCTAATTCAGACGATCCCGAGCCTGGCGCTGCTCGCTTTTATGGTCCCCCTTCTTGGGGGGCGCATCGGTTTCGTGCCCGCCTTGATCGCCCTTACTTTGTACGCCATGTTGCCTGTGCTTCACAATACGGTCACCGGCTTGGCGGGTGTCGATGCCGACCTAACGGAAGCTGCCAGAGGCGTGGGCATGACGCCGCGCCAGAGTTTGTGGCGCGTTGAACTTCCCCTGGCGGCTCCAGTGATTTTGGCGGGCATACGGACCGCTAGCGTTTGGGTTATCGGCACGGCTACCTTGGCTACACCCGTGGGTGCGGAGAGCTTGGGCAATTACATTTTTATGGGCCTGCAGACGCGCAATGGATTGGCAGTGGCGTTTGGCTGTGTGGCGGCCTCTCTGCTGGCTGTTTTCTTCGATCTATTGATCCGGCTTTTGGAGCGAGCCGCACGCCTGGGCAGCCCCAAACTCGGGGCGCTGGGGGCGACAGGACTCGCCTTGCTGGTGGCCATCTGTCTTGGTTGGATTCCTTTTCAAGGTGTCCTCTCGCCTGAGAGGGGCGATGAACTCGAGTCATCTGAGTTTTCTTCTAGCGCTCTCCCGAGCAGCTCCGAAACCTCAGGGGACTCGTCGGTTAGCGCCTTTACCCGCACCCTTACCGTGGGCTCGAAGGGCTTTACGGAGCAGTACATTTTGGCTGACCTTATTCAGGGTCAACTCAACGCAGCGGGGTTCGAAGTCGACAACTTGCCGAACATGGGCTCTACGATATTGTTCGATGCCTTGAGCGCTGGCACCGTTGACGTCTGTGTCGACTACACGGGAACCGTATGGGCCACCATTTTAGGGCGCACCGAACCCGTCGCCCGCATCCCCATGCAGATCGAAGTTGCCAGTGAACTCTTGGGCTCCTTCGGCATCGTGCAGCTTGGACCCCTGGGGTTCGAGAACGCCTATGCCTTCGCTATGGATGGCGAGCGGGCCTCCGAATTGGGTATCACAAGTATCCAAGATCTGGCGCGGGTCGCCTCCGCTGGAACCGAGCTCACCATCGGGGGAGACTCTGAATTTTTCGGTCGACCCGAGTGGCTTCGCGTTCGCTCTACCTATGGCCTAGAGTCGTTAAACACAAAAGTTATGGATTCGACCTTTCTCTACGGGGCCGCCGTCGACGGACAGGTTGATGTGATCACTGCGTACACAACCGATGGGCGCATTGACGCCTTCGAGCTCCTCTTGCTCGATGACCCCGCACAGGCCCTTCCGCCCTACGACGCAATCCTTCTGCTGTCTCCACAGGCGGCCGGGGAGCCACGTATTCTCAACGCTCTTCGGCCCCTTTTGAACAGCATCTCCAACGAGGCGATGCGAGCGGCCAATCGCGCGGTGGACCTCGACGGAGCTACGCTAACTTCAGCGACGGAAATACTGGGCGAGCGCATTCCCCGTTAGCACTTGGGGAACTTGGTACTCCTTCGGGGGAGATGGGGCGAACACCACTTGTTCTAGCCCTCCGCCTTTCAGGCGAAAAGAGTGCTCGAGGTGCACCTTCCAAAACAAGTCGAATCGCCTGCGCTCTCCCAGCCCCTAGTTGGGTGTTGCACACAAGGACCGGCGGCTGGCGCCATGGAAATTCGGATCGTTCTGCCTGTCGCCGTTCCCTGCACATGGGCCCTGTCTTGCGGTTTGGGCGCGTCCGATACGTCGCGACGAGGGAGGCCCAGCGCAGTAGCCATAGGGAATCGGCGCCGTCATCATGTGCGGATCATGAGGGCATGTACCTCGGGCGTCTCTGCCGTGGATCACACCTTCGATCGCGGGGAGCTCAAGATCAGCGACCAGCTCGAGCAAGAAGTAGGCGAGCTGATCCTCGGGAAGTCAGTCCCAGGGCGAGGGCGGGAAAAGGAAGCTCTGGTCGGGATTCCACGGGCGGTCTGCTTCATGCACACATTCCGAATCATCAGCCACCAGATGTCTCGGGCGGATGGCGGTCTATGCGCAACAGACCTCCTAGTGGCTCTCCATCACGCGACGCATATCCTTCTTGATGCTCTTTTCTTTGTCGGCCGCACGCTTGTCATAGAGCTTCTTACCGCGCACTAGAGCCATTTTGACTTTGACGAGGTGCCCCTCGAAGTGGATATCCAAGGGGACGATGGTCACACCTTTCTCGCGGACCTGCTTGTACCACTTGTCGATCTCGCGGCGGCGGGCGAGCAGCTTGCGCTCCCGTTCGGGTTTGTGGTTGTGAAGGTTACCGTGGGAGTACTCGGGGATGCTCGCACCGAGCAGGAAGAGCTCGCCATTGCGAATCTGCCCAAATGCAGCACCGATCACGGCATGCCCGTCGCGGAGGCTTTTGACCTCGGTACCTACCAGGGCGATTCCGCAGGTCAGCTCGTCCAGAATCGTGAAATTGTGGAACGCCTTGCGGTTCGTGGAGATGTTGCGGACTTTTTCGGATTCTCGGGCCATGGGGCTCAGTATAGATGCTTGTTTGCCTTGCACGTCGAAGATGCACCGGAAAGCGAGTCCAGTTGTTGACTCGAACCCCGTTTACGATTAACTTTTCGCGCCTCACCTAAATGCCCGGGTGGCGGAATTGGTAGACGCGCATGGTTCAGGTCCATGTGTTCGCAAGGACATGGGGGTTCGACTCCCCCCTCGGGCACCATCTAACAGAACAGGCCGCTTTCGATGACTTCGAAAGCGGCCTGTTCTGTTGGTTGAGGATAGGCTAGCGGCCCGCTCCACCCGGAGCGCGATAGACAAGTAATGCCCGTTTGCCCATCTCGTCCGGCAGCTCGTGCTCCCAGACCGTATCGAAGAGAAACCCGAGCCTTTCCGCCTCGCGCTCGCCAGCGCGCATCTCGCGGCTCCAGGCTTTGCCCTTGATCATGACCAGGTCCTTGAGCGCTTGGCGCACCTTGCGCAGCAGGCGCACGTTCTCGCGGACGCTTGAGAGACCCCTCATGACGACGATGTCAACGGGGTTCTTCGCGAGATAATCTTCGCCCCGATCCCAGTGAACCTCTAGATTCTTAATCCCGAGGGCAGCGACACACTCTTGCAGGAACTCCGCTTTGCGGCGGCGAGAATCCACCGCGATAAACTTGGTTTCCGGCTCCGAAAGCGCCATCGGAATCGCAGGGAAGCCGCCCCCGCTGCCGATATCGAGGACCTTGCGGCCAAACAGTGGCAAGAGCTGTGTGGCGCGCCATGATTCGAGGTAGTACTTCGCCGCGAGCTCCTTGGGGGCAAGGCTCGTGGTCAAGTTGAGTGTTTTATTCGCCTCAAGCACCATAAGGGCATGCGAGGAGAACTTGTTGAGGATGGCCTCGTCGATCGTCTCCGCCTCGAAAGCCCATGCCATTGCCTCGCGCATGTCGCCTAGAGACGGGACTACGGTCTCGGGGTGCTTGATCTCCTCTTCGGCCTCGGCAGCCTCTTCCTTTGCTTTCCAGACGTCTTCCGGATTCCCCGGGTCTGGTGCGTTTTCAGGCCGCTGTGGAGTCGAAGTCATGGTGAGCCGAAGAGAGTGATCACGCCTTGCGAGCGCCTCGGAGGCGTGTCGGAGGTGGATGATGGCAGGGTAGCAGGGACTCGAACCCCGAACCTACTGATTTGGAATCAGTCGCTCTAACCAATTGGAGCTACTACCCTTTCCAAGGGGCGGAAGGTTATCCCTTCCTGGCAGCCCTGGCAAGCGCTGCTTGGAAACTATTCCAATAGGAATAGGCCCGATGCAGGGCTGCATCTCTAGCCAGTGTTCGTTATCGTTGTAGACAGAACATGACTCCAACCCATCAAAACGCTGCATCAGACGAGTATCCCGACGGGGATTTAGACACAGAAGCGCCCTTTGAACGGGAATCTAGTGACCAAGACGAGATTCTCCCTTTCGACGTCCCCATCACGGTTGATGCGGACGACATCCCCAAGCAGCGGATTCACCAGGATGCCTTGCGAGTGGTCTCTAGGCTTGTTCGAAGCGGTTTTGAGGCTTACCTCGTCGGCGGCTGTGTGCGCGACCTGCTTCTCGGTAGGAAACCCAAAGACTTTGACATAGCGACGGCCGCGCACCCTCGGCAGATCCGCCGCCTGTTTCGCAATGCTCGCATCATCGGTCGGCGCTTCAAGTTGGCGCACATCTACTACGGCGATCATATCCTCGAGACCGCTACGTTCCGACGTCAGCCCGAGGCGACGGATGACGACGACCTTCTCATTACCGACGACAATGTCTTTGGAAGCGCAGCCGAAGATGCCCGACGTCGCGACTTCAAAATAAACGGACTGTTCCTCGACCCCGTCGAAGGACTGATTCACGATTATGTTGGCGGCCTCGACGATCTTGAGGATGGTATCCTCAGCACGATTGGCGATCCCCGCACGCGCATGGCCGAGGACCCCGTCCGTATCCTTCGAGCCATCAAGTTTGCGACTCGCTTGGGTTTTGAAATCGAGGACGATACTTGGGACGCCATGTGCGAGTTCTCTGGTGAGCTCGAACGAGCAGCACCTCCGCGCATTCTCGAAGAGATTATGCGGCTTTGCCTCTCGGGCACCGCACTTGGTGCTTTCCGCATGATGCGCGCATGCGGAGCACTCTCCGTCCTGATCCCCGGGATCTCGGACTTTCTCGGGCCTGTTGGCGACCCCGACCCGAAGAGTCACGACCGCGCGGACTCCTACTGGCGCCTTCTCGAGGCTCTAGATTCCGACGTCCATGCAGGTCGCGAACCCTCTCGCGCTTTGTGCCTAGCCATCATGTGGCTCCGTGTCATCGAACGCGAAGCCTCCCCCAAAACGCGCACCCTTCCCGGTGAGCCCGATGACCTGTTCTCTGTGGTCACCGAGGTGCTCGACCCGCTTGTTCAAGACAGCCGCCTCCCCCGCCGTACCTTCATTCTTACACGTCGGATGATCGTCGACCAGCAGCGCATGCGGGACCTACCCGGTAATGACCCTCGCGCTCTTGTTTTTACAACAACCGAGGGCTTCCCCGAGGCGCTCAACCTCTTCCGCATTCGCTCTGCTGCATGGGGTCAAGGGTGGGATATCTACGAGGCATGGCGCGCCGTTGAAGCCGAAATGGCCGACTTGCCCGAGAGCGAAATCGAAGCACTTCGCAAGCGCGGGCGCAGGCGTCAGAAGCGTCGCCCAAGGCGTCGCAAGAGACCGAACTCCCCCATGGATGAGCCTTCGGATCGCTCTGATTGACGAGGGAAACAGCGTCCGTATAGTGCACGCACGGCCCCCCACGTTTTACAATAAAGGTCTCGCCTCTCATGAATAGGATGCCCATTTTCATCTCGTCTCTGGCGCTTACTTTTGCACCTGTACTTTGCTCCCTAGCTCAGGCCCAAGAAGTGGAGCCCTTGCCCACCGATGAGCGTATTCGCGAGGCTTGGAGCTTCCTTCTACCCAGGGAACAGAAGGAGGTCTCCGAGTGGTTTCGAGCGGAGGCTGGCTACTTGGACACCTCGCAGAATCGTTTAATCCAATACCTCATCGACAGCGAGGAGCGGGACCGTGGAGCATGGCCAACGGCCAAACCCCTACCGTGGTTCGACCCGGAGACGCACTCGCCAGCGCAGCCGATTCCTCGCAAGCGACTGGACGCGACATCACCTGTTGCCGAAAGGGAGTACAAGCGACTGAAAGGCAATATGCCCAAAGATAACCTCCGTCGTGCGTTCGACTACGACTGGACAACGGGAGACGTGGTGAGTGTCGGGGATGAACGGGATCCGGAGCTTCTTTTTGAGAACGCCATCATGGGATTGCCGCCGCAGATCGACCTAGCGGAGGCATTGCTTTTACGCCGCCTCGACGACGGTAGCCAACGTGTGGCATTGACGGCATTTTTGCATATCTACACCGACCGAAACGGGAGCGCTTTTCCGGGAATCTCCCTCTACGACGCGTGGAGCTCTGGCCTAGAATTTGAGATGCCCGACATCGATACGCTCGGTATCCTGCACGATGTTTTTGATGACTGGAATTCGTTTAAAGCTCCGGTTCCAACGGGCAGTCAGAAGAGACTGTACGCCCGCATCGGCGACGCCTTTCTTGACGCAAAACACCATCGGGAGTTACTCGAAGCCATCACCGTGAATTACGTCCGGGGCAATGCGATCCCCATAAATCCTTACACTCCCAACTCGCTCGCCTTCAATGCGCTTTGGCAGGAGGTCAACGGTGACCCAGAGGCATTTGCAAAGGATCTACCGAGAGCAGACAGGTGGGAGAAATACCTTAAGGGGCTGGTCACGAAGAGCAAGAAGAAGAGCTTTCGAGAAATGGGCCAAGGCCGAATCGATTGGTTTGAGTTGGACCGCTGGCGAGTCAAGTCGACTTTGGTATGGGTACTCCGCGAGTTTGGAGCCATGGACCGCAAAGCGCTGCCAAAGCCCGACCCAAAGCCCGACCCAAAGCCCGACCCAAAGCCCGAGTAAGGGCTAACTGTTAGTCCGAGACTTTCGTACTCTGAGCGACGGCCCGCAGTCCAGGCGGGCAGGTGGACTCCCTCTCGGTCCAAACACACCCTGATCATTACTTGTATGTGTCTTGCCAGATACTCGATTCGCCTTTTTGGGCTGACAGCCCTGTGCCTTATGGGGACGGCTTCCAGCCTTGCACTCGTCGCTCCGGTATCCGTCAGCGAAGTAGCTCTCGTCTCGATAGATGAAGTTCAGGATCCTTTTGAGGTTGAGTCTTTTGAGAGGCAGCTGGAAAAAATTGCGAAACTCGGGAAGGTAAACGAGGAGAAGTTTTGGGAGGACCTGCAAGCGTCCATTCAGGCGACGGACGCCCCCCAACTTGCTCTGGTAGCGGGCGTTCTCGCTGACTTCTCAGCCGATCGCTCTACGCTCGGTCACGTACGTGATTTTGGAGCTTTCGATCCCGCTGTTTATCCCCCGGGCCCAAAGCGGAAGGCCGTCAAAGAGGGAACGGGTACTTGGAAGCGAGTCGCCAAGGATCTGGTTTCCAGCGCGCCAGAGCGCGGACTGCCCGAGCACTATCGCTACGACTTTGCGACGGGCGAGATCGTCACTCTTGAGGTTGGGAAAACCAAAAAGGAGCGCTCCCTCTTGGCGTTGGACTCCGCGCTGCGAGGCTACCCTCTCGACCAAGATTTGGCAGAGGCCATCCTCCTTTCGCGACTCGACGAGAGGCGACCCTTTGCGAAGGAAGCTGACTACTTTGCACATGACTACGCGGACTTGAAGGCAAAAGCCTATTCCGGTATCTCGCTGTACGATGTCTGGTCGCATCAGATTCCCCTAGACGTCCCCAATGTTGACCTTAGGGCGTATACCGAGCTAGTTTCCGACACGAAGTTGCCTGTGAAGGTCTCAGAGAAAATCAAGGGTGATTGGTATCCACGTATGTCGAAATCGCTTTACGACTACCGCTCACACCGCCAGGCCGCACAAGGGACAGCGGCGCTCTATTTTGAAAGCACTCCAGATGTTCCGGGAGGCTGGGTGGCGTCAGCAAATGTGATGCACGCCTTTTGCGCATCCTTAGGAGTAGGGAAAGCCCAGGGGCCTGGCGCACTCATCAATGCCTTCCACGAAAAGGGACCGGATATCGCCAGCTTTGCATTGGAGGGAATCAAGGCGAAGGGAAACGATGCTTGGGATGCCGGGAACTCCCGCCGGGATGACCTTGCCGAAGGTCGTAAGAATATAAGAGCGGCCGCCATAGCCGCTATCGAGCGTGCCCTTATCAACAAAAACGATTAGCTGAGCGCTTCGCGAGCTCGAGGTGCGAAGCGCCGCTTGATGGCGGACCTCTTACTTAGAGTTGTTTCGCTAGGTCAAGCGCACAGATCTCGCCGGTTGCAAAGGCTGCCTGGAAGTTAAGCCCGCCAATCGGACCGTCCACGTCTAGAAGTTCACCGATCACCCATAGGTTCTCTAGGCCCCGTACCCTGCAAGTGCCGGGGTCGACGGAGCGCAGCGCAAGTCCACCTGAAGTGACTTCCGCCTTCTCGAAGCCCAAAGTGCCTGAGACGGGAATCTTGAGGCCCTTGAGGGCTTCAATCAGAGCGTGACGGGCGGACTTGGTGAGGGCTTGGTGGCCCGCGCGTGACGAGAGTCCAGCCTCTTGGAAGACCTCGTTAAGAATGCGCTTCGATGGAACTTCAAGCATCGGGAAGCGCTCGCTTAGGACGATGGGAAGACCCCGCATAAGCAGGGGGCCTCCGGGCAGCGCCGCGACGGCAATAAGGACCTGGCGCAGCTCTTCTCGGGTGACGTCAGGCATGAGGTCAGCGCGTAGGGTCCACCCCTTTATGCTTGCCGCACCCGCGCCATCTTCCATCGTGCGCGCGATGATTCCAGAGAGGTCCATGGCGCCGGGTCCCGAGACACCGGTATGCGTAAACAGGAGCGGTCTGCGGCGGCGACCGAGCTCTTTTCCATTGTCGTTGAGCAGTCGAATCTCTACGTCCTGCAGCGAGTTTCCCGCCAGCTCATGCACCCATGTCTCTGCAGATTGGATCGGCGCTAGGGCAGGCACCGGAGCTACAAAGTCGAGGCCGAGTTTACGCACCCAAGGATACCCATCACCCGTCGTGCCCGCTCCAGGATAGCTCATCCCGCCCGTGGCGAGAACAAGGCGCTTCGCCAAGATGACCTCGCCTCCTTGGAGTTGAACGCTCCAGGAAGCCTGTTCGCCACTCAGCGGTTGAATCGAAGTGGCCTCGGCGTTTAGTCGCAGCTCGACTCCCGTCATCTCCACAGCGGAGAGCAGCGCATCTCGTACGTCTTTCGCCTGGCCACTCATCGGGAATACTTTTTCGAGGGGAGCGATCAAAGTGGGCACACCGAGTTCGGCAAAGAATTCGCGTAACTTCTGTGGCGGCAAAGTCCTAAATGCGCGGCGCAAGAACCGACTACCGGCGGTGCCAAACAGTTCGGCTGCCTCGTCCGGCCCAAGGGTCGTTGTCAAGTTGCAGCGCGTGCCCCCACTCGCAAGAATCTTGGTGCCTAAGCGTGGTGTTTTTTCCAAGAGAAGGACGTCTTTGACCCCCTCGGCAGCGGCTCGCCAGGCGGCCCAGCTTCCAGCGGCTCCTGCACCAAGAATGACGACGTCACGTAGCTCGCCGTTAGTTGTTTTCGATTCCATAGCTTCGTTTTAGCCCCCACTTAGAGCCTTATCCCAAGCAGCCATTTCCGCTACGGAGATCGGGCCTTTTGGAGGCGTGTCATCTTCTAGGTTGTCCAAGTACCTCTCGGGTAGAACAACCCTTTGTTTTCGGGATCCCTTTGCGCGGTTGGCGCGCAAGGCGAGCAGCGGAAAGGACTCCTCGGGATTAAGTTTTTCAAGTGCGGTTTTCAAGTCTTCCAAGTTGGAGACACGCACAATCGATTCGCGAACCGCGGAGGAGCCGTGGAACCCTTTTGTGTACCAGACCCCCCACTTGCGCATTTGGCGCATGCCTAGGTCCGGGCCAAAGAAGTCCATCAGCCGGGTGGCGTGATCCACAATGATCGGAATGATCTCTTTGATGGTAGGTGGGGGTCCAGGATCGTCACCGTCAAAGATAGATGCGAGCTCTCTGAACAGCCACGGTCTGCCAAGGCATGCTCGTCCAATCACCACTCCCATGCAGCCCGTTTCCCGCATCATACGAAGGGCGTCCCAACACTCCCAGATGTCGCCATTGCCAAGGACTGGAATCGAGGAGGCCTCGACAAGCTGCGTGATGGAGTCCCAATCAGCTTCCCCACTGTAGAGCTGTGCTGCGGTGCGCCCGTGCAGGCAGATAGCAGCTGCGCCCTCTTCGCTGGCGACTCGGCCGGAGTCGCGCCACGTTAGAAGGTCGTCGGAGATGCCCTTGCGAACCTTGATCGTCACAGGGACTTCGCCTGCGGCACCAACCGCTTCCTTGAGGATGCGTGCGAGTAGGCGTGGCTTTAGCGGGATTGCGCTACCGCCACCGACCCGCGTCACTTTGGGCACAGGGCAGCCAAAGTTCAGGTCGATATGGTCGACACCTGGCGCCAGGCGTTTAATGAACTCTCGAACTTCGTCGGGGTCGGATGAGTAGATTTGGAACGAACGCGGCCGCTCATCCTCGGCGGAGCTGGCCAATAGGTGCGTGAGTTTATTGCCGCGCAACCAAGCGCGCGCCGTGATCATCTCGGATACACAAAGGGGTGCGCCCGAATCTCGGCACAAGCTGCGGAAGGGAGGATTGGTCACGCCCGCCATGGGCGCGAGCAAGACCGGTGGCCATATGCTTAGTTTTTTGCCCAGCTGCAGCGGCTTGAACTCCCCGGGGCTAGCAACGGGGACGTTGAGGTTGCGTTCTGTGGCAAAACGCCCAGTCGTTTGGGGCGTCTCGTCGTTATCAACCATCGGAAGCCGGGACCTCTTCTGGGGCTTTTGGAGTGGTGCTAAAGGTCTGTTTCTTGGTAGCCAGTATGGGGAAGCCGGGCCCGCCGAAGGTGGTCTCCTCCAGGAAGATGGTCTCGACTTCTGTCACACGAGCGTTGGATTGAGGATCACCCGTTTGCGTTTTCCAGTTGGCCAAGCCACCGTCCTTGTTAAAGCCAAAGCCCAAGATGCCGCGTTGTGTCTTGACAAAATGCACAAGCTCCTCGGCGATCCCAAGCTCCCAACCAATCACCTCGGCGTCAAAGCCCTCGTGAAAGAAGATGACAGGGAATCGACCCGTCTTTTCATAATGACCGAGGACAAGCAGCGATGTGATACTGCCCACTTCAATCGTAACGGGGCGCTCCGGCGTTTGGTTGTTATCAATGAAGACTCCGTTGAGGCGCCTTTCGAGGTGGAACCGCTCACCGGCCCAGCTCCCCTTCATTGTCAGAATGTCAGGGCCCTGCTCAAGTTTCAGAAAGATACTGTCCAGTAGTCCATCTCGGGTGCGCTGGATGACACTGAGATCCGTGTCGAGAAAAGCGCCATCACCCACGGTTACGATGCGACCACAATACGCGATGGCCCCGTCGGACTCGCGGACGATCGCCCAGCGCTCGGCGGAGATTCGGCTCTCACGAGAGCGCGACTCGATGAATCCCTGTAACACGATCTCCCCCTCGGGGGTATCGGGTGCCGACACCTCCATCGGCTTCGCAGCGAGCTCTGCTTTTTCGGCGATTCGGCTCGCCAAAGCGCTACGCATCTTCGAGAGATCCTCCTGAAGTAAAACCTCGCCCCGCACAACGACGATCTCCGGATTGTAGAGGTTGGCGGTGTTGATACGTGGGTCTCTTGCCAAGCACACTAAGTCCGCAGTGAATCCAGTTTGGATGCGACCGCGGGATCCAGCTTTGCCCAACGCATCAGCGGCGTCAGCTGTTGCGGCGGCGAGTACGCGCTCGGGAGAGAGGCCAGCGGCTTGCCAAAGGACCAGCTCATCAACAAGGCCCGAACCGGGCATAAGCCATGGATGGGGAGAGCCGCTCCCCGGAATTATTTTCCCGCCCGCATCGTCGAGCATCTTTAGAACGGTGAGCTGCTTTTGGATGACGCGTTCACCCGTCTCCAAGTAGCCTTCGGTTGTCTCGACAGTGTAGTCGCGTACTTTGCGATCTTCGCGCCACCATCCCTCGTAATGATTGTCGAGGTATTGAAAGTAGTTCGCCACGAGCTCCGGCTCCGGAGCGTCCTCATCAAGGCGCTGTTCCGTTGCTCGCAGCATGGGGACTAGGGCGGCACCGTTCTCCACCAACGCTTGAATATTCCGCTTGAAGGCGAGCGGCTGCACAAAGTCCCACTCCGTCTTTGGCGGCAATAAACTATCGAGATAAAAGAAACCTGCTTGGCCCGCGGAGAGAAGCGCCATGAGCCCCATCTCAGGTCCTGTCGGTGACCATGTTTTGAATCCATTCTCCAGTCCGAACTCAATCGTACGGAGCCAGGCGTCCGGCGGCATGTTGGGGAAAATGGAGAGGAAGTCGACCCCTTCGCCTAGCAGGATCGGCAGAAGCTCAGTCACCTTTTCGGGTGTCTCGAAGATGACGGCTTCGGGAGAGGCTGGTGGGTAGCCGCCAAGAACAGCACCGGCGGTAAGCAGTGCCGGACCGGGAACCGCGTCCCTGAAATTGCGGAGCTCGAGAAGGCGTTGCCGTGCGCCTCCCACATCCCGTACTAAGGTGACGCCAGCGGCGGTATAGAGGGCGTCGTGCTCCGCATCGAATTGAACGAATCCGTCGATCATTCCGGGAATGACAAACATCCCCGTCACGTCGACAACACGCGTCTCGGGTGCGAGCTGGATGTCGGGACCGGCCTCGACGATGATCCCATCTTCGAACACGACAGTGCCCAGGAAGGAGGTGTACTCCTGAGTCCGCTCCGGCTGGGCGGGATCGGCCGCGCCAGGGGTCATTGTGAGGACGGTTCCGCCGACAAGGGCGACAAGTTCTGCAATCAATAGAAGTGCCATCCCGGGAGGATACAAACATCCTCCCCCAAGAGCCTCCCCTCCCTTGGTACTCTATAGGTTGAATTTCGAATCAATAAGGTCTTGCATGGACCTTCCGAATCCCTGTCACCTTTACCCACTTCATCACTGTGAGTCCCCAACCCGCCCAGGGCCAGCTGCGCCCCGTCTGGCTTCAGCCCGACTATCTTCCCCGCGGCCCCCACGTTTACGCCCGTGAGGTTGACCGTTTCGAGCGCGAAAGTGACGAGCCGGAACCCGGCGAGCTTGTCGAGGTCTTTGACGACCGCGATCGCTTCATGGGGCACGGCCTCTACAACCCTTACTCGGACATTCGCGTGCGGTGGATCTCTAGGGGGAGGCGCAAAGAGCTCGATAGGCCTCGCGAATTTTTCCAACGCGTGATCGCATCGGCAGATCGGCTGCGCCGGAAAGGGCTACGCCTGGAAGATGTGACGGATACCTATCGCGTCGTGCACGCCGAGGGAGACGGGCTGCCCGGACTGATTGTCGATCGTCTGGGTGACGTGCTGGTTTGCGAGTATCACTCACTTGGGTTTTGGCGACTTCGCGATGAAATCGAGTTCGCCCTCGGCCAGCTCTATCGAGGCATGTTAGTGCTGCACAAGGTCGCTCGGCTTGCACGCAAGCACGAGGGCTTCCCCGAGGACACCCCCACCATCATCTCGTCTGATGGCCGAGGCTTGGACGAGCTGGAAGACCTGCATGTCGAGATTTGCGAGCGTGGAATCCACCACCGCATCCAACCCGGCCTCGGTCACAAGACGGGATGGTTCTGCGATCAGCGCGACAATCGAGTCCGCGTCGCCGAGCTCGCAAAGGGGCGCGAAATGCTCGACCTCTGCTGTAATGCAGGTGGTTTCGCACTGCAAGCGGCGAAGGCCGGTGCCCGCCGGGTTACGGCAGTTGATTTGGACGAGGTCGTTCTCGAGAAGGGAGTTTGGGCTGCCCAAAGGAATGATCTTGCGGTGGACTTTGTTCACGAGGACACGTTCCGTTATTGCCGCGGATTGCTCCAGACGGAGTCGCGTCCTGAGGTTGTCGTTTTGGATCCCCACAAGATTGTCTCGTCGCGACACAACCTAGAAGAGGGATTGCTGACCTATGGAGACATGAATCACCTCGCGTTCTCCTGCGTGCGCAAGAGCGGCTTCGTAGCGACATTCAGCTGTTCGGGAGCTCTTGACCTGCCAACATTCCTGGGAATGGTCTTCCAGAGTGCCCGTCGAGCGGAGCGAGATGTGCGCCTTATTGAGATCATGGGAGCATCGGTCGACCACCCTCAGCGTCCCGACTTCCCGAGGTCGCGCTATCTCAAAGGAGCGCTACTCGCCGTTGACTAATTTCTACCAATTGTAGGTACAAACCGAGAACCCCGAATATGAGCTTTCCGATTCGGGGCTCGCTAGGCATCATATTAAGCCGATATTTCAAAAAGAGCACTCCCCAAGAGCACTCCCCCTGCATTTCCGAAACATGACGCTCCTCTCCCTGTTCAGTAAGAAACGCTGGTTGGATCTCGATGACGCCTGGACTGAGCATATGCTCGCCGCGGGCCACGAGATCGGACCAATCCTTGGCCTCCTACAGGCCGCACGTGAACGCAAGGAGGTCAGTCGTCTTATGATGATGATCCGCGAGCACACCACCACACTGCTTGCTGCCGAGCGCTACGAAGACGCCGCCTCTTTGGTCGGTGCAGCACTCCTCGGTGGTGGAAACCCCGGTGAGCTCACCGACTTCTTGTTCAAGGCCTGCGAGGGCGCTTGGGCGGACAAAGACTGGTGGAGTGTCTATGTGGAGACGACCGGTTTTCATAGTGGCTGCTCCGACGTACGCAGCGCATGGGAGGCCTTCGCGACTCTTAAGGCTTTCGCGAAAGACGCCGTCGTCTTTCACTCGTCCGGTTGGGGCCTAGGTCAGGTCACCAGCGTTGATGTCGAAGAGCGCGTGATTCACATCACGTTCGCCAATGGTCGCCCCGACCACTTCCCTTTCAGTACGGCGGTTGACATCTTTACGGTGCTTGAGCCCCGGGACCTGCGAGCCCTTGTCTTGCTAGACCCGGATAAGCTCGCGGCGATGATCAAGAATGAGCCGCTCGAAGTTCTAAAGACCATTCTAGAGCGTCACCACGGTCGCCTCACCGTTCCGACTCTGCGCAACGCAATGGCGCAGCTCGGCAAAACGGGCCCCGGCTTTACGGCTTGGTGGCGCAAGTGCCGCAAAGAAGCTGAAAAGTCAGAGTGGTTCGAGGTCATTGGAACGGCCACCAAAGCTCAAGTGCGCCTCTTGTCGATTGCCGCCGATCCTGCGGAGTCCATGCGACGCCAGCTGCTTCGCTCGGCATCCCTTCACGATGCACTCGTTCGCGTGCGAGACCTCTTCTCGGGCACCACTGTAGAGGAGAGCCTCGCGAAGGTTGGCCTCGAGGTGCTTAGCGAGCTTGCTGAAGAGAGCGAGGCCCCCATCAACCACCGCCTAGGTGCTTGGATGTTGGTGCGAGAAAACACGGAGGGCAAGTCACCAGAGCCACTCGTTGAAATGTTGGTCGACGCGCTTGGTGAACAAGAAGAAGCCGAAGGCGGAGAGGTTCCAGCACTCTGGGCTCTCTTCCAGCACTTCGACTCGATTCGTGACCAAGAGCGCTGCGTCGGTCTCCTCAAGGAAGCCGTCGAAGGTGATGGTTGGCTCGATGAAGCTGCCAAGCACTTGAAGTACGCGCCGGCCGGAATGGTGAAGCCTCTGATTGAAGCTTTGCTGGAGGACAAGCGCCTCCCCGAGCTTGCCGAGCACTTCCGAGGATTACTTGCCCGCCCCATGCGTAACGCCCAGGCATTTGTTGCTTTGGCTGGACTGGTGGAGTCAGGAAAGGTCAGCAAGGGTGAGTCTACTTCTCCCCAGCGTCTTCACGCCATGTTGCAGCTCGCCAGCTACTTCAAGAACGAAGTCGGCGCGAGCTCGCAAGAAGCACGCGCCCATAAGAAGCTGATCAACTTGCTCTGCAATGGCGAGCCGTCTTTGGTGAAGTCGCTTTGCGATGACTCTGATATCGACGCCTTGCGGTCGGCCCACCTGATTGTCGAACGCGGCGTCGATGTGATGCTCGACCGCACGTTTACCCACGTGATTGCCGATATTGCACCTGAGATTTTCCGGAGTGGCGATCGTCCCTTCTGGGAAGGTCTCGGCCTGTGGACAAGCCGCGTTGGGCTCGCCGCACGGACTGCGGAGCTCCGCGAGCTTATCGAGGTCAAGATTCCCAACAATGCCGAAGCTATTGGAAAGGCCGCTGCTTTTGGCGACCTGTCCGAGAACTCGGAATGGGACGCAGCTCTGGAAGAACAGCGCAACCTTACGGGGCGCGCTCAGACCATCGAAGCGGAAGTTTCGCGGGCACTTCTATTGGAGACGGCATCCATCCCTGAGAACACCGCTGCCCCTGGCACCTCTGTTCGGTATATGGAAGTGGAGTCCGGTGAGATTAAGACGGTTAGTATTCTCGGCCCTTGGGATACCCATAACAAAGGCGTGGTCTCCTACCAATCTCCGCTAGCTATAGGTTTGCTCGGGTCTCACCCGGGGGAGGGCACAACCCTCGTGTTGCCTTCTGGCGAGCTGGAAGTTGAAGTCCTTGAAGTGACCATCATCGAGCTCGCTGAGCTCGTCTAATCCGGAATCAAAGACCCTCCCCTTAGTGGGTGGAGTCTCGTTGAAGTCGGACACCAGGAGAATCTCTTGGTGTCCGACTTTCGAATTGACGGAGCGGAAAAAATCTTTGGGCCTTCGTTATGGACATCAGACCATCATGATGGTATGTTGAAGTCATGCCAGTCGCGAAAACTAGCCTCACATCTGCCCTAAAGCTCTTCGGAGACGGGACTAGGTTGCGCATGCTCGCTCTTTTGAGTGAGGAAGAGTTGACCGTGGGAGAGCTGACACGCTCGCTGGATCTCTCTCAGAGTCGAGTCTCCAACCACCTACGCCTCCTGCGAGACGCCGGGCTGCTAGCCGAGCGCCACCGCGGTACGACCTGCCACCTGAGGCTTGCGAGCAGCCCAACCGCGAGCGACATCTTGGCGCGCCTGTGGAATGTTTTGGGGGCTGAGTTGGAGAACATCCCCGAGCACGCCGCCGACCTCGCTCGGCTGTCAAGGGTCCGCGCGGAGCGGACACCAGGACAGGCGGCGTTCTTTAATCAGCTGGCCGGAGAATGGGACAACCGGGCAGGAGATTTCACTTCGGGGATCGGGCGCACCCGAGCTCTTTTGAACCTGTTCCCTCGCGAGCGGGTTTTCGCTGATATTGGCTGTGGTACGGGATATATGTCCCGGCCGCTACTGGGCAATGTCGAGCGTTTGATCTTGGTCGACACTTCCGATGGAATGCTCTCCGAGGCAAAAGTGAGACTCTCCTCGGAAGCACGTGGGACCAGCTTGGAATTCCGACCAGGGGATTGTTCCAAACTCCCGATAGAAGATGGCGAACTCAACGGTCTTGTCGCTGGGCTCCTCTTACACCATATTGAGGACCTCACGGGCGCAATCGCCGAAATGTACCGCTGCCTACGGCCCGGCGGTAGCGCGGCGATTTTAGAGCTCGCACCTCACAATCAAACCTGGATGCACTCCGAACTGGGAGACCTGCATCTGGGCCTAGAACCACGGGATGTCGCGGCCGCCTTCGAGCGCGCCGGATTCGTCAATTGCGTCTTGGACGCAGTCGACGATCGCTATCGGCCGACCTCCCCCACGGATGAGGTTTCCGACCTTTCCATGTTCCTCTTTCGCGGAACGAAACCCGGCGGCTAAGCTCTTCGCTTCGCGGCTCTGAATCAACTCTACTCCACGGCCCATTTTTCTAGGGCAAACCTAGCGCGTTCACGGCGCAACAACAAAACGATTCCAATGACCACTACCCTGACCGCAAGCGACTTCAAGGTTGCCGATTTAAAACTGGCCGCTTATGGCCGTCGCGAGATCGAGATGGCCGAGATTGAAATGCCTGGCCTGATGTCACTCCGCACGGAGTACGCCGGTAAGTTCCCTTTGAAGGGTGCGCGCATCACCGGCTCGCTCCACATGACGATTCAGACGGCGGTCTTGATCGAAACGCTTGTGGACCTTGGCGCCGAAGTTCGTTGGGCCTCATGCAACATCTTCTCGACCCAAGATCACGCGGCCGCCGCCATCGCCGTTGGCCCGAACGGAACTGTGGACGCTCCTAGCGGCGTGCCCGTTTTCGCGTGGATGGGTGAGAACCTGACCGAGTTCTGGTGGTGCACCGAGCAGTCGCTCACCTGGCCTAACGGAACCATGCCGAACATGATCCTAGACGACGGCGGCGACGCCACCATGATGGTTCTCAAGGGCGCTGAGTGGGAAGCGAACGGCGTGCCCGAGGTTAGCAAGGAGTCCGATCCTGAAGATTGGTATGAGCTCGTCCAGAACCTTAAGGGTTCCATCGCTGCCGACAACACGAAGTGGACCCGCATCTCTAAAGAGATCCTAGGTGTCACCGAAGAGACCACGACTGGCGTTCACCGCCTTTACGAGCTTCAGGAAGCTGGCGAGCTGCCCTTCCCCGCGATCAACGTCAACGACGCTGTGACCAAGAGTAAGTTCGACAACGTCTACGGCTGCCGTCACTCTCTTGTGGACGGAATCATGCGGGCCACGGACGTCATGCTCGCCGGTAAGATCGCAGTGATCTGCGGTTACGGCGATGTCGGCAAAGGATCCGCGCAATCGATGCGTGGTCAAGGTGCTCGTGTTGTAATCACCGAGATCGATCCGATCTGTGCGCTACAGGCATTGATGGAAGGCTACGAGGTCAACACCCTGGAAAACGTAGTCGAGAAAGGAGACATCTTTATCACGACCACCGGCAACAAGGACATCATCACCGCGGCGGACATGAACCGGATGAAGCACAACGCCATCGTTGGCAACATCGGTCACTTTGACAACGAGATCGAGATGGCTGCTCTTGCCCGCACGCCTGGTATCACGAAGATCAACCTCAAGAACCCCAAGGAGCACGGCAACCAGGTCGACCAGTGGGTTTTCGAGGATGGTCACGCCGTCATCGTCCTTGCTGAGGGCCGCCTGCTCAACCTTGGTTGCGCTACGGGCCACCCGTCCTTTGTGATGTCGAACAGCTTTACCAACCAGGTGATGGCTCAGATCGAGATCTTCTGCAACCCGGGCAAGTACGGCAACGAGGTCATCTTGCTTCCGAAGGAGCTCGACGAGAAAGTCGCGCGCCTGCACCTTGGCAAGCTCGGCGCTAATCTAACGGTATTGACGGCCGAACAGTCGGCCTACCTAAAGATCCCAGTTGGGGGCCCTTACAAGCCTTCACACTACCGCTACTAAACCAAAAAACTCTCGTCCTGATAGGACGATTGGATTCATAAAGAAGGCCGTCATCGCTTTGCGTTGACGGCCTTTTTTGGGATTTACTCGACTCTATCGGCCACTAAGGAGATGGCTACATCTTGATAGGTGTCAAGCCTTCTTGCTCCTCTTGACGGCTTCCGGAGGCTAAAACGGGTCATGGGACCCTGTCGCGTAAAATCTCGGTGGATATATCATGACCTATAGGTCCTGTTCTGCCGAAGGGGCTGATAGTCAACTGCCACGGACGGGTCTTCCACGACTCTCCCCTACTACCTTTAGCCTTCGAAGTAACTCAAACGATGTTTTTCAATTACCTCTCCAACAGCTCCGTCAGCAGAAAAATGACGGTTCTATCCGGCGTCCCCCTTCTTGGCTTACTGTGTTTCGCAACCGCCGGGTTCTGGACAAAGTGGGAAGGCAGAGCTGCCGCCGACCGGATTGGAGACCTAGGGGAGCTTTCCACTGAGATCAGTGCATTTGTGCACGAGACCCAAAAGGAGCGGGGAGCGACGGCAATCTTCCTAAGTAGCCATGGTGAGAACTTTGGCCCGGAATTGGAAAGCCAGAGAAAGCTGACAGATCAACAGTTTGGCTCACTGCAGCCGCGCCTGGCCGAGCTCGACGGCGCTAGCTTTGATTCGGTCTTTGGAAAGCTTCAAAGTGATGCGCTCACATCTCTGGATGGAATCGCTGCCATGCGAAGCGAGGTGGATGGACTTTCTGTACCTGGCGCACAAGCTATCGGATTTTATACGAACATGAACGGCTCGCTCTTGGACATGGTGTCCAAGTTGCCGTCTTTTGACAAGACGGGTATGTTTGCCTCTGATCTAAGTGCCTATTCGAGCTTCTTGTACTCGAAAGAGCGAGCGGGTATCGAACGCGCCTTGATGTGTAAGGCGTTCGGAGCTGACATTGCTAGCGAGGCCGACATCTCGAAAATCCTAGGGCTTGTCAAGGAACAGGATGACTTCCTAGCGAGCTTCAGAGCCTTTGCCAGTGAGGACGGCATTGCCTTTTTGGACGGGTCTCTTAGCGGTGACCATATGGCCGAAATCGAATCGTATCGAAACGCTGTTCGTGGTCGATCCGCGCGTGCGGCCATCGTCCAGGACATGCAAGAGTTGATGGGTTATGGTGGGTTGATTCACAACTACAAGAACCTTGTGCTGCGAGGCA
>CALBMX010000118.1 GCA_937896235.1 uncultured bacterium
TTGAGGAGGCCATCCATGCCGAGAGTGGAGTTGACCCGCGCCTGCGCGCTCTTGAGGCCGCTCGCTCTAATGTTATTGCTTTCCTAGAGCCTTACGACTCTTGGTCCCCGGACCATCTAGAGGTTGCCTTGGCGGCGTTCGATGAAGACAGCCAGCTTGGCCTGACGATCGCAAAGCAGAATGTCGATCCGCTTCGGGTTGACGGTTGTTTTGAAAGGCATTCGGCCCAAACCGATTTCTGCGGCCCACTGTCCCCATACCGGAGTGAGGAGTGTGATCGTGGTTTAATATTTGACTCCCTGCAGTATCCAATCCTTTCGCTCTCCTGCATCGTTGCACGAACCGCAATGCTTGCAACGTTCACTCGAAGACACGGCTTCCTTCTGGGGATAGCGCGTACTGAGATGGAAGACCTGGCGCGGTGGGAGCTGGCCTCAAAGTTGATAGGGATTCGCCTGCTCGACGAGGTGACCTCAATCACCTACGCACGCGGCACCATTTTCTACAAGCGATACGTTTGGCCGGTTTTGGAATCCAAGCGGGAGAGAGAGCTGGAGCGCGAGAAAGAGCAAAGTGCGCGCGCAAGGGAGCAACGGATCATGGATCTCGCCTGGGAATACGCAATGGTGTTGGCCCGTGCCGGACAGCCACAGGGACCCGCCGATGAAGGTCTGAAAAATGGCGGCCAAGACAAGACAATACCGAGCCGACTTCAGCGGCTTGCGGGTACAGCTCAAGTTTGGGTGCCTATTCTTTTTGGGTCCTACATGGCTAGCTATGGCTACCTGCGAACCCAAAGGGAAGGCGGCGACTCGTTCATGGCTGCATTCTGCTTCGCGCTGTTTGGCATTCTTTTCTGGGCCCTTGCTACATGGGCGCTCGATCTCATGCACCTCGCGGCAACGAAGTTTCGGCGCGATGGCGATCGCTTGGCGCGCCGCAGTTAGCAAATCCTAGTTGAGAATCGAGTCGGGTTCTTTTGGGTGTGAGGTGGCTTCCGACTACCTGTTGGGTGCAACGGGTGGCGCGACTGCATCCCGGACTCCAAGGTTAGGTTAGCGGAAGCTTAGGCCGCAAAAGCGCTCGCTCTCTTCAGGGATGCGATGCCCGGCTTGTGATGAACGAGTTGACTACATCAAGATTTTGTCGACTCGCTGTTTGTAGCATGAAGCCCTCTGTCATGCAGGTGGCTCATGTCATGTAAAGACGTTGTCCTGGCCCTGATTGAGGCGGGTCGCTCGGGTGAGGTCTCTTTCTTAATCCAGCTGGTCAATGAGAGAGAGCTGGCAGATCTTCAAGAGAAGGCGATCTTGGGCGGACATCGGAGAGGAGCTTGAGGAGTGCGATCTGCGAGGCTATATAAAGGGTTGGACCTTCTATGGCACGCTACGGCCTAGCGGCGGAAGCGTGTCGCCGGGCATTCGTCTCATGCGTGCCTTCAGCAAGCGTTTTTCAGCTGCCGAACCAGCTTTGACCTCATGGGTCGTGGATCACACGGCAAATCCTTACGAGCCTTTTGGAAGCCAGCAGTTCAATACCGCGCGCTCTGAACTCGAGTACTCCATGATCGCGTTTGGAGATGCTGTCGAACGACGCGAGCGTAGAGGCGAAGAGGAAGCTCGGGACAAGGTCCGCAGGATTGCCAGAGCGACACGTGTTGCGGAATCCTATGAGAAGCGAATCTTAGATGCGGTGCGCCGGAAGGACTCAGTCGCCCTAGAGTGGATCGTCGAGGAGGGGCTCAGGCTCATCCAAGAGTGGCTCTCATCCGATTGCTTCGAGCGCGCCGTTGTCTTCACCAGAAGTCTTCAACGTCTGGCTCTTGAGGTTGGGCACGAACGGGAGGCAGAGGCGTTGGGGAATGGACTGCTTAGTGTAGGTGTTGCTTGCTACCGGCCGTTTCCGTCAGCAACAAAATCGCCAGATTGAGGACCGCCTCGATGGTAAGTCGTCCCGTCCCTGTTGAGTTTTCCCACACCACAGTCGGCCATCGTTTGGGCGACCCAGTAAGGATCGCCTTCACTACCAATCCCATAAGCGCTTGAGAGCGCCAACGCATCATGCATGACATTGAAACCACGACCGCTAGCCCTGAGTTCATGCAATGCTGGAACGCTGCTGGCAGCCACATTCAAACTTGCGGGGGAAGTCCGGAGGTGCGCTGGCTGAAATCAACGCCCTTCCCTCCTTTCCTCGAGCACCTGTCTTTCGCGGTAGGGAACCAGCTTTACTTTGTCCGGCTTGAATCGGAATCTCATGCTGGTGATGCAGCGCTTGAAACTCCGGGCAGCCTAGCTGGCCTCCAGGCGATCGCCGAGGCCTGCAATGGGCACGCTTGCATCATGCCGATGGCAGAGGGGCCTGAAGGGTGGCGGCCTGTTGAGCCGGGCTGGGGATTGCTAAACATGGAGACAGGCAAGCGTGTTGATCCCCCCAGCCTTGCCACCAATGACCTCATCGAGATGACAGACTGGGAACTTCATGATTTTGCTGTGCAGGTGGTTCGCGACTGCATCAAAAAGGAGGGGCGCGAGATCATGTCGTCACAGGGAAACCCTAGCGTGGACCCATCGATCTGGTTTGTAGGTGAGCAGGGGCCAGAGTGCGTAGTTGTCCGGGCAGCACGCCATCCATTGACGGATGCAGAGAAGCCAGGAAGCATGAATCAAATCACAGAGCGCTGCATGGACATGGCGAAGCGAGTTCATTTTGCTTCTGTCGCCGCGGTGAGTACAGATTACGACTTCCAGGACGGCAGTGCGCCGGTACCTCTCTACCGTGGAAAGGGCATGTACGCGAACTACAAGGGCCTCGAGCTATTCAAGGAGGTATAGGTGTGGCAAGACAGCGAATGGGGCGGCGCAGATAGCACATCCTAAGCCATACTCTCGGAGGCCGGTATTCAGACTTCGGTGAAGGATCGGATCGTCCAGGCCCGGACACCTGTCAGCGAAGCAGCTTGGGTAGAGTAAGACTAAGGAGAGTTCAGCTATGACAGACGATCAGCACACCTTCACCTCGATTGACTCCTGGCTCAAAGCGCAAGTGCCTGCGAAGGCTCCTCAAGCCCGTGCCTGTGCTGATTTTGCTTCGCGTATGAATCGTGTGGACAGCAGTTTGGCTGAATTGTTTGCACCTGAATGTCACCACGAGTCCCAGACACGATTAGCAGCAATCAAGGGACGTGATGACGTCGCGAAGTACTTTCTGGGCTGGGTTGACCGGCCGATACCCCTCGCGTTCGCAGAGCTTGCTACCGATCCCCAGAATGGTGAGCCCTGCGTCTTGATGAGCGTGCGTGACAGCACGTACGGCCGTCCAGGGCTGGGGGAAGTGCGCTCCTATATCACCTTCCAGTTGAACGCAGACGATCTGATTCAGGCGAGCTTCGCCGTGTCACTGGCGCCTGACCCCAGAGCTTGCCTCCGGTCTGGAATCTTCGCCGGTTTATCAGAGGAGGAACTTCGTCGTGAGCAAGAGCGTGTTGGGCAGCAGCTTCCGCGCACAGGTCGCCTTGAGTTGCTGCTGTTCGTGCTCCCCGAGTTAGAGTCCGAGGCAGATTCGTACCTGTCAATGGCAAACGATGTGGCAAGCGAGCTTGATTTGCCATCACCACATGTCCAGCATCTTCTGGCCGGCGACGAAAGAGCATCTCGCCTTGGCGTCGTCGCCCACCCCACTGTAGTTCTCGCGCACGATGGGCAACGTGTGCGGCTGCTCGAAGGGGTACTTTCGAAGAATGAGATGCGGAAGGCGCTCTCCGCATCCCTTGGCATCGCAGGCCCTGATGGAAACGGAAGTCGCCAGGCTTTGAAGCCGCTGGTCAGCGGGCGACTCCCGAAGCGGTTCGTCGATCACGTCTACTACTGTATTGAGCGTGATCCATCGGACTCGAAGGTTCGCACGATGCTAGCAAACGGCGCAGCGGTAGCTCGTAGGGAAGGGGTGGATGGCAAGCTGACCTACAGCAATGAGATCAATTCGTGGAGCGAAGATGATGGCCGTCAAAATTGGATCGGGTGCTTGCGAGAGGAGCACAATCCAGTCCCGCAGCACGAGTGCCGCCTCATCCCGATTCTTGGAGTCGCTTGGTGGACAGACGGTCGTGGTAGGAGGCATGTTTGTGTGCGCGGCGGGG
>CALBMX010000119.1 GCA_937896235.1 uncultured bacterium
AGCGCTCCAAAGCGTGGGTTCTCCGCAAGCTGGACCATCACATCCGGGTCCTCCGATTGCAGCTCAAGTTCATCTTGAGCACGTGTAAGCACCAACTTCCCAAAGCGGCTAGCCAGCTCGCGCACCTCGCTAATCAGGTTCTTGGGGACGGCGTAGCGCGAGTAGCGCTCCAGGCAGTCGACAATCCGCTCGGCACTAAAACCAGTCGAGCAAGCATTCCAGATCGACAGCGGTGTGATGCGAAACGTGTGAATGTACTCGGGTGACTTCACGAGCTCGGCGAACGCAGTGAGAGACTCACGCGCCACAGCAGCATCAGCTGCCGCGAGCTCTAACAACACGGTAAGGTCCGCCTGAACGATCAGCGGTGCATTTGGGGAGGGCATGCGGGGATTGTAGCGGAGTGATGTCCCCAGTTCACCGGAGAGTTCCCCCCTCAATGACAACGCAGCTCCATTTCCATATCAAGCGGCCCCGAATCTGGCCAACGGAGCCGAACAATAGAGCCCTCCCCAACCATCCGGACTTCACAAATTGGTAGGTGATGACAGGAGAGGCGAGGTTCGAGGGTAGGTCGGCTGTCTTGCATGCAGACCTTTCGTAGATGAGCTTTTTTGTCGCGCAGGGTTTACTGCTTCAGTCCTCGCGACAAGTACTGGTACCGATCACCTAGTTGTGGTCAAGCTCCTGATTCATTTTTCGACAACTCCAAGAGAATCGGTTAGCACCATGGGGGCAACGGAAATGGTGCTCACGAATTTGGATTCAGGCGCGCTCCACGAGTAGAGGCCATTGGGCAGTCCCGTAATTTTCAGTCTTCCGCTAGAGTCCGTTTCAAAGGAACCCGTCGAAGTCGAAATTAGCCCTTGGTCAAGCCAATCGGAGGGGGACTGTCCCTTGAACTCGAGGGATTCGAGTGTGACCAGCGCGCCGGCAATTTGGATGCCGGTAGAGGTTTGCAGCGTGATTTGCAAATCTCCGCGGCGTCGGAATTCGGTATTAACCGGACTGCCGTTACCGGCGCGAACGACGTGACTTTGGGGCCACACCCAAGGGGACGTGATTGAGACCTTGTAGTCCACGTCGCTAACATGGGCGTAGGTCAAGATGCCTTCCTCATCCAAATCTGAGCGATAGAGTGGGGCAGGCTCAGTGATCAGATCAACTTCCATCTTAGCGCCTACGATCTGCTCTCCCCGATCCATCGCGCGAACACTCAGTGTAAGGTCAGCATCCCATATCACACGCAACGGTGAGCCGTCGGATGGAATCGAAAAGGGAACATGCGACATACAGCCGTCTTCTGCTCCAAGGATCATGAGCATCCCTTCGGCATAGGGGATGACGCCCAAGTCCGCGACGCCACTTTCGTCCGTACTATTCGAAAATGTATCGCTTCCGGGGTGGCCTTCTTGACCCGCAATGATCAGTGCGAGGGGGATAGGGGAGCCCGAAGAGTCCTCAAGTAAAACGGAGAGCTTTGGCGAACCAGGTCGCAGGGTGACTTGAGCCAACTTGTTGGGTTCGACAGTGACTGTCGCACAGGCGAGCCTGGTGAATTCTGAATCCAAAACGAAGACGGCAAATGTGCCCGTAGGAAGCCCTTGGAGTGTGCAGACCCTCGACTTTGGGTCCAAGGGCCGGTATTGCGAATGGGAGGTGGCTGTTCCCGAGGCGAAGGCGACTGAAACATAAAGTGGGCCCTCTTCGTAGCGGCTATCCTCCGGGACAAGAACTTCAAGTACATTGCCGGCCTCGAGGTTGACCTCGAGCTCCCACGGGCCATATCCCGTTAGAGGCTCAGAGTGAATCCAAAGGGCAAGGCCATCGGGCGCGTACAGGGAGAACCGTGGAACTCCGGCTTCTATTCCTTCAAAGAGGACCGTGCCATTGGGATCCAAGAACTTCGTCGAGTCAGTGGATGCCGACCGCGTGACCTCGGCGGAAAAATTCGACCAGTCGTTTATGGCATCCGAAACAAAGGAAAGTTGAACTTGGGATTGTCGTGCAAGTAGGAGTTGGCCAAAGTTGAGGTTCGGTCCGTCCCCGGTCTCGGTAGGCCCCTTTGAGAAACTGGCCGATGCGTAGCCTTCCGCCTCGACGGTAAGGAGGCCAAGACCATTCGGTGAGAAGCCCGTTACAATGAACTCGCCATTGGCATCAGACTCGCCGACCTCGTCGTTATAGGCAACAGCGAGCCCAGCACTCGATAGAGCCACCCAGAGCAAGGCGTTAGGGATTGGCTTTCTTGTAACTTCATCGAGGACAATTCCGGACCCCGAAATTGTGGAGGGTAATTCGAACTCAATTGTGGATGGCTGTCGGCTCTCGACGGTGACCGCAATGGTAGCGCTATGGGCGAAGTCCTCGGCCCAG
Organism: uncultured bacterium; assembly: GCA_937896235.1. Taxonomy (GTDB): domain Bacteria; phylum Planctomycetota; class UBA1135; order UBA1135; genus CALBMX01. The sequence goes on from CALBMX010000119.1 coordinate 2,377, forward strand.
GCCATTAGGTTGGAGTCTCCAGAAGGTAGCTGAATCTTAAAAATACCTTCGTCGTCTATGTGACCCGCTAAGTCGACTTCTTCCGCGCTCGTAGCAGAGTCGTCGCCGCTCCATCGGAACAGCTGGTATTGCTTGAGGACCTTTCCTTTGGCGATAACTTGACCGGTAACCACTCCAAATGGCGTCAACTCAACCTCAATCAGAGGTTCGGTCATGTCCTCTAAATAGTACGGACCCCTAAAACCATCGACAAAATCCACGTGGCTGTAAAGGATCCAGAAGGGACCAGTCGGTAGCGAGTGCAACACAGCAAAGCCACTCACGTCACTCCGGGAGAGCGGCGCGCTCCTTTGTTGAATGCCATCCGGTCCCGTCCACGAGATGTACGACTCTACACCCTTTACTGGACTCTCATCGATATCGGTAAAGTGCGTCGCAAGGTCTTCGACTGGAGTGCCTACAAAGTCGATTTCGATTCTGTCGCCAGGCTGTGGTCTTGCGAAGTCTTGCGTATCCATGGAAAAACCGCCGCCCGTTATGCGAACGGTGTACTCAGAACACTCCACGATAGGAACCTTGGCTTCAGCGAATCCCGATTCGTTAAGGCTAAAGTAGATGTCCGATGGCTCTATTCCATCCCACGGAAAAACGGAGACCGTTGCCCCGGTTGCATTCAGAGGAGTGCCGCCGCTAAGGAGTCGCACTGCAATGGTGAAGGACGGTCGAAGAATGAGCTCAATCGCGTCATCGGAATCGCCGACTTCAAAACTCGATACCAGAGTTTCCGTCTCTGCATGGATCCATACACGACTTCCAATCTCGGGGAGCCTTGCTGTCCCAAAGTTGGTGTCGGAGCGTTCAGTTTGAGTCCTTAGAAAAAGGAGTTTGGCCCGGTCCTCTTCTGTAGTGTTCTTGAGTTCCGCAGTGTCGTTGCCTCGCCCTCTTTCGATAAGGGAGTAGGCACCGATGGAGTTGCCGTCTAAGCGCTTGACAGTGACGTTGATGTCGCCAGAGGACGGCAGGGTGAACTCACAAGGGGCATGGTTCGGATCTGAAACAGCGTGCGAAGCTAACTCTAGGAACTGGCCTTTATATCCCTTCTTTGTAGCCCACAAAATCCCCCCCCCATGACCCTGCGGGAAGGGAAACTGGAACTCGCCACTGGCTGTTGTTTCAAAATGTCGCATCGAAGCCGCTTGATCTTCCCAGCTTCCGGGGGGCACAGGAGTAAAGGAGCGGAGCCTCTCCGCTGGACTCCAGCTAACGAGTGCATCTGATAGCGGATGGCCCGAGGAGTTTCGAACAACCCCCATGAGTACGAGTTCCGGTTGTACCGGCTCCCTGGAATCTAACGATCCATTCTCAGGCGGACGCTGATCCTTTGGCGTCGTTCCGAAGTCTGGCAAGCTTTCATCTTCAGGGCTAAGAACACTTCCCGAGGGTGCATCCGAGGCTATCAGGGACCCCCGGTCCGGAGTTAGTGCAGTGGGGTGTACCTCGAGTTGGAACCCCCAAAAGTAGAGCCATCCAAGGGTAAGGATGATGCCTGCGAGCACACCTCCCGCAATTTGCGAGTTCTTCATTGGAGTGGGCTTGGCCCTAAGTCGGGAATAGGCCTGAGGACGGAGGCCCTCCCCCGAGTGTCTGCCGCTGAGGAGGAACCCCAGGTGGCTTGGTGTGGCCCCCGCCGCCTGAACGAAGCAAACGGCCGTTCGTGTCCAAGTTGGGAGCCTTTCTAGCCACATGAGGAGGCGGACAAGCAAAGGACGAACAGAGTGTCAACATGGCGCCAGCCAAGAGGATGAGAGCTGATTTCTTCATGAGTTTGAATCCAAAAGAGCTCCAACAAGGTCAAGTTCCTGCCGGACTCCAAGACGACTACAAAGGATCGAATCCGGAGCGTAGTCGGGTGCGTTCTGACTCTCAATCCTAAGTTCTTTCCAGAGCTCCCGCGCTAGGCCTACAACCTTTGGAGGAAGAGCCTGCAATCGCAGCTCCGGTTTGGCCAGCCTGTTAGCCGCCAGTCGCCCAAGTTCAGAGACGAGTTCCTCCTGCATTCCCAACCGGGACGTAATCCCGATGATGCCAAAGGAGACGCCAAGCGCGCCCTCATCCTGATCAAGCTCAAACATCACTGACTGAAGGGTGCGCAGTGCCGGAATACGAAGAGCCAAGGGGGTCGACTTCACTAAGTGTGACAGCCGGGACTTGGCAGCTCGCATGTTACCGTAGGTATAGTGGGCGTACCCTTGATAGAGAGTTCCAAAAGGGGAATCATCCAATCGAGTTGCTGCAGCAGCAAGGCTTAGGAAATCCTTATACCGAGTGATTGGCTCGTTTTCCAAAAGACGGTGAAGCCATAGCGTTGTCCCATCTCGGAATGACTCCGTTGGGGCGAAGTCCCGAGCGAAGTGTGCATTTTCTTTCCGGCTCTCAAACGTACTAATCTCGGCAGTAGCCACGATTGGGTTCACACCGTGCGGCTCCGCGAAGAAGTGTGCATAAAAACCATGAAGCAAGCACATCGACAGTTCGCGCCTGTGCATCGTTATCAGCTCGCGTTCTGCGCTCGATAGGCCTGGCATGGCTACGCCAACTGTCTCGACTTTGGCGTCAAACGCGGTGTGTAATTTGTTGAAGTAATTGCCGGCGAAAAGTTGCTGCTTCTTGGACTTAGCAACGTCTTCAAGGACGCCGCGTAAGTCTTCCCCTATGGTGAATCTACTCATGCCCATCCTCCACGAGTTGGCGTACCAGTGCGTCCAGGAGATCCTCTTCCACAGTGCCTGTCAAACGACCTAGTATGGTACGGAGCTCGCTCTTCAGTTCAGCTACCGCGAGCCCATAGGTTTCAGCGGTCTGCTGGATGGATTGGTTTTGAATCAGGACTGCGTACAATGGCCGTCGCTTAGGGACGGGAAGTAGGTTGAACTCGAGAGTGACCTTGCGTGCGTCCGCGGGATCTATGCCCGCTGCGGCCGTAATACTCGCATAGGGGTCGTGTCGAGGATCGATAGGCGCGTCTTTGCGCTGGTTAGACCAGTCCTCTTCGATGATGGATGTAATCGCCTCGTCAATACCCTTGTGCAGGAATTGCTCAAGCGGAGGGTCGCCCCTGTAACCATCCCTAGCCGCAAAGTACGCGATGTATGCGACCGCGCGTACCGCCACGCGCATGTTGTCCATCAGGATGGCGTGCCAGGTTACGCGCCGTTTTGTACGAGCGATTAATTCCAGTGGGTCGCCATCGGTAAGGCGGTCCGTTATCGCTCGGGGAGATTTTCCTTGAAGAAGCGCGGCTCCAGTTCTTGGGACTTCGGGACCGGCTGGCTGAGTGCTCGGCTCAAGCTCGAAGTTCAGCGCTCCTAGGAAGTACTGATCCAGGTCATCAAAGTTGGGAACATTGGCCATGCGAAAAGAGAGTGGTCCAGGGGGGGGCGACCGGAGAATAGCAATGTAATGAGAAAGTGTGGAGTTGGGTAAGAGCTTTTCGGAAATCGTCAGGCCTCCTCTCTTGATCGGGTCTAAGCCGTCCTGGAATGAGTTGTTTGGTCATGTGGACGACATTGTGGAGCAACTGTGACAGGGACCATCTTCGCAAATTCCGCCATCGGGCCACGCACCCCGGGGAAGTGATGAGCATCGACATCGTCCGAATAAATCACAGCGTGGGACGCGAAAGGTGCCTCTTTGTTTTTCGAAGTGATGTAAGACTAGTTGACTGAGATATCTGCGTGTTTTGGAGCCCCAGGAGAGGGGGATTCCACCGCGGAGAATGACGGATTCGATTTCACGTTCATTGTTGTTGCCCGCGTAGTAAAGGCCAGTTTGCTACTTGCCATCTTGGTGCATCCAACCAGTTGACTTCAAAAGGTAGTAGGTGGGGAAGGTGACAGCAGGGCTAGGTTTATCTTCGTTTTTGGGACACACTTGAAGAGACTATTTGTAGGTGTCTCATGTAGGGAGCTTGTGACCAGCGAATAAAAGCTAGCTTGATTGAGCCCCTTCTTGGGTCGCAGGA
>CALBMX010000120.1 GCA_937896235.1 uncultured bacterium
CCGCGGTCTCGCCCCTAACCTTCACGCATGCTCAAAGGGGGCTTTGTCTCCCGACAGCCCTTTTTCAACGGGCTGCTAGGTTCTACTTGTCAGGATTAGGGCCTCGATGGGCAACGCAAGCTAACATGGCCTTCAGTGAGGTCGCAGGATTCGTACAGGCCCTACCAGGTGCCGGTCACTCCCTCCTTAATTGAGAGAGGACCAACCGTCATCCCATGCAACCTTTGGCGGTGCTCCTAGAGAAGGAGGGCCTACAGGCCAAATTGGGCCCCTTCTTCTCTTGCCCGCGAAACCTTCCTCTCGAAATCCTAGAGGAGTAAGTCTGGATCAGATGCTAGACGCTTGAACCCATCAGCAAGGCCAGCATCTCAGCTCAATGTCGCTCTCTCGCCTCGGGTTCGCCAACTACAAAAAGCAGGCTATCGTCCCTCTCTGGGTTTTCGTAGTGTCGGGTGGTCCCGCTCAGGGGGGGCCTAAGGAGTATGGCTTTGGGCGATGGGTTGCTTACAATTGTTCGTAGCTGAGGCCACATTCATTTAGGGACACGCAGGTCCTTATTTTAGGTAAGAGTTCTCCAATTCCCCATTGCTGGAAAATGCCGCTGGGAGCGAATGTCGTATTCAGGTTTGAGGGGTGGTTCTCGACACATAGGGGACATTGTGAGGAGTCACAAATCCCCCATAAAACAACCAAAGTACTGACCATGACAAGTATCGCACCAGAGATTCAAACTGATTCCGAAAGAGATTTGCAGGAAATCGTTTCCGCGATTCACCGATCGCAGGCAGTGATCGAATTCGACATCGACGGAACCATTCGGACTGCAAACGAAAACTTCTTAAAGACACTTGGATACGAACTGAGTGAAATCCAGGGCCGGCACCACAAAATGTTCGCCCCTCCTGGCTATGCCGATACTTCGGCATACGCCGAGTTTTGGGAGACGCTATCAAATGGAATATTTGTTGCGAACGAGTTCTTGCGCATTGGTAAGGGTGGGAGGGAGATTTGGATTCAAGCCTCTTATAACCCACTCTTTGATGAGAACGGAAAAGCCGTAAAGGTTGTGAAGTTTGCAACGGATATCACGGAACGTAAGGCAATGAATGCCAATTTCCGTGGTCAAGTGGAAGCGATCAACAAGTCCCAGGCTGTCATTGAATTTGACATGACTGGGACCATCCTTACTGCCAACGAAAATTTCCTTTCCACGCTTGGTTACTCCCTAGAAGAGATTGTTGGTAAACACCACCGTCTCTTCATTGAGGAAGGCTATTCGAAGAGTCCCGAGTATGCGGCTTTCTGGGAAGGCCTCAATGAAGGTAAATTCGTTGCTGATGAGTTCAAACGCATTGGAAAGGGTGGAAAGGAGGTCTATATCCAGGCATCCTACAATCCGATCCTTGATCCGAGCGGCCGAACGGTGAAAGTGGTCAAATTCGCAACGGACATCACGAGGACAGTCCTCGCACGTCAAGATGTGACCAAGACTGCTGGGAGCTTGGCAGCCGCGTCTGAAAACCTCACAACCCTGAGTGCGCGCATGTCTGAAAATGCCATGGCCACCAACTTGCACTCCGCTTCTGTGAGCAAGGCTACGACTGTCGCCGACGACAACACGAACACCATCGCTGCGGCCACTGAAGAGATGAGCGCCAGCATTAATGAGATTGCAAAGAACGCAACGGCAGCCTCGAAAGTGGCAACGGAAGGCGTCCTTGTTGCGGCTCAAACAAACGAGACGGTGAAAAAATTGGGGCTAAGTAGCCTCGAGATTGGGCAAGTGGTCAAGACCATTACCTCGATTGCGCAGCAAACCAACCTTCTCGCTCTCAATGCTACGATTGAAGCCGCACGCGCTGGCGAGGCAGGAAAGGGTTTTGCTGTCGTTGCCAACGAAGTCAAGGAGCTTGCCAAAGAGACGGCGACCGCGACGGAAGACATTAGTACTCGGATTACACAGATCCAAGATGACACTGGTGAGGCTGTCACGGCAATCGGTCGTATTAGCGAGATCGTGTCTCAGATCAATGAGATCCAAGCGGTCATCGCAAGTGCTGTTGAGGAGCAAAGTAGTACGACAAAGGAGATGGCGATCAATGTCTCTGCAACTGCCCAGGGTGTCACTGATATTGGGATGAGCATGGCGCAAGTTACCACTGCGGCTCAGAGTACTGAGGTCGATGCTAGGTCGACTGAAGATGCCGCAAAGCTACTTGCCGAGATGGCAGCAGAGCTGGAGCTGTTGGTCTCTCGATTCTAAGGGTCTCCTAGGACTAAAATCTTGACGGGGCTCATCCCTTGGCAAATGGCATCGATTCTTCGATGCCCATGCCTGGGGATGGGCTCTCGCCAATTCCAGCGCCAACCAAGCGATGGGCGAATGGGACGCTGCCCTGGAAGAGCTAGCTTGGGACCCGGCGAATCCCATTGAGCATGCAGTGGGTTGAGCAGGACCCAACGGGTCGAACATTTAGGGAGGGATGATTCTCGGGTCAATGCTCCTCCCTGAGTTCACGGCCGCCTAGCAGGACGACCTGAGACTTCTCACGAAATCGCTTTACAGTGTGGCGAAGGTTGCAAGCGCGGCTTCATTTGCGAGTAGCGCTTTGGTTAGCGCCTCAACTTGCTTGCTGTACTTTCGGCCACCCGCCAGGGCGTGTTTTAGTTCCTCATGGGCCTCGGTTACGGGGGCGCAACCACCGTCGACCACAAAGGAGACGACGAGGCCGAGTTCGAGAAGGCGCCTTCGCGAATCGTCTCGGTCGTCGGGGTCAAGTGGTGTGCTTAGAACCTCTTGCAAGTCGCGTATTCCGCCGCGATCATTGAGGTTGCCGATCGACCACTTACGCGCCCACCATGCATCTCCGTCGGCCGGCGCGCTTGTGTCTAAGAAGTAGCGTTGCGCGTAAACGGCACCCCCGAATCGCAACCAGCTCGGAAGCTGCTGTTCGGCAAGAAAGGCATCGTAGTACTCTTGGTCGGGGTGCTCCCCAAGAGCCTTCTTCACCGCGCCCGGACTGGGGTCTAGCGCGTTAGCGTAAGCTAAACCTGTAGCCAATCGCGTCGCGTGAACACCCCAGAGGTCGCCGCTTGGCTCTTGCGCATCCCAGAAGCAGACCCCGGCTCCACGATACTCGACCTTGCCCTCTACACGCGGGAACCAGCTCTCCGCGAAGTATGCGCTGTGGATCACATGCTGCCTCCCCGTGTCGGTTGCGGGCCGTCGACCATCGGGGTCACCGAAGGCAAAACGATCGTATTGTTCCTCATTCTTGAGCACGACAACGTTGAGGGGGAGCGCGGGCTCGGCGCCAAAGACCTTACGCATATCTGCGATCGCCAAGCTCACCTGGTCGATAGCCCGCAGCGAGGTGTCACGATCGGCTGTGGAGTAAAGGAGTACCTCGGCGCTAGGAATCGTCCACATGGATTCGATCGAGGCGTGGCGCTGGTTGGCATCGCGCAGGTCGAGCCACTCGGTGCCTACCTTCCAAAGGCCGTCGTCGGCTCGTCCAGCTTCCTCTGGTCGAATCCACTCCATGTCTTGGAGTCCCCAGCCAGCGTTCAAGAGCTTGCGCTCCGCTCCCGTGAGCCACTGCCCGGTCTCTTGATCTTTGACCATTCTCTTTTGCGCTAGGGCCCGCTCGTCAGGGTGTATCCAGAGTGATTTGACTTGGACAAGGCCTCGCGAAAGGGCCGTCTCTTCGACTTGTCCGAGAAGGAATCGGTCCAAGGCAGCCTGCGAGTGAAACCACTGGACATCGTTGGCAATGTGTCCCAAGGCGAGGTGCGCGGCCCTATGTAGCGGGTCTACGCGAACGATTCGGCGCAGGACGGGCGCGACTCTCTCTTGACGTTTTGTCGAGAGGCACCACAAGTACACCTCCCAAAGTTTTGTCGCGTCACCTTTTGCCTCCGCGACCCGCTGCTCAAACTCATCATCCTGCTTGGGGGCTGCGATCTGGACCACGGTGTTCGCGTCGTCGATCATGGCATAGTTCGCCTGGGCGACATACATGCAACCCGAGTCGCTGGTCCCATCATTTAGCATGTCAAGCATGAGGGACGTCCGCGGAGAGAGAGGTGGCTTGCGCTCGACGCCATTACAGATGACGTGGAGCGGTTTACCGAGATCGACTAGGACATCGTTGAGGTACAAGGTCACTTGGGACACTCCCTCGCCATCGATGCGGATCGTGTTGGTCTCCCGCTCAATGGTTGCCGTTGTTTTGGATACGGGCGCCATCGGGGCGACGCGCAGCCAGTAGGCCCGGGTGGGGAAGGGATCACCTGGCACCAACGTCACACTCTCGGGGAAGGCCTCGCGCGGGTGCGCCTCGATCCAATCCCAGACTTCTTGTTCCTTGCCGGTTGGATCAATAAGGCAGTTGTTCGCATTCGTCTCTGCGGACGCATCTTGGAATGCTTGCGCGCGAGCCCCCGCTCCGGTGAAGAGAGTCGGCAAGTTGCTGAAATTCTCGGGCCCGAGCTCGCCGGCGTCGCCAGCGCGGCCAACAATCCCGGCAAAGCGCTGGGGGCTGTAGTTCCCAGCTGCCAACGCCGCGGGGACACCCTTCCCGCGCCCGGAAATGTACACTCGGTCGGCGTCGATGGCGAAGCGATCGGTCGCGATCCGCAGGGCTGTAAGCACATGACTCAGCCCACCTGGGCGACCCTTGATCATGACTTGGTCCCACTCCGCGATGGCCGTTGGCATTTGAGGGCAAACGAGGATGGCGCGCTCTTTCAAGGCCTTCAAAGTCCAGTTCCGCTGGATGTGTTCGGTCGGCAGCTCGCCTTCGTCTGGGATCGTGAGGATGAGCGGATAAGAGTGTTCGCCGGGGTCGTAGTCTTTCGGCAATCGATAGGCGAACTCCATACCTCCCGTTTCGAAGGAGCCGCGTTCGAAGACCTCTGTAGTGATCTTGCCCCTTTGGCGCTTCTCATCGGAGAACTGGTGGGACAACCAAACTGCACGGCCAAGGACCAATGGGCTTTGCAGCGGATGTTCATTGGACAAGGCGGGGGAGAGTGCCAACAAGTCCCCCTCGACCTTTCGTTGGGCCTCCTCCAAGTTGGCTCCCGACTCGCGTGCCTCGGAGTAGCTGGCAAGGCTCGCGGCCAAGGTCTTCAGCTCGTCGTCGTTCAGCCTGCGCTGCCCCTGTCCCGGAGAGTCCCCTACGAGGAGGAGGGAGATCAGAAGTAGAGGCAGGAAGAAGAGGGGTCGTCGCGACATGGTGCAAGAGGGGGTGGGTACCGAGGGCAAGCTGAATCGCGCGTGCTCGTGAGCGGGGCCTTAGGGCCCGAACGGCAATACATGTTCCCTTTCCGAAACCAATGTGGAAAGGGAAAAGGGTGAGGCCGGCCATGAGATGGCTACCAGTGGTTGGGAGAAGCTGTTTTCGCAAGTAGCGTGCCCGAGAGGCGAAGGCTTCGCGCTTCCTTCCTGCCTGATGGCGCTGCGGGTGGCCCTTTTATCGTGCGCACTTGAGTCTGCTCGGGCTTCAGGTTGCCACGGACATTAATTTGTTGCTCGCGATCTTAGAAGTCGCCATCGTGAGTGTAAGTGAGGGACGTGCTGCGGGCGGGCTAGCCGGAAAATCCGCCTAACCAAGCCCGTTGCCCGCCGGAAATCCCAAAGGCGCGGCTTTCGATAAGCTAGGCGGCTGGCATTGCCAGGGCTCCCAACTACTCTTTTGGCTCAAAGTAATTTGAGGGGGAGCACTCCAAAGGGCCTAATGATGGGCATGGTTGAAACCCCACTGAACCCAACCCCGCGCGCGGCTCGCGTCGCGCACCGCGCCGAGGGCGCGTGCATAGGCCCCGGAATGCTGCAATGGAATCGCGGAGGTTGGATCGGCGCTCAGCTTGGATCCACGCTCTGGCTGGGACTTTGGGGCGCGGCTACGGCAGTCTCCCATCTGTGGGCGGGCCTTGGGATCCTAGCGTGCTGCTTGGGAGCCAACCTAGTCGGAATCTATCTCTGGCACTCGCGAGCACGCATGGCGCCTCACCGGGGCGTTCAATTGTTGACCTTGGGGAGCCTATGCGCGGCGAGTCTTTCGATTGCTCTGCTGTATCAAATTGGGATGGCGGATGAGCTCGCAAAACAGCAGGGCGGCACATTACCGATGCCGCTATGGGCCTATCTCCTCGTTTATCCGGCTCTCATGGGGATACTGGCCGTGGTCGACCGGGGTGGTAAGGGCGGCCGTTTCAACGGATAACCGCCGGCCAATTTCGGCTAAGGCCACAGTTTCGCCTCAAACTTCTTTAGGAAGGACCATGCTTTGCTCTATCCTCTCGCGCACCAAGGTCGGGGCGTGGCGCAGTTTGGTAGCGCGCTGCATTTGGGATGCAGAGGTCGGAGGTTCAATTCCTCTCGCCCCGACCATTTCTAACTTGTTGTTGATCCCGCGCTTAGCGGTGAACCTGTCCTGAGGGCAGCGCGACTCAAGGTCTCCGAATCCGTGGAATTTCCACGTGGAATTCCACAGAGCACCTTTGAGGTCACGCCCATGCCCAAGAACTCGACACCAACGCTCCGCCGCCACAAGAGCAGCGGACACGCCTCTGCACGCTTTGGCGGCCACCAAATCTGGTTTGGCCGCCACGACGACTCACGATCACATCAGGACTTCGCCGAGTACTTGTGCAAGTGGCAGACCGGAGACGGCAAGTCTCTTTAAGGAGACGTTTCAACGACTACGGTTGCCATCCTCATTGCTCGATACTTAGACCACGCCGCGATTTACTACCGGCGGGCCGGAGGCCACCCGACAGGTACGTTGGATGCAATCGTGTACGCCGTGCGTCCCCTGCTTCAGTTGTTCGCCAGCGCTCCCACTCAGACCTTCACGGTTCAAGCGCTCAAGCTAGTTCGCGATCGAATGGTGCAGACAGGCCTTGCCCGCAACACCGTGAACAGTCGTGTCGGCCGCATCGTGCACATGTTCAGGTGGGGTTGCGAGGAAGCGCTGGTGCCCGCATCCGTCTACCACGAGTTACGCGTGCTTAGGGCTCTTCAGCGCGGCCGTAGCAAGGCCCGCGAGACCGAGCCTCGGCGCCCGGTTGCACGAGAGCGCGTTGAGGCGACCCTGCCGCACGTCTCACGGCAGATCGCGGGCATTGTGGAGCTCATGTGGTGGAGCGGCATGCGGCCGTCAGAGGCGCTCGCAGTGCGGCTGGCAGACATCGATCGGACCGGCGATCTATGGGAGTACAAACTGCGGTACCACAAGACGCTACATCACGGGAAGGAGCGCGTTGTAATCCTCGGACCGAAGGCGCGGGCCGTCTTGCGTCCGTTCTTGATGCGTGTTCCAGCCCCAGACCCGGAGTCGCCATTGTTCAGTGCGAGTGAAGCCGAGGCAGAGCGTAACGCGCAGCGCCGCAAAGACCGCGTCACGTCCATGAAGCCCTCCGACGGTTCCCGCATGCGCAAAAGGGCCGAGCGAACCGACGGTCGCAAAGTGGGGGATAGCTACACAGTAGCGTCGTTGCGCCGAGCGGTTGAGCGAGCATGTAAGGAGGCGAAAGTACCTCATTGGACCCCGCACCAACTTCGGCACGCAGCCGCGACAAGAATCCGTCAGGCCGCAGGAGTCGAGGCCGCTAGCCTAGTTCTTGGCCACTCGAACTTAGCGACCACAGAGATCTACGCCGAGGCCAGTATGGAGCGCACACGCCAGATCATGCGCGAGTTGGGGTAGCCCAAGAAAACGGGCCCGACCAAGATGGCCGGGCCCTAGGTTCGGGGTAGGTGGTAGTGGCGAAGTGACGCCGACCCCTATCCCTTCATTTCTAATCCTCAGGCTCGCAATCGGAGTCGAGGCCATGGCGTCGCAGTGTGTCGCGCGTTTGCTCGTCGCTGTTGTCAGCCCGAGCTCGCGGTTGCCTGCGCCGTCGTTGCTGCTGCTTCGGTTCGGAGGGGAGGTCTAGATCTTCCTCGGTCCTCTTGGTCCTGGCAGCCTCCCCGGCGATAAGGAAGTTCCTCAGCCAGTCCAGTGTTGTGTAGCGTTGGTGACCTACGCTTACGCAGGTCAGAAAAACACCACCGAGCCCCCGTTCGGCCCATCGGTAGACGGTGCTTGGATGACGCCTGCTAGGCAAGGCCTTGGCGGCCTCATCAAGCGTAATGAGATCATCGAGCCCCCAGGTTTCTACACCTTGGGGACGGAACACCGCCGAATCGTCAGAGTCTTCGGGGGAAGGGTTGGGGAAGTCGTTCTGGGCTTGCAAGTGCATCTCCTTTGTGGAGGATGCGCGATGCGTTATGCAGTTGTGGGTTACTTAGTTGTTTGTAATCCTTAGTCACGGTTTGTCGTGAGAGTTTGCGTCGCTTTGGAAGGTCCCGGCTGCTTACCGGGGGCGCCTAGATTGGGGTGGTGACCCCTTGCCTCCATCATGAGGAGGCCGTTGCTTGCTTGGTTGTGTGGCGATGCGCCAGACCTGCCACTCCCGCTTGGGAGTGAACTGTGCACTAGGCTAAAAGTATTTGGTTGTCGTTTGCACGCGGTCGTGAGGGCGCAAGCCAGCCGAACCGTCTCCCCTTTGGTTCATAACGCCATGTCAGAGCACCCTCGAGCAAGCTCAAGGGTGCTTGGATTATTTGGGGGTTGCCTCGTAACCGTCGCCCGACGCCCACCTTGTCCCCCCTAGAGATTCACGTCACTCTTGCGCGTGGCAATCTAAACCTGACCCACCCCACGCCAACCCCGGCAAGCTGTAGGTACGAAACCGCAGCGACCCGGAGAAGGAATGCTCAAGATGGATCAGGCCGGAGTATGTAGACAGTCAACACTTTTACGACTTCACGGAGTCGCGAGAACCCGATCGCCCGACCAGTATCTTCCAGGAACTTCGAGGCTTCCTTCACGCCGACGCCTACCCCGGATACGACAAGATTTTTCAACCCGATGACGTCGCGGAGGTGGTGTGCTGGGCGCACACGCGAAAGGTATTTTGAACGAGCGGAGAATGGCGCCCCCGAGCTGAGTTCCATCGCGCTCGAACTGATTCGCAAGCTCTATCGCGTCGAGAAGATCGCGAGGAAGAAAAAGCTCAAGGAGGAGGGCTTGATGGAACTACGCAAGAAGTACTCCGTGCCAATTCTAGAGCAGATCAAGGCGTGGCTCCACAGTAGCGTGGGCAGTGTTCATTCCGACGTACCCGCGCAGGCCTGCTCGCAGATCTCTGTAAGACGGCCCGACTTGCTACGGGTAGGGCGCCCTGCCCGTAGGGGGACGAGCTAGCTAGGGCAAGTTGGGAGTTCGTCGACCAAACAGAGCATAGAGGGCGGGTAGAACCATCAAGGTCAGCAGGTTGTCGGCGATTACTCCGCCGATGACTACGGTGGCCAAGGGGCGCTGAACTTCCGCTCCTACGCCAGTGTTGAGGGCCATGGGAAGGAAGCCGAGGGCGGCGACCATCGCGGTCATTAGGATTGGGCGCAGCCGGATCAGGCGGGTCTCCTCTACGGCCGCTTCCAGGGGCAGGCCCTCTTGGTCGATCTTGCGCCGGATCGTCGAGACGAGCACCAATCCGTTGAGCATGGACACGCCGGCCACGGCCACGAAGCCGACTCCGGCGGATATGGTGAACGGCATGTCGTTCATCCACAGGGCCACAACCCCGCCAAAGGCCGCGAAGGGGACTCCGGTTGCGATGATCATGGCATCCTTGACGGATCGCGTGCTCAAGTAGAGCAGGAAGAGTATCGCCGCCAGGGCTGCCGGCACGATGATCATCATCCGACGGCTTGCCCTCTGTAGGTGTTCGAACTGCCCGCCAAGTCGAGTGAAGTACCCGTCTGGCAGGTCGACGTCGGCGGCGATACGCACTTGGGCCTCGGCAACGAAGCTGCTCAGGTCGCGGCCGACCACATTGGCTTGCACAACAATGCGTCGCTTCTGCCACTCTCGGGTAATCGTCGACGGCCCTTCGACTTCACGAAAAGTCACCAGCTCGGTGATCGGGATCCTCTGGCCAGAGGCTGTGGGCACCCGGAGTTTTCGAAGCGCCATGGGGTCTTGCCGGTAGGCATCGTCCAGGCGTACAACCAGGTCAAACCTCCGTTGCTGCTCGCGGATTTCGCCCACTTTGACTTCTCCCACGGCTTCGATTAGGCGTAACACGTGAGCGACCGAGATGCCGTGGCGCGACAGCGCCTCTCGGTTCACTTCGACCTCGAGAACCGGTTGGCCCGTTACCTGCTCCGCGCTGACACCGGTTGCACCTGGAATCTGCTCAAGCACCTCCTGGATCTCCTGGGCCTTCGCTCGGAGCACCTCGAGATCGTCTCCAAAAACCTTGACTCCAAGGTCGGCGCGGATGCCCGCGGTCATCTCGTTCACTCGCATCTCGATTGGCTGCGTAAAAATGGCTCGCATCCCAGGCATGGTGTCGAGCATGTCCTGCATCTTTGCGGTGAGCTCAGTTTGCGTGCTCGCCTGCGTCCACAGCTTGCGCGGCGTCAGCGTTATGAACACGTCGGTGACCTCGAGCCCCATGGGGTCCGTGGCAACCTGGGCCGTTCCCGTGCGGCTCCACACGTCGCGCACTTCGTCGGGAAACTCGTCGATCAATAGGCCCTCAATCTGCAGTCCGTACCGTAGCGATTCGTCGAGAGAGACGCCGGACAGGCGCACGGTGTTGATGACGAGCGCCTCCTCATAAAGTCGTGGGATGAACGTGCTGCCAAGCTGGGATGCGAGGACGCCGCCCAGCACAAGGATCCCTGCACCAAACAGGACGACGGTTCGAGGAAACCCGAGGGCGACACGCAATACCGGGCGGTACAGCCATTGCATGGCGCGAAGCAGGACGTTCTCGCGCCGGCGGGCCTTCAGATTCTTCAGTGCGAGGCTGGCCAGGACGGGGACTAGCGTCAACGAGAAGAGCAGTGAACCTGAGAGTGCAAAGATCACCGTCAGCGCCATCGGCTGGAACAGGCGCCCCTCGACCCCTTCGAGAAGGAGGATGGGTAGGTACACGATCAGGATGATCAGCTCGCCGAACATCGTGGGTTTGCGCACCTCAAGGGTGGCGTCTCGCACGATGTCGAGATCGGGACGAGTGCCACCCTCTCGCTCAAGGCGGCGAACACAATTCTCGACGACGATGACCGAACTGTCGACGACCAGCCCAAAGTCGATCGCCCCGAGGCTGAGGAGGCTGGCGGAGATGCCAAACTGCAGCATGGCGCTGAAAGAGAACAGCATCGCGAGCGGAATCGCCGCGGCCACGATGAGTCCAGCGCGAAGATTACCAAGGAACAGGAAGAGCACAGCGACGACAAACAGTGCGCCCTCAAACAGGTTCTTTCGGACGGTTCCGATCACCCGCTCCACGAGCTCCGTTCGGTCGTAGAGAACCTCGACACGCACGTGGTCTGGCAGGCTCTTGCTCGCCTCCTGAAGGCGCTCGCGCAGCCTGTTCGTGACCTCATGGCTGTTCTCACCCATGAGCATGAATCCAAGGCCAAGCACGATCTCGCCCTTGCCGTTCGCCGTGACACCTCCGCGGCGAATCTGATAACCCTCGCGAACCGACGCGAGGTCGCGGATGCGGACCGGAATCCCCTCATAGTCGGCAACGACGATTCCCTCGAGCTCGGGAATGCTCTTAGCCAGGCCAATGCCGTGCACCAGGTGCATTTCGCCCGCGGCCGAGATGACGCCACCGCCTACATTCTCATTGTTGTCACGGAGTGCTTGGATGACATCGTCGAGGGTTAGCTCATATTCGAGTAAAGAGAGTGGCTCCGCGACGACGTGATATTGTCGTTTACGTCCACCCCAAGTGTTGACCTCTGCAACACCTGGGACCGTCAGAAGCTGGGGCCGCAACACCCAATCATGCAATGTCGTCAGCTCGGCGAGTGTCGCGACATCGCTATGCAGCGCGTAGTGAAGGACCTCACCGAGGCCGGTCGCCACGGGGCCCATCTCGGGGGAGTGGAGGCCCTCGGGAAGCTCCACCGTTTGGAGCCTTTCACCGATGAGCTGCCGGGCGAAGTACACATCTACGCTTTCGTCGAAGATGGCGACAACTTGGGAGAGCCCAAACTTGGAGATGGAGCGCACCTCGACCAGCCCGGGTAGCCCGCCAAGCGCCTGCTCCACCGGAAAGGTAATCTGTTGCTCGATTTCAACAGGGCTCAGGGACGGCGCGTCGGTGTTGACTTGGACCTGAACCGGGGTCGTGTCGGGAAACGCATCGATGGGTAGGCGCGAGAGCGCCAGAAGCCCCGCGGCGACAACCAGTGCCGAGAGTACAAGTACAACGAGTCGATTGCGCAGTGACCAGCCGACAATTGCGTCAAACATGTGGAGGGTTCCTCTTACTCGTTTAGGTAGTCAACTTCGCAACAACCGGCGCCGATGCTGCCCTTGCGCAGCTCCGTCTTGAGGACGAAGCTACCTTGGGTCACAACGGTCTCGCCACCGGACAGCCCGCTGAGGACCTCGTAGTAGTCTCCCGTGTCGTAACCCAGTCGCAGTTTTCGAGGCGTGAATTCAGTGGAGGACTGGCGCACGAATGCCACGTTGCAGCACCCCTCCCACTGCACCGCGTTTTTGGGAATAAGAACCGCCTGTTTGTCGTCGCGCGTCAAGATCCTAGCCGTGCAAAAACTCTGGGCGCGCAGCATGCCATCGGGATTCGCGAACTCCGCTCGTACCTTCACTGTTCGCGTCTGCCGATCGACTTCGCTGCTGATCCAAGTGACCCGACCACCGAGCGTCTCGCCGATCCAGCCATCTAAGGTGAGCAAGACAGGCTGCCCGCGCTTCACGAGCCGAATCTTCTCCTGGTCAACGTCCACTAGCGCCCACATGTTTGAAGTGTCGGCTACGCTGATGATCGGCTGCTCGGGGGATGCGGACTCGCCGAGCACAGTCTCGAGACCAACTACAACGCCGGGGAAAGGTGTGGTGATGTTCAATAGGGAGCTGGCCTCGCCTTCCTCTTGGACGGCGCTGATTTGTACGGGAGTGAGCCCGAGATTGGCCAGCCGCTGGCTCGCAGAAGCCAGGGAAATGCGGCTCTCCACAAGTTGCGTTTCGGCCGTTATGGTGTCCTTCTCCGTTGAGAGCCCTTTGTCCAGTAGAGCTCTTTCTCGCTGGCTGTTCTGCTCCCACAAATCAACACGCGCTGCAGCCTGAAGTAGCTCGGACTTGGCCTCGCCAAGCGCTGGAGAATCTAGGACGATCAGTACGTCTCCGGCCTCGACCTTGTCACCGAGATGGCGGCGAACCTCGACAACAATTCCTGCTGCGCGGGGAGCTAAACGCGCGTGAGACCTTGAGTCATATTCCACGGTAGCTGGGGCTTCAAGAGTCTTGCGCAGCACGCCGCTTTGCACCTGCTCTACCAGGACTCCAACCCTCTCGGAGACACTTGCGTTGGCGAAGCGGATTACACTCGATTCGGAAGAGCAAGTCAGGGACGGGGGGGATTGAACCCGGGGTGTATCGAGGGGGAAGATGCCGACGTCCGGTTGCAACGGGTCGCGCACCGGCGCCATAAGAGACGACTGGTACTTGTCGAGAGTACCCGGGTTGCAGGCTTCACAGTGCGACTCTGGTAGACCGTGCCCTTCGCACCAATCACTCTCGCTGCGGAACGCTTCCTCAAGGTCGCCGCGACACTTGGTACACACGGCTTCCGGCACTCCATGTCCCTTGCAGAAGCCCATCTCGTCCAAGAGCGACGGCTGGCAGAAAGGGCAATCCTCAACCTCGTGTTTGGGGCACGGCCCAGCTGCTTGGGCTGCGATGGCCTTCCCGGCCATGTGCTCCCATTGGTCAAGGACGCCCGGGTTGCAGATTTCGCACTGTGACTCTGGGAGACTGTGCCCGTTGCACCAGTCGTTCTCTGTCCGGAACATCTCTTCGAGGTCACCGCGGCACTTGGCACAGAGAGCCTCGGGCACTGGCCCAAGCACACTGAAGATAGGCGCCAGATGAAACCTCTAGGTCTCCTCGCCCAAGACGAAAAAAGTGTATGCTTAAGTCATTGGCTAC
This sequence comes from uncultured bacterium, assembly GCA_937896235.1. Classification (GTDB taxonomy): domain Bacteria; phylum Planctomycetota; class UBA1135; order UBA1135; genus CALBMX01. The sequence goes on from CALBMX010000120.1 coordinate 14,031, forward strand.
GTGCCCGATAGCGCAACCTTACCACCATTCCGCCATCTGAATCGAGACTACGCTCAACCGGAACCGGCTCCCAGTACCCAGGAATATTCGCCCCCTTGAACATCGTATTCCCAAGGCTTGGGTTTGGAACTTCAAACTCATAACCCACTCTACCTGGAAGGGCCCTAAGGCCTTCCCCTTTCGCAGAACGCCAAGTTCGTTTTCCAGAACTCGATGACGTCAGAGAGGAGCGATAGAAGATTTTGCCAAGTTGATTCTCGTTGAATGCCGAGTCGCAATCGACTTCAAGTATAACCCGAAGCTTGTCATGGGGCCGAACGGTCAAAAAGACATCCTGCTCTCCAGGAAGCAATTCAGCTACATCGAGAACCGAAGCATAATTGGGAAATCCGAGGCGGAACCAAGTCACGCCTGCCGGCAGCAGAACTTCTCTCCCAATTGGAAATCCGATTGTCTTGAAAGGCAATTTCGAGGCAACTCCCTCTGGGCTGATTCCTGATTGGCTTTGGAAGTAGGTAATGTATTCTAGGTTGACCGGATTACCGGAGACACCATCGGTAACATGGAATGCCACTTTTGCGACACCTGGAAATCTCCAGGTTAAGTAAGTCCCCTGCCCAGGCTCAATCAGTACGTCTTCAGCGAATGAAGTTCCCGCCAAAGCAATTCGATACTCACCGGGCACAAGTTGAATTGGTCCCCACTCAAAGTTGCCGGATTCGCCCACCTCTCTCAAGGGAAACACCCTGAAGTAATCCTCACCCGAGGGGTCCGCATCCATCCGATCGACACTTACGGCTTGAGCCACCTGCAACTCCTTAAGATCTACAGCATCGCTAAGAAGGCCGAACAGTGTTCCAGTCTCAATCAACTCACCTGACTTGCCCGGTAACTTCACAAGTGTATTCACTCCAGGGCGCACATCTACCAAGATCTCCATGCCGCTCCTTACTTGAGAGCCATCTCTATCCACGGTGGTTGTCCCTATTGAATAACGTCCGGCAGGAAGCACCATAGTCTCGGGGCTCCCCCAGTCGACCTCGACAATCTCCTCGAACGACCACTCCTTACGCATAAACGTCAAGGACTCGCCAAGATACTCAGAGAGATTTCCCGACTGCACAAGCTCTATGGTTCCGCTTCGGACCATTGAGACCTCAATGGGCAGAAGACCTCCATGTTTGAGGTGAACCGGAGTAGGTGAATAGCCCGAGGCAAAAACCCAACTATCCCCACTTAGCTCTGGGTCGATAAAAGCGGGCGACTGAGAAAACTCAGCCTCAAGCTTCCAGTCAAACACGGTCTCCATTCGGCTCGGCCATTGGGGAGGAATTGGAAAACCTGTCCTCCAGATTGCAAAGCCTGTTATGGGCGAACTCGACTCTGCATCATAGACATCTAAAATGAGTCCGTCCATAACAGACGTTTCGATATCCAGGGGCCAGGTACTACCGGCTGAAATCACGGGCTCCACAGCAGCCAAGGAGTCCCCATCAGAAAACACTGAGCAAACCAATGCGCCATTGCTGAGCAAGGCATCCCTGACAGATGACTCAAGACTGGGTACTCCGCGATAGATCTCGCAATCAACGAAGGTTTCGTTCCCCGAATACCGCAGACGCAAAACGAGTGACCCCCTTTCCACAAGAGATCCCTCTGGAGTATGCACCAAAAGAAGGGCCTCTTCGCTGAGCTCCTCCCGATGAGGCTCTAGTGGCTCCTGGTCAGAGCCCCCTTCTCCTAAGTCGCGCGCAGTTCTGTCGACAGAGAAATCGAGGACGACAGGGTGCCCACCGCCCTCGACTGGAAGTGCAAAAAAGAACAAGCCAATCGAAGCGAAAACGACAACGAGGACGAGGATATATTTCATAGGTCTTCTAAGTGCCTAACCAAGTAAGGTGCGTTTCTAACTTTGATCGACCTAAAGGCTAGTCACACTCGGTGCAACGGATGAAATAGTAATCGTGATCGCCAAAGCCATGCAAAGAGGCCGTTGCGGTCCATCCAAGAGCAGGATCGTCGATGGGACCAACCCAGTTTATAAGCCCAGCAGGAATTTCAACAATCGCAGTACAGGTCGGATCTGTCCCGGGGCAAGCTGCAGTCGAACAGCCAGGGTTCGAAACGTGAGCCAAACATGCCTCCTTCAACGACGCCAGGGCTTGGTCACCCGCATCTCGCGCGCTACTAGCGCCGGTGATAATATCCCCGGGGATAATCGAAGATGGAAAAACGGGGATTTCGCCGGACCGGGTGCCACAAGGTACAGGGCCGGACTGGACAACACCGCCGGGGGCTTGGCCAATGGCCGCGAGGAGTGGCCCTGCAAATGCGAGAGCCATGAAAGCGAGAAGAAAATAGAACTTCCTCATGTTTTGACCTTGGGTGTGTCAAAAGGTGTATGAGCAAGCGGCTGCCTCAAGCAGAAAGCAGATATGCGAGTCGAGGAATACGCTTGCCAGAACGAGTGAGCAGGTTATGCCTGCCTAGCGAGGTTCCATACCCCAAAAGTAGAAAAGCCCACTATTTGCCTAGAGGCGAGAGATGGTATGTATTCCGATAGGACTGCATGCGAGCACTTTGGACTTGCGGACGATCACCCTGTGCTCATCTAAGTTCCTTAGGATTCACCGAGTTCGGGCTCCAGGAGCCAGCACTTCAATGGGTATTCACAGCGTGGAGGTTACTCGTTCAGTTTGGCGGGTCCCAAAAGGGAGAGGTTGCTCTACAAGTCGCTATGTTGGTGGGGTGGAAGTTCCACCTTCTTGCCGCGACACGCCCCGAGTACAGGCTACTGAGCGCAATCGAGTGAGAACCCTTGCGACTGATCTGAAGCTGTACTAAGCTACACATCTTCAACGACACTCAAGAGTTACCGCGCTCAGCTGCATGTAACGCATGGCCCTTTGGGGTGCAGAGGTCGGAGGTTC
>CALBMX010000121.1 GCA_937896235.1 uncultured bacterium
CCGAACATACCGTGCCGCACACTTCTGATCACTTCTCCAACACTTTCGTACCGCACAGGCCCCAACTACGAACATACCGTGCCGCACACTTCTGATCACTTCTCCAACACTTTCGTACCGCACAGGCCCCAACTAGGATTCCCCCGTCACGCCCACGTTAGCGGTTGCTATCAGGTACAAGGGGCTAGTGCGGGCGGACCGCCAAGCGTGCACATTATCCGCTTTCCCGGTGACGTCGTTCTTTGATTCGAGTAGCGCGGCGTCCTTGGATCGAGGATTGCGCCCAGCTCACGCTGGGACGATCCTTCGCAGAAGGAAGCCCTGCGAGGACGCTAGAAGGCAAACATACGGAGACCCGCGAAGTACCGAGAGACGTACCCGCGAACATACCCGAACATACCGTGCCGCACACTTCTGATCACTTCTCCAACACTTTCGTACCGCACAGGCCCCAACTAGGATTCCCCCGTCACGCCCACGTTAGCGGTTGCTATCAGGTACAAGGGGCTAGTGCGGGCGGACCGCCAAGCGTGCACATTATCCGCTTTCCCGGTGACGTCGTTCTTTGATTCGAGTAGCGCGGCGTCCTTGGATCGAGGATTGCGCCCAGCTCACGCTGGGACGATCCTTCGCAGAAGGAAGCCCTGCGAGGACGCTAGAAGGCAAACGGAGACCCGCGAAGTACCGAGAGACGTACCGACGCGAAGTACCAGACGTGCCGTGCCGCATACCTCGGATCACTTCCTCAACACTTTTGTAACGCACAGGCTCCAACTGGGTCCCCTGCCTAGGAGTCGTCAACAGGCGGTAATGGGGACGGGGCTAGATTCGCCTGAAGGTGTAGAGTCGGGTTTGCACTCACTTCGCTTGTGCTGCTGCGACTTAGCTTGAATCGGTCGCTGCTGTCATAGATCGGGGAAGGTCGCGCTGATATTGCAACGCAGGTGCCGTACAGAGGAGTGCCATGCCGGGACGCCTGGTCGTTTAGTGCGGTACAGATGTGTCGGTAATGTGATCAGAAGTGTGCGGCACGGTATGTATACGACGGTATGTACGGCGCGGCATGTACAGCGGCACGGTAGGTCGGCATTTCTCGCTTCGCTTTATCGCTACCGCATTTATGGATGTAGATGGCATCGCCGCACTGCAATGGGGTTGCCGCACGGATCCCGCGTGAGGGGCGCATAGGAGGGGCTTGCGATGCCGGGACACTTACTTGCCATGTGTGGTCTCGATGCGCCGGTAATGTGATTAGGGCTGTGCGGGACGGTATGTCTGGTATCCCTGCTCCTGCGTTCGGTGTGGCTCGCGGGGGCTCGCGATGCCGAGGCGATTGCTAGTTGTGTGCGGTACGGATGTGTTGGTAAAGTGATCAGAAGTGTGCGGCACGGTATGAACGCCGGTATGAACGCGCGGTATGTGAGCGGTATGAACGCGCGGTGGGTTAGTCGGGGGAAGTGAAGGGTGCTTTGTTCTTCTCGCTTAGGGGCACTGTGGCGGTAAAGTGGTTGGAGGTGTGCGCAGGGAAATCCTCGGCCAGGCGTCTCCGTGAAATCGAAGTGGGGCCTTTCCTAATAAGTAGAGGTCCATCGCTATGAGTACCCCAATGACAAACAGTTTCAGTGAAGAAGAGTGGCGCGAGAGTGCCGAAGGAAGCCCCTCCTTTCATTTCGAGAAGGGGGTGGGCGCCAAGAAGTCGTCGTTTGAGCCCGACCACCACGAGGCAGAGGACTCGGAGTTGGATGCTAGTGCCCGTGAGTGGCGTGCGGCCGAGCCTCCTCCCCTTCGAGACGAGCAGCAGCGTCAAAGTAAAGAGTCCCGTTCGCGCGGCTTTGGGAACGATGCCCGCAATCCCAACCACTCCAATGCTGGTGGCTTTGTGGACTGTGGCGATCCCGAGGAGCGGAACTGGGCGATGATCTCACACGGGGCTGGCGCCGTCGCGGCGCTGTTCTCTGTAGGTGTTCTAGGCTGGGCGGCTCCGCTTGTGATCTGGCTCACGCGCAGGGATGAAAGCGGCTTCGCTGCGGGGCAGGCAAAGGAGGCGTTGAACTTCCAAATCTCAATGCTCCTCTACAGCCTTGTCGCGGGATTGCTGTGCATCATCTTGATTGGTTTCCCCATTCTCTTTGTTCTCTGGATCGTGAATCTGGTTTGCTCGATTCAGGGTGCCATGAAGACGCACGAGGGCGAGCTTTACAACTATCCCTGGAACCTGCGCCTCGTTTAGCGCTTACCTGGCACTGCCGACTCCGTCCGGCAGCAAAAAAGTCACTCGGACTGAAACGGCTATTCCGTTTCAGTCCGAGTGCTCTTACAGAGAGCGACACTCGGGCTCGCCGACCGCAAGCCCGAAACCAGGGCTTCTCCTCCCTACTGCGCTCAAGTTAGCTTCGTTGATGAGGAGTCCCGTTCGAAGATGCCTCTGCTTCGCTTCGCTCTAGCGGCAGATTGAGAGGTAGTCGCTCTCAGTTTAGACCCCACAACTTTTCTTGCAGAGGTATGGGCAAGTCACCCGCGAAGCTTCAACTACGCGGGTGACTTACTGACTTTCTGGACGATCTGTGGCGACGCATCTGAAACGGCCGTCTATCGGAAGGCTGCTAGCGCCGGGATTCTAAGAACTTCTCGTTGGCGAAAGAGTCCACCTGGACAATCTCGTTGCGCTCGACCGTGGCGATCGAAAGTAGCTCGCGATCCTCACGGGTGATCACACCAGCTTCCTCGGCGCGATCGTGAAGGGTCGCCTTCGGTTTACTCTCGATCTTCTTTGCGCCTATGCCTTCGCGAATTTTTCGCTGAACCGGTAGCGCAGCGATGACATCGCCAAGCACCTTCTCTAAACGACCTAGTCCAACTTCATCAGAGGGCGGGAGAAAGATGCCCGAACCTAGGTGAGTTCGCGCCTCTCCATCAAACAGAATACCACGCGCAACACGAGCGCCTAGATGATCCGACGGTGGCGTCATGCGAGGGCCAAATGGAAACACCATGACGCGCATAAGCGCTGCTGCCGGCCTGACCGGGAAGTTTCTGATGACGCCAAGAAGGGCCTGCTCGGCCTCGTATAGGGCCGTTTGAGCCGCCCACCGCATGTACGGCAGGTCGCGCTCTGGGGACCCTTCGAGTCGGAACCTGTGGATCGCGGCCGACCCCACATACATCCACGCCAGGACGTCGGCCAGTCGGCCCGTCATCTTCTCCATGCGCTTTAGGCCACCGCCAAGGACGCCCATCGAAATGTCCGAGACGATTGCGAATGAGGCGGAGAGTCGCGTGATTTGTTTCATGTAGTACCCGGTCGGACCACTCGCGGGAACCCCCGCAACGTAGCCGCCAGTCAACCCCAAGACCATGGCTCGTGACGCGTTGGAAAAGATGAATCCAACGTGCCCAAAGAAAGCCCGATCAAACGCGCCCAAGTCTTTGGAGGCAGCCGCGTCGATTTCCTTTTGCGCGAAAGGGTGGCAGCGAATCGCCCCCTGCCCGAATACGATCATGGAGCGCGTCAAGATGTTGGCCCCCTCAACGGTGATGCTAATCGGGGCCCCCGTGTATCCCGCCGAGAGGATGTTGCGAGGTCCGCGCGAGATACCCGCGCCGCCGACAACGTCCATGGCGTCGGTCATCGCCGAGCGCATGGCCTCGGTCATCCAACGCTTGCAGATGGCCGTGAGTACTGCCGGCTTCTCGCCTGCATCGATAGCTCCAACGGTGAGCGAACGCATCGCGTCGAGATAGTAGCTGGTGCCAGCGATGCGCGCGAGTGGCTCTTCGATACCTTCGAATTGTCCGATGGGCATGCCAAACTGCTGGCGAACGCTGCCGTAAGCGCCCGTCGTGCGCACGGCGAGTTGAGCGCCAGCGCAGGCTTGGCTCGGCAGGGAAATCCCGCGGCCTGCAGCCAAACAGTCCATCAACATCCGCCATCCCTTGCCCGCGTTTTTCTCGCCGCCGATGATGAAGCCGATCGGTACAAAGACATCTGTACCGATGGTCGGACCGTTAAAGAAAGGAACGCCAAGTGGGTCGTGTCGACGGGAGGTATCCACACCCGGCAAATTCGTTGGAATCAAGGCGCACGTGATGCCGTACTCAACGTTGCTTCCGATCAGCCCGTTCGGATCGCGCAGCTTGAACGCCAAGCCCAAAAGTGTCGCTACGCTAGAGAGGGTGATGTAGCGTTTGCTCCAGTTGAGGCGGATACCCAGGACCTCTTCGCCTTCCCATTCACCCATCTCGACAACGCCATTGCTTGTCATGGAGGCGGCATCGCTACCGGCGCCAGGCTCCGTTAGCGCAAACGCTGGCAGCTCTCGGCCGTCCGCCAACCGGGGCAGAAGGCGGTCCTTCTGTTCCTCAGTTCCGTAGTGCCCAAGGAGCTCAGCGGGGCCAAGCGAGTTAGGGACCATCACGGTCACGGCCAAGACCGTCGAACGCGACGAGAGCTTTAGAATGACTGCCGAGTGTGCAATCGCAGAGAAGCCCTTGCCCCCGTATTTCTTGGGGATGATCAGGCCGAAGAAGCCCTCTTGTTTGAGGTACTCCCAGACCTCTGTTGGCAAATCCCCCGCTTGGGAAACTTCCCACTCCGTAACCATCTTGCATACTCGTTCAACGGGCCCGTCCAAGAATTCCTTCTCTTCCTTCGTGAGCTCTTTGGGCCTGAAGGCCAAGAGCTTCTTCCAATCGGGCTTCCCTGAGAACAAGTCACCATCCCACCACACGCTTCCAGCTTCAAGAGCGGTCTTCTCTGTCTCGCTCATGACCGGCAAAATAGGCGCGATGAGCTTAAATACGGTGGGGGTGATCAGGGCGCGCCGAATGGGTGTCGGGCCTAAAATCAACAGCGGAATTGACCACAGAAACAAGATCAGAACCCAGCCGTCGGCCAAGCCGGTGCACCAATGGGCTCCGTCCTCGATAGGGCCTCCAAAAATGGCTGATAACACGAGCAGCCAGGCCAGCGACGAGGCGGCAAAAGGGCGGTTGTGATACAGCAAAGTGACCGCGGCCGAAAGGGCAAGGGCAAGCAATAGAATGGTCATTAGATCTGCAAGGGAAATCGTTTCAAAGGCGGTGCTGAGCCCGTTGGCTTAGCCAGTCCGCCATCCATATAAGGAGATCGGTTGATCGGGTCTATACCTTGGGCTTCAAACACCGGTTTCCCAAGGGCAAACCCGCAGTCAGGTTCGGGTTTAGTCGAGACACTTACTTCTTCCGCCAAAGGTGTCTTCGGTCGAGCTCTATTCTCGCGTCGTCGATTTGGGCGGCCACTTGCTCGGGAGACCATTGCAGAAGGCTTCCCAACCGGCTTGCCAATGGTGGAATCAAGGACCGAACGCTCGGCTCGCTTCCAAGCCCGACGTCGCTGCGCCTGAAGAGGAAGTCCACGAGCCCTCTCGCGTCCTCCCGGTGTACCGCCCAATCGAGTTCACCCCAAAGAGTGCGGGGGTCGATCGGCTCCAGCCCATCCTGTCGGCCCGCGCAAAACGAGCGCACCTCTGCACCTTGGGCTGCGTAGCGACTGTCCCAAGCGAGGGCGAGCGGATCGATGGCCTGGACGGGAGTGCCGGCATGCGATAAGCGCGACCATGCCGGCCTCGGAATGGGGCCACCAAGAGCACCGGCAAGTCGAATCTCGCGCGTGGGGGAGACCCTCCCCGCATTGCCAATACCTAGGCTGGACGTTAGGAGGTCGCCGAGTTTCTCCGCCCCGCTGCGATAGCCGGTGAGCTTTCCGCCGGCGATGGTGAAGAGGTTTCCTGCGCGCTCGATGCGCTCCTCGCGGGATCGCGCGGAGGGGCCCTTTTCGGGAGGTGCGGCGAGTAGAGGTCGCAAGCCGGCCCAAGTCGAGACGACGTCGTTGTCGGTCAGCCGAGAGGCGGGGACCAATGCATTGGCAGAGTCCAATAAATACTGCACCTCGTTCGGCGTTGCAAACGGCCGGGGGCGCTTCGATCCGTCGGTAGGATTCACCTGCTCGTCGTCGATATCCGTCGTGCCCACGATCGTATGGTTTGGCCATGGGATCAAGAACATGACACGCCCGTCCACTGCCGACGTGAAGATCACCGCGCCATCCGTGGGCAGCCGGGTACGCGGAAGAACGATATGGCTTCCACGGGTTGGCGCAGTCCATGCAGAGTCCGTTTTCGATCCCGTGCCGGGTCCGAACTTCGTGATGGCTAAGAGCGCATCCGTCGACGGGCCACCCGCCAAAACGACCGCCTTCGTTTGCAACTCGATTTCGTCGCCCGATTCGGTGTCACGCAAGGTGGCTACCGGGCCTCGCCTTGTGTCCTCAATGCCGATGGCTTGGAACCTGGAGAGTGCCAATGCGCCTTGGCGCTTGGCCGTATGGAGGACGGCGAGTGCAAGGCGCGCATCGTCCGTCGCGGCATCGATATAGCTCCCACCACCCCGCAAGCGCGCCCCGTCGATACCGGGGATTCGCATCTCCAAATCTCGCCGCGATCGCTTGTTCGGCAAGCCAAGGGCATGCGGTGTAGCGAGCGCCGAGTACAGCCAAAGCCCGGCCATGATCTTCGCCATGCCAACGCGATCCCCCCGCATTACGGGAAAGTGAAACTCCTCTGGCCACACGAAGCCGGCCGCGTTCCTAAGGAGCAAGGCGCGCTCCAGGCAGGAGTCCCGCACCAGGGAAAACTCAAAGTGCTCGAGGTAGCGCAAGCCGCCGTGAATCAATCGCGAAGAGGAGCTCGACGTTTCACCACCCCAATCACCTTGATCGATCACGAGTGGCCTCAATCCGCGCGCGGCCAGGTCTAGCGCTATACCGAGTCCCATGATCCCACCCCCAACGACAAGAACATCGGGGGCTCCATCACCACGCAGCGTATCTAAGGTCTGCTCACGATCCAAGTTTGCCATGGGTGCATCCTCGGCTCTTGGCACGCGCAAGAGAAGCGTGCGCCCGCGAATCCGTCACTTCCGTTTGGCGACGAACGTATGCCAAAGGCCTCGCGCGCGCTCCTCTTCGATTACGAGACCAGCACCGGACAGGGCCTCGCGAACATCGTCCGCGTGGGCCCGGTGACAGCCGCTAAAAGCCACCCAGCCCCGAGGGGCAAGGCGCGAGACCAGGCCCGCAACATGCTCCACGATGATGTCGGCGTAGATGTTCGCAAGGATGACGTCGTAGCCCGTGTCCGACTCTCCGAGCACCTCGAACCCGCCCTCCCGGAATTGAGAGGCGTGCGCGACCCCGTTCTGATCCATGAGCTCCGCAAAGTGCGAGGAGGCGCCGGGATCAATATCAAATCCAAGTACGTCCGACGCGCCAAGTAGAGCGGCGGCGCAAGCGAGAATCCCGGTGCCTGTGCCGGCATCGAGCACGCGCTCTCCGCCTTGTAGTCGCCCCTGAATCATCAACAAGATCGTGCGCGTAGTGGCGTGCCGGCCTGTTCCGAAAACGCCCCCGGGATCCAACCGCATAGGGATATCCGAGGCGCGCAAGTCGCCCTCGAAATGCCGCGGGATCACCGCCAAGTTTCCGCATCGAAATGGCTTCCACGTACTCTTCCAAGAGTTCGCCCAATCCTCTGCGGGAAGCGTCTGAAATCGAATGGGCAGGTTCTGGAGCTCCTCCACACCAACAAGTGCAGAGAGCTCATCGAGACGCGTCCTAATGCTGGCTCTCAACTCCTCCGAGTCGTGGGAAAGTGGAACATAAGTGCGCAGATGTCCCGAACCTGCGGAAGCCGCCTTCGACTCCAAAGAGCTCGATCCGTAGGCGACGCCGGTGAAGGGCGAGTCGGCGAACAGGCTCGCGACAAGCTCGCCCCAACCGTCGGGGACCGTGACGCGAACTTCGATCCAGGTGCGTGCAATACTCATGACTCTTGTGGGGGATTTGGAGCGCTGCGAGACTTGCGCAATGCGCCAATCGCGATCACCGCCCACACGCTGTTGACGACCAGTGGCGGCCATGCGTGGAAGTGATAGGTGTTCAAGATGAGCAGCAAACCACCCACTAAGTTACAGACGATAACCACGGTTTCTCCCGCGCCGCGCCTGTGCGCCGTCACTACGTAATAGGCCCAAAGTAGAGCCGCTGCGCCGAAAGAGCCTATTACGGTTGCAAGTGTGTCGGTCAAAGCGGATCCCTGAAGAGCTGGCCATCTTCACGTCCAAGATACTTGCGAGCGACCGCCTCATTGCCACTCTTGAATTGTGCGAGGAAGGCGACACGTTCAACTCTTGATAGGAGCTCCTGACGAGCGAAGAGCTCGCCCTTACCGGCTTTTTGTGAGAGTGCATCTGCGCGGCCCCGAGCCCAAGAGTTTGCGCGCCGCCAGAGCGCTTCGGGCATCCAAACCATGCGAGCGTTCGTCTTGCGGCGCGAAGCTAGCGCCTCGGCTGAAAGCCGTGGGTTCGGTGTTGTGTTTTGAGGGTGGGCAAGTCGCGCGACGAGCTGATTGACATCACCGTCCGGACCGCAGATCTTCCCAGCCTCGAAGAACTGACGCACAACCCCGCCTTGCAGCTGCTCCCTCTCGTATACCCTGACGGCGACGTTCTCGGGGCCAAAGGCATCGGCCCAAAGCTCGAGCTGCTGGTCAAAGTGCAGGCTGTTTTTGTAGTACTCACCAAACGCGTGAAAGTCCGCAGCGGTGTAGCCGCCTTTCACATCTTCATTATAGATGGACTCGATCCAGAGGTCCTGCCGGCGCAAAAACACGACCACGCGAACCTCTTCGGAGTCGGGAAGTTTGCTCTTGAGTTCGCCAATCAAATCGCGCTTTTTGTGCTTCCAGTCGGGGTCCGCGCGATAGTTTTTTTGGAACAGTGATCCGTCGATCGAACCTCTCTGCGGGCGAGCGAGAAGCCCGCGCTCGGGATAGATCGCCAAGGTCTCGCCACTGATCACCAGTGTGTCGGCGGTGCAATTGTGCAGGCCTTTGAAAAAGGCAGGAAGGAAAGCTTCGTGCTGGCGGTAGGTCAGGCACTTGGCGATTCCGTTGTGGTTGTCACGTTCAACGAAGTCACGCCACTCCGGATACAAGATTCCCTCGGTTGCCAGGAGCTCTCGGTTCGCAGCTAGGGACCCCTGAATCGCCGTCGTCCCGGTCTTCCCATAGCCAATATGTAGCACGATGCGTTTCATGGCGAGAAGTGTACTCGGTCGCGGCGCACAGGGAAGCCACCCCGTTCATTAGCCGACCGAATCTACACGTGAAGGGTTCTCGGAAGCGTCTTGTTTTCTGTAGGGGAGTAGCGCTATAGCCCCGCGGGCTCGGCCGGAGAGGTACCCAGAACCGGAGCTCAACAGCGCGGACGTCCTTAGCATTCCCTAGCCCTTGGGGTTTTCGATCGGCGGTTGGAGCCACTCTCTCCAGGCCTCGAAAATCATCACCATGGCAAGCGTGTCGAGCTCGCAATACTTGAGAAGTGCTTTGCGAAGCGCGCTGTGCTCGGTCTCCGACATCTCGGTGAATTGCATGCGGGCATAGGCCGTCATTGCGGCACCGCCATCCCGCAGCTCGTCGTCGCCGCAAACGAGATTGGAGAGCTCCTCGGGAGGCACATCGTCAAAAAGCAAAGGAAGTAGCTGATAGGGATCGCGCGGTTTTCCGCTTGCGTCCAACTCAACCCAGACCATGTCCTTGAAGTTCAGGCTAGGCAGCTCGGGTGTCCCATAAATCGGGCGCGAGTACTTGTCGCGCACGTATTCCGAGCTGCTCAAAACGGCGGGAAGTACCTTCTTGATGGAGTTTGAGGCGCCCATCGCGGGGTCGAAATAATAACTACGAACGAGCTCGAGCATGTCCACCATGTTGCGCTTTGGTGTCCGCCATTCGGGATCTCCGGCCTTCGGGTTCGTCGCTTGTGTGATGGTCTCGATGAACTCGACTAGCTCACCGGCGTCCTGGGGCAGCCGGTCGCTGTTGCGGAGCTGCTTGCGAATGTGTGCCAGAATCGTGTTCTCGTGAGCGGCGTAGCGAAAGATGGTTCCCTGGTCCGTTTCGAGCTCGCGTTTGAGCTCGCGCACGAAGTCGAAGTTGGGGAAGGCGTCTAGGCGCGCGTCGATGTACTCGCCCTTGTGTTCAACACGTCCATCCTTGTGAACCAAGTGGTGCGAAAACTGAAACGCAAGGGGCTCATAGGCGTGCAGGCCCTCGTGAAAGGGGATCGCTGGCGAGGCCGTTTCAAAGTCGATAAAGTGAAGGGGGTAGACCCAGGTCGCCATCTCCGCACGCAGCTCATCGCGGCGAAGGTGCATCGTGGGATCCTTACGCTGAACGGACTTTACACGCAGCCATTGGCGCTCGCGCCCCGTCATCTTCGGGTCGGGCCTTTGGTCGTAATTGAGGTCGTCCGCGGTGACCTGCATGATGCTCGCACGGCCCTCGGCGATGAGCTTTCCAGCCTTGCGGCAGTTCTGGCCGATGTCGAGGACGGTCGGGACGTCAAAACTCGCCTCGTTCCACTCGGGAGCAGCGGTCCAGCACTCCTCAAAGCCACTGCGCTTGCCAGCTGCTTTCTCGTTGGCGTTTGTGTGAAACGTGCACTCCTTGCAGTAATCCCCAATCGGTACAGAGATACGGCGATCCCCTTCATAATGGCTAGAGAAAACCTCGACCATCTCGCCAAAACTCATGTCCCCATTTGGTCCGTAGTCGGACGATTCGAGGATGTCATTCGCGATGTCATCAACGTGGATAGCGCGCAGAATAGGGTTGTTGAATTCGAGGTCACTCAGATCGCTTGTCAGCTCGACATGGGGCCGACCGTCCTCGTCCTTGACCAGTAAAAATTTCTGGTGCAGGCCATTCGTTGGGCACGGCACGGCCTTGTCGATTAACATTAGGTACGCGCTGACGTGAGACGCCGGAAGAGCGTGCTGAAGTACGTACTTCTGGAAGGTGACGTCCATAAGGTAGGGCTTCCAGGACGCCTTGACACCGCCGCGTTTAGCGAGGAACTGTTCGGCGCCTCCGCTATCGCAAGACTTGGCCTTGACCTCGATAAGCCGAACGTCGTCCCCGCATTTGACCAAAACGTCGACGCGAACGAACAGGTTCCCATACAACACCGCGGCCTCGTAGATGGTCGCGTCTTCCTGGGCCAACAGAGCATTGGTTTCGGCAAGCGCGGCCTCTTCGTCCAGCGTGTGGATCATCACGCCTCCAGGGAAGTAGAGCGTCGCCAGCTCGCCGACCTGATGCCCACCCTCGGCAAGTGCGGCAAGGAACGAGTCCTCGGTCTGCTTGTCGGGATAGACGTCCCTCTTCTTGGTGTAGAAGAGTTTCGTGGGGCACTCGAGGGCGAGTTTGAAGCGTGATTTCGTAAGGTGTCTGGACATAGGCGTAACCATAAACAGCCACACCTGTACAAGCTCCTAGGCTCTTGGGAATCCGGGTCTTTCGGAGAGAGGTTGGCAAAGAATGTGCTGAGGCTCCACGAGGAGGTGTAGCGACCGGTTGCCGTTGCGCTCAAGGTTCCCAAAGCCTTTGCCTCGGAGAGATTTCAAAGGGTCCGGTACCTGGGGAATCCGTTGGATCAATGCGGGGGAGACCCGCTGCGCTTCTTTTGGCTCCGTCTCGGATGTGCTACGTTGCTGAGCCCGCTCTCCCTACACGCCTATTTCATGTTCAACAGACACCTACTCTTCGTCGCTGCAACTAGTGTTGCCTGCGGATGTCACGCCGTCCAAACGGAGTCCGTCGCACCCGTGCATGCGGACAGGCCTAATGTCGTTGTGATTTTTACCGATGACCAAGGTTGGGCGGATATCGGCACCCAAGGTGCGGTGGGTTTCGACACGCCTAATTTGGACCGACTTGCCGCCGAGGGAACGCGCTTCAGCAATTTCTACGTTGCACAGCCGGTCTGCTCCGCTTCGCGAATGGCGCTACTTACCGGTTGCTATCCGAATCGACTAGGTATGCACGGAGCGATTGGCCCCACGGCGAAACACGGGATCAGTGCAGAGGAGGTCACCCTCGCCGAGTTGTGCAGGTCACGGGGCTATGCGACCGGAATGTTTGGCAAATGGCACCTGGGTTACCAAGAGCAGTTCTTGCCAGTAAACCATGGTTTCGACGAGTCCTACGGCATTCCCTACTCTAACGACATGTGGCCCTGGCATCCGGCCTATGCGCACTTCAGCGACCCGGTAGAGAAGCGCAAAAAGGGCTATCCCGACCTATTTACCTTTGAGGGCGCGGAGCATGTGGACGAGATGGTTACCGCCGAGGACCAGATGAACTTCACGACGGACTTCGGTGATCGCGCGGCTTCGTTTGTGCGCGAACACAAGGACGAGCCGTTTTTCCTTTACCTGGCCAACCCCCTCCCCCACGTCCCGCTGTTCACGCGTGAGGAGTCCGTGGGCCGCAGTGAGCAAGGCCGGTACGGCGACGTGATGGAAGAGGTCGACGAGTCGGTCGGCAAGGTCCTCGCCGCCCTTGACGAAGAGGGACTCGCCGAAAATACTCTGGTGATCTACATGTCCGACAACGGCCCTTGGCTGAACTACGGCAACCATGCGGGAAGTGTCGGGCCCCTGCGCGAGGGGAAGGGCACTACGTTTGAAGGCGGGGTGCGCGTACCTTGCCTCCTGCGTTTCCCCGGCCGTGTTCCGGTTGGGCGGGTCAGCGACACGCCCTGGATGACCATCGACGTTCTGCCTACCGTTGCCGAGCTGATCGGCGCGGCGCTTCCGCCCCTGGAAATCGATGGGAGGAGCGCGTGGGACTTATGGGAAGGGGGGGACAGCTCACCGCAAGAGGCCTACTTCTTCTATTACCACACGAATAATTTAGAGGCCGTTCGCGCGGGAAAGTGGAAGCTCCACTTTCCCCACGGCTATCGCTCGATGGTGGGGCAAGAGCCAGGTGCCGATGGCTCGCCGGGCCAATACAATTACGGCGCGGAGACGGGGCTTGTCTTGTTTGACCTAGAGAGGGACATCGGCGAAGCCCATGACGTTGCGTTGGCGAATCCCGAGGTGGTCTCCCGGCTCTCGCGGTTGGGCGACGAGATGCGTGCCGAGCTGGGTGACGCGCTCACGGAGACTGTAGGTGTTGGCAACCGCGAGCCGGGGCGGATGCCACCCGAGTAGCACCGCTACCCGGACCACGGGGCCAGGACCTCTACTCGCTCAAGAGCTCATCGATCAACGCCTCGTAGCGCTCGCGCATTCGCCTGTGTGCCGCGCCTGTTGCGGGGCCAGCGAACCCCGTGTGCACCGCACGGACCTCGTTGTTTGCATCGACAAACAGGACGGTGGGATAGGCCCGAATGCGGTCGAGACCGGAGAGTGTCTCGGACGCCTTTTCTTTGTCCGCAAGCGAGCCATAGAGAACGGGCCACTTCGCATTGTGCCGGGTTTGGAACCGCTCTACCATCTCTACGCTGCGACTCAAGTCGTCCGTTAGCTCGAACGCGACCCCAAGAATGGAAAGCCCACGCTCTCCGTATCGTTGGTCCAGTTCGGCAAGATAGCTGGCCTCGTCGTTGCAGTTCGGGCACCACGTCCCGAATAACGTAATCAGCCGCGCCTTTCCCGCAAACTCAGGGTCATCGAGCGCGCGCTGGGCGCCTTTGGAGTCGAGATAGGAGAAGTCGCCAAGGCGCGCCTCGCGATTCCAACTTGTCAGTCCAAACGAATCGGGGAGCTCGACGGTTTTGTCTTTTACCGCCGTCCATTTTTCATGCCAGGAGTCACGTGACCAGAAGTCCCCAGAGAGGCGCCCCTCCTCATCCATCGTCGCGTCGAACAAAAACGCATGGCCGCCATCAAAGCTGGACAAACGCAGCCGTCCCTCGGAAAACGCACCCGAGAGATAGCGATAGTCGCCCATCGTCGTCAGGAATGTGGCGTCGACACGGCCACCGCTCGTGACATCAAAGAGGCCAACAGAGAGGTTCTCGTCCGAGTCGAACTGTACGCGCCATCGACCGCCTAGGCTTGCAGCTTCGCGGTTGTTTTTCCCGACCACACTAGCTGGAATCTCTCCAGAGGCACTTCCGAACTTACGGGCCGTTTCGACTTGGAAGCGGCTGGCATCCCCCGCGTGTGCAGTGAACGGGAGACGCGCCTCATGGCCCGGTCCCGCGTTCTTTTCCCAGTGGCCGGTCAGGGTCCTGCCGTCCGGGGCGAGTGTCGCCACGATACGGGAGTCGTAGGGTTCCAACTCCATCGTGAAGAGATCTCCGACGAGCTCTACGGCACCGGCTTCGATCGACTCCGCTCCGTTTTGCACGTGGGCGACCAGGGAGATTGACTTCGCCGATTCTGCGTAGCTGTCCGCCTCGCTGGTGTCGACCGTATAGGACTCCCCTGAGGGTGTTTCGAGCTCGAAGCGGTACTGGAAGGACAACGTAAAGGGGAGCTCTCCACCGGGGCTGTCGAGCACCGCTCGCCACTTTCCGCTTTCGAAAGCGCTAGAGACATTCGGAGGCGTGCCGATAGGCTCGCGCTCAAACAGCTCCCCGAACGTTCCCTCACCCTCGACGAAGCCACCATGCGAAAGAAAAAACTCGCCGTCCTCGATCCCCATATACCGATCTAGACGGTCGGCCCTACCGGTGGCATCGTGACTGAAAGTCGCGCCTGTGATTTCTGTCCAGAGGCCCTCTTTCGTTCGCACCCATTGGTTGCCGAAACTCGCCCGGCGTAGCACATGGCCGTTTTGGCCACCGAAGTTCTCAGAGAAGCTGTAGAGGCCCCGAAGCAGACTTCCCTCTTTGGGAGCCCTCCAGCTGGAAATCAACATCCAAGCTTTCATGTCGGGACGAAAGTAGTACCCGGCGAAGGTGGTGTGCGTCGCGTCATCCGCTTTCGCGGTCACTAGGAAGCGCTGCCTCTCTCCCGTTTTCCAGTCGAATACGAGATGGCTGTGGCCGCCCGTCCCCTCGTTGCCAAAGCTGCCCGTAACCACATCACTGCCCCGGTCGATCAGCTGCACGCGGTCGCTGTCGTTAACTTTGTCACGGTCAACAGCCTCTCCACCGCTGTCCCAGACACTAAAAATAATCCGCCGCTCACTTGCGCTGTTGACCTGCATCCCAAAGTAGCCGCGATGCCAGCCCGTTGCCATGTAGTACGTCCAGAGCGGATCCTCTTTCGCGGTCACTTCGCAGTAGAACGCCTCGACCTCCGCGAGTTCCCCCAGTGGATAAGCGAGGTGCACCGACGCCGCGTTTTTCCGAGGTTTCGTATTGAAGTGCGCACCCTCGGCGGCGGGTCCGGTCAGCTGTAGAGAGTCGAGTACTAGGGCGCGACCTTCGTGGGAGATTTGGGCGACCTCGAAGCGCTCGTAGCCCGGCCCATTGATCACGAAATTGCCAAAATCAACTTGCTGGAGACCGTCACGCCCCTCGACAAGAATGAAGCTCTCCTGGCCCGCAACTTGTAAGCGCAGCTGCGCGGCCGAGCCCAAGGGCAAGGCGAGGGAGACCTGGACATTTAACTCGCCAGGTTGACGTATGCGTCCAAACCAAAGTGCGAGCTGGCCTGCGTCCGCTGTCGAGTCGTCCGAATAGGCAGAGTGGGCAGGGACGACAACCTGATCCTGCAACGCGGCCGGGGTGAGCGCGCAAAGCGAATAGGCTAGGAGAAGGGTGTGCAGCATGTTGTCTCGTGAGTTGAGGGATTCAAGCGGATGCTAACGCGAGCCCATGCCGGTTGAAAGGTGTGCGGCGAAGGAGTGGGTGGGATTGCCAGGGTCTGACAGAGGGGAAACTTGGCGGAGCCAAAAGGGACCAGGAAGCTCGGCTGTGGAGGATGCCGCCAAGTGCCTAGCCTCCTCTACACGTCTCGGCGCGCTTTCGTTCCCGGAGGCGCCTCTCCTCCCGCTGACCTTTTAAAACGGCAGCCCTTCGCTCGGGAAAAATGCGGGGCGGTCGTCATCGTCGTGATCGCCCGTGTAGGGAGAGCTGGAAGGCTCGGGGTCTTTGAAGGGCGAGTCCAATCCGCGGCGGCGGATGTCAGGTAGCATCTCCATGTGCGCGAAGGCCTCGTGCATTACAAAGTCGGTGTCGCCTTGGACCAAGCGCGCTCCCGCCTTGTTGTCGATATCGGCGGTGGGGAGCTCCCGTAAGAATGCCCTCTGACGAGGTTCGAGAACGCGCTTGTCGAGGATGAACACGCACCCCTTGTCGGACTCGCGGCGCATGAGGCGACCGAAACCCTGGCGGAAGCGCGCGAGTGCGCGCGGCATGTAGATCGTGTTGCGCTGCTCTCCGCTACCCATCGTTGACGTCTGCGCGTGGTGGTAGTCGTCGGGAACGCCAAAAGGCAGGCGCACAATCACGAGGTACTCCAGCGTTTCACCGGGAAAGTCCGATCCGTACCAGAAGGTATCCAGTCCAAGGAGGACCGAGTCGTGACGCTCGCGGAAACGCTCGGCTAGCTCTTCCTTTGCGATTCCCATGCCCTGCCAATAGACGGGGATGTGTGCGCTTGCAAGGCGCCTCTCTAGGCCCTCGCCCACGCGCCGTAGGTCGTTGCCATTGGTGAACAAAGCGAGAATGCGCCCACGTGTCCGCTCGGCTAGGTGCGTCAAAAATTTGACGGTGTAGTTTAGAAAAGAGTCCTTCCCTTCGACCGCCGGCGCGTCTCGGGGTACGGCTACAAGGACACGCGAGTAGTCAAAGATCTCTGGAACATATAGCGTTGCGTGCAGGCGTGGTTCGCGCTCTTCGTCTTCGCGGGGAGCGGCGGCGCGAGCGAGTCCGAGGTAGCGAGACGATGCGTCAAAGCTGCCCTTGATCCAAGTTGTCGCCGAGATCAAAACAGCACTCTCGAGCTCGGGCAGATAGCGCATCCCCAGGTCTTCTTGGGGAAGCAGAACGCGCGCGACAAGCTTGGGGCCGGTCGCACTTTGATTTTTCTTCCATCCGTTCGACTCTTCAAAATCAACGTCGTAGAAGACCTCGGAGCGCAAGTTGGGTTTCGTCGTTGCCGTGCTGTTGTTGTGGGGCAGCCAAGCGTCGAGGGCGGCGTTCGCCTCGAGCAGCTCAAGCCGACTTGTCATGCAGCGATTGCGAATGCGGCCGCGTTTTTTAGAGGGGAGCTCCTCGATGTTTTCGAGCAGGCCGGAGAGCCCCGCATCGAGGCGCGAGAGGGAATAGACAAGTCCCCGGTGCGCCTGAATCATGTCTTCACTGGGCCCCTCATCGACGTACTCCCGAAAGAGCCCGTGCAGCTCGCGTCGATCGCGCTTCGGCACCTCGCGATCACGCCAAGTACGATAGATAGAGAGCGTTCTGCGGAGCGCCTTGAGCGCAATGCCAGCATCGCGAACACGGTGCATCGCGTCTTCTGCGATCCCACGAATCGCAGAGCCCTCCGGGGCCTTCCCCAGGGCGTCCGCTAAGGGACCGCGACCGGTGCGGTCTCGATAGAGCTGATCCAGAAATGCCTCGATATCCCCGGGGTCAATCTCGTGACTCCACGCACCGCGAGCTTGGTTGTGGAGGTGCTCGCACTCGTCAAAAATAACATGGCGGAAAAACTGCTGGCGCGCCAAGGCGAAGGAGTGGTTTGCGATCACAACGTTGGCGCGCTCGGCACGGCGACGCGCGACCTCGGCGCCGCAGGTCGACCGGTCGCGACCCGTCGAGCAACAGCCGGTCTCAGCGCGCACCTGCCGCAGAAGTCGCGCTCGCGAGCGTTGCCATAGGTCTGGAGAAGCAAGCGGGAGCGGTGTCGTCAAGGGGAACGAGTCCAAGTCACCGTCGTCGCTCGTCGCCGCAAAGAGCAGCGCCGTCGTCCACGCCAATTTGAGTTGAACGGTGTCCGCCGCGACCCCCTCCTCCACAGGCGCCATGCGCGACATTGCACGCCAGCAAAGGTAGTTGTTGCGGCCCTTCAGGCGAACAACAAGTGGGCGCACATCCAAGCCAGCCCTTGCCAGCATGAGAAGGGCGAGGGGGACCTCACGCTCCATCGCCTGGTCTTGCAGTGCGCGCGTAAACGTCGCGACGCCTACGCGAAGCTCTTGGCGCGCCGCCCAAAGGCAAAGCGGAATCAGGTAAGCCAGGGTTTTGCCCGTTCCCGTTGGCGCGTGAGCCAAGAGCAGCTCGTGTTTGCCAAGCCCCTCGGCGATCTCGGTTGCGACCCGCATTTGGCCCTCGCGAAAGCTGGCCGCTCCGTCGCCGGCGAAGTGCGCGGGCAGGTGCACCTGAAAAATCTCTTCGATCTTGCGCAGGTCGTCTTTCGAGAGTGTGGTCGTGCGCTCGCGAATCGGCGGCAGCGACGGCAGCTCTTCCAGCGTAGCGAAGGGCATGTGCCATGCGGGGCGCGCGTTGCGGAGGGCGATCTCGGGAAGCGCTTCGGCGCCCAGGGCGGCGGAAAAACAGCCGTCGGGAATCTCGCCGTCAAACAGGTCGCCCGGTCGATTGGCCCAGACGGAGGGGTGCTCGACAAGCGTAAGCGCGAAGAGCAGTGCGGACGAGGCGCGCGGTTCATCGGGAATCCCGCGTACAACATCGGCGAGGTAGCGACCCGCGAGCGAGAGGATCGGGCTGGGCAGCGCGACGAATTGCGCGAGGCTATCGGTGAATGCCTGCAACAGCGCTTCGGGCGTCCACGGATCGGGGCGGCCAGGTTTTGTAGCCGAGCGTTTGTAAGCGCGGGTAACTCGTCCGGGTAACAGGAGCCCTCGGAACTCGTCGAGGGCCAAGAGCTCCGCGCTGCCGGAGTGAAAGTCCTCGAACGGATTGTCGGCGGTGTCGAGCGCCTTCGCCCACGTCTCGTACTCGTCGCGGCGTACCACTAGGATCGGCGCATCTGCGACAAACGAGGCGAGTGCGGCCCACGCCAGCTCGGCGCTGGGCGCGCCTTCGAGGTCGCTCGAAGTGACGCCAAATTCGCGCTGCATGCGTCGCGTCGCCTTCGTGTTTCCCGAGTGCCGAGGCGCGACGTACAGGTCGAGCGCACGCCACTCTTTCGACGGGAATGGCTCGCGGCGAAGAGCCTGCAAGCGGAAGAGCTCATCGCGTTCTGGATCGGAACCCGTTGTCCAGGGGACGATCAGGGTGAGGCCCGAAACCCGCCGCGCGGGACCCTGGGGAGGGTCGTCGGGGAGCGGAATGGGGTCTTGGGAGTGGAGGGGCATGGGAGGCGGTTCGCGGGCTCCCATAATAGCCTCGACGTGCAGCTGCCCCCTCTTCAATCCATCCGCTTTAGCGTGTCGATATCGAGCGAATCCAATTCCCCACGGGGCGCTCGTCCCTGCGACAGAGGGAAGTTCACCTGACGCGCGCCTCTAATAAACTCAATCTTATGGTGAACGACTTGGCCTTCAACGGGCAGCGGCCCCCTGCGGGCTCGACCTAGCGTTGGAAGCGGCGACCGGAGGGGCCTCCCCCGCTCGATGATGTGAAGGCCCCACCCGTCAAGACTAGGGTTTCCTATCCAGCGCGCAGGGCGCCTTCTCGCGATTGGCCGCACTGACCAAGCCTGTAGTCCGCCCCGGGGTTGCCTCCGTCTTGGCTTGCCATGAGGTTTTTGGTTTACCGGCGCACGAGACTTGGGCCGCCTTTGGATCGCGCAGGCCATGCCTCGCTAGCCACATCCCGAGTGGGTTTGCCACAGATTCGCCTCTAAGGTTGGGCGAGCTTCGAAGGTCGAAGTGATAGGGCGAGGGGGGCAGGGCGCACCTCCTGCAGTCCAATCCCCCCGCTTACAGATTGGGCGGCCCTAGTCGCTAGAGTGGGGTTTGGGTGGGGGGAGAGGCGCTCGCTCGGCGCTTGGATTTCCAAGATGAGTCCTAAGTCTTTATCTAAAAACACTTTGCGGCACTATGAAGGACAGCTTTGGGGGTAATAAAACAAGGACAAGGCTTGACCCCACACCCATGTGAGGATTTTATGCGCTAAACACAGTCGGCGGGAGATTCTCGCGGGTCGTGGATGACAGACTGACGAGCCGCGCCGACGGACTCGTCCAACGCCCCGACAAACCAGCCCCAGGCCAGTGATGATTAATAGTGAAGACGTGCGTCCCGACGACGCCGAAGAAATGAACTCCGCCAGCTCCGTGATAGAGAAGGCACCTGTTAAGAAGAAGGCAGCCAAGAAGACGGCCAAGAAGAAAGCAACCACCAAGAAGGCTGCCACGAAGAAAGCGGCCACCGAGGATGGGGCTCCCGAAGAGGCGACTAAGAGAGCCGCCAAAAAACCCGCCAAGAAAAAGAACCACGCCCTTGTGATTGTGGAGAGCCCGGCGAAGGCCAAAACAATCGGCAAGTACCTAGGCCCCGGTTACGTCGTGAAGGCCTCGATGGGTCATATTCGCGACCTGCCCAAGGGTAAGTTCGGCATCGATATCGAGAACAATTTCGAGCCCGAGTACCAGACCATTCGCGGCAAGGGCAAAGCCGTGGAAGAGCTGCGCCGCATTGCGAAGAGTTGCGAGCGCGTCTATCTTGCACCCGACCTCGACCGTGAGGGAGAGGCCATCGCTTGGCACCTTGCGGAGTCACTAGGCATTGATGAGGACAAGCTCTTCCGCGTGACGTTCAACGAGATTACGAAGAAGGCGATCTTGGAGGCCTTCGCAGTGGCCGACTCGACCAACCGGCGCGTCAACATGGATATGGTCGACGCCCAGCAGGGGCGGCGCATCATGGACCGCTTGATGGGTTACAAGCTGTCCCCATTACTCTGGAAGAAGATCGCGAAAGGACTGTCCGCTGGCCGCGTGCAGTCAGTCGCCGTTCGATTGATTGTGACTCGCGAAAAAGAGATTCGCGCTTTCATCAAACAAGAGTATTGGCGTGTTACAGCGACGATGAGCCATGGCGAGACCGAGTTCGCCGCTGAGCTCAAGCGCCTAGATCAAACCAGCATCCAGAAGAACCTGACCGAGGCTGTCGCGAAGAGCCTCGTCGAACAGATCGGCGACACACCGCTCTTGCTCTCGACGGTTGAAACCAAGCCGAAGTCGCGTAGGCCCACCGCGCCGTTCACAACCAGTCAACTTCAGCAGAAGGCATCGACGATGCTTCGCTTCAGCTCGAAGAAGACGATGATGCTCGCCCAGCAGCTCTACGAAGGTGCGGAGCGCGGAAAGCCATTCAATATTCCCGGTCACGACCAGTCCGGTCTGATTACCTATATGCGTACCGACTCAGTACGTGTCTCCGACGGTGCTCTCGCAGATGCTCGAGAGGTCATCGAGGGTCGTTTCGGTGCGGAATACGTTCCGGAAAAGCCGAACGAGTACAGGACGAAGGCCAAAGGTGCCCAGGAGGCACACGAGGCGATTCGCCCCACGAACCCGAGTATTGCCCCGGACTCCCCAGGCGTCAAAGAAGCGCTTCCGAAGGACGTATACCGACTTTACGAGCTGATCTGGAACAAGTTCATCTCTAGTCAAATGCCTCCGGCGAAGTCTGACATCACCACGATGACGTTCACCTTTTCAGGGGACGGTGGCGAGCTTGGCGATGCCTACGCTGCGGATGGCGAGACCCCTAAGGTCCTGAAGCTGCCCGCCAGTTTTGTTTCGAGCGGCGAGGTTCAGGTCTTCGACGGCCACCTGCGTGTTTTCAATTCGGATCGCAAGGACGACGGGTCTCTATTGCCCAAGGGTCTGGTCGAAGGTCAGTCTTACAAACCCAAAGAGGTCGAGCCGACACAGCACTTCACGCAACCGCCTCCGCGTTTCTCGGAAGCGACCCTCGTGAAGGAGCTGGAGAAGAAGGGCATCGGGCGCCCCTCGACCTATTCGGCAATTATCACAACGATTCAAGATCGAGGTTATGTCTTGCTAGAGCAGCGTCGCTTTGAGGCGACCGAGCTAGGCGAGATCGTGACGGACAAGCTGGTCGAGAGTTTCGGTGACTTGATCAACACCGACTTCACTTCGGAGATGGAGGGGAACCTCGACCGCGTGGAGAGCGGCGAGCTCCCTTGGCGCGAAGTCGTTGCCGTGTTCTATGAGATGTTCCAAAAGGACCTCGAGCGCGCGAACACCGAGATGGTCTCTATCAAAGAGCATCCGAAGCTGTCCGAGCGCGAGTGCGACAAGTGTGGTTCGCCAATGGCCGAGCTGTACAACAAGCGCGGCAAGTTCCTTGGTTGCTCAAAGTATCCCGAGTGCAAGAACACGATGCCCGTCGATGGGCCGCGGGCTGTCTCCGAAGTTATCGAGACCGACTACGTCTGCGAGAAGTGCGAGAAGCCCATGATCATTCGCACGGGCAAACGAGGCAAGTTCCTTGCATGTACGGGATTCCCTAAGTGCAAGAGCACTGCGTCCGTGGACGATGACAACAAGAAGGTCGTCCCAAAAGAGACGGGGATTAAGTGCGAGAAGTGTGAGAGCGACATGATCATCAAGGGTGGTCGCCGGGGTCCGTTCCTGGCCTGCTCCGCTTACCCGAAGTGTCGCAACGCAAAACCTCTTCCCGAAGAGTTAAAAGAGGCTCCGAAACCCAGCGGTATCAATTGCGAAGAGTGCGAAAAGCCAATGTTGATTCGCACGAGTCGGTGGGGGAAAGATTTCCTCGCTTGCTCGGGTTACCCGGAGTGCAAGAACACGAAGGAGATGGCTGCTGCTGGCGACGGTGAGCAGGACGAATCCGAAGGAATAGCTGGAGCCGGCGAGTAGTCGTCTCCATAGCAAGGGCAAACTGTCTATTTCAGACATGAAACTCTTCAAACTCGACACTTCCAACCTCTTCCTATATACTGGTTGGCCCATTGGGCGCTAGCATCCCGCTAGGTCCTCAACAAATTACTCCATCCCCGAAAGGGAATAGCTGCCGTGGAAATCACTGAGATTCAGGTCGACGGGTACGAGAAAGTCGCCCGCTGTCGCGACGACGAGACTGGCCTGCACGCACTTATTGCTGTTCATGACACCACCTTGGGCCCAGCCCTTGGCGGCATGCGGCTTTTGCCCTACGTCTCTGAAGACGAGGCGTTGTTTGACGTATTGCGACTGTCGAAAGGCATGACCTACAAGTCAGCCGTTGCGCAGACCGGTCTTGGTGGCGGGAAGTCCGTCATCATCGGCGACCCGGCCACGTTGAAGAGTCCTGCTCTCTTCCGCGCGATGGGACGTTTCATCGAGAGCTTTGGCGGCAAGTACATCACCGCCGAGGACATGAACATCGGCATTGCGGACCTGAACAGCGTTCACGAGACGACTAAGCACGTCACGGGTTTGTCCCGCGAAGAGGGCAGCTCCGGCAACCCGAGTCCGTATACCGCGCGCGGCTGTTTCCAAGGCGCGCGAGCAACGGCCGAAGAGGCCTGGGGCTCCGACGACTTCACCGGCCGCACGGTCTTGATGCAGGGCGTTGGCGCGGTTGGGCTTCCCTATGCACTGATGCTGCAAAAGGCGGGCGCGAAGTTGATCATCTGCGACATCAACCACGATTACGCCCTCAGGCTTGGTGCCGAGCACGGCTTCGAGGTCGTGCCCGATAGCGGGCACTATAAAATCGAGTGCGACATCTATGCGCCTTGCGCGCGTGGTGCTGGCCTCAACGATGAGACCATTCCCGAGCTCAACTGCAAGGCCGTCGCCGGCTGCGCAAACAACGTACTGCTCGAAGAGCGCCACGCAAACATGCTCAAGGAGCGCGGTATTGTCTACGCACCGGACTACGTCATCAACGCAGGTGGAATCATCAACGTTGGCGTCGAAGTGAGCCCGGAAGGTTACAACGAAGAGGTCGCACTAGCCAAAGTTGATCGTATCTACGACAACTTGAAGGCCGTCTACGCGGTCGCTCGTCGCGACAACATCTCAACGCACGAAGCGTCGGGCCGTTTGGCCGAAGAGCGCATCGAAGCCGCCCGCGCCACCGCCTAGCGAGGCGGGACGAAGCCACTCGAAAACAAGCCCGGTACCTCAAACGAGGTGCCGGGCTTGTTCGCTAGAGGGCTGAGTGGAAAAGAACAAAGGACGTAGTTCGGGTATCGCGCCCGTGTTCGGAAGCTAGCGGGCGAGGGCGTACATTCCGCCTTGGGAAAAGGGGAGCCGTGCTTTAGGATCCTCTTCCAACATCTGGATCGACCTGCGGATGACCTCGAAAAAGTGGGCTTGCTGCTCGTCTTTGGGTGTAGCCTCCAGCCAGGGGAGCGCCAGGGGGCCCAGGAGGGCGAGGCTCTGTCCGCAGAGTACTGCATCGTCTGGGATGCTGTTGTTGGCGAGGTGCTCGACAAGCAGCGGAGCATAAGCGCTCACCTTCGGATCGCGGCCCTGAGCTAGGATAGCTGCCGCCCGAATGCGGACGCTTTGGGACTTAGATTCCAGGGCTAGGTGCAAGTGCGCACTAGCCTGCTTAGTGTTCGCGATAAGGAACTGGCCCGACCGGTCCGCGTTGGCCAAGGGTAGCGTGCGGTACGACCCCAACTCGTCTTGTTCTAACGCCTCGATTAACACTTCCATCAGGAGGTCCGATGGCGAGACCATGCGTTCGACGAGTAACATTGCGCAGAGCTGCCGCTGCTGCCGATCCTCGCTTCTCAAGCCACTCCATATCAGCGGAAGTTTGAGCTCTTCATCACGCGGGGGTCTTGTCTGGGTGGGTCCCCAGTGGCCCGGTCTCTCGGTGTCCCTATTTGCGAAGTGGACAACTCTAAAGTCATAGTACGCTTCATTGGCGTTCCCCTTTCGCTGGTCGCCGGCGAGGGCGGCGAAGAGCTGTACGACTCGCTCCGAAGTCGTGGGGATGGCAGGGGAAAGCGCCGGGGGGGATGGCTCTCCCTCGCCGATCCACTCGACATCGACCCTAAGGGTTTCAAGCGCATTCGCTGCATTGGCGCTGTTGGGCCTGTGGGAGGAAGTCGAGATGTAGACCAGGGAACACTTGGTCGCGAGCTGCCCTTCCGCGTTCCACGCTGCGGCCCTTAGGTAGGGTCGGATGGGTTCCCCCAAGGCGACGATTGCGATTTCGGCAAGCCGGGAGTCTCCCCGAAAGTTGTTGTCGGCTAGGTGCCCGATAAGGATGCGGCTGACAAGTTCGAGGTCGTCTCCTCGCGGCTGGAGCCTAGTGAAAAGGACAGCGCTCAAAAGCCTCTGCTGCCAATCGTCGCTAGCGAGACCCCAGCGTAGGGTGGTGCACGCTTTGACTCCTCGGGCGAGCAAAAATTTGTAAGAGGTGGAGCAGTTTCCCGGGATGGCGTCGTCGCAAAGCCCGCGTAGGGCATCGAGATCAACCTTCATGGGGTGCTCGATTGGGAGGGGCGGTTCTTGACCGGAAACTGGGGTGATCAGCTGCGGGAAGGCGACGAAGACGGGAAATACCAAAGATGCGATTCGAGCGAGTTCCATAGACCAATACTAGGGAATGAAGGGCCTCCTAAAAAGGGAACCGTGGAAAATTTAGAAGTTTGAGGAACATCGAGCGAGGTTCGACTAGGGCGTAGCGAGGGTGGCCAGATGCTCGTACCTTACTCCCATGATTCATCAGGAAGAGCTGCACATCGCAACACGGGGAAGGGGCACGGACGACGTTACGGGGCAGGTTCAGGCTGTTCTTTCGGAGGCTGAAATAACCGTGGGAACGTGCAACGTTTTTGTGGCGCACACCAGCGCGTCTTTGGTGGTGACCGAGAATGCGGACCCTCAGGTTCGACGTGATCTCGAGGCGTGGCTTTCGCGTGCGGTACCCGATGGCGACCCTCTTTTCAGGCACACGGCGGAGGGCCCGGACGATATGCCTGCGCATGTTAGGGCAGCGCTGCTGGAAACTTCGGTGACGCTACCCGTGTCCCGGGGGCGGCTCGCACTGGGGACATGGCAGGGTCTCTTCTTGTTTGAGCATCGGCTCGCACCGCATACGAGGCGCCTTATCGTGACGGTGGTGGGCGCATGAGTACGCGCCTGTTTTATGTTGTCGATCCGATGTGCTCTTGGTGTTACGGCTTTAAGGAGGCGCTTGATCGGGTTCTTCCCGAACTAGCTTCAAAGTGTAAAATTGAGCTCGTTATGGGTGGTTTAGCTGTAGACAGCGACGTGCCTATGGACGAGCAAACGAAGAGCTATGTGCAGCAGGCTTGGCGTGCAGTGGAAGCTCAAACTGGGGCGCAATTCAACCACGATTTTTGGTCGAAGTGTGCGCCTCGGCGTTCGACCTATCCGGCTTGCCGTGCGGTGATTGTCGCGCAAGAGGTGGACATGGGGTGGGAGATGCTCGCGGCGATTCAGAGGGCGTACTACCAAGAGGCGCGCAACCCATCGGACGAGGAGACTTTGGTCGAGCTCGCCAGCGAGCTGGGTATTGATGCCGAGGCCTTTCGCGGGCGGATGCGCGACCCTGAGATCGAGTCCGCCCTGAAGGCGCACTTGGCGTTGCGAACGCAGCTTGGAACCTCGAGCTTTCCTAGCCTCGGGATAGCGGTTGGCAGCAAGTTGAGAATGCTTGCGGAGGGTTGTTTGGAGGAGGCGGAGTTACGCGAGGTTTTAACTTCTTGCGAGTTGCTGTAACCCGCGAAGGTTGACCCCGGATTTGGTTTTTTCTACTCGCTGCTCGCCTCGCTGTGGCGGCTAAAAGGCGCAGCACTAGCGAACCGCGTTCCGTAGCGCAGTGACCGGCTACGCCGTCCGGGAACACGCGGGATGTGCCGTTTGGGCACGAACGAGGGTGGCAATCGTCCAGGCCTCACCGCGTTAGGGCGCGGGGAAGTTTACCTAGAGTTGATCCCCATGGGGGCCTCGGGGGTGGGCAGAGGTGCAACCGAATCCAGAAGGAAATCCCAAATCTTCATATTGGATTCACTTGACCCAAATGAAGCGTCCCTATTCTCCGCCGTAATCCTTGGCTGGATTGTGTGGAGAGCGTCTCTACCCAGGTGCCGAGGAAAACCTCACCTAAGAATTTTCTCGTGAAGAACCTCATCAAAGGCATTACCGCCACCTCTCTTGTCAGTATGGGACTTGTCGGAGCTGCCTCAGCAGGCGAAGTTCCCGTCTCGATAAACATCGCCACGTCTACTACGTGGACGAACACCAACACCTACAACCTCCAGGGTCAAATCTTCGTGCTTCCGGGCGCGACCTTGACGATTGAACCTGGCACAGTTATCGCGAGCGATGTCGGCGGTAGCTTGGCCGTCTCCAAAGGCGCACAGATCTTTGTCAACGGAACGCAGAACCAGCCGGTCATTATGACCTCGAAGGCAGATGTCGCAACGTGGATAGGCGGCGACCCGAAAACCGGGACGTGGCGCGAGTCCGCGAACGAGTGGGGCAACCTGACCATCATGGGAGACGCATTCATCTCCGAAGATTCCACTCCCGGAAACGTAGCGACACCTAGCGCGAGCAACTTCGCTGCGATGGAAGGTTTGACCGAGGCTTTCCCTGGTGACCCCAACGTTCTTTACGGCGGTGGCAATGACGACGACGATAGCGGAAGCATCAATTACCTCTCCCTTCGCTATGGCGGAAAGGTGGTCTCCCTCGCAAACGAACTCAATGGACTGTCCCTTGGTGGACTAGGCCGCGCCACGGATATCGACCACGTCGAGATCATGAACAATGTCGATGATGGCATCGAGATCTGGGGCGGAACGGTCAACCTTAAGCACTTCAGTATTTGGAACGTGGGCGACGACAGTTTCGATGTCGACCAGGGTTGGCGCGGCAAGGCCCAGTTCGGCCTAATCGTCCAGGGCTACAGCCTAAACGCGAGCCAAGGATCGGGTGTTGGCGACAACTGCTTCGAAACCGACGGCGCCGAGGATTCTGATTGGCAGCCCGTTACGACTGCAGCTATCTACAACGCAACGGTCATTGGTCAACCGATTGACGGTGACGGCCTTACGGCATGGCGCGACAACGCTCGCGTTCAGTACCACAACTGTGTGTTTGTAGACGGTGGCGAGAAGGCCGTTCGTTTTGACGATCTCGACGGTGACGGTGCCCAGGGCTATGGCCATAACGGCACCTTGGATTGGCCGACGACATGGACGACAGATTACACCGTGACCTCTTTGGTCAACCCGGGTGCGAGCCCGGCCTCGATGTACCAGACTCAAACTTCGGGCAAGCTCTCCTCCATAACCGACAGCGTCTTCTTCCGCAACTTGTCTAGCTCGGCTTACACCGAAGCTAACGCTCGCGGCGTATTTGATGCAGCCAACAACAACGTTTTGATCCCTGGCTTCGACGACGCGAACTCCCCGCTTCGCAGCATTGTTCGCAGCGCCCCGGTTTCCAAGGGAGGCAAGTCGATGGTCCAGGTGATCTCTCTCGACCCGCTGCCAGCGAACGAGGCACTCGTGAGTGTTGGGACTGCCCCGGTCGACGGCTTCTTCGAGGCCGCCTCCTACCGCGGCGGTTTCAGCCCCACCAACAACTGGCTCTGCGGATGGACTGCTTCGGATGCCTTCGGCTTCACCTCAGTTCCAGCTTCGGTCGCCATCCGCACGGACGCGCTCAACGTACCGAGCTCGTTGACGACCAACAGCAACCCGACACTGGGAAACGCTAGCTTTGCATTCGTCGTCGACAACCCCACCGCTTCATGTGGTGTGGTCCCAGGCAACTTAGCGCTTGTTCTCGCGAGCTTCAATGGGCCTGCGGACCTGCTCTTCCCGGGCTTCGGCTGCGGCGGGGGACTTGGCAAGATCCTTGTCGATCCAACAATCGCGAAGACCTTTGTTGGTGTGTACACGGGAGCACCTTCGAGTATCCCTCTGCCCCTACCCTCGGACGCCAGCCTGTGCGGCTTGCAGTTCTCGGCCCAAGTGGCCTTTGTGACGGCCACCGGAGGCATTCGCCTTGGTGATGCTGTGGACGCTGTCCTCGGCAAGTAGTTTCGAAAACGCACCGGGCCCGCGACCGCATCTGCGGGCGTGGGCCCACTTCCAATTCAACGCAAAATGAAACCCATCCTTCAACTCCTCGTGCTCTCCGCACTCCTGGCTGCTCCTGCGTTCGCTCAATCGAGTCAACCCGTTCCGATGTCGGATGAGCAACCTGCTGAGGCGCAAATCAAGCCACTCAGGGACAAGCCCCTAGAGAGTTTTCAGTTGAAGTTACTGGGCTTGGCATCGCAGTCGGCAGCGGCAGTGCCCATGCAGCCTCACGTAAAAACACGCTCTCGTTTACAGGAAGCTGTAGGTGAG
Organism: uncultured bacterium; assembly: GCA_937896235.1. Lineage (GTDB taxonomy): Bacteria > Planctomycetota > UBA1135 > UBA1135 > CALBMX01. The sequence goes on from CALBMX010000121.1 coordinate 29,071, forward strand.
ACTCAGCTGCGGTTGGGGTTACTCCACAGTGCTTCTACCCAGTTTGCGGCAGTTGAAAACTGGCGCAGTGGGACAGGGTTTGCCGACCTTGCCTTTGAGTGTGCCGCCGATGGCCAGGTCGAGCAGGCCATGCGACTGCTGGCGTTGGCGGAGGTTGCCCTCTCGGAGACCACGAAAGACCAAGCCCAGGACTGGCGAGGCGACCGCGTCCGTGCCCGGATGTCGCGCGCGCTGTTCGCCCTTAACATGAAAGAGCAGGCGCGTGTGATGGCTGGGGAGGTCGAGTCTTCTGAGTTGGGCCCAGCTCTCCAAGAGAGAGCCCGGGGGTTCACACGCGAAGAGGGGATTGCCTATCTTGCAGAAGCGGAACAGATAGCCAAGGCCGGCGTCTTTGACCAAGTGCAAGCCTGCTTGAAGATCTGCGCCGACCTGTACGGGAGATTTTACGCGGATGTCGAACTGCGCACCTCGCTGGAAGAGAGAATACGCTCCGCCTGGAACGTAATGCCAGTTTCGATACGGGTTGAAACCATCGTTTCAATGTCGAAAGGGGCACTTGAGGCGGGGGACCAGCCCTCTAGTCGCACCCTCCTTGACGATGCCGAGGGACTTCTGTCCAAGTACGAGTGGAAACAAATTCAGGACTACCTTCCCCTGCTCGCCAAGGTCGCGACACAGCGCGCCATGGTCGGCAACGAAGTTCAAGCGCAGGAGTTAATTGGACTCGCCCTTGCAGCTTATGAGAAGGACGCATTTCGAACTGCCGACATCTACCACGCGCGCTCGCTTCGTCCGTTAGCAGAGTCGCTTGCGAAGATGGGGGACGAGAAGGGAGCTCTTGTTGTATACGCGCGCGTTCTCAAGGCAGGCATGTCCAACCCCAACTCCGTGCCGCGCACAGTCGATTTTGTCGCTACCTGCTGTTCGATGGCAGAGCTCGCCGTCGAACCAAATCAAGAGCTGTGGGATTCCCTGCTCAAGATCAGCAAGGGGTTCTCCGCCCCCTGGTAGAGGGTTCGCTCACACCGTATTCGATGAATCTTCGTCTTCACGGTTGATGCCCGAGGTCTTCACAGGTTGTGCACGTTTGGCAAATAAGATGCGCGCCTAACTTGTGCAATACGTGCACAAAGCACCCCGTACCGCGCCCACCGAGCCAACGCCCGTTTGATGTTCCCCGCAAAGAAATCCCTCATCTCGCTACTCTTTCGAGGCCAAGGCCGGCCTTGGATCGGGGGGTGGTTTTTTTGCACGCTCTCCTTCGTGGGCGTTCAACAGGCTGGGGCGGTTCAGGAGGTGGGCTCCCTTCGCGGCGTGATTTATGACGGGGACTTTGAGGCGCCTCTCGTCGGCGCAAAAGTCCAGATCATCGAGAGGGGCCTTGTTGTCCTGAGTGGCCCGCAGGGAAACTATGTCGTCCCGAATCTGGACCCGGGTGCTTACACCATCGTGTTCTCTCGCGACGGATATGTTCGGCAGGTCAAGACGGGTGTTGTGGTCACTTCGGGTCAGCTGACCGACCTAAACATTTGGCTGTCTGGCGACTTTACCGACATGTCGGAGTTTGTCGTTCAAGATGTTCTCTCCATTGGGGCGGGCACAGAAGGCGCGCTCCTAAAGTTGCGCTTCGATAGTCCTGCCTTGATGGACTCTATTAGTGCCGACCTCATGAGCCGCGCTGGTGCCGGCGACGCAGCAAGCGCGCTTCGCCTCGTGAGTGGGGCGACCGTCCAGGATGGAAAGTTTGCCGTGATCAGGGGCCTCCCCGACCGCTACGTCAGCTCGCAGCTTTATGGCATCCGTCTGCCGACTGCAGACGAAGACAAACGCGCAGTCCAACTCGATCAGTTCCCCGCTTCGGTGATAGAGAGTATCCAGGTCAAGAAGACGTTTACGCCGGACCAGCAGGGCGATGCCTCTGGTGGCGCAGTGAACGTCGACCTCAAGGGGATTCCCGAAGAGCTGACGTTCCAGTACAAGGCCCAGTACAGCGTCAACTCACAAGTCGCAGGCAGCAACTTCCTAAGCTACAAAGGGGGAGGTGTTGGGGGCCTAGGAAAGGACGATGGCGGTCGCGATATTCAGTTCGGGGATGGACTTCCCCACGACTGGGATGGTGCTGTTGGAGTGACCCGCGAGTCTGCCCCGATCGACTTCAAACTCTCCACGAGTGGGGGCGGGAAGGTCGTGCTTGATGACGACATTGTGTTTGGCGGTTTCGGAAGTCTGTTTTATGAGCGGGACAGCTCGTTTTACGACAATGGAAGAGACGACTCCTTGTGGGAGGTCTCCCCCGGGGCAGGCCTTACACCGGAGACGAAGCAGGGGCCTGGGATTCCGGGAACGGACTTCAAGACAGCGTTGTTTGACGTCACAAAAGCGACTCAATCCGTGCAATGGGGTGGGCTGGCCGTATTTGGGCTCGATGTTGGTGAGAGCTCCTACGGGATGAATTTCCTGTATACGCACGTCGCCGAGGACGCTGCGATTCTCGCCGAGGACACGCGCGGAAAAGAGGCCTTCTACCCGGGCTACGATCCGTACGACACAATTGACCCGGGAAACGATCCTGACAACATCGACTCCGCACCCTATCTACGAACGGAGACGCTCGCCTATACCGAGCGCACGACAAAGACGTTGCAGTTCACGGGTGAGCATACGTTGCCGTTCGGAAATGTTGCTTTGGGTGACTTTGTCTTCCAGCCACCAGAATTGACTTGGAGCCTAAGCAACAGCACCGCATTTCTCGACCAACCCGACAAGCGCCAGTTCGGATCCAAGTGGACCCCTAGCTATCTGACGCCGAGTTGGCCACCGGGAAGTGGGTCGAGCTCGACCGACCCGACCCATACGGAATACAAGCCGGCAGCAAACATCAACGTTGGCAACTTGCAGCGCACCTGGAAGGAGATCAAGGAGGAGAGCAATCAGGTCTCGCTCAACCTCAAAGTTCCCTTCGAACAGTGGTCGGGGGATGAGGGCTACCTGAAGGTCGGATTTTTCGACGACGCCCTAGATCGTGAACTGAAGCAGCAGAGCTATAGCAACCCCGGGGACTTCTGGAGCTTTACAGGCGACTGGACGGATTTTGCGAGTGCTGCCTTTGCGAATGAGTCTCACCTAATGGAAGAGGCCGACATCGACGTGCCGTACAGCGGTATTCAGGATATTCGGGCTTACTACGGGATGTTGGATCTGCCCTTCTCGGAGCAGTTGAAATTCATTGGCGGGGCCCGGGTAGAGACCACGCATCTGGCGACAAATTTGAGCCCTGAAGCCAACGCGCAGTGGTTCCCCCAGGGTGGCTTCCTGCCGCAGTTCATGAAGGACGCGGACCCTGGAGATTACAACCAGGACTTCGAGGAGACGGACCTCTTGCCCGCCTTGGCACTGTCGTATGAGCCGACCGATATGTTTGCGATTTATGCAGGCTACAGCCAAACCATCGCTCGGCAGACGTTCAAGGAGATCACCCCCATCCTTCACCAGGAGTTTCTAGGTGGCCCGATCTTCATCGGTAACCCCGACCTCGGAATGAGCGAGTTGAAGAACTTCGACCTGCGGATGGACTACAAACCCTATGACGGCGGCTTGCTGTCCGTCTCGTGGTTCCATAAGGACATTAAGGATCCCATCGAATACGTGCAGCGAGTTGCCGCACTAACGTTCACCGAACCGGTCAACTACCCGAAAGGCCAACTGACTGGTTTTGAGTTCGAGGCTCGCCAAGACCTCGGTCACTTCCTAGAGCCCCTCGACGGCTTCACCATTGGCGCGAACGCGACATTCATCGACTCCGAGGTCACCCTGCCAGAGGACGAGGCGGCAGCCTTGGCCGACCCGGACATCGCCGCGCCGATGCCAACGCGTGACATGACCGGCGCGCCAAAGGACCTCTACAACCTCTTCCTCTCCTACGATCACGAGGGGACCGGGACGAGGTATGGACTGTTCTACACTTACCAAGGGGATTCGCTTGTCGCGGGTGCCACGACTTCCAACAACAACTTCGTCCCCAATGTGTACTCCGTTGGGCGCGGCGAGTTGAACTTCAGCATGTCCAAAAAGTTGGGCAAGCACTTCAAGCTGGAGTTTCAAGCAAAGAACCTCCTGAACTCTGAGTTCGAAGAGGTCTATCGCTCCGAGTTCATCGGGCCTGACGTCACCAAGACCTCGTACACAGCGGGTTCGGATTTCTCGATCAGCATTAGCGCTAACTATTAGCGCTTCCTCTTAGCGCTACCAAATAGCGATCCAATTA
>CALBMX010000122.1 GCA_937896235.1 uncultured bacterium
GTTTCAGTTTCAGTTTCAGTCTTTGACGGGGGCCGTAGAGACGCCCAGAATCCCTCATGTTCGGAGGCCTAAGTGCCTTTGGTGTCACAGGAGCGCATGGATTCAAACGGACTGTATATGGCTATTCAAAACTCTCGCATTTGGCGTGCTGCAAACGGGCTCACTTCAAGACCCGCCCTTATAACCTGTGGCTCAGTGCTCGCGTTCTGCGGCCAAGCGAGAGCCACCGGCGCAGATCAGGATATTCGGGGGCATGCGGGCGGCACATTTACTCCTCAGGCTCAGGGGGTACTGGTCGAGGCCTACCACATTTTACAAGCGGTCGAGCCAGGGATTTTAGCTGAACTTAATACCGCCGTGGCTGCAGCCGATCTCACTATCTCGGAGTGCAATATCCCAGGATTTGCGGGGGCAGCAGACGCCGATAGTATTCAAGTGAAGACGACAAATGCGAACTCGGTTGTAGTCGCGGGGCGAATACTTCATGAATACTACCACTGGAAGTACGGCGCGAATGGCGAGCTTGACCCCGACGAGCATGCCGGTGCCTGGGCACATACCATCTGGTGGATGTTGAGAGCGTGCTGGGCGGGGTATCCTTACTCCGATTCGAGATTCGAGGGTGCCAAAGCTCTGTATTCGGGTTTGGTGTCAGCTTCAGCAGGGGGCGTTACCGTAGACCCCGTTACCAGCCAACCTTGGCTGTTTAGCCCCGGGATGTGGGAAGACTGCTATTAGCAGGCACGCACGCTTGGATGCATTGGATTTGGGCAACCCTAGAATTGTAGGGAGAGGTAGTATGCGAAACATGAAGAAGATAACGGTGCCTGTCGGCTTTCTCCTTACGGTCGGAGTGGCCTCCGGAATCGGGTGGCTGGTAACGGATCCATGGATGGAACCACAAAGCTCATTTCCGCCTTCAGAGTACCCCTCGGAGTTACTCACCTCTGCGAATGGGGTGAGTGGACAGTCTTATGGGGTGCCGGGCGGGACAGTGGGACTTGAAGTGATTTGGAACGTTGTTGGGCGTGAAGTCCATCTTGAGTGGATGGCAATGCCAGAAGGACCGGGCCCTGGCGAGCTTAGCGCGAGCGAGACGTACCCATTCCCCTTTTGGCCTACCGCGTTTGCAAAGTCTCCACATGATCCTGACGTGTACTTCGCAGCGGGTTGGACAAGAAGAGGACGAACGCGGATTATCCAGATTGAGCTTGGGCAACCCTCCTTGGGGGTCAGCGTAAGCCCTACTGGAGAGCCGGTCTATGCCCTATCAGCTGGAGGGGTTGAAAGTGTACGTGAGGTCTATGATGAGGCTACTAGCTCGGTCGGGTTCATTGGGAACCTCACTGTGAATCGGAAGATTGACGACCACCTTTTTGTTCACGAGCTTCCGGGTGGAGATGTGTATGACCTTGCTCTTGCTGACGGGCAGCGGGCCCTAATCGCGTCCTCCAGCGGGAGTGGCGCTCTCTTTGCCCTTCCAGAATTGGGCGGCCCCTATCGCTCCTCAGGATCAACGGAGCATGCAGTTCTGGGGCACTCTTACGTATTCTCTCACGTGGGGGCCCCGCCCGGAGGCGCAAGCTCAAAGACCTTGGCATACTTCGACTCCGATAAAGATGGCGACGTAGACTCTGCTCTAACACTGACGAACGAGGAGTACAGGGCTCTCGGTATGACCCAAGAGGGGCTCTGGAGTGGCTGGGACTAGCTCCTGGGGCTCCTCATGATTGGACGCGTCTTCAACTCCACTGCGCCTCACAGAACAGGAGTCGTGTTGCCTACCGCCTAAGCTCCGTCTTCTCCCTAGAGGGCGGCGGACAGTAATCCCACTACAACCGCGATTAGTCCAGCGGTCGAGAGCAGGCCAGCAAATATCGCGCGGCCGCCGACGCCGACCATTTGAGCGAGCGGCAGCTCGAAGCCAATCGCGATCATGGCGACGGCGAGTAGCGCTTTACCAATGGACTTGAGCATACCCGATAGAGGCGCGCTTTCGATGCCGGGCAGCGCGACGGCGAACTCGATCAGCTCGAAGCTGTGCAGAATCGCGAGCGCCGCGAAACCCCACAGGAACCACGGGACAAGCGCCGTGCGCGCGCGCGCTTCGTCGCTGTTGGACTTGGCGCTGTGCTTGCGCGCAAGCGCACCGACCAGCAGCACGACCGGCGCTAACATGGACACGCGGACAAGCTTGAACAAAGTCGCGAACGTAGCCGCCGTATCGCCCATCGCGTCCCCGGCGGCAATCGCCTGGGGGATCGCGTGAATGGTAGTTCCGGCCAAAATACCGGAAGCTTGTTCGGTCAGCCCAAGCGCGTGAGCCAAAGGCGGGATCGCGAACATCGCGACCAGCCCCATCAGGTTGACGGTGGCTACGGTGAGTACCAGCTCGTCTTCCTCGGCGTCGATCATTGGCGACGTCGCAATGATCGCGCTGCTACCGCAGATCGCCGTACCGACTCCGAGCAAGAGCTGTGTGTTGCGCGAAAGTCCAAGTGCGCGCGCGGCAAAGATGCCCAGCGCGAGCGCGGCGCCGATCGCAACAAACGTGACGGCCAGACCTCCGAAACCAACGCGCGGATCCGCCAGAACGCTGAGGTCCAGCCCCGCGCCCATAAACACAATCGCAAGCGGAATCGCACCTTTGATAATGCTGCGCGAGCCCGCTTTCCAGCGCGACTCTTTCGGCAGCAAGTTGCCAACAACCACGCCGACTAACATCGCGACAATCGCCGCGGACGGAATCGCGCCGGGTCGCTCTGCGCCTTCGCGAAGCGCGTCCACCAGCATGTAGCAGCCCGCCGTCAGCGCGATCGCCAGCAGCCAAGTTGGAAGGAGCTTGCGCAAAGTCTACTTATCCTCGGAGCCGACCTTGTCGAGCAAGTTCTGCACGGCGCTACCCGGTTTCGCCGCGCCGACCTGGTCCAGGCTATCCCAGCCTGCCAAGTAGCCTTCGGGCAGGCCACCCGCCTCGGTCCAAAGCACTTGCAGACGAGGCGCACCCGTCGAGCTAACCATGTCACCCTGCTCAACGTACGCCCGCTTTTGCGTCGCGCCGATTGGCTGCGTCCAATGAGCCGTATTGGCGATCTGGCCCTCTTTCACAAGCGCTTGGAATTGTTCCGGCGTGACGTGCTCGATCCCCCTCGCCCGGCAACCCGACGAGTAGCCGATGGCCAGCCCAAAAATCAGCATCCCAATCATCTTCGCATTCATGGCGGACATTGTAGGGAAGCCGCCCCTCGATTCCCGCATGCCAAAAGTTATGCTGCCAAGCTATGAGCAAAATCGACCTAGCGAGCTTCCGCATGTTCAGCTTCGACTGCTACGGCACGTTGATCGATTGGGAGGCGGGCCTGCTCGAAGCACTGCAGCCCATTTGCGACCAGCACGGCCTTGCGTGGAGCGAGGACGCGCTGCTTTCGACTTTCGGCGCGGCCGAGCATGTGGTGGAGGCCGGTGGCAAGGGCTTCCTGTGTTACCGCGAGGCCCTGTCCCGAGTCCTTGTTGAAATGGGCAAGACCTTGGGCTTCCATCCCGACGCCAACGAGTGCGCACGCTTCGCCGCGTCCGTCGGCAACTGGCCCGCGTTCGCCGACAGCGAGGCGAGCCTGCGCGAGCTTCAAAGCCACGGCCAGCTGACGATTCTCTCGAACGTGGACAACGATCTTTTTGCCGAAAGCGAGAAGCGCTTGGGAGTCAAGTTCGACCACGTCTTTACGGCGCAGGACATCGGAAGCTACAAGCCGAGTTCGCGCAACTTTGACTACTTGATTGAGAACGCGGGAGTGCCAAGGAACCAAATCTTGCACGTGGCCCAGAGCCTCTTCCACGACGTAGCGCCAGCAAACGCCGCGGGCCTGACGACAGTGTGGGTGAATCGTAGGAAGGGAAAGGCCGGCGACGGAGCCACGCCAGAATCGAATGCGAAGCCGGACCTCGAAGTGCCAGACATGGCGACGTTGGCGGAGCTGCTGCGGGCGACGCTCCGATAACTTGATCTCGTTCGATGTGCAGAGGACCGATCCAGCCGTGGCGGTTTTCTCTCCGAGCGGAAAGGCTCAAGCGGATAGGGGAAGCCCACGCCATCTCGCCCATAAAGGGATCGGGGGTGTCCCTCGCGTTGAGCCGGGCGTAAGCGTTCACGGGGATTGGTGGCCAGATTCCCTCGCTTGTCACCGATGGCCT
>CALBMX010000123.1 GCA_937896235.1 uncultured bacterium
GGCAAAGGCGGCACGACCGACCGCAAGCGTGAAGACGCGGGCGACAAAGGCAAAGCTCGCACGAACGGCTAGATCCTCACCACAACCCCCCCCACCCATTCGACTCCCTATGAAGAAGATTCCAATCAACACGTTGCTTGTGGCAGCTGCCCTGACTCTCGTCACCGCCTGCGGTGGAAGCGAAGAGCCTACCACCAAGGATGCCGTCTCCGCAGACACCGAGCAGGTAGATGTCCCTACCCAAGATGAGGCCGACAAGGTCGCCGCTGACGAGATCAACGAAGAAAATGCTGATGCGAAGCTGGACGAGCTGATGAAGGACATCGACGGCTAACCAGGAGCTTTTAGGCTTCCTTTTTTCGAGCCCATCTTCCGCATGATTACGCCGGAAGATGGGCTCGAGTTGATTTAGGGAAAAGATGGCTGCCTGCGGGATATTGATTCAACTTGGCCCGGACAAAGCGTCGAAAGTTCAGCTCCTGGGTATCGCACTCTCCTTCGCTGTCAATCTCTATCGCTTTCAAACTATATGTCTAGCCCTACATCGAGACCCCCTGCAAAGCAGCCACTTGGACGTACCCTTGTCCAGGAAGGGCTAATCACCGTGAGCCAGTTGGACGAGGCCCTGGCCTACAAGTCGATACAAGGGGGGAAGCTAGGGCAGGCACTGGTTGCGCTGGGGTTTCTTGAAGAGAAGGGCCTCATCACCGCGCTTCGGGCCCAGGGCCGCATCTCTTGTATTAGCCTGAAGCCAAGCATGATCAATCTCAGCGTGGCGACCGCGCTGGGTGAGGAATTCTCGCGGCGTCACATGGCTGTGGCAATCAATAAGATCGCCGGCTACACGACGATCGCCATGAATGATCCCCAAGACGTTCGAGCCATCGACGAGATGAGGGCTGCGATTGGAGACAATATCCTCTCGGTCTACGCCGATAGTCTGAGTCTCGTGGCTGCATTGGAGTTTGTCTTTGGTGGGGAGGGGAACTTCCATGGACGTAGGAAGGCGGATGGGGGGCGTGTCAGCCTCGACGGTGCCATGGGGGACGTGGCCTCGTTCAGTGCGGAGCTCGATTTTGATGATGAGGTGGAGAGGCTCGGCTCCGAAGAAGTCGAAGTCGACGACGAACCAATCATCAACTTGGTCCGGGCGATCTTGGTCGAGGGCTTCCTGGAAGGGGCGAGTGACATTCACATTGAGCCTCATCCCGACTTCTACATGATTCGCTATCGCGTGGACGGCTCATGCTTTGAGAAGACACGCATTCCCAAGAGTTGGGGCGCCAAGTTGATGGTGCGGGTCAAGCTGCTAGCCGACCTCGACATCTCCCAACGGCGTTTACCCCAAGATGGTCGCGCCCAGTTCCGCGTTAGGGCGCAGCGTGTCGACTTGCGCGTTGCCACGTCTCCAAGCGTGGATGGCGAAAGCGCGGTCATACGAATCCTAGATGGCGGCCGCGAGATGGGCAGCCTTTCCGCGCTCGGCTTACGGGAGGAGCAGGTGGATCGGTTGCGCCGAATGATTCGGTGCAAGGAGGGATTCGTGCTCGCGACTGGTCCCACAGGAAGCGGGAAGACCACCACTCTTTACGGCCTCCTCAAAGAGCTCTCAACAAAAGACAACAAGGTCATAACGCTAGAGGACCCTGTTGAGAACGTTCTAGATGGCGTCACTCAAATCAGCACCCACGCGAAGATCGGCTTGACCTTCGAAGCGGGGTTGCGGTCGATTCTTCGCCAGGATCCTGACATTGTTCTAGTTGGAGAAATCCGCGATCGGGAAACAGCTAGCATCGCAATCGAGGCGTCCATGACAGGGCACATTGTCCTGTCGACATTGCACACCGTAGGATCGGTCGAGAGCATCACGCGCTTGATCGACCTCGGGGTTGATGGCTATTTGATTGGAGATACCCTCAAGGGAATCGTTGCCCAGCGACTGGTTCGGCGCATCTGCCCCAGCTGTAGCATAGAGGTCAAAGTGGACGGGGGGGTGCTTGCAGAGCTGGGAATCACGGACCCCGACGCGACCTTCCACGAGGGTATTGGCTGCGATCAATGTCGCAACTTGGGCTTCAAAGGAAGGGTGGGGATCTACGAAATCCTGTTGATCGACAACGACATGCGAACCCTTATCAGTAGCGGCGCTTCCAAGGCCGATCTACTCTCCGCCGCTCGAGCGGGCGGCATGCAAACGCTGCGAGAAGAGGGTCTTCGCTTAGCACTCTCTGGAGAGGCATCTCTCGCCGAAATCCTCTCCCTTACGAACTAACTCATCCAACCCAATGAAAACGATCTTCTTCTGCCACGACACCCAAGCAAACCCTCGGGCACGTAGTCACGACCTAGAGATGGCGGGTTATCAAGTCCTCCTCGTACCCAGTGGGGTCGAGCTGCTCCGCATGATGGCGAACAAGACGCCCGACTTGATTCTTCTCGACATTCTCTTGGAGGGTGACAACGGCTTCGATGTGTGCAAAAACATTCAAGCACGCCCTGGGATTTGCCCACCGATCATCATGTTCGCCGGGGTTTATTCAAGGGCGGGGTTCCGCTTAGAGGCGCTCCGCCTTGGGGCCAAGGAGTTCCTGTCAACCGAGTTGTTCCGGGACGAGTTCCTCGATGCCGTTGTGAAAACGATCGGAGATGCTGAGGACGCAATGGCGGCAGCCTGATAGTGTTTGGGATGTAACCCGTCCCTCCCCTCCCTCTCCAAGGCTACTTCGATGAAACTTGCCCACACCATGATCCGCGTTAAGGATCTCGACGAGTCCCTCACATTTTACACAGGCTTCCTCGGATTGGTGGAATACCGGCGTGGAACGATCGGCGAGGAGTGCACTTTGGTTTTCCTCGGTGACGAGGCGAAGAGCTACTTCATCGAGCTGACCTACAATCACGACGGCCGCGACTACGAGCTCGGAACCCAGTTCGGGCACTTGGCCCTAACCGTAGAAAATCTAGACGCCGTGATTGCGGATGTTGAGGCCCGTGGCTGGTGGTACCGCGAAAACAAGGGCCGCTACATCTTTGTGAAGGACCCTAATGGGTACGACATCGAGATTCTTCAGGCCTAACTGGTCTCTGGGAGTGATGGGGAGAGTCCCCCGGAACCAGGTTTCCAGCGTGTACATTCCGCACTAGGCTGCCCCGCAAATCGGGCTACTGGGGTACCTTGTAGTAAGTACTATTTGTATTCACCCCGATAAACTGACTCCCATGCGCTCACTCGCCCATCGTGGCCACCTGCTTTCAGGTTTGCTATTTGCGACCGTCGCTAGCTCTCTGTCCTCCGCCTCGGACCTTAAGCTAGACGGTCAAGCCACCCTCAACAAACCCATTGGAACGACCCTCTCGGTCGAGCTCAAAGGTGGCGTTTCGCTGCCGGCGCTCCTCGCAGTCGATTCAAGTCCTGGACCGGTAAGCCTCTTCGGCGAGAGCCTCGACTTGGGCTTCACTCCGTCTATGTTTATTCTCCCTGGCGGTCTTACCGACGGTGCGGGCACCTTTGCGCTGTCGGTACCGATACCTAGCGACGTTAGCTTCATCGGTGCGACCCTGTACATGCTCGGCGTCCTGATCGACCCCAGCGATCCGAACGGTCTCGACTTTAGCTCCGGCGCAAGCGTTACGTTTACAGCTGCGCCTGTAGCTGTCAAGGCGCAGCTTGCCGGTAACCCCTTGGCCCAGCGTCCACACTTTGAGTACGTGAAGGCGTTCAACATGGGGTCGCCGGTCTCCGTTGCGATCGACACGCTTCAGTATCCAACCGTTGCGGGCAAGAGCGCGGACATCTATGTCGTCAATGCGATGGATGCGGCGGCTTGGGACTTGAACCCAGTGCTTGTGGACGTCACCAACGACGGTGCGAATAGCGTGACCTTTAATGGTCCCGATCTCTCGGCCAACACGTTTGTTGTCGACAACGGTTCCCTACCTGGGTTCAACGGCGAGATCATTGGAGTCGGCTACGATGTCGTGATCGACCTCGACGGCGACGGCAAGTTCTCCAGCGGCGACGTCATTGATGGATATAGCAAAGAGGCAGGCCTCTACGTGGTCCACGACATCACGACGCCCGGCCCTTATGCCGTCACCGAGGCGATCCATAACTTCGGCACCTGGCTTGGTCAGGATGTCTATTGGCCTACGAATATCGCAAGTTTGGGCAAGCTGCCCCTTGTGGTGATTAGCCACGGCAATGGCCATAACTACCAGTGGTATGACCACATCGGTAAGCATCTGGCTAGCTATGGCTTCATTGTAATGAGCCACCAGAACAACACGGTGCCCGGCATCGAGACGTCTTCAACAACGACACTCACCAACACGGATAAGTTCATAAAGGATCACGGGCAAATCGCTGGTGGCGCTCTCATTGGACACGTGGCTTCGTCGCGTATAGCGTGGATCGGCCATAGCCGGGGTGGCGAAGGTGTCGCCCGCGCTTACGACCGTATTGTTGATGGCACTTATACGCCAAGCTACTTTGGCGCTTCGGATATCAAGCTGATTTCGAGTATCGCACCGACGGACTTCTTGGGTACAAACTCGGCAAACCCGCACGGCATGAACTACCACTTATGGGTCGGGCAAGCTGATGCTGACGTAACGGGTTGCGCGAACAATGACATCGCGCAGTCCTATCACCTGCTTGATCGCGCTGAAAACCAGAGCCAGAGTATTTCACTTCACGGTGTAGGCCACGGCGACTTCCACGATGGTGGCGGTTCATCCGTCGCAACGGGTCCCAACCTTGTTGGACGGGCGACGACGCACACCATCATCCGAGGTTACGTGCTTCCGCTCGTGGCTTACCACTTGCGCAAAAGCGCTCCGTCTCGTGACTTCTTAACACGCCAGTGGGAGAGCTTCCACCCTATCGGAGCTCCCTTCGCGAACCCTTCGGTTAACGTAGATCTCCAGTTCACAGAGGGCGCGGAGAGCGGCAAGTACGTCATCGATGACTTCCAAACGAACACGACGACCAATCTCGCCAGCAGTGGCGCGGCCGTTACGTTCAACGTTTCCGATTTGTCGGAAGGCATCTTGAATGATTCGAACTCAGCTTTCACGCTAAGTGCTACGGACAAGTTCAATGGCTTCACGCAAGCCCGTCCGAGCGATACTACCCGCGGAATCGTGTTTGAGGTCATCGGGACTCCGAGTGTGAACCTGACCTATGACATTCAGCCTGCGAATGGCGACTGGAGTAGTTTTGCGAACCTTTCCTTCCGCGCTTGCCAAGCAACACGCGACGCATTGACGACGGCCTTTTTGGGAGACGCGACGTTTGAAGTCGAGCTCCTCGACGGCTCGGGCAACAGCAGCTTGATTTCGATTGGTGCATTCGGAGGCGGGTTGGAAGAGCCCTACCAGCGCTCCTCGTGCGGCACGGGCCAAGGCTGGGGCAATGAGTTTGAAACCATTCGGCTTCCGCTGTCAGGCTTCACAGTTGACGACGCGAACTTCGACCTTGCCGACATCGACAAGTTGATCTTCCGCTTTGGCTCAACCCACGGATCCGTCCAAGGCCGCTTTGGCATGGACGATCTTGAACTCACCACCGACTGATCCAAACCACCCTTATCATCATGAAGAATTCCATTCTCCTTGGATCGGTCGCTTGCCTAGGCGCTATAGCCCTGGCCATCACCGCATCCCAAAGCCAAGCTACCATCGGCGAAGATGCCTTTGCCGCTCACCCCGTAAACGACCCCGCTTTCGCCGAGGTGCTCGCCACCGCGGACGTTCAGCTTGTTCACGCCGCTCCCTTTGAGTTGGTCGAACCCGCCACGCACTATTGGCGTACGGATCAACCGACTTACACGAAGGGCTTATTACTTGTCGTTCAGGTCGACCCGACCTTGGCGCAACCCCGTCAGACTCTGGAGCCGGTGCTCTATGTCGGCGGCCAAACCGCCGAGCGTGTCAACTTCGGTTACCCAAGCGGCCAGCTCGTCCTGATCGTTCCCAACATGGATCTTGAGGGCCTTGCGAGTGCACCGATGTTCTTCGGAACCCCGGCACTGCCTGAGCAAGTTACCCCCGAGGTAATCGCAGCCGAACTTGGGCGCACCCTGGCTAACGGCACACCCCCGCCGAGCGCCGAGCGCATCTCGCTGGCAACTGCCGAGCCCCTCACTGTCCTTGACATGGGCGACCTGTACTTTGAGGCATCTCACCTCATCGAGAAGTATTCGTCGAGTGAAACGGACCTGATTAGGGGCCTTCGCGTCGGTCGCTAAGCAGCCGGTCTCACCAGACGAAAAGAGCCCCCGCGTTGCCCAGTCAGCGCGGGGGCTCGTCTGTTAATCGCCATAGAAACCAAGCGGCGACGCTGGCGATCGGTCGCCAGATCTGCCCGCGATGAGCCAGCTCTTTGGCAGTGGGGCGCTTGTCGAGGCCATCGAGAATGCGAAGACCCTCTTGCACACCTAGGTCGCCCGTGGGCAGTACATCTAAGCGACCGAGCTTGAACATTAGAAACATCTGCACTGTCCACTCG
>CALBMX010000124.1 GCA_937896235.1 uncultured bacterium
CGTGCAGCGGCTCGGGCGGCATGTTGATCCTGTCCAAGGACTACATCGAGGAGAACGGTGGCAATCGCCGCAACCTTGCGTTGGCCGGCCAGGAGAAAGACGGGAGCGTCTGGGCCATATCCAAGATGAACTTGCTGCTCCACGGCATCGCGGACGCCGACATGCGTAATAACAACGACGGCACCTTAGAAGACCCAGCCCATATTCAGGGTGGTGAGCTGATGCGCTTCGACCGCGTCATCACTAATCCACCCTTCTCGCTCAATTACAACAAGGACGCGATTCCATTCCCTGAGCGTTTCCGGTACGGCTATACCCCGGAGACCGGGAAGAAGGCCGACCTGATGTTCGTCCAGCACATGCTGGCCGTGACGCGCACGGATGGCATGGTGGCGACGGTTATGCCGCACGGCGTCCTATTCCGCGGGGGTGACGAGGGCAAGATCCGGACCGGCTTGCTCGACGACGACGTTGTCGAAGCCGTCATCGGCCTCGGACCTCAGCTGTTCTATGGCACTGGCATCCCGGCGTGCATCCTGATATTGCGCCATAAGGCCTCTAAGCCCGCCGAGCGTCAGGGCAAAGTTCTGTTCATCAACGCCGACCGCGACTACCGCGAAGGTCGTGCCCAGAACTACCTCGAACCTGAGCACATCGAAAAAATCGTCTCGGCATACAGAGCGTTCGCTGACATACCGGCTTTTGCACGCGTGGTTACACGACAGGAGCTAGCTGAGAACGATTACAGCCTCAACATTCGTCGCTACGTCGACACCACTCCCGCTCCCGAGCCACAGGACGTCCGAGCGCACTTGCACGGAGGCATCCCGTTGAGTGAAGTCGACGCCAAGAGAGACCTATTCGCCGCCCACGGCATGAAGCCCGAACACCTACTGGCTCCGAAGGAGGAGTTCTACCTCCAGTTCGCCGACATCGTCACTGACAGGCGCGATCTCCGTCGCCTCATCGAGTCGGACGACGGTGTCGCCGCGGCCGAAGCAGACGTTACGGGTGCCATCGAGCAGTGGTGGAAGTCCGAGAAGGCTCGATTCGATAATTTGCAGTCTGCGACGGACCTCGTGGAGCTTCGCAAGGAGTTGATCGGAACTTTCGCTAGTGCGCTCCAAGCGACAGTCCTCTTGGACTACTTCGCCGTCAATGGTGTCATTGCCTCCTGGTGGGGCCTCAGCCTTCCCGACCTCAAGGCACTCGCCACTCTCGGATACCGAGGACTGATCGAGGCATGGATCGCCACGGCCCTCGACGCTCTTGAGGAAGAAAAAGCGAAGATCAACCCACTCGACCATAAGGTGGCTCGCGCGCTGTTACCGGAGTACCTCGACAAGCTCGCCGCTATTGGTGCCGAGGTCGCGGAGTTGGATTCCGCCGTGAAGTCGGCCACGGCCTCCGATGACGAGGAGGACGACACCGAAACATCCGAGGGCAGTCTCTCGCCGGCCGAGATCAGGAAGCTGAAGAGCAAGCTGACAGCCACAAAGAAACAGCTCAAAGCAGAGACGGCGGCCTTTCGCCAACGGCTTGGGAAAGCTAGCGAGGCACTCAACGACTCATCAGCTCGCCAGATCGTCCTTGATGCTCTCCAATCTGACCTACTGGTCGAGGCTCTGGACCGGATCGCACGACACCGGCGAGCCGTGATCGTCGCCTTTGAGACCTGGTGGGACAAATATCGCGTGACTCTAACCGATATCGAGGTTCGAATTGAAACCGGTGCGGAGAGGTTGGCAGCTTCATTAAAGGAACTTGGATATGAGTAAGCTCACCGCACCTGATTGGAAAACTTTTACGGTCGCCGAATTGATCGAGCACAAATTCACTGGTCCAAGTCCAACATGTGAAGAGCGTCCGATTGCTTCGAGCGAAGAATGGGGTCTCCTCAAGACGACTGCGATAACTTGGTCCGGCTGGAATGAGAACGCCCACAAAGTTCCACCGCGGCGATACTGGGGAAACCAATCCATCGAGGTTAAGATGGGTGACGTCCTGATCACCAAAGCCGGTCCACGTCATCGTGTCGGCGTCGTTGTACACGTGGCTTCTACTCGACCACGTCTGATGGTGTCCGGGAAGATGGTCGGGCTCAGACCGAACAAATCGAAGGTCGTGCCGAGCATATTGGCAGGACTTCTGTCGACCCAAAGCGTGCAGGACTATTTGAACAGCCGTACCACCGGCATGGCCGAGTCCCAGACCAACTTCGCAGACGATGTACTTCTCCGGACTGAACTCAGTGTTCCGCCAATACCTGAACAACGCCGTATCGCGAAAATCCTAGACGCCCTGGACGACTGGATCCGTGCCACCGAGCAGATCATTGCAAAGCTACGAAAGGTTAGAGGTGCTCTTGTATCGACACTTCTCCACGTAGGCGGCGACGGCAACTGGGGTGCTACGTGGCCACTGCTTCCACTAGGGAAATTAGTGTCGGGAATAGACGCAGGCAAGAGTCCAGACTGTCCTGATGAGCCAGCACCACCTGATCAATGGGGTGTCCTGAAAGTAAGTGCTGTCGGCAGTGTCCACTTTCGGCCCGTGGAGAACAAAGTAATTCCTCCGGGCACTCCTATAGATCCACGGTCTATGGTCCGCTCCGGCGATGTTCTGGTGACGAGGGCTAATACTCCGGAGCTAGTCGGTATGGCCTGTCTGGTTGACCAGTCTTTCGATAGTCGTTTGGTCCTTTGTGACAAGACGTGGCGAATAAATGTCAGTGATCGCCTTGATCGTCCTTTCCTTGTCGAAGTATTGCGCGCCTTTCCATCCCGTAGCTATATCCAGAGCGTTGCAACCGGCACGAGTGGAAGTATGAAGAATTTTTCTCAACGATCCCTGCTGGACATGCTCGTGCCAGTCCCGGATCTAGCCGAACAGATTCAAATTTCAGATCGTATTGCAGCATTGACTGCCCGCATTGATGCGGAGATGGCGGCAGTGGCGAAACTAAAGGAGCTCAAGGTTGGCCTCATCGCTGACCTCCTGACAGGCCGTGTTCGCGTTCCGCTGGAGACGGCACCGTGACTCTAGGCTCGGAATACACCGAGTCCGAGAAGCCCCTGCTGGATCAGCTGGTTGGTCTCGGCTGGCAGACGCTTGAAGGTTCGAAGTCGGATTCGGCAGTCACGGAGCGAGAGTCGTTCCGCGACTGGATCCTCGAGGATCGTCTGCGGGCTGCGATGCTGAAGATAAACCTCGGCCCGGATGGTGCATCGTGGCTCGACAGTTCGCGGCTGTCCGAGGCCGTCTCCACGCTGACCCGCACCGAGACCGGCAAGCTCGTCGAGATCAACGAGCGGATGACTGAGCGTCTGCTCGAAGGCGTCTCTGTTGCGGGCTTGCCCGACTGGGACCAAGGCCGCACTCAACGCATTAAGTTCATCGACTTCGACCATCCTGGGTGCAATGACTTCCTGGCTATCAACCAGTTTCGCGTCGACGAACCTGGCGGACAGGCGAAGAAGTTCGTTGTGCCCGACGTAGTGCTGTTCGTCAACGGCATCCCGCTGGTGGTGATCGAGTGTAAGAGCCCATACAGCACCGACCCGATGGCCGAAGGTATAAATCAGCTGCGCCGCTATGCAAATCAACGCGATCTCGGGGCGCCCGAAGGTAACGGGCAGCTGTTCTGGACCAACCAGTTCGTTGTCTCGACCTATGGGGACAAAGCCCGTGTCGGCACCTTCACCTCGGAGGCCGAGCACTACCTGGAATGGAAAGACCCCGCTCCACTCAGCCGTGATCAGCTAGCCGCCCAGTTCGACAAACAGGCCGCCGAGCTTACCGGCCAGGAGCTGCTGGTGGCTGGCATGCTCACCCCGGCGAATCTGCTTGACCTCGTGAGGCACTACACCCTGTTCATTGAGGTCAGTGGCCGGCGGATCAAGCTGGTCGCCCGATATCAGCAATACCGGGCTGTCCTAAAAGCGCTCAACCGGCTGCGCACCGGTAAGGCGCGCCAAGTGGACGGCGAGCACGACCGCCGCGGTGGCCTGATCTGGCACACGCAGGGATCAGGCAAATCGCTCACCATGGTTTTCCTGGTGCGGGCCATGCGCTCCGACCCGGTGCTGCGGGCATTCAAAGTGGTTGTTATCACCGACCGCACCGATTTGGAAAAGCAGCTTGCCGCCACCGCGAAGCTGTCTGGCGAGACGGTGCAGCGGGCCCGCAAGTCGGCCAAACTGCGTACCATGCTGGCCGAGCACGGCCCTGCCCTGGTGTTCGCCATGATCCACAAGTACCGAGATACCGGTACTAGCAA
Source organism: uncultured bacterium (assembly GCA_937896235.1). Classification (GTDB taxonomy): domain Bacteria; phylum Planctomycetota; class UBA1135; order UBA1135; genus CALBMX01. The sequence continues at coordinate 4,280 of CALBMX010000124.1, forward strand.
GGCGGAGGAGGACCTCGCCGATGACGACAAGGTCGAGTCGTTCGGTGTCCTTAACACTGATGAGTCGATCGTCATTCTGGTGGACGAGGCGCACCGCTCGCAGACCTCGACCTTGCACGCGAACCTGATGGCAGCGTTGCCGAACGCCGCCAAAATCGGCTTCACCGGCACACCGATCATGCGCGAGGGCAAGAAACGTACCGAGACGATCTTCGGCGAGTTCATCGATAAGTACACGATCCGCCAGGCGGAAGCCGACGGCGCCGTGGTGCCTATCCTTTACGAGGGACGCACCGCCAAAGGTGCGGTGGCGGGCGGTAGCGACCTCGACGAGCTGTTCGAGGACATGTTCGGCGACCTCAGTGACGCCGAACTGGAAAAAATCAAAGCGCGCTACGCGACCACGGGCTCGGTCGTCGAGGCGCCCAAACTGATTGCAGCCAAGGCGAAATCGATGTTGTGGCACTACGTGTCGACCGTCATGCCGAATGGGTTCAAGGCGCAGGTGGCTGCATCAAGCCGACTGGCAACCGTGCGCTACCGCGAGGCACTGCTAGGGGCGCGCGACGACCTGGTGACTCAAGTCGAGGCATTGCCCGACCATCTGCGCCACGCCGATCCCGACGATATAGACCGGCTTGACCGTAGAACGCAGATCCTCGTTCAGGCCGCCGATCAGCTCGAGCTACTGAAGGCCCTGGACTTCGTGCCGGTCATTTCCGGCGGCAACAACGACGATCCGACGTGGGCGCAGTGGACCGACAAGGCTCGTCAGGATGCCATCATTGAGGACTTCAAGAAGGAGCTGGGCTTCCCCGGTGAGAAGACCAGTCCAGTCGCGTTTCTGATCGTCCGTACCATGCTGCTAACTGGTTTCGATGCACCAGTCGAGCAGGTGCTCTACCTCGATCGCGCTATCCAAGACGCCGAACTACTGCAAGCGATTGCCCGAGTCAATCGCACCGCCAGCAGGAAAACCGTTGGCCTACTGGTTGATTACTACGGCGTCGGCGCACACCTGCAAAAGGCTTTGAAGGCGTACGCGCCGGAAGACGCCGAGGATGCCATCGGTGCGCTGGCCTCGATCAAGGACGAACTGCCGAAACTGCGCGACCGCCATGCTCGGGTCGTTGCCGTCTTCGCCCAGGCCGGGATCGACACCTTTGATGCTGACGAGGATGTCGAAGCCTGCGTGCAGATCTTGGCAGATGAAGCCCTTCGGGCACGGTTTGGTGCGCTCCTCAAGCAATTCCTCACGACACTGGACACCGTCATGCCACGCCCCGAGGCCTTGCCATTCGTGCATGACGCCAAGCGTCTGGGCACCATCTCGCTCGCGGCCAAACGACGCTATCGCGATGACGGGCTCGGTGACTTTGATAGTTCCCTCTATGGTGAGAAAGTCCGCAAGCTGATCGACGAGCACGTCACCGCGCTCGACATCGCGACGAAGATCCCGCCAGTTTCGATCACCGATCCCGACTTCGTCGCCAAAGTGCAAGGCCTAACATCTGATAAGGCCAAAGCTTCGGAGATGGAACACGCCCTCCGCTACCACACTCGGAAGAACTTCGACGAGGACCCTGCTCGCTACACGAAGTTGTCGGAACGGCTCGACGACATCCTGAAGAATCTGACTGGACAGTGGGACCAGTTGGTGCTGGCGCTCACGGAACTCCTCGGTGAGGCGCAGAGCGACGAGGCCGAAAGCGCTATTCATGACGATCCGCTCGTCGCACGGTTCTACGGCCTGCTGGAAGCCGAGTTCGCAACCGACGCCAGCCTGCCTGAAGAAGTCCAGATCGATATCGTCCACCTCGCCCAGGAAATCGTCATTCAAGTCGAAGCGAACGCCAGCATGGTTCGGTTCTGGCACAACCTCCATGCCCAAGAGACTCTGCGCAAACAACTCATTCACACCCTCGACGACCGTGACCTCTTTCCGTTCGAAGAACAAGCACCGCTGGCTGACAAGCTGATGGAGCTGGCGAAAGGGAATCAATCGTTGATCGCTTCCAGGAGACGGTGATGGACACGCGTGCGATGACATTGCAGCTCGACGGCATGCTCGTGCCGGTCATGACCGGCGGCAATAGCCGCAAAGCCAAGCTCACGATCGAGCGCGATGGCAGCCTGCAGCTCAAAGCGGCTCCCGACGTTGAGCGGGCCGAACTGGAGCAATTCCTCGCATCCAAGCGGGACTGGATTTACCGCAAGCTGGCCGACAAGGAAGCCCTCACCGCCGAACCAGTAACCAAAGAACTCGTGGACGGTGAGGGGTATCTGTACCTCGGCCGGAGTCATCAACTTCGCATCGTCAATACGGATGATCATCGCGTCCGCTTGCGGCGAGGCAGACTAATCCTCCCGCGATCACTTGTTGATTCCGGCCACGAACAGATCATCAATTGGTATCGAGCAACTGGACTTTCATGGCTGAAGTCACGCGCAAAGGACTGGTCCACCCGTCTTCAAGTAGCCCCTGAAACTATCGAAATCGCTGATCTCGGCAACAAGTGGGGCTCGGCTCTTCCGAGCGGTCAGGTGCGGATTCACTGGGCGACCATGCAACTCCGGCCCTACTTAGTCGAATACGTGCTCGCACATGAACTCGCACACCTCCGGGAGCCGCATCACGGACCAGCATTCTGGCGAGCCCTGAGCAGGGCGATGCCCGATTATGAACAGCGAAAGAGCGCTCTGGCCGAGGCCGGCACCTCGCTCTGGATGGGCGCCGGTTGGCCAGCAGACTCCGTGTCCAGGCGTTTGTAAGTCAGCTCGATGGCCACCGTGCAATGCCAGGCAGCAGCAACGATGCCTACCGGCCTGATCGCTTCGAGCTTTAACTGCCATCCGCTGTGTGCTGCCATGTCCGATCAGTCGCCCCTTCTTTGTATTCGAGACTCGCGCCAAGTCGCCGGCGGCTCAAACTCGCTTTCACCGGATGCGAGAAGGCCAGGGGTGGGTTGTCGCACTGCGGTGCGACGATGCTGGGATGACCATCACGATCCCTGAGGGCCGCCCCAACAGGCGGTTCATGCGCTACGTACGCCCGCCGATCAGGGAGAAGACCACCCCCTTGTTCCCGCTCCGGCCCGAGACACGCCCAATGCGGCTGGGCATCGATGTCGAGACGATCCCGCAGCCGCCTCTAGACGGCTACCTCACCGGCTTCCTCACCCGCAACGAGGTCGAAGTCCATCTGCTGATGCCGCAGGGCGTGAATCAGCCTCCAGATGCGTGGACGGCGTTTCTGGACAAACCGACGCTACACACCGTTGACTTCGCGACGGTCGCAGAGGCCGGCCGGTTCATGGACGCGGCGGAGTTCCACATCACAACGAATACCGAAGCGGAGGAAGGCTGGTCGGTTGCGCGGTTCTTCCCGATCTTCCAGGAGTTCGACGAGCAGACCGCTCCCGCCGATGCTCCTGCCCTGAGTCTCGATGAGCGCCACACCGCTGCCGCCTATGCAGTCGGCGCGGGGGCCGTTGAGATCGATGCGATTGTCACCAACCGGGCCACCGCCGGGCGCACCGATGTCGGCGACAACGACAGCGTTATCGCGGTGACCCCCGACGACGCGGTTGCGCTCATAGGGCACTATCTCCGAGTCACCTCGAACCCGGTCGTAACGATCGAACGAGGTCAACTGCAGGGCGGTGGCGCGTGGGAGACGACAGAGTCGACGGGAACCGTCGTGAACTCCTACATATGCGGCGTTGCCAGCGCGATGACTTTCTTCGACTTCGCCGCGGCGCATGCCGCGGGCGCGCAAGGTGGTCCCGTGTGCGCCGAGGCGTTCAATTCGATCCTCATCCGGTTGGCGCGGGCAGCACGGGCGCTGGACCACCTGCTCGCCGCCCTGTCCAACCCCTTGGACAAACGTAAGAGCGATGTAGTCGAAGCAGCCGCCGAGGCGTTCGACCGTGAACTCCTCTATCTCGCAGCTGCATTCGACATCTACGGACGCCTGTACGTCTGGCTGCTCGACACGTCAAAGGATCACAAGACGATCAGGAACCAGTCGTTGGACTCACGCAATTTCGTGAACAAGCTGGTCAAGAAGCAGTATGACGAAACACTGCTCGACGATGTCATCCGGTTACAGAAATACGCCTGGGTTTGTAAGCACCTCCGCAACCACATCCACGACGGCATCCTCCAGGTCGTGCCGCAGCCGGGAAGGCAGTACGGGAATGCCACCAATGTCGCGTTGATGCTTGGCGGAATCCCGAGTTTCGCACCTGAAGTCGGGAGTCTGGAGCAGTCCCACTACGACGACCTTGGAGTGTGGATGGCTGACCCCGTTTCTCCCTTCGGCCCCCAAGTGATGTCCGCCGATTTGGCCACTGCTGGGTTCACTCTGATGGGAGCAGCCTTGGAGTACATCGAGGCATTCACGCGGCTGGTCCTCTGCAACAAGCCCAATGCCACGATTTCCGCCGAGCAGGCTGCCGCAGCGAAGGAGTCGTCAGATGACACCGTGACCACAGGGGAAGATCCTGCTCCAGCTCCGAGCCGGTTCCTCGCTTGCGTCGAAGTACCGCCGGGACACGTCGATCCTGAGCCGTCCGAGAGAGCGAAGTTTCACCGGGCGATCTTCGGATGGCACCCAGCGAGCATGGCGTAGCAGCGGCCTGCCTCCCTGCATCCCCTACCGCCAGCCCGGCGCCGAAGCGCTAACACCAGGACTCCGGACATGGTGCTGGACCGCCAAGTTGGTCTGACCCGTTCACCTGGGCGTTTCCACTCGGCCTCCGTCGAGGTCGCGGTGGTGACGCGCAATAATTGATGAAGTCCGGTTCGAGTGCCTGGGACGATAAAGCCGCAGGTGGGCGTTCCCCAGTGGGTCGAATCACGAGCGAATTTCGTCGCGGGCGCTTCATCAATTCCTGCGCCATGTCGGGAGTCCTGAACACTGGGATGCGGGCTGAGGTCGGGCGCATCTGCACGGGAAGAGTTCACGGAATCGCACCTGATTGCAACACGCCGAAGCCATGTACGGAACCGCCTTTCGCCGGAAACCTGGCCCGTCGCTCCGCGTCCGATAGTCCGCGCTTGTTTGAGTCAACGGCAAGGTAACGGCACCAACGGCGCTTAAACGGGCCGGCAAGCGATCATCCGTCGGTTCATGCGCTTCTCCCCTAGCTCCGTCGAGCTTTCGCGCTAGGAACCCGCATGGACCGCATTTCCAGGCGTTCGAGCTTTCCCTGAAGCCTCGCCCTGTTTCTGATGCTCGCTTGAAGTTGCTCCGCCAAAGCCTGAACCACTTGCTCGAGCTCATTTCGCTTTTCTCGGGCATCTTTGTACCGACGCTCGGCGTCGAGAGCACGCTCGTGCATCGCATTGAGCTTTTTGTTCCACTCGTGTTCTTGCGGGGTGACTACCGCGTCCTGCTTCGCGACGGCCCTGTCCATCCAGTCACCGAGATCGCTTAAGGCACCGCGAACCAGACGGGTCCGGCCAACGCCCGCCTGATTCGCGAGTGCAACAACGCTGCGCTTGCCTCGATTGATCGGCTTTGGAGCCGGCTCCCCAGTGAGCAGACTCCGCATCGCTACGAGTACGGCCTTTCGTGTCGGATTGCGTTCAGCGTTGATCTCATCGTCGGTCGGTGGCCAGTCTCTATCTTCGATAGGCATGTGAGGCGACCGTATGGCGTCGGGCACTCCCCCGCTATCACTTTGTTTCGTCATCAGAGCTTCTCGTCTTAGATCCGTCTACAGTCGTCTCATCAACAGGCACGCGAGAATCCGCATCCATGATCGCTTTCAGTGATTGACCATCACGTTCGTGATCAGCGATGTGCTCCTCTAAGTGACTGATGCGCTTAGCTATTCGAGCCCCGAGGATTGGATTTACCTGGGAAATTCGTTCGCGAAGCTGATTGGCTTCCAATCGGTCCCGCTCGATCGTGGCGTCCGTATATGCACGGTTCCCGCAGTACGTCCTGCAGTCATTCCGATTTGGTTCGCCGTCGTTCCCTCTGGAACACGCCATCGTTTCTGGCTTCAACGGATTGGCCAGGCATAGGCAGCCATGGCCGGGGTTCTCCCGTACAGCGAGATCAGGGTCGCTACGCAGGCGCCGTTCGTCCTTCGCGGACAGTTCAGCGAAAGTTCCCGGAAACTCCTTCGCCGCGAAACGGTTTAGAGCCCCACCCAGCCTCGTCGCGGCTGGCCCCGACACGTTCATACCGGTCTTCGCGGCGTTCGCGTTGTCCTGCAGAGTGGAGTAGAGGGCCTTCCTCCGTTCCTGATCCATCGTTGCGGCGATGCCGGATGTCATCGTTGACGCATAGCCTTCGGTAGTAGTGGACTGCATGTGGCCGAATTGGACGCCGGCCGCGAGTAGCCCCTCAGGCTGATTGACGATATGCCAGGCAATGCTTCGGCGGAATCGGTCGAGGGTCACGTTTCCCGCCGGGTCAGAGGCGATGTGATGCACCGGGTTGACTTTCAAGCGGGTTAACAGTTCATTTGCATAGTCGATTAACTCTTTGATCCATCGAGCCATCCCACCAGTTGTCAATCCTGCGCTTTCGTGGTCATCAGGGAGGAAGAATAGTTCGTTTGAGCCAGCGGCGTCCGCTAGCATCTCCAGGGCTTCTACAGCGTCCGCACCTGGTTTGATCGTCGCCCAGATCCACTTCTTGCCATCGCGGTCCTGCTCGTCGTTCTTATCGCGAACAGCTTTGAATATCCGGCCATCGATTCGGTAGGAATGTGCGCCATCTGGGCGAGGCACAATCCGCAATGCACCTCGAGGTAGCCGTAGACACTCCTCGCCGCGCATTCCGGTGCACGCGCAGATAAGCACTGCTGCGGCTGCCTGCAAGACACGTTGCAGTCGGTCGATCTCTCTGAAATCGACGTGCGGTAGCCACGGGCGACCTTCGATGGATGAATTGACCGCGACCGGAACCGGTTGGGGAAGTCCAGGGTCGACTGTGAAGGTTCCCCTCTTTGTCTTGCGCCAGTTGGTGAAATCACTTGGATACGCCCCGCCGCCGTGTAGCGCGATAAGATATTGTGCGGCAACATATCCAGCGTGGTTTGACTGAGGCAATTTACCGTTTCTAGCCTCAACAATGCTTGCGACCACCTTGAATCCAGCGGCGGTTCCTTCCTTTACCCGCGGCCGACTCATTGCTGAATTTCGCCAACAAACGGCTTGAGCGATGTCACCAACACAGGGAATTATCTGCTGAGCCCACCAAAGCAGCGGCGCGAAAGTATCGGGGTGAATGATCTCCTTGCTGTTATCCGTTCCCCGCCGCCGCCCTTCATCACTCTTGCCGGACCAAGAAGGATGGATCATGCGATCTGCCTCAGGCAGGTATTCAGCCAGGAAAGCTATACCTCCTACAGAACTGAGGTCTTGCGCTTTCCCGGCGGACGAAGGCCTAGAGGAGTCGGCGAGCAGCGCGGAAGCATACGTGTCGAGCAAGTCATCACTCACCTCGCTGAGTTGGGTGATTCCTTGCTCTCCAAGAAAAGCCCCGAAGCGCCGAAGTGCCCTGAAGCGATCGTAGATAGAACCGGCGGAAGGCCATCTGCTGCCACTCGTCCCCGCCAGGTAAGCATCAGGCGCTGGCCTGTTGATCATGAGCCATGCGATCCGCTTGAACGCTGGGATCAGATGAGATGGAAAGGAAAAATCCTGCGCCTTCGGCCCGGGCACCCAATGCAAGTTATGGGTCGCGCCAGGAGGCACATCCATCGGGAGCAGCGACCAAGAGAGATCATCGAACCGACTGTTCGGACGATCATGCCGCTTCAGGCGTAGGGCCTGCACGACAACGGATCCGGCTTCGACGGCGTCCCAATCGACAGGTGCGTCTTCGTGGCCATCCGTGGGTTCGGCGGGATCGGTCACTATTGAACGGGTCATGTGTACTTTCCGTTCAAGAGAAGCTGAATTTCGCTTCGGTCTACGTCAGTGATGGACCGCTCAGCCGCCTCGTAATGATCCGAGCTGATAAGAGTTCGATCGTCTATGAGCGCCACCAAGCACCCGTAGGCCATCGCGCGAAAGTCTGTCCAGTCGGGGCCGTCAGTGGATGCGATCGCCTCCAATTGATGGCGTAGTTCGATAAGTCGGGGAAGGTGTCGTGGTGTAGCAAATGCGTTGGTGCACTGTAGACATAGAAGAAAGTCATCACCGCAAGGCTTGCCGGTCAACGGATGGTGCTTCCAATCGACGCAGCCGCCGACAGCCGTATCCTGCTCGATGTCTGTCAAAGCAGACTGTTCGAAGCGCATCTTCAGATGCCGCTTAGCATTGTCGACGACGGCCCACAGACCGGTCACCACAGCTTGTTCCCGCAGCCGCTCACGTTCGGATTCCGAAGACTCGATGTAGTTTGTGGACCACGTAGCACGCGAATGTCCCTGGGGCGTTCGATCGATCGTTACTCGTACTGTCTTGCGTATCCGGATAAAGGAGATCGGCTCGTCTCCGCGTTTCCACCACGGGAACCGCCCCACTCCTAAGGGATAGCTTTTCCCGAGTCCGACAGTTGGTGCTGATTCGAGACCGCTCGCAGCTGGCCAGTAGACAATGAGACGGTCAGCGCCAGCCAAACTGTTCGCGGCGAGGTAATCGCGCGCGGGTTGTGTCATCTCAATGATCTTCGCCATGGCGCGGCGCGCGTTCTTGGGAATCGCATGCGCATCGTACGGATGTTCGTGGCGCCGCCTCTTCTCATCCTCAACCGTCCAGATAGCGTCGCCTACGCCTATCCCCGGGGCCGCAGAGGGGACCTTTCGTTCGTTAATCGGCGTGAAATTAGCACCTTCCAAGCATGCAATTAGCACGGCCACGGCATAGGCGCCTTGGGTGGTCATAAATAGCAGCGGGCGGGCTTCGCTGACTCCGGACGACCTGTTAGAAGCCATTTTTATGCCGAGTGCGCCGAGGCTTTCAGCTGACTGGGGCCCACCCGTAGTGGCGATTTCGTGTAGCGCCTCAACGCGGGCGCGTTGGTCGTTGGATAGGCTGGGTTGTCCACGGCGCCGCAGTAGTGCAATATTCGGCCGGATTCGATTGAACTCGGCGTTCACGACTACCGTAGCGGCTTTTTGTATTGCCTTGAAAACAGGATCAGGATAGGGCTGGCTCGCCTCGTGGTCCTTCTTGGGTAGTCGGCGTCGAAGGAATTTGGGCAAGCTCGCGTTAAGGTGTTCGGGATAGCACCAAAGTATCTGGCGGACCGCGACCAACTGCCTGTTCTGGGTGGCCTTCTTACGCCCGTTCCGTGCCTCGTGTAGCAGATAGCTGTTCCAGAGATCCGGCGTTAACTGGGTTAATTCCTTAACATTATTTCGTCCGCACCAATTGGCGAAAAATCTCGTTCTGTAGGCGTTCCTTTCTGCCGATTGAGCGCTCTTCCAGTTTCCATTTACTCCTGTGAGGAGCTCTATCGCGTCGGCGAGTTGAACTTTAAGACGTGAATCGCACGGCCATTTGCGTAGGTCGATGACGGTGGGCAAATAGGATCCTGGCAGAGAAGCGACTACGACCTCGGCATCTTCACGGCGGATCCTTCGGGTCATCCCGGGGCCCCGGTTAAGTCTCGAACTTCAACGAGATCTCTTGCTAAGACCGCTATTAACTCACTCGTACTTGTCGACTCGACACCGGGGGTTCCGAACAATCGATCGAAGCGCAGCCGCTGCACACGAGGCAAATAGACGCTCTTGGTGAACTCCACGGACCGGTGACCCAACACGTCCTTGACGATGCGGAAGGCTTCTTCGTAGCGTGTTCCGTCGCCGTAGGGCACGGTCTCATCCCAACC
>CALBMX010000125.1 GCA_937896235.1 uncultured bacterium
TGCACTTTGCGCCCCCGAACTCGGACGGCAAACCTAGATTCACAATAATTCCTGGGGCCACCCGTTTGGCCAGTCGCGGCACAGTCCGACTCAACCCGATGGAAGCCTCGAGCAATCTGGACATCGATCACAACTACTTCAGCGAAGCCTCTGACATGCAGGTCATGATCGAGGCTTTCCGTCAGAGCCGCGCAATCGCAACCTCGCCAGCTCTGAGGGAATGGTCAACCGAGGAATACTCTCCCGGATCAAAAATAGAGACCGACGACGAAATTAAGACGTACATCACCAACAATGTGAGCACTTGGTTTCATCCGGCTGGAACGTGCCGGATGGGAGTTGGCTCTGATGCTGTGGTGGGTCCCGACCTTCGAGTGCTGGGCACCAAGGGGCTTCGCGTCGCCGATGCATCTATCATGCCGAGAATCGTGTCAGTGAACACCAACGCGGCATCGATGATGATCGGCTGGAGGGCAGCTAGCTTGATTCTGAACTGATGGGCCATAAAACTTCAACGCACAATAACCACAATAAAAATAGACAATGAAAGAGGTTATCCCAATGCATGCAGCATTTATGTTGACACTGAAACCGGGTGGAATAGACGAGTACACCAGACGCCACGACGAGATCTGGCCCGAGTTGGTGACAGAACTTGCAGTGAACGGCGTCACTCAAGTGACGATATTCCACGTTGACTCAACACTTTTCGTGTTTTCAGCAATCGACCACTCTAAGGCTTGGGAACAAGTGTGGAACACTGAGATTCACCTGCGGTGGGCGGCCGAACTCGAGCCCTATCTGGAGCTGGCAGCCGATGGCACCCCCGCTTCCAGGGATCTCTCCCAGATTTTCCACTTGCGTCCAGGGGCCGTGACGCAGGAATAGTCAACGGACCGCGGTCGACGACGTTTGGGCATCGCCAGCTGCACCACGTTGTACCCGATGGACTGACTCTGCACGAATTGGGTGCTCAGCCCGGTGACAAAATTCAACAACCAAAGAGGTCCCATGCGGGACCGCACAACAATCTCAATGTGCTGGGCTACCCCGCGCGCCGCTCACATCCCAGTCCAGGTGCGTTACGCCGACGCGCGCGTCCCGATGGCAGCCATCGAGCTGTCCTTTCGGATGATGACCAGAGGTCAGGCAAGCCTTGGGTCATCTATCTCGGCGAGTATCGCACCGGCGAAAAAGTCGCCGCTACGAGTGATCTCAGCGACTCTAGGGAGCCCGAGGCAAGTCCGAGCGTGCGCGCCTGCACGAGTACGTTGCCAATCGCCGTCGCCTCCACCGGACCGGCCAGAACGGGAACCCCCGCTCGATCCGCTGTAAGTTGGCAGAGTAGCGCGTTCCGTGAGCCGCCACCCACAATGTGGATGACGGCCACGGTCTTGCCGGACAGCTCGGCCGAGGTGCGAACCGCATCGGCAAACGCGACCGCGAGGCTCTCGATTATGCTGCGAACGAACTCGACCGGAGTCTTCGGAGCGGCGAGGCCGTGATCGGCGCACCATGCAGCGATGCGCGCCGGCATGTCGCCGGGTGCTAGGAACGAGGGATCGTTTGCGTCGAACACGCTAACCGGTGTCGTCCACTCGGATGCCGCATGAACAAGTTTAACAAGATCTAGCTTCCACATCCGTACCGACTCGCTCAGCAGCCAAAGGCCCATGACGTTGCGCAGGTAGCGCACTCGCCCGTCAACGCCCCCTTCGTTGGTGAAGTTGGCCAAGCGGCTCGCCTCGGTGAGCACCGGACGATCAAGCTCGACGCCGACGAGTCCCCAGGTGCCGCAAGAGACATAGGCGAAGTCGTCGGATGACGCGGGCACCGCGACCACAGCGGACGCGGTGTCATGCGACCCGACAGCTGTCACGCTCAGGGTTCCACCGACACGAGCAGCAACCTCGGAGGTGAGGGTGCCGAGCATGGTCCCCGGGTCCACCAGCTCAGGGAAGAGGGACCGCTGGAGTCCGATACGGTCAATTAAGCCGGCATCCCATTCGCCGGTAGCGACGCTCAGAAGACCGGTGGTTGACGCGTTCGTGCGCTCAGCGACCTTGCGGCCGGTGAGCCAGTAGGAAATTAGGTCGGGCACAAGTAGCAAGGAGTTAGCTTCGGCGAGGCGGGGCTCGGCAGCCAACTGGTAAAGCGTGTTGAACAGAAGGAATTGAAGGCCGTTGGAGCCGTAGAGGTCGACCGGGTCGACCAGGGCATGTACCGCCTCCACTCCAGCAGCCGCGCGGTTGTCGCGATAATGGAAAGGGGCGGCGAGCATCCGGCCGTCGACGCCGATGAGGGCGTAGTCGACCGCCCACGAGTCGATACCGACGCTGACAATGCTTGATTCCTCTCGGAGTGCCGCAGCAAGGCCGTCGAGGGAGTGCTTGTAAAGCGAGTCGATGTCCCAGTGCAGCCCGTCGGCGAGGGTCAAGGGGTCATTAGGAAAACGCGCCACCGGGCGCAGAATGAGCTCATTGTGGCCGACCTGGCCGATCATCACGCGTCCGCTGGTGGCGCCGAGGTCAACTGCCGCGACGAACCCACTCATCGCAGGAAGGCTGCGGCCACCCCGGCGTCAACGGGGATGTGCAACCCCGTCGTGTGCGAGAGATCCGGCCCGGTCAGCACGGAGACGGCATTGGCGACGTTCTCGGGAAGCACCTCGCGCTTGAGGATGGTGCGCTGGGCGTAGAAGTTTCCGAGGTCTTCCTCTTCGATGCCGTAGGTCTTGGCGCGGTTTGCGCCCCATCCGGAGGCGAAGATTCCGGAGCCACGCACCACACCGTCGGGATTGATGCCGTTGACCTTTATGCCGTGTTGACCGAGTTCGACTGCGAGCAGCCGCACCTGGTGGGCCTGATCGGCCTTAGTCGCGGAGTAGGCGATGTTGTTGGGTCCCGCGAACACGGAGTTCTTCGAGGAGATGTAGATGACGTCCCCGCCCATCCCCTGTTCTATGAGCACGGGCGCTGTGGCCTTGGAGACGAGAAACGAGCCCTTCGCCATGATGTCATGCTGGAAGTCCCAGTCCTGCTCGGTGGTTTCGAGTAGCGGCTTCGACAGCGAGACGCCGGCGTTGTTGACGACAATGTCGATGCCGCCGAAGGCGAGCACGGCATCCTGCACCATGGTTTCGATTGCTGCGGCGTCGGTCACGTTGACCTGCAGGCCGATCGCGACGTCCGTGTTTCCGATCGCGGCAGCGGCCGCCTGCGCCTTGGCGAGGTCGAGGTCGGCGATGACCACGCAGGCACCGTCGGCCGCAAGCCGAGTCGCGATGGCTTTGCCAATGCCAGACGCCGCGCCCGTGACGAGTGCCACGCGCGTTGCGTGTGACTTCGGTTTGGGCAATCGTCCAAGCTTGGCCTCTTCGAGTGCCCAGTACTCGATACGAAACTTCTCCGCGTCGCTGATTGGTGAGTAGGCCGAGAGCGCTTCCGCACCACGCATGACGTTAATCGCATTGACGTAGAATTCGCCCGCGACGCGGGCTGTCTGCTTGTTCACACCGTAGCTGAACATCCCGACACCGGGGACAAGCACGATGAGTGGGTCGGCCCCCCGCATCGCGGGCGAGTCGGCCAACGCGTGCTTCGAGTAGTAAGTCGCGTAGTCCTCACGATACGCCTCGTGCAGATCCTTCAGGCGTAAGATTGATGCCTCGACGGATGCCCCCGCGGCCAGGTCGAGCAGCAACGGCTTAACCTTCGTGCGCAGAAAGTGGTCAGGGCAGCTGGTGCCCAGTGCGGCGAGAGCTGGAGCTTTCGCGCTACTAAGGAAGTCGAGCACGACCTCCGAGTCAGTGAAGTGGCCGACCATCGGGCGATCGCGGCTCGCGATTGCTCGGATTGTGGCGGCGAGCGCGGCGGCCTTCTTTCGACGCTCCGCGACGGGCAACGCTAGGTTTTTCTTCACTGTCGCGCCAAACGGCGCCTTGGAGCCCCTAGCCGCGATGTACTCCTCCGCGGTGTTTATGATCCAGAGGCTGTTCGTTTCGGCAACATCTGAGGTGTCGCCCCATGCGGTGATGCCATGGCCGCCGAGGATGCAGCCAATCGCTCGCGGGTTCGAAGCCTTCAGGGCGGCAATGTCGAGGCCTAGCTGGAAGCCCGGGCGGCGCCAGTCAACCCAAGCGACCTTCTCGCCGAAGGCTTTCTTAGTGAGCCCCTCGCCGTCCTTGGCGGTCGCAAACGCGATACCGGCATCGGGATGCAGGTGGTCGACATGCGCGGAGTCGATGAGCGCGTGCATGGCTGTGTCGATCGAGGGGGCTGCGCCTCCCTTGCCGTGAAGCGTGTAGTCGAACGCCGCAACCATCTCGTCCTCGCGCTCGACGCCGGGGTACACGTCGACAAGCGCGCTAAGTCGGTCGAGACGAAGCACCGCTAGGCCCGCCTCGGTAAGCGTTCCGAGGTCCCCGCCTGAACCCTTTACCCACAGTAACGTGACTGGCTCGCCCGTCACCGGATCAATCTCGGACCCCTTCGCAGAGGTGTTGCCGCCCGCATAGTTGGTGACCCGCGGGTCACTACCTAAGCGATTGGAACGCGAGATGAGTTCTGCGGCAGTTGTCTGAGTCAT
>CALBMX010000126.1 GCA_937896235.1 uncultured bacterium
CCTCTCCGACCGCAACCCACCAACCCCCTGATTGGAGAGACGCGGACGCCCAACAAAGTCCCACCGCGCTCCGCGCCCCCCTGTGCTAGAGGAGGCGCCGGGCGATTGGTTGGCTACAGGAGAAGGCTCGGGTGTAGTTTTCCCTCTTTGACTAGCTTCTTCTTTTCCGCTGCTGTGAACAAGGCAAGTAACCTTGGGGCGTAAGCCGCTTGCGACATACCCCAGTTCTCTTGTGAGTCCGGGGACGACCAATGACCGAGGCTCATGGTCTGTAATACAAGTGCTTTCGCCTGCTCCTTGTCCTTGCGGAAAACCAAACTCTGCATGAATGAAGTCCGAGACCTGACAGCGGTATACCGATCCAACTGGGGGTCATCGAGCCGACCTAGCTGCTTCTCCATCTCCTCCTGATAGCGATCCTTAGGTAGCCACTCAGACTCTATGAGGGCCGCAAAAACCGAAGTTGGATCTTCCCTAGTGAGAGCTTTCTCTAAAACTACGTTGCGACCCTGGTGATCGCTCCGCGACAACTGGTTCACAAGGGTTGCCAATCCCGATTCCCCTAAGTTCAACTCTCCAGCAAACCCTGCTTCGATCGTATTCATCGACCTTGGGTCATTCTTGAGCGAGACTAAAATCCATCCGTAGGACACATTCGCCTCCACCTCAACCTCACCAAGCCCCGCTAGTGCTTCCGGAATGTCGTTTGCCAAAGTCATCGTTGCCAGCTCATAGAAGTGCTCTAGACCCTGGTTCACGGAGAGCCTTACCAGATTTCGCGTCATGCTCTCACGCATCCGAATCCGCTTCGCTTGCAACTCTGCCAACTGTACGGCCTCTTCGGGAAGAAGCGCACTCGATGACTGTTTGGCTAGGAGTAGTTCAATCGAGGAGGCATCCACAAAACTGTCGTCACCACTCGCCAGTGCCGCCAACTCTTCAAGGGCAAGCTCTCGCGCTGCCACATAGCCCACGGATTCAAACAGTCGCTTCCAATAGGTCTCGCGCTCCTCAAGAGACGTCCCCCGGCGCATACGATAGCTCGCGCCTCCTGGGTAGAGCTCTTCGCGCACTTGAAATAGCATCCGTGGTAGCCAAGATTTCAAGTGCCCCTTTTGGGGCTGAATGACTTCGAAGATGCCTGCCTCTCGCGGCTCGATTCGATGCCTGCGAACATCCATCTCGGGATCAAGTTTGGTCGCTGGGCTCTCCTCGAGTAAGTGCAGAACTTCCAAGTCGCCCTGAAGCTGCTTCTCGTGGACAGCTGTAAAGCCAACCTTGCCCACCAAGCTGGGAACATCGCCGGCGATTCCGCGGCCAGGCTCCACGCCGAAGAGCATCGGGGTTTCCAGGGCCCTAGTCACTACCCGGCCCTGTTGGACCGAATCAAATCCTAGGCTGAGCAGCTCGGAGATGAAGGCCTCGCGGTCGTGCTCCTCTGATTTCCAATAGCCCTCACTGTAGAGCATTCCCCACGTCAAATATCCAAGCGCCCCGCCGTTTCCAAGTGGTGCCAGTTGGCCTGCCATCAGCCCCTCTTTGTGAAAGGCGATGGCAGCTTCCGAACCCCACAAGGGTTCGCCTTCGATGAACTCTTGAGTGACCAATCCAAGTAGCGAGGCCGCATCAAAGGTCGGCTCTTCGGCGAGAAGGTTTTCCATCGCCGCAAACCCCGCATCGTGTCGCACGCTATCGATACATTCATTGATGTGGGGCGATGCCTTTCCGTAGGCAAACCGTGGCAGCCTAGTTTCGAGGTAGGTGAAGAGTGGGCTGCCCTCGCCAAATAAGTGCGCCTGCAGAGCCTCCCCCACAAGCTCTTGTCCATCGCCGTCTAGCGGTCGCGTGAGTGTGTTGATTTCGTCCTCAACCGAAAGAACGTCCCAAATGGCATTTTGCAATGCGGGTGAAAGGGATTCCCAGGCGGTGCCGGTAAACGGCGCGAGAGGTTCACGAGAGGAGTCCTGAAGAAGAGGTTGTGGAACGGCCAGTGCCGCCAACAGAAATATTGATACAAGCATGAATCCAAGGGAAAAGGGGTTACGGGGCAATTCCAAAACAACTACCCGCCGCAGTGCCCAGTTCGACATTGCGGCGGGTGTCCATCACCTACTGAGGAGTTGTTGGGCTAGTGCTCAACGCTTCCCGACTGCCCGCGCTCCCGTCTGGAGGGGTGCAGTTCTCCCCTGTGATCTTGTAGCTCATATGGCCACCCGCAAGGTCGGAGATTTTCAACATGCAGTTGGCACTGCCGATACTCCAAAGGAAGCCCCAGCGGCGAGAGCAGCTTGAGCTATCGCATGTGGACACAAGCACCTGGTCATTCACGAACTGGTCTTGTACCACCACGGAAGTGCCTCCGGGTACGTACATGTCGTAGCCACTCAGGATCAGGAAGGATGTACAAACTAGATCGGCTCCCGCCCCGTCGCCGGGGGACGCGAGCCCGACAGTGAGGGGACCGATTTGCGCGGATCCAGTCAACGTTGGACCTGCCCCTGCGCAAGTACAAGTGTTCGACCTGCCCTCCACAAACGAGGAGGCAACGGACTCGATCGAGGCGCAAGCGCCCTCCCAATCGCCCCGAGCAGTAGCGGGTAGAGACGCGAGAAACAGTCCCCCCAAGGCGAGGGCGAGGCGGGACATGGGGAACGCAAGAGCAGCGCTATGCGAGAGCTTCATGGGTAGTACCTGTGCTGTGGGAGCACCCCCTAAGAGAGCTGCCCCCGATTTATCTGGACTCGTCGGCGGCAAGCAACGCCACCACTCGACTTCATCCACAGCACAGACGCGCGGAGTGCGCCACGGTGACACTCCGCGTTCGAAAACGAACAGAAAGCTTGTGTTAGAGCGCCGCCTCTTCGCGCTCTTCGCGAAGTTCACGCGCGCGCGCCAAATTAAGATCCAGACAGAGGCGCTGGGCCGGCACAAACCCCTCGTGATTAAAAAAGGTGAGCAGCTCGGGTTGATTCCAATCCACCTCGGTGCGCAGGAACTCAACACTCAGACCATTTAGATTCTCACCTAACTGGCCCAGCAGAGCGCGAGCTACACCGTGACCGCGAAAATCTGGATGTACGTCTATCGTTTCGAGAATCGCGACTGGCTCGGTACTTCCGAACTCACCGTAAAAAACGCGGGCCAACAAGAAGCCTACAAAGATTTCGTCGAGCTCTGCGGCCAGCGAGATTTTGACACCCGTCTCGGCCAAATTCTGCATCAACTTGACCTTGAAGAACTCCTCTCGGCGACGACCAATGTTCTTGGCGTCGATCCTTACAACACTGTCGAAATCCGCGGGCAGAAGGCCTCGGATGATTACTTTTTGGCGCTCGAGCGTAGACACGGGAAACTCCTTCGGTGAGTGGCTTGCGTCCGCCGGAGCTTCGTGCCCTGGGGACCCGCTCACCTTACCACATTCCAGACCTGCAAGTCCGAATGTTAGCCACGTCGCCTTTTCCTGGCCCCACCCCCCTGTTTACATGCGCCGCAGCGAGATGCCGTCACGCACCCGTTGGGCACGGCGGCATCCTACGTTTCCGTGCACCGGACGGCGCCGTCGAGGCGCCCCCCCCTAGAGTCCGCGCGACCACTCCGGTCGATAATTGCGCGGATCCTCCGCCGCCAACACCGAGTCCAGCTCGGCCACAAGGCGCTCTTTGTCTTTCGGGAAGTTCCCCGCCATCGGCAGATAGTTACTCGCGTGGTTCGAGCGAAAAATCGTCCCCTCTAACTCCAAATTCGCGACAAACGTGCGCAGCTCAAGAGAGAGCTCCGCTGGAGTCAGGTCATCAAATGCGCCCGCTTGCGCCTGATCGTAGAGCGGCGTACCCTCCACTGGAGTCACAACCAAAGTCGAGACAAAGCGCGGATTGATCGCGCTAATCACGCGCGCAGATTCCACAGCGTGCTCTTTCGACAGGCGGCGCCCACCAACGCCGAGCAGAATCATCGTGGAGATCTTCACACCGGCCTCCTGGGCCTTGTGCGCGACCCGAATCATGTTCTCCGCGTCGATGCCCTTTTTGAGGTTGTCCAGCACCTCATCGTGCCCCGACTCAACTCCCAAGTAGTACTGCGTCAGTCCAGCCTCACGCAGACGGGTCATCTCCTCGACCGTACGCTTGTCGAGGGCTTGCGGGCTCGCGTAACACGAGACGCGCTGCAAGCGAGGAAAAGCCTCATAGCACATCCGAGTGACCTCCTCCAAAAACGAGGCTTTCGCGATCAGTGCGTCCCCATCGGCCAAAAAGACCTTCCGCACGTCGCCAAGACTCTGGGCAGCCCACTCGATCTCCTTCTTAAGATCCGCGATCTTGCGTACGCGAAAGGGCTTATCCCGATACATTCCGCAAAAGGTGCACTCGTTATAACTGCAACCAAGGGTGGCTTGCAGAATGAGGCTTTCGGCCTCGCTTGGCGGGCGGTAAACGCGACCTTGATAATTGATCATGGCTGAAAATCGGACCTAGACGTGAGAACAAGGCCATAGTGTAACGAGAGAAATCTCACGTTCACGGAAGAGTTGGGCTACGGGTGGCCCACGAAACGATTTCCTGCGCTAAACTTCCGCCAAGCAAACTACGCCCCCTAAGAAGCAAACCAGCCCCCAATCGGAATCATGCCCACATCAGAAGAAATCACCGCCGTTCTATCCGAGATCTACGACCCCGAGATCCCGGTCAACATCGTTGACCTTGGTTTGATCTACACCGTTGATGTCGAGGACACGACCTGCAAAATCAAGATGACCTTGACCTCCCAGTCGTGCCCTGAAGCCCGCAACATCCCCGAGATGATGAAGGCCAAGGTCAACGCCATGGAAGGCATCGAGGGAACTGAAATCGAGATCGTCTGGGACCCGATGTGGTCTCCCCAGTTGATCTCCGAAAAAGGCCGCGAAATCCTGGGCATCGACGAGTAACCACTCAACCGGAACCAGCAAAGAACCAGGCTTGTCAACGCGACGATTCGCAGTGACAAGCCTGGTTCTTTTTTTGTTGAGAGTTACGCGACTACTGAATCACGTTGATGCCAGCAGGAGGCTGCGCATCGGGGTTGGTCTTTAGCTCTTGCTTCCAAGACAACATGCGCGCTTTGGCCTGTGCGGTCTCCGCGTCGTCGATGCGATCTAGGCGCTGGTAAATCATCGACAAGCCGGTGAACGCCAACGGATCCTCGGGTGTCACCTCGCAGATGTGCTTCGCCGTCTCGAGCGCGGCATTGAGATCACCCGAGTGCATCTGCGCCATCGCAAGCGCCTGCAAACAGTCATCCCACACGGGATCGATTGCGAGGGCAGCTCGGAACTTCTCTATCGAGTCCGCGTGCTTGCCGACGCTGAAGAGGGCCATGCCCTCCATGTACGGGGTCTTCTTATCGCTCATGCCAAATATTATACGCCGCCCCGGGAGACTGGGATTCAAAATGCGCGAAGCGAGTCTTTATGGTGACGAACTAAGCGCTCCCAGCCCTGGAAAGTCGACTCTGATCGAGGTGCGTTCAGCGCCAAGTGCTCCCAGCCTCACTGGAGGCGATCACCCGCTCGATAAATTGAACGCCCCGGACACCCGCTGCTATCGAAGGCAAATGTTCGGGCATCGCTCCCCCGCTGCGAATCGCCGCGGCGAATTCGCGATAGAGGTTGGCAAACGATTCGAGGTATCCCTCGGGATGACCGGCGGGAACACGCCCCGAGGATTGCGCGAATGCCGAGAGGTAACCGTTGCCGGTGCGGCGCGTGAGGGGCCCCTCGTTTGCGCTGTAGATCGTTAGATCATTCGGATGCTCCTGGCGCCACTCCAGCCCGCCCTTCGTGCCGAACAGCTGGATGGACAGACCGTTTTCTCGGCCCACGCACACCTGGCTACAGCGCAACATGCCGTCCGCACCGCTTTCGAATTCAATCAAGGCCATCGCATCGTCGTCTACGGCTCGGCCCTCCACGAACGAACGACGCGCTCCAAGTAAGCGCGTGATCTTTTGGCCCGTGATGAACTCGGCGAGGTTGTGGGCGTGGGTACCGATGTCCCCGAGGCTTCCCCCGGGCCCGTTGAGCGCCGGATTCGTGCGCCAAGAGGCCTGTTTTTGGCCCGAAGACTCAAGGTCCTCGGACAGCCAACCTTGCAAGTACTCCACGTACACTTTACGCAGCGTCCCGATCGGCCCCTCCTCGCCCCGAGCGACAAGTTCTCGCGCCTCGCGAACCATCGGCGCTCCGGTGTAGTTGTGCGTCAAAAGGAATAACTTCGCCGAGCGCGCCACAGCCTCGGCCATCGCCGTCGCATTGGCCGACGACGTTGTCATTGGCTTGTCGCACGCAACGTGGAAACCGGCATCAAGCGCCGCGATCGCAACTTCGTGATGCAGGTGGTTTGGCGTGACGATCGAGATCACCTCCGCGCGCGTCTCCGGCGGAAGTGCAGCCTCGCGTTCGAGCATTTGCCTCCAGGATTCATAGGCCCGTGCGGGCGCGATTCCCCACTCTGCGGCACGCTCCTGACACTTGTCTGAATCCGAAGAGAGAGCCCCGGCGACGAGCGTGAACTCGCCATCCATCAGAGCAGCCGTGCGGTGGACCGCGCCAATAAAAGCGCCGGGGCCACCACCGACCATGGCGAGGCGCAGCGGTAAGATCGTTTTCATGGGATCAGTCGAGTCCTAATGCGCGGCGGTTACTGGCACGGTCTGCGGTCGATGCGGCGAAGTCGTCGAACGACGTTTTGGAGACCTCAATGATGTGGTCTTTGATGAACTTCGCGCCCTCAGCAGCACCGACGAGGTTGTCCTTATAGGCGCACTCCCATTCGAGCACGGCCCAACCAGCAAAGTCATATTTCGCCAGCGCGGTAAAGATCGCTTTGAAGTCCGTCTGGCCATCACCGAGCGAGCGGAACCGACCGGCGCGATCTTCCCAGCCTTGATACCCGCCGTAGACCCCGTTGCGCCCGTCACAACGCAACTCCGCATCCTTGACGTGGAAGGCCTTGATGCGGTCGTGATAGATGTCGATGAACTGCAGGTAGTCGATGCCTTGCAGCAAGAAGTGGCTCGAGTCAAAAAGTAGGTTCGCGCGGTTGTGCCCGTCCACGCCAGTGAGAAAGCGATCAAAGGTCGCGCCGTCGTGGAGGTCCTCACCCGGATGTAGCTCGAAAGCGCAATCGACGCCGACGGACTCAGCGTGGTCGAGGATCGGTTTCCAGCGCCGCACGAGCTCGGTAAATGCGTCGTCGATAAGTCCCTCCGGGCGCGGCGGCCAGGGGTAGATATAGGGCCAGGCCAACGATCCGCTAAAGGTCGCCATGGCGCTCAGGCCGAGGTTGGCAGAAGCGGAGAGGCACTTCTTTACCTCCTCCACGGCCCAAGCTGAGCGCGCCGCAGGATTGCCGCGCACAGCTTCATCAGCGAAGCTATCGGCAATCTCGTTGTAGGCTGGGTGCACTGCCACGAGCTGTCCCTGAAGGTGGGTCGCCAGCTCGGTCGCGACGACGCCGTGTGCGGCGAGGCGGCCCTTGAACTCGTCACAGTAGTCCTTGGAAGTTGCCGCCAAGTCCATGTCAAAAAGGCCCTTCTCCCAAGTCGGAATCTGCACTCCCTTAAAGCCGAGGTCTGACGCCCATTTCGCAATAGAGTCGAGGTTGTCGAAGGGTGACTCTGTGGAGAAATACTGGGCGAGGAAGATCGCGGGTCCTTGTAGATTTTTCATACGGGCAATCTTAGCTCTTCAAATGCCACGATAAAGGTCTGACTTCTAGCGGCGGTGACTTTCCGGCCGATTGCGAGGGAAGCGCGACTGCACGCGAGTCTTTGCGGTAGGAGGCACCATGCGAAGAATGCAAACTTCGTTTCGAGATGGCATGATTGTGAGGTCTACCCCGCGCCTCCCTATCCCCCATTGCCATGACCCGCGACGCTTTCGATCCAACTCCCGCCGACCGCTTCACCTTCGGACTATGGACCGTAGGCAATCCAGGCCGGGACCCCTTTGGCCCCGCCGTACGCGCCATCCAAGATCCTTGTCGCCTAGTGCGAAAGTTGAGTGAGTGTGGCGCGTGGGGTGTCAACCTGCACGACGAGGACCTCATCCCATTTGGAAGTAGTGCAGCCAAGCGCGATGCGATTGTGGGCGACTTCAAGAAGGCGCTCGACGACAACGGTATGGTTGTGCCCATGGCTACGACAAACCTCTTCAGCCAGCCGATTTTTAAGGATGGTGCCTTTACGGCGAACGACCCGAAGGTGCGCGCCTTCGCCTTGCAAAAGACGATGACGGCGATCGAGCTCGGCGTCGAACTCGGCGCAACAACTTACGTGTTCTGGGGCGGCCGTGAGGGAACGGAGGCCGACGCCTGCCGCGATCCCCAAGAGGCGACGCGGCGCTTCCGCCACGCGATCGACTACTTGTGCGGCTTCGTCAAGGACCGGGGTTACGACCTGCGCTTCGCTTTAGAGGCCAAGCCCAACGAACCACGGGGAGATATCTATTTGGCGACTACGGGGCACATGTTGGCTTTCATCTCGACTCTCGAAAACGAGGAGATGGTTGGTGTGAACCCCGAGGTGGCCCACGAGTCGATGGCCGGGCTCTCGATGACCCACAACGTCGCACAGGCAATGGAGGTCGGCAAACTGTTCCATATCGACCTAAACGGCCAGCGCATTGGTCGCTATGACCAAGACTTGCGCTTCGGATCGGAAGACCTAAAGCAAGCCTTTCTACTCGTCCGTTTGCTCGAGGGCACCTCGGGCTCGGCGCCATATACAGGACCGCTTCACTTCGACGCCCACGCCTATCGCACCGAAGATGATGCCGGCGTCTGGGACTTTGCGAGGGGCTGCATGCGAACGTACAAGCTGCTCGCGGATCGCGCGCGCGCATTTGATGCCAACCCCGAGGTTCGCGAGATCATCGCCGAGAAGAACGACGCCTTGCTCGACCCGCTCTTGTCCGCCGCTTACTCGCCCGCGTCGGCCGAGACCCTGCGCGCGGTTTCAATTGACATTGACACAATCGCAAAGCGCGGTCTCAGGTACGAGCGCCTCGATCAACTTCTAGTGGAACACCTCATGGGGGCCCGGTGAGCCCAAAGCGGCCGGCGAACGCCAGCTGGGGCGGACTTGCGCGATGACACTTTCCCTGGGACTGGACGTTGGAACGCAAGGCACAAAGGGTGTGCTCTTAGATGCGGAGAGCGGCGCGATCGTCGCCCGCGCGAGTAAGGGATATGGCCTTATCGAGGGGCTCGAGGCTGGCGCGGCAGAGCAACACCCCTCCACTTGGCGTGATGCGGTCCGGCTCGTTATTCGCGAGCTTCTAGCTACACCGGGAATAGACGCTGCACAAATTAGCGCTATCGGTGTCTCCGGGCAGCAGCACGGCTGTGTCGTTCTCGATGACAAGGATGCTCCGGTGCGCCCTGCCAAACTCTGGTGTGACACTGCCACGGCGGTCGAGGCGGCCGAACTCTCGGTCGCGTTCGGTCGTCCAGTGCCGACAGGCTTCACCGCTTCGAAATTACTCTGGCTGGCCCGCAACGAACCCGCGAACTGGGCTCGCACGAGGCGAGTGCTTCTGCCCCACGACTACATCAACCTGTTGCTGACCGGCGAGGCTGCGATGGAGGCCGGCGACGCGTCAGGCACCGGACTGCTAGACATCCTGGAGCGCTCGTTCGACGAGGCGGCGATCGACGCTTTTGACCTGCTCGCGAACAAACACGAGGCCTCGCCCACCGACCCCGGGCTTGCCTCTAGACTTCCACGCCTCATGGATCCGCAGACGCCCTGGAGACCCGTCGGCTTCGTGAGTGACGCGGCCGCAGTGGAGTTCGGACTTACCGCGGGCACGCTGGTCTCTGCCGGTGGTGGCGACAACATGATGAGCGCCATCGGCAGCGGCGCGACAACTCCGGGTGTGGTCACCGTGAGCTTGGGCACATCGGGCACCGTGTTCGCGCACGCGGAGCAACCGATTGTCGATCCGGACGGCTTGATTGCTCCCTTTTGCGGATCGACCGGCGGCTGGCTTCCGCTTTTGTGCGTGATGAATTTAACGGGCGTGACCGAAGAGGTGAGCACCGGATTTGATATGGGTCACGAGGCGCTAACGGCCTCGGCGCGCCAAGTTCCACCGGGCTGTGAGGGCTTGCTGTGGCTGCCCTATCTGAATGGTGAGCGCGTGCCGGACCTCCCTCTCGCGACCGGCAGCTTGGTGGGAATGCGCCCTGGTCATCTGCGCGCGGGCACGCTCTATCGAGCGGCACTTGAGGGGACAAGTTTGAATCTCGCCTGGGGTGTCGAGCGGCTTGCGCGTCTGGGTATCCACGCGAAAGAGCTCCGGCTAGTCGGTGGTGCCGCGCGCAACCCCCTTTGGCGTGAGATCTTAGCGGCTTGTTTCAATACGCCAGTAATCCCGTTGGCCGAACCCGAGTCGGCCGCACTTGGCGCAGCCATGCAAGCGGCTTGGAGTTGGCGCCACCAACAAGGTGCACCCGTCGCGATGCGAGAGCTGTCTACAAGGTGCGTGCACACTGCGGGACGCCCCACCCTGCCCGATCCGGATCAGGTCGCCCTCTACCTATCGATTGCCACCCGCTTTCGCGCCGAAGTCAGCAAGCAATACGACGCCCCCTCCGCAAAATAGCGCGTCCCTTATTGACGCCAAGTTCCGAGTCGCCCTTGCGCTCAAGTTAGGTTCGAGGCGGGGCGCGCGAGGCCCCTCAGCGCACAACAATCTCGTCGAGGAACATCCAGGCTTTCCCACCCGCCCCCTTGTGCCACTCCGGGCACTCGAGGAGGCTCTTGGCCTGGACCCTCACAAATCGCGCCCTCAGTCCCGGAGTCTTCGTCGTAAACTCCATCCGGTGTGCTCCACTTGTGCTTGTGATGGGAGTGGCAACGGCGGAGCCAGCTTGTTGAAAATCAACTCCGTCAGTGGAGATGAGTACGTTCACGGAGGTCGGGAAAAAGATCCAGCTGTTCTGCTCCTCGAGACAGCCGAGTGCGACCTCATTGAGCGCCATGACCTCTCCCAAGTCCACGGTCGCGTCCATGTGCACGGCCTCGTATCCGACCCACTTGTTGTCACTGTGAGTCGCAGAGCCGGTCTTGCCGTCGACGAGGCCAAAGGCCCCTCCGCCGTCGTACTTCGGACTCCAAATCGCGTCGGTCTGGACCGCCTTCCCGATCGCCTTGTGCAAATCGATTCGTCGGCTCGTTATGCGCCCCAAGCGCTCCTTCCCGCGAAAAGCAGCGGCCTGCACATCCGTGGATTTCGCCAGGTCGATTGGTTTGCGATAGAGCTCTGACGCCCCGGTCGGGGGTGTCCCATCGGTGGTGTACCGCATGTCCAGGCGGCCGTGCTCAGTCGACAAGATCAGCTCGACCCGAGAGTTTTCGGCGTCAACTTGGACATCGACTTGGACTTGGTAAAGGCTGGGCGCAAAACCGACACCTCGGTTTTCAAGGCGTGCAAGCGCCGGATCGAGACGCTCCATAAAGCCATCCCAATTTCGCAAAGACGGAGCCGACCATGCGACCTCGGCAACCGCAAAGAGACGCGGGAACAGCATGTAGTTTGCCTCCTCCTCGCCCTGAATGGATTCGCCCCAGAGATTGCCTTGGATGCCTAGGACGTGGCGCGCCTGCTCGTCCGAAAGCTCCTCGGGAAGTGGCTCATAGGAATAGGCCGTACTAAGAAGAAGCTCTGAATAGCCCAATTCGGGCTCGTTTTCAGGGCTTCCCTGCTTGAGATCAAGGTAGCAGAAGTTATTGGGAGTCATGATCACGTCGTGACCAGCTCTGGCAGCCGCAACTCCGCCGGCCTCACCACGCCAGGACATGACCACCGCGTTGGGCGCAAGCCCTCCCTCGAGAATCTCGTCCCATCCGATCATGATACGGCCCTGGGAATTGATCACTCGCTCCACGCGCTGGATGAAGTAGCTCTGCAGCTCCTCGACATTGGCCAGGCCCTCTTCATCCATCCTACGGCGGCAGTCTTTGCACTGACTCCATGCGGACTTATTGCACTCGTCTCCGCCGATGTGAATGTACTCCGATGGAAAGAGCTCCATCACCGAGGTCAAGACGCCCGCCACCAATTCAAAGGTAGCCTCCTTTCCAGGGCAGAGGGCATTCTCCTCCATGATGCCGCCGGTAGCAACAGCTCGAACCACGCCGTCACATGAGATGCCTGGATACGCAGCGATCGCTGCTCGCGAGTGCCCTGGCACGTCGATCTCCGGGACAACGGTCACGCCTCGGAGGCGCGCGTACTCGATTACATCCGCAATCTCTTCACGGGAGTAAAAACCGCCGTAGCTTGCCAACTCTCCTTCGCGTTGTTCCGGCCGAGCGTGCCAAGACAGCTCGTTGTGGTCCACACGCCACGCGCCTACCGAGGTGAGCCTCGGATACGCATCCACCTCAACACGCCACCCTTGGTCATCGGTCAAGTGCCAATGAAAGACATTGAGCTTGAGTGCGGCTAAGTAGTCGATGTTCTTCTTCACGAACTCAAGTGGAAGAAAGTGCCGGCTAACATCAAGTAGCTGACCGCGCCAAGGGAACCGCGGGCTGTCTACAATCTCACAACAGGGCACGACCCAGTTGGTGTAGGAGGCCATCGGATTCTTTCCCGCCAAAACCCCGGAGACGGTTCGAACCTCCAACTCGGGAAGCAGCTGCCTTAGCGTTTGAATGCCGTAGAAAACGCCGCTTGGAGTTGCCCCCGTAATCCGCAGCTCATCGGGAGTGATGCGAATTCGATAACCCTCGAGCCCAAGCTCCTCAAGACTCTCGCCAAGTGCCAAAGTGATCCCCCTTGACTCGGCAACGGTCCAAACAACAGCCTTCGAGCTGATCGCGGCTGGGTCGACCACCTCGAGCAAACGCTCTCCTAGCTCCCACTCCAAAAGCACCTCATCCTGAATGTGGATTTCGCTTTGGAGGTTGTGCCTATACACCCCCGGCATGAGCTGAACACTCGCGGGGATGGGGATCAATGCGACGGGCTCGGGAGGAGACTCAGCCTGTGCGCTGCCGCTCGAACCCGGAGCAATACAAGCACTGGCCAACACGGCTCCGAACATGGAGAAGAGGGCCAGCGCATAAACGGATGTGAGCTTCATAGTCGTGGGGTCCTAGCCGCGTTCGAAAAGTGGCGACCCTCGGCTAAATCTCCTTGGCTGCCAACTCGATCGCTTTGTATCCGCCTTTGGAGCGAAACCACAGCAGAATCAAAAGGAATGCGATCGCCATGGTGAGCGGCATCCCGGCCGCCGCCTTGAGGGTGTTGCGCCCATTCTCACCGATCTGAACTTTCAGTTCGCTCGCTTGGGCGGGGGAAAGCGCAGGGTCCATCAGAACCTTGCTGGGGACGACGGCATCGTGGGTGTAGAAAAAGAACTTCTCTTCGGTGACGTAGTTGTCAATCGCAAGTGCCTCGACATCCGCCGCATAGGCGATAACCGTTTCGGCATCGTAGGATGACTTGATCGCACCAAGGTAGGGTGCTCCAAAGATCCCGATCGTCAGCAGGCCCATTGCCGAAACTGTGTTCAGGGTCATCGCCCCACCTTTTGGAAATCTCTCGGAGACAAAGCCGAGCATGGTCGGCCAGTAAAACGTCTGGCCGATTGCGTACAAGGTAAAGGCGACAAATACCATTGCGCCCGCCGCGCCCGAGAGGACGAATAAACCGACCATGGAGAAGATCGAACTGGCAAGCAACAGAGCTGGCGGGGACATATACTTGAGTGGGACTCCAGCAAAAAATCGCAAGACCATCATGATGCCAGCCGAGGCCACAATGGCCCAACCTGCGGCTTGTGCGCCTAATAGGGGCTCCATCAGCTCGCGAATCCAGGCGTCCGTGCCTAGCTCCGTCGCCGCCAGGGGGATCATGATCAAGCACAAGAAGAAGAACAGCCACTTCCCTTTCGAGCCGATGTAGGCACCGAAACCAAAGCCAACGACAGCGCCTACTGCAGCACTAAAGGCCAATAGGTTTTGCGCGACCCAACTTGTCGAGTCCGCACGGAATCCAAGGAGCTGATTAGTCAGCTCGTAGGTGATAAACGTGGCCGCGAGTAGAGCGCCTAGACCGCCAAACTCCTTCAGCATCTCGTGGTTGGAGATGTTGGCAGCGACGCGCTCGTCCACGGGGTACCTCTTGATCACCGCGAAAATTGCGCCGTATAGAAGAATCGGCAGGACCATGATCAAGAAGGAATTGTTCCAGGACGGGATCGAATCCCCAAGGACTAGGAACGTCACCCCTCCAACAACGATTCCAGCGGGCCAAGACGCGTGCAAGATGTTGAGCATCTTGCTCTTTGTTGTTGTGTACATTCCCGCGCAGAGCGGGTTGATGCAGGCCTCGATAATTCCATGCCCAAGGCCTCCAAAGAAACAAGCCCACTTGAGCATTCCAGCGTCCTTAGCCAGGACCGTCAATACGACGGAAACAAGCTGAAGTGCGCAGGCGATAAACATCGACGTTCGATAGCCGACGCGATCTAGAATCAAGCTGAACAAGATCATCGTGACCGCAATCGGCCACAGGGAGAGGCCGAAGATCTGCCCAACTTCGGTATCCGTAATCCCGAAGTCTGCCCCCCAGTTCCCCATCACTAAAACGCGCAACACGAAGCCAACGCCCGCCGCGGCTAGGGCCGTAAAACTAGCCCAAAAGAGCAGTGATTTTTCTCGCTGAGATAATTCCATGGGTATGACTTCGCGCTCTTCTGAATTGAATAGGGGGGGACGACCAAGAAACTATTACCAATACTGGGATAGCAAGTAAAGCACCGACTCGGCGAGCTTCCACTTCGGTCGGCAAGCCGGCACGTTTGCGACGACTTGAAGGGCTCGCGCATTCGAGCTAGGCGATGAGCTGATAACCTATTCATCTCGCCACCAAGAGGAGCACCGGTTCAGCATGGCAGTACGCAAAAACACACACGCAATCCCCGCCAAACAGGGGCACAAAACCAAAGGTGAGGTCAGGCGCTCCAGACGCACACGTTGGCGCGCCTTCGCCTTGGTCTTAGTGCACGCGCTAGTTGCTGTGCACATTGCCCACTGGTATGCCACAGGAGAGTCCATCTCTCCCCTCGAGCCTTCAGAGGCCTACGAGACGATCGCGTATGGCGCGGTCAACGCCGGATTTATTCTGTTGGTGCTTCTCATCCTGAGCACGCTTATCTTTGGTCGATTCTTTTGCGGATGGGCGTGCCACCTCGTCGCCTACCAAGATTTCTGCGCCAGCCTTCTCGCTCGCTTTGGCATACGGCCGAAACCTGTTCGCTCGCGCCTGTTGGTTTTTGTTCCGGCACTCGCGGCGATCGACATCTTCATCCTACCGGCGTTGCAAAACTGGCTGGGCGAGGGTGGACCAAGCTGGTCGCTCACGTGGAACACCTCTACCGAATCTCTATGGGAGACATTCCCCACCTGGAGCGTGGCGATCGTCACGCTCCTCGTCGATGGCTTTCTAGTTGTTTGGTTTTTTGGCTCGAAAGGGTTCTGCTCGTACGGCTGTCCCTATGGCGCCGTCTTTGGGCTCGCTGAAAAAGTTGCGCCCGGCCGTATCCGTGTCACGGATGCTTGTGAGGGTTGCGGCCATTGCACCGCAATCTGCACGAGCAATGTTGAAGTTCATCGCGAGGTTGCTCTTTTCGGAATGGTCGTCGACTCCAACTGTCTGCGATGCCTCGATTGCGTCAGTGTTTGCCCCAAAGATGCGCTCTTCTTCGGCTTCCGTCCCGCTGTCGAAAAAAGCGCTCCAACCCCTTCTCGAGAGGCCCTTCGCGTCTACGACTTTACTTGGGGAGAGGAGCTCCTGATGGCAGTCATTTTCGCGGGATCCCTTTACGGCTTCCGCAATTTGTATGGCGCTGTGCCCTTCTTGCTCGCCATCGGCATGGCAACAATCGCTGGTCTGCTCGCGGTCGTGACCTTGCGGTTGGCACAGAGGCAAGACCTCGTCTTTCAACACGCAAACCTTTGCGTGAATAGAAAATTCACCCGCACCGGATTCGTCGCTGTGATTCTGGCGCCGCTCTACTTGGCGTTCGCGGGCCACTCGGGTTTCATCCAATACCACCAACGGGAAGGCGTAACCTGGAACGAAGCCGCCGCAAAGGAGCAACCCGCCTCCGCAGCGGCCAACGCCGCTGTCGCCAAAGCGATCCAGCACCTCACCGTTGTCGCCGATTGGTCACTTGTCGACACGGCTGAAGTTCACAATCGGCTGGGACAGCTTCTCGCTCACTCCGCCCAGCGCGATAAGGCGACCACGCACTTTCTACGAGCGCTCGAAATCGACCCAAAGAACGTCAGCGCCCACGTTGCCCTCGCCGAAGTCCGGATTCTAGAAAACAAGAATAGAGATGCTATGGTAGGTCTAATTGACGCTTTAGGGATAAGACCTGACGAAGCCCGCGCAGCGAATGCCCTGCTCTCACTCTTGATGCGGGAGGCAAGCTTGCGACCGGAGGCCATCGCCCAACTCGAATCCATGAACGCAAGATTCGCGGTAGAGCAGCCCACCCCGAACCAAGAGGCGAATCAGCTCGAGGCGAGCCTGCGTTTAGCCGAGGCCATGGTGACCGACCTGCAAGTCGATGCCGCCATTCCTCTTCTTGACGCCGTCCTTTCGGCACACCCCCATCACCCGGCGGCGCTTCGATGTCTTACATTTGTTCTGCAGCGGGCCCCCTCGAATCAGGCTGCCCGCGAGCTTGCCGATCGGATCAAAATCATACTCAACGCCGCCGAGTCCATTTGACCAGCCTCGCCACGGCCTTGGATGCGCGCACCCAAAAAGGAGCCGATGTCCTCGCCCAAGGCGAGGACATCGGCTCCTTCTCCACCCAAAGGGGAAGCGCTATTCCTAGAAACTAGGGGCAGCTAGGAAGCGTACTTCCGATGTGGACGCGAAGCCCGTTCGTCAGTTCGAACTGACCTGAAATGGGTCCACCTGCTGAGTTGAATCCCAGCCCTTGGAAGTTGGCCGTCAGTCCCTCAAGCGCGGGGCTTGCAGGCACGGGCATCGGGAAGCTCGCGTCTCCGTTAGCGTCGGAAATCGCGCTGCCAATCTGGCTGATGGATGAACCGAATGCGCCACCCAAATACATGGTGCAGCCCCCGCCCAAGCTTACGCTGCCAGCTTGAAGACTCATGAACAAGAAGTGACCCGAGCCAGGCTCGTTTCCCGAGCTCGCAAGGCCGAAGCTGGAGTTGCCAATGGTCGCCTGTGCTGGTGTGCCCTCGCCGTAAAGGATCGGCGCAGCACCGGTCGCGCAGCCATCGCCAAGGTACTCGTTGAACAGGCCTTCGGGCGTCAGTGTTGAAACCACCAGCGTATTCAGCCCAAGGCCAGCATCCGCTTCGCCCAAGTTGGCAAAGCCGGCGACGGGTGCGGAGTCACTCTCAAACCAGAAGTTGTAAATCGTGTTCCAGCGAAGTGCGTTACCGGGCCCAGACCAGGTAATGTCGTTCGATCCGACAGCAAAGGTCCAGTCGGTCACCGGGTCGCCATCCACATCTCGAAAGCCCGCGTTTTGAACTCGCGCGCTACTGCAAATCGGCAAGCTAAACGTACCGATGCCGCGGTTGTTGTCGCGGTTGTGCAGAGCGTATTCGTAGCGGTACATACCGTTGACGGGGCCCGTCACACTCACGCCGGCATAGACGCGACCATCGTCGTTTCCGTTGGAAACCGAGGTCACCTTGGCACCACTCCAGCGGTTCAGAACGGAACCGTTGATGAAGTCCCCTTGGCCTGTGCCTCCCACAGAGGGCACCAGCCATTTGGAGCCGCTCCAGCTCGGCGTGAACTGCCTGTGGCCGAGATTGTTCCGGCGTTTAACTTCGGGCTCACCTCGGATCGTGTATTGACCTTGGTAGAAAAAATCCGCCCCAGGTACATTGAGATCGGCATCAAGAACATTGATACGCGTGCCGACCGAACCCAAGGTGGCCACCTGGCCCTGGGTCAGGCTGCGAAGATCATCGCAGGTGCCCCCGCCGCCAAGGCCAAGGTCAAAGTAGGAGCAAGTAGCGTCCCAAGTACCAAGCCAGGGGTCGATCTCCTCGGGGGGGCCGAGGTAGAACATATCGCCGTTGTTATCGAAACTGTAGGTGTCCGAACATCCGATTCCGAGAATGTCACCACCCCCAAAAGGCCCTTCTTGGCATGTGTTGCAGAAGCTGCTGGTTAGAGCAAAGAAACCATGCTTTACGTGGCTGTAGTCGGAGATCTGCTCAAAACGACCGTTGCTCTCGCGGGCCACGAGAAAGCTAATAAGCGCGTGGTCCTCCTTCATCGGAGCCTCCCACGGAACTTTAACCGATCCGAGGTTACACGCAGTTGTCGATAGGGACAGCCCACTCACCCCATTGGGGAAGCTGCCGTTATGGCCAAGCGACGTGATCGTGTCCATCTTGGCCAACTTCACGTCGGTCCCTGGAATCACATTGGATTGCCCCATTGCGTCGGCAGATATCGCAACAGCTAAGAAAAGGGGCAGAAGCCGGAAAAGTCGATGCATGGGAAAACTCACCTTTGGAAACAGCTAGAGGGGGGGGGCGCTAGAGAACAAGCAAGATCGCCGCAGTCGGTTCATCCCCAGTCTCTAACCTAATATTTAAACGATCTTCGAGAGGTTCGAGTTCCACCGGATTCGGGATCTAGGCGAATCAAACGTCCACCCTTACCTTCCCGACAGCTGAACCTACATTCCCTCTCATAGGTGTTCCTCTTGTCAGCGGCGGGGGGGGCGGGAGGCGCGGGGCGCTTTGGGGCGCGGGGCGCTTTGGGGCGCGCGGCGCTTTGGGGCGCGCGGGGCGCGAGGGGGG
>CALBMX010000127.1 GCA_937896235.1 uncultured bacterium
AGGCACGATCTACCTCTTCCTGAGTTGGGATGTCGGTATGGACAACCCACGCATCAGCTTTGCAGACTGCGACGGGAATGGTGTCCCGGACTCGGACGACCTAGCGGCGGGTGCTTTGGACCTGGATGGGAATGGCGTACTCGACACCTGCCAGCTCCTATCAGCCGACACAGCGACCGTTTCGGCTTCGACGGGCGGCAGCCAGACCTTCAGTTTGCACGCGGGTTCAGCCCATGCTGGCGAGGCCTATTTCCTCGCGGGTAGCCTGTCAGGATCGACCCCGGGTTTCCTCTTCGGAGGCGTCACCGTGCCGCTCAACCTGGACTCCTACACCCTCACCACGGTCATTAGCCCCAACCAGCCGCCGCTTGCCAACTCATTCGGGATCCTAGACGCGGCCGGTCAGGCAACGGCCAGCTTCACCCTGGGCCTCGGCCACGCATCCCTCGTGGGGCTCAACCTGCAACACGCTTTCGTAACCCTCGACCCAATCAGCTACGGGCCGAGTAACGTCAGCAACGCGATCCCTCTGACCATCGTGCTCTAAGACCGATGGCGGCGAGAGTGTGCGGCACACTCTCGCCGCAGCCTCTCGTTTGTGCCGCAGCCTCTCGTTTGTGCCGCAGCCTCTCGTTTGTGCCGCAGCCTCGTGCACCGCCGTTCGATTACTTACCGAGCGTTGATTCGATCAGCCATTCGAGGGGGACGCGGGCGAAGTTGATGCCCTCGTAGGAGCTCGTATCGCCGCGCTCGTAGAGCACGCCGAGTCCACCGTCGGCCAAGAGGGTTAGGCACGAGTAGGCCGCCGGTCCGGCGTGCAGTACGCGCGCGACGGGCCAGGTCTCGCCATGATCAAAGCTGACCTTTAGAGTCAGGCTCTCGCGCTTTGTGCTGGCCGGGTTGCAGAAGACCAGCCAGTCGCGGCCATCGGGTGTTAGCTCGGCGGGTACGCTCAAAAGGCTCGCCTGACAGACCGGCTCGATCAGCTCGTCGTCGTGGACGGAAGGCGTCCAGGTCTCGCCGTTGTCGGAAGAGTGGCTGATCGCGCGCAGGTTGTGACCGGAGGTCGAGCGCAGGTTGGCTACCAAGCGACCATCGGGAAGCTCTGCCAACATACACTCGTTCGTGTCCCGACCGAGGGGCCCGACGCGTCGCCAGGTCGCGCCATGGTCATCGCTGATCGCGGCGTACGAGTTGGCCGGACCCTCCGCTTGCGCGGCGGAGAAGGGAAGTAGCAGGCGGCCCGTTCTCGACTGCAAGCCCACGCCCGGGCTGAACCAGGCGCTCCGCCAAGCGGGATCCTTGAGCTGAGCGGTTACATCAAGCGGGTCGGACCAGGTTAGCCCGTCGTCATCCGAATGTAAGAGCAGGTCGTGGAACGAGTCAATACCGTAGCCCGCTTTGGAGCTGTGCCAGGAGACCCCGCGCGCCCACGTTACGGCGCACCAGATGCGCCCCGTGTCGCGGTCAACGAGAAGGCAGGGATCGGCAGTGCCCTCGGCTTGGTCGAGCGGCGGCCCTGCGCCCGCCGGCGACGCTGCTTGGCGCTCACCTTCGGGAGACCAAACGTCGTAAACCGTCTGGACTGTACCCCAAGTTCGGCCGTCGTCGGTGCTGCGGCGGATCACGGTGTCGATGTCGGCAGGCAGATCTGCTCCGCTGTTGAGGCGAGCATCGCAGGCGGCAAGCAAGGTGCCCGAGTTGGTCGTAACAAGAGCCGGGATACGGTAGGTGGGAGCTCCTGAAGAGGCGCTTTTATAGAGAGCTCGAGTACTCGGCTCAAGGGCGGCCCGCGCGTCGAGCTCGTCGAGAGTGAATCGCGCACTCAAGATGTAGGGTTGCTGCCCCTCCTCCCAGTGGCCGTAGGTGGTCACGACGAAGGTGCCATCGGGAAGGACCTCGACACCTGGGTAGGTTGTGTCCCAGCTATTTTTGTTGTCCTTGAGTCGCACGCGGTACTGGCCTTGGCGACCTTCCACGATGTCGTCAAAGGTACCGACCCAACCGACCCAGTCGCCTTGGGTCGGGCTGACATGTGCGGTGTCGCGGAAGCTGAGGAACAGCCGTCCATCGGGGGCGTACTTGGCCGTGTGCCTGTCTCCGGTAAGCGCGGCGGGTAGCTCGCGGGGGGGCGACCAAGTGCGGGCCTCGTCGGTGCTAAAGATCACGTGGCTATTGAGGGTTCTGCTGTTCTCCCTCAGTAGAACAGCCAGGGTCTCGCCGTCGGGCGAGCGGATGGCACCCGGCTCGCACAGCTGCACATCGGTGCCGCTCCAGACCGTCTCGGGTTCGGACCAGGTCATTCCGCCATCGGCACTGCGCGTCTGGTAGAGGCTGAAGACAACAGGTGCCGCGCTGCGGCCTCCCTCGCGGAAGAAGCGCCCGTCGTCGTGGAACATCGCCAGATAGGAGCCATCTTTCAGCTGCTCGACAAAACCCATCACAACGATTCCGCCCCAGTCTCCAGCCTGTTCAAGCTCGGACCAGGTGGCGCCATCGTCTTCGCTGAACGCCCGCCGGGCGGGGTACAAGCCCGACCACAAGATCAGGCGCTCGGTACCGTCGCGTGGATCGACGAGCCGGTGGATCGTCGGCACCTCTCGGCTGGTCTCCCACGAAGCGGGAGTGGGTAGGCGCTCGGACCAGGTGCGGCCTCCGTCGGGCGAGCGCTTGTAGACGATGGGCCCGCTGCCATGGCCCTTGGGATAGACCGCTAGGATCGTCTCCCCGTCGGGCAGCAATGATGTGGTGACGTGTCCAAGATATTGACCGGCCTCGCGATCGACAACCACGTGCCGATCGTCATCCCCGTCGAGGTCGACAAGAGGAATATCAAACCCCCGGGTCGGTAGGCGTGCCTCGAGCTCAGCGAGCGAAAAGACCATCGCCGACACACGGCGCTCGCCCTCGAAAAGCTCGACCACTGCGGTCGCAAAGCTGCCGTCGGAGAGGCGCTTCAAACCAACGATCTCAAGGGTTGCCCCCACACGCAGCGGAGCGGGGAAGAGGCGCGCCGTCCACTGCCCCTCGCGGCCTGCGAGTAGGTCATCGTGGGTACCAACCCAGAACACAAAATCGCCACAGGTCGGGCTGCTCGAGTGCCCGTCGATGAAGGCGAGTGCCAGCCGCCCATCGCTTGTGGTCGCCGCCATATGCTGGCTGCCCACAACCGCTGCGGGCAGCTCGATCGGATTCGACCAGGTGCGCCCCTCGTCACGGCTCTCAAGGGCAAACGTGTTGTAGGCGCCACTCGCGTCTTCCACCAAGCAGAGCAGCGGAGCACGGCCCTCCAGAGGCGTGCACACGGCGCGCACAGGCTCGACTCCGGGAAATGCGCTCCAGTCTCCGAGGGCCGCCTCTGCACCGGCTAGCCAGCTGGACTCGCCTCGCGCGATCATCTCCGCAACAGTCGGCCCTTGCCGGTGCGGAAGGTGATCTCCGCCCCGGCTGAACCCTGTCGGACCCACACAGAAAGCCGAGCCATCCTCGCGCAGAATCGTCCAACCGTCTGGATTGGTGAAGTGCAAACCCTGGGCATGCCGCGCGCTCCACTCCTCGTCCGGCGCCAGCTTCCCGCCCCGAGCCGCGTCCACCCAGGGAAGCTGCTTGCTGCGGCGGTCCAACGACTCGGCTCGCATGGGTACGAGGTCTCCGACGAGAGACCACTCGGCGACCTGCATGCGACTCCGCATCGGCTTGAAGGCAAGCGTCTGGATTGGTCCCGTGATCGGAGCCATCTCGCACACAAAGCCATCGACAAGAAACCATACGACACCACCATTCCGGATCACCTCGAAGTCGATCCAGGCATCGCGCTTCCAGAGGAGCTCGGCCGGGTGGAGGAGCCTCAAACCAAGCATGTTCGGCCCGTTGCGGAACAAAGTCCCCGCCGCGCCCTCAAAGCCGAAGAAGTCGCTGCCGATTGCGAACCCGGCGGCGGAGTTCTCCTGGTGGAGGAGTCGCAGATGCGCGCGCAGGTGGAAGTCGCCAGCACCGATCCCAACCGTCGAGACTAGAGCCGCTCCGCTCCCCGCGCCTTCGAGTCCGGCCTCGGTAGGAGACCAGCCCGGCGCTCGCGCGGCTTGGGTTTTGCCGTCGCGAACGGGGAAGGCCGCAGTGTCCCGATCCAGAGGGAGCGCTCGCGGCCGAAGGCTCTCGTCACTTGGTGCCGGCTCGCCGACGAGCGCCTCGAAGACCGCAGCGGCCAGCAGCTCGTTGCCCGCGCTGTTCGGGTGCAGCCCGTCGGGGAGCAGCTCCGGCTTCCCGACCAGCGAAGTCTTTAGGTCAACCACCTCGAGGCCGAGCTCTTTCCCGAGGTGTTCGAGAAGAGCCTCGATCTCAACACGTCTAGGCGCACATTGGTCGGTCTTAGGGTGCGACGCGAACATCGGTGTCAGGTTGCTCAGCAAGAGCCGAGGCTCCGTCGCAAGGGCCCGGTAGTCCCTTAGTAGCTCGCGCAGGTCGCGCTCAAAATCCGCCACATCACCAGACCAGCTCGCGTCGGCTGCGTCATTGGTCCCCAGGTTGATGACGACCACGTCGGGCGCAAAGGCGAGGCTCTTGGTGTACACGTCTAAGTTGCGGTAGGGCTTTTGGCCCGAGTGCAGAAGCGTCGCGCCAGAGCGCCCGAAGTTAGCGGTCGAATAGGCACCAGAAGAGTGCTCTTCAAGCATCCGTCCGAGCACCTGCGGCCAGCTGTTGGTGAGGTAGTCGGGATTGGCATTCCCCTCGGTTATCGAATCCCCGACACAGGCGATCCGCAGGGGCCGCTGGGCCAGGGCAGGGGGAGCTGCCAGCGCGAGCAACAAAATGACGAGCGCGCCAAAACAACGGTAAGCATGAGAGTCTTTGGAGAACAGGTTCATCGTGGAGGTGCGCGCGTGTGTGGCCGGCTCGCCCCCATAAAATGTGGCGGCGATTCGAAGGGAATCAGCACCTTGGGATTAGGTCCGGTTCTAGGGGAGAGCCAGCAATCATGCCATGAGCCCTCATGCTCAATCAAGTTCGGCCGCCTAGGTAGGCATTCGCGCGAAGTAGCCGGGCCGCTGCGACAAGCAGCGAAAGAGCTACTCCATCCCCTTGCGATAGAAGCTCTGGAAGGCGCGCACGCCGTGTTCGCTCACGGCGTGTCGATCCTCATTCTCCACCAGGCCTCCGCCGCGGTAGCCCTTGGACTGAAGCCCATGGTGGACAGAGAGACAGATGCTCTCGTCCTCTGGCCAGAGGACGTTCCAGCGATAGTCGAGTCGCTCCTTTGCAATGGAGTCCCCGGGCTTCAGCAGCATCAGGCTGGATGTCCCGGTTTTCGCGGGGCCTTTAGGGTAAAAGCGAAAGGTGGTCATGGCCGCTTCCCCCGGATAGATGATCAGCTCTGTGTTGGGCCAGAGGTGCCAGTAAATAGCCTTCTGGGACGGCTCGTCTGGCGCAACGGAGTAGGCCGCGTTTTGGGCTTTACCCAGCTCGCCGTAGCTGCGTAGCCAGCCGTCGTGGACGCTGCACTCGTAGCTGTCCATGTCAATCATGTCACAAAAGGCCTTGTGGGAAGGTCCGCAGTGATAACACTCTAAACAGTTTTCAGCGAGCACCTTCCAGTTGGCCTCTAGGTCCGGGCCCACAGTCTCGAACTCGTTCGAAACTTCGACTTCATTCCAATGGGGAACGTGTACTTGGATATCGTCAAACATTGCGCCTGCCGTCTCCATAAGGGACTTGGCCATAGGGTCCAAGTTCACAAACACAAAGCCAAGAGCAACGTCCAATCGGATCGACTCCAAGCCGAAATCCACGGCTTGGAAGTCGGGTTTTCCACTGCAGTGGCGCGCGGACTTCAAGCTGCCGTCACAACCGTAGGCCCATGCGTGGTAGCCGCAGACGATGGTGGACTTGGTATTACCGGCCCCGGTCAACAGACCGTGGGCGCGGTGCTGGCAGACGTTGTAGAAGGCTCGCATCTCACCGTCCTCACCACGAATCACAAAGACGCTCTGATCAACAATCTCGAGGCAAACATAGTCCCCCGTATTCTTGAGTTGGCTCACGTGACATGCCAGCTGCCACGTCTTGAAAAAGATGCGCTCTTTCTCGCGCTCCAAGATGAGCGGATCGGAATAGGACTCCTTGAGAAGTAGGTCGGTGTTCATGGCTTGCAAGGATAGCATTTGCTCGGAAACCAATAGCAAAGTTCGGCGACAGGAAACACGACACCGGCAGTTCAGGTGGGGGGCATGCAGCCACTAACTTGCTCTCCCCATCAACTCCTCATTTGTTGCGCATCCCTGTGAAGGATCCAGGCGCGGGATCAATCAACTACACGACGTGGGATATCGTTGTCCAGGCGCACCAGCGTTTCGTAGTTGAAGGTTCGGGTCCGTTCGGCGAAGGAGGCGACGGAGATTTCGCAGTCGCCCTGCTCGCCAATAAGAACGACTTCATCGCCTTTTTTGGTATTGGGACAATCGGTGACGTCCACAGAAATCAGGTTCATGTTGATGGTGCCGACCACTGGACAGATCTTGCCTTGAATGAGAACTTGCCCCAGGTTGCTAA
>CALBMX010000128.1 GCA_937896235.1 uncultured bacterium
GTTGCTTCCTGAGTGGAAGATGGCTCCCCGAGTAAGACTCGAACTTACGACAATTCGGTTAACAGCCGAACGCTCTACCAACTGAGCTATCGGGGAACACGGACGAGGAGTTTACGGAGCTAAGCGGGAACGTCAAGCGCTAGTTCGTGGGTTCTTTTGACTTCGTTGAAAAGTTGCCCGATTGCCAGGGGGTGCTGCCCAGGTCCATGCCGTTTTGGCCTCTCAAATGGACCCTCATGTGGAGGGGGCCAGTTGCGGCCCCCTCGCGGATGAGAGCCTGCCGGAGGCCCCGGTTGAGATAAGTGCCGAAGGGGGCCACTAGGGCGGACTGAGGCGCTCCTGATTCGTCTGCAGGGCCCAGCGACATAGGAGTGGCTGAAAGTTCGCCCTCACCTATCGATATAGGGCGCGCTCTTGCGCTGACATCGATCGATAGGGATGCGGACGATGGGTCTACCCGACCGGACTCTAGGATTATCCTGGGGATGAAGAGACGCATCTCTAAATCACAAAACTCGGGGGTGCTGACTGAACTCGGTAGGGTGATGTGGAGTTTTGGCGGGACGGCATTTTCGGAGAGATCCAAGACGAAGTCTAGGCCGGGCTCTAATAGCGAGGGAGAGTGCGCCCACTCGATTAGTGTCGGCGCTAAGTTCATGTCGACTCCATGCGTTTCCCTTGACGATTCCCACGACAGAAATTTGAGCGGAGGCGCAAAACGATCGAGCAGCCCCAGCTTTAAATCAATGACGTGTTCAACGGGGCGCGAGTCCGCGTTGCGTTTGGGATAATAGATACGAAATGCCCGCGAGGACTCGGTGGGCGAAGTGGCTAAATGCACGCGAAAGAGACCATCAAGCCCACCCGGCGGCACGCTGATTGTGATCGCGCTTAGGGCATGCGCGGGGACGGCTGGTGTAAACCGCCATGCAGCCGTTGGAGAGACCGCCGTCGACGGGAGCAGCACTTGGGAAGAGCCCACTTGTCCATCCGAAGAGAGCTCCTCAAGGCTGGCCACTTCCGCGGTCACGCCATTAGGGGAAGGTCCCGCAGACACAGGCGCTTGCCATCCCAGACGTAATGCACCATAGGGAAGAAAGCGGGGGAGAAGTGCCTCGGCTAAAAGGCTCTTGGGTGTGGTGCGATCCCATACAAACGATGGCTCCGGCAAGTCGCAGCGAAGAAGTTGAATCGCGTCGCGCGCAACACCGGGATCCACACTCCGTTTGCGACTCAAGAGAGAGGACAATCCCTCGGTGCTTGGGGACGCAATCACTTCGAGATTCGAGAGTTGGAATGGCTGTGTCAAAGCCATGCTGATGGAACGCCCAAACGCCTCAATACCACCCAAGGTCTGGGGCGGGGCAAGGACCAAAGTCAATGTGTTTTTTGCACCGGGGCCTTGGTTGACCGCGCTGCGCACAGACTCTTGAATTGCAGCGACGCTGTCCTCACGCCAGTTGTTTGCACGTGCCTCTGTGCGCGCGACATGCACGGCACTATCCAAAGTTGAGACCAAGACAACCACTCCCAAGAACAAAGGAATTACTCGAAGTCTAGAGTTCTGTAGCTTGTCCTGGAAAGCAGCTACAACAAGGCCCAAGCAACCCGCGAATAGGAGAAAGGGTAGAAGGGTCTCCGGACGGGTGGGGGGGATGTCATTTGGAAAGGCAGAGATTGCGCCTGCAGGTGCGGTCAAGGCCGAGGCGGAGAAGATTAATCCGAATAGGATTGCCACAAAGATGGCGCGCCGCGAGCCGCGCAGCAGGAAAAAGCCTGCGATAAAAATGCCGCAAAATACGGCCATCACATCACTGGGTGAGATCACCCTTTGGAACATGGGAGTTAGGTCTTGAAACACCTCGGCGCGGCTCCAAGGCGCGAACGCCTGCATGCCAACCTGAAACAGGCCCAACTGGGGAAGCTCATTCGGCCCGCTGAGCTCTCCTGGGATTTGCATCCCTTGCCCGGCGGTTCCCATGGTCAACTGCAGAGCGACACCCGTAACAAAGAGAAGGACCAGTATTACGATCGCGGGACGCGCCTCGCTGCGAGTGATTTCACGCTGTCTAAAAGGAAAATACAGAAGGCTGGCCATTAGAAGCGGCAGAGTCAGAGCGATGGGATGACTGACTACGCCGAGTAAGATGCACAGTGCACCAGCCCCATAGCGAAAGGGCCGTTGGGACTCGAAGGAATGAGCGGACTGCAAGAACTCAAAACCCAGCAGAGCAAAAAACGCCGCGAGCAAAGTTGCCATTCCAACAATGGTCGTCAGGGAGCCACTTGCGCCCGCAGAGAGTGCGACGAGGACTCCTGCAAAGGTGCCTGCATTGGGGCCCATTTTGGGTCCGGTCAAGTGGGCAGTAGCACGCGCGATTAGGACGGCAAGCCCAGCCCAAAGCAGCAACGCAACGATGCGGAAAGCCAGGGGCGCAATGGGGAGTAAATGGACAAGCCACTGCAGAGTAAGCCCCTCGTGGCCGAGCGAGGCCGAACTGACGAGGAGTTCGAAGTCGTCGCCTCGAAATCCAAGGGGCACAATCCAGGCATGGGCGCAAAACCCAATGACAAAGATCAGTGTGAGCTTCCTGTTGGTGATCATGTAGCCAAGAGTACAGGGGGCCACAGGGAGAACCAAACAAGCCCTCGCTCTTCCCATGGAAGAGCGAGGGCTTGTTCCTCAAACGCTTAGAGGGAAGGCTTAGAGAGCCTGTGCCCTAGCGAGCATTTCAGAGGGCTTGCGCTCGCCACCGGGGCCAACGGCCTCGGAGAACTGCACGACGCCTTCAGCGTCAACCAGGAAGGTCGCGCGGTCGCTCATGCCCGGGCCTTCCAACCAGACGCCGTAGGCTTGAGCCATGACACCTTTCGGGTGGAAGTCGGCAAGCAGCGGGAAGTTGACACCACCCAAACTTGCTGCCCATGCCTTGTGGCAATGAATGCTATCAATGGAGACACCCAAAACTTGGGTGTTGCAGGCCTCAAACTCGGGGAGGAGTTTGTTGAGACCTGGGATCTCTTTGCTTCAAGTGGGTGTGAAGTCAAAAGGGTAGAACACGATGAGGACGTTCTTGCCCTTAAGGCCAGAGAGGGTAACCGTTTCACCGGTATGGCTCCCGAGCGAGAAGTCGGGCGCGTTGGCGCCTTTTTCTAGGATGCTCATTGGTATCAGTTGGGGGATGGGGAACAGTACGCTCCCGGTTTCGTTATTTCGGCATCCAATCTAAGCTCTTTTGCCAGAAGAGTCCCGGCTCTTCTGGCAAGTTGGAGGAACGAGTTTTAGAAATTCGGCTCGCGGGGCAAAGGGGGACCTCAGCATCCCCAAATCGCAACGTCCTTAGGGAGCTTGTCCAGAGAAAATTGGGGAAGGTACGCTTGCGCCGAGGCTTTGGGGAGCGGCTCCATCCCAACCGAGCGCGCCACCCAAGCGATTAAATCCGAGGCGAGCATGCCATTGGAGCGCAGCTCGGCCAGACTCGTGGAACCAGCCCGTTTCTCAAGCCGCTCTCCTAAAACCCCATGTACAAGTGGCACGTGGAGCCAACGAGGTGTGGCTAGCCCGAGCGCCCCCTGAATCAGCTGTTGGCGCGCCGCGCTGACCAGTAGGTCGTCGCCACGCAAGACTTCCGTAACGCCGAGCCGCGCGTCTTCAACGACGACTCCAAGCTGATAAGCGGGTTGTGCATCACGGCGCATAGCGACAAAATCGCCGCCGTAATCCCGGAGCGAAAACGAGCGCGTACCGCAGACAGCATCCACAACGACCACCGGCTCGTCGGGCACTTGGAAACGAAGAGTAGCGCTGCGACCGGCAACCTGCTCGGCCTCTTCAATCGAGCGAAAACGTCCCCTGCAAGTACCTGGATAGTTCACCTCCCCATTGCTCAAAAGCCCGTCCCCGTGAGGGGCATTCACCGCGTCGCGAACATCACTTCGCGAACAAATGCACGGATACAGGTGACCACCCAAGAGCAGCTTCGAGGCTGCGGCCAAGGTCGCCTCCAGATGCTCGCTCTGTAGCTCGACTTCGCCATCCCAATCGATTCCAAGCCACCTCAGATCCTCTAAGATTCCCTCGCGCCACTCTTCACGAGCTCGTAAGCGATCCAGGTCTTCGATAC
Source organism: uncultured bacterium (assembly GCA_937896235.1). Taxonomy (GTDB): domain Bacteria; phylum Planctomycetota; class UBA1135; order UBA1135; genus CALBMX01. The sequence goes on from CALBMX010000128.1 coordinate 4,125, forward strand.
GCAGTGCCAACTCGCCAAATTGCGAGCGCGCGGACCACCAAGCGAGCAGAAACGAACGAGCGTGACCGACGTGCATGCGACCGGTAGGACTTGGTGCTAAGCGACCGCGAACAATAGGAGAGTCAGAAATCAAGCTACCAGCCTAAACTCCTTGGCTTGTGCAGCCAAGGAAATGGCCAACAACCACCGACTTAGTCCCGCTCCATGCGGTCTCCCCCGAAGCCATCGCACTACGATCATCACGGCAGAACCCCCGCTTTTCGTTTGCATCGCATCTAAAAAAAGGAGCCGATGCAGAAAGCATCGACCCCATCCGAGACCCACCCCAAAATCATTGGCGAGCGTTACGAGACTTTGAAGCGCGAGACAAGACGCTGTAAGGTTTCGGCCATCACGGCCAACTCCTGAGAAGCCTCTTGGGTTTGGAGGGCTCCCCCAGAGGTGCCCTGTGCTGCATGAGAAACCTCGGTGATGTTCCTCGAGACACTTCCAGCCCCCATAGCGGCATGCTGGATGTTGCGACTAATCTCCGAGGTCGTTGCCGTCTGCTCCTCCACGGCGCTTGCGATGGTGCTTGAGGCCGCGTTGATTCGATCGATAATCTCGACGATCTCATCGATCGACTTTACAGCCTCCTCCGTACTTGCCTGGATGCCATGAACCTTGCTGGAAATGTCCTCCGTAGCTTTAGACGTTTGGAGGGCGAGCTCTTTCACCTCGTGGGCAACAACGGCAAAACCTTTTCCGGATTCGCCCGCCCGGGCAGCCTCGATCGTAGCGTTGAGAGCCAAGAGGTTCGTCTGTTCGGCAATAGAGTTGATAACGGCAATCACCTTTCCAATCTCCGCACCGCTCTCGCTGAGACGAGCCATAATCTCAGCAGTCCCACGCGCCGAAGAAACGGCCTGATTCGCGATTTGCGCTGCCGTAGACGCATTGCTTGCAATCTCCGAGATACTAGCGCTCATCTCTTCGGTACCAGCGGCTACGGTCTGCACGTTTTCATTCACTTCGGAGATCTCTTGGGTTGTCGAGGAGATCAGGACTGTCGTCTGGGACGCATTTTCGCCCATCTGCATGCTCGTTGACGTGAGCTCTTCCGAGGCCGAGGCAAGCGTCTGAGAGTTCTGCCCAATCTCACTCATACTCAGTCGCAAGTCGCCAATAAACGAGTTCAGCGCTTGGCCCATTTTGCCGATGGAGTCGTCTCCTATCACCGTAGAGATTTGGGTTAGGTCGCCAGCACTGGCGGCCGTGACGACCCCAAGGATCAAGTCGACCTGGTCGCTCAGCTCTTGGGCCTGCTCACGCTCGCGACAAGCGGCGTTTGCGATTTGCTGCTCTTGGGCTAAACGCTCGGTTGTGATCTCCCAAGTCACCATGGGGCCTAAGTAGACCCCCTCGTTCACGATGGGGCTGACCAAGATCGAGATCGTCTCGGACCCCAGCTCAACCTCGCGTTCAAAGGGAAGGGAAGATGGCGACTTCAGAGCGCTGGATTCCACTGCAAAGATGGGGTGAAAATCTCGTAGGTGCCCTTTGCGTAGACCCTCCGCGCCAATCGAAAGGCTGGATTGAATTTTCCCCATCGCCTGAGCCGAGGCGGGATTCAAGTACGTCACCTTCCCATCGGGTGAAGAGCAGATCACATTAACCGGAGCGTTTTCCATCATAGATGCAAGACGGCCAGCCTCTCTGCGTTGCTCGCCGACAACTTGCCACTCGACATCATCTGCCTGTAGAGCCTCACAGACTCCGTCTAGAGCCGTATTGAGTGCAGTTGCCATATCTCCAATCTCATCTTTCGATTCGACTACCGTGCGCTGCTTCAGGTGACCACCAGCCAAGCCTTCAAGGCCGGTGGAGATCTCGGTTAGGCCACCAGTTATCGCATTTGCGATTCGTCGGCTGAGAACGAGCGATGCAACGGCAAAAACAATCACTAGGGAGCCGAAAATTAGCATCGCCTTCAGAGCGGCGCTACGCACGTTGACAATTTGATTGTGTAAGCTTTTTGCCAGCTCATTATCTACTAGTTTCAGTTGGTTGATCTTGGCCGTGTAATTGTCAAAGCCGCTCTTAGGGTCCTGGCCAAAGCCTGCGGTAGTGCGCAAGGAGCTCAACGCGTTCAACGCCAGGGAGTCGTCAATGGCAACGCTGTTATCCAGCTCCCCAATGGTAGAACCAGCTTCTCGCTGCCCGTGGACTGCGGTTGCCGCCGCGATGTAACTATCGACAGTGGACCCGAGGTCAGCCATGATTTCCAAGTGGCTACTGCCCTCACTTAGCCCCTCTAAATAAGCGGCATGAAGCTCTTCAAATCGGCCCCCGGCGGCCTGCACTTTTTCGAAGTCGCTGTCACTGCCTCGCAGCACAAGGTTCTTGTAGTTGTGAATCAACCCACCATAACCCATCAA
>CALBMX010000129.1 GCA_937896235.1 uncultured bacterium
GGATTTACGCCCGGCGCTCCCATCTTCATCGCCTATGGATTCAGCTCGGGGCAAACACCCGTGCCGGGCTGCCCCGTTAGCTTTGCGGATATCGCCGCTCCCCAAATATTCACCGTCCTCGCCGCAGATACAGACGGTCGGCTGGAGCTGCCGATCTTCTTGCCAACCGCCTTGATGGGACTGACCGTGTTGGTACAAGGCGTCGATCCGATCAACTGTGGCGTAAGCGAACTACTCACGCAGACCTTTCAATAAGGCGGGCTAGTCCGAGCACCTTTCACTCTCAGGTGGGCTCTTGAATCCGTTGACGCCGCAGGGGACTGTTTCAATCCGCGTGCGAAGCAGCATCTAGCTCATGGGCGGATGATCACCCAGAAGCCTATTCCGACCAGAAAGAACGCAAACGCCTGCTTCAAGCGCCCCTCAGAGATGAAGCCCTTCAGCCGGCGGCCCCCAATCACTCCAAGCCCTACCATCACTAGCATCACCAACGCAAAGGAGAGGGGTACTCGGACGCCCCGGGAGAGGTAAGTCAAGAGTGCTGTGATGGACTGCACGGCAACGATCGCCAGGCTGCTCTTGACCGCCTCTTTGATCGGAATTCGATAGAACAGGCTGAGTGCCGGGGCAATAAAGATTCCGCCACCGACGCCCACTAATCCGCATAGCACACCCGTCGCCGCTGCAGAGATGCTGACTCCCGTAAGACTCTTCTTGTCTTCACCGCGTGGCTTGAACGGAAAAGAGATTAATGCTGCGACGCTGAGAGTGAAGACACCAAAGCAGATCATTCGCACATGATCCGGCACGGCGGGAGCTAGGTAGTGGCCAGACAGCACGGTTGCGGGAAATGCAATCAGGGAGAAGACCGTCACGGCTTTCCATTGGATGGCATGCCGGTCGAGCACCGACTGAAGACTGGTGTTGACGCCGATCGTGATCAAGCTCAAAAGAGCTGCTTGGTCCATCGGCATGGAGAGGCCGGTCTTCATGTAAGGAATCAGGATGATCGCCCCACCACCACCGAACAGGGACAGGGCCATGCCCACTAGGACGAAGACAGCAAGAGCGAGAGGAGTCATGAGTTCGTGGGTGAAAAAAACTGGCCCGCCTACGGGCCTAGGACTAGATCATGTTCCTTGTAAAGCTGGCGAAGATGTTCCAGTTGGAGACTGCGAGGATCGGCGGCCTTGGCCTGCAGTTCGATGTTGAGATTGCCCCCAACCCCTTCATCCCTAAGCTCTCGGGGAGGAAGCGAGCAGACATAACCGAAGTTGGTCATCATGTCCGCGCAAACATGTTCAACTATCTCTATCTCGCGTTTGGAAAGCTCCCGCTCCCAAGCATTTGCCCTGTCCGGCTGAACCGGCTTATCGAGATTGCCCCAGAGCTGAGCGCTCTCCATCGCAGCGCTCCTGGCCTCGGAAGATTCATGAGAGTTCAACATCGATGGCTCGAAGGGGATGCCAAGGAAGAGGCAGGCCTTGCGCAGGTGCAGTTCAGGGTCCTCGAGGAGGCCCTCGAAGCGCAATGTATGAATCGGTAACCGGCTCGACAACGCGTGAACCTTACTGTGGTAGTCGTTCCAGGCCATGGCCGAGGCGTGCGGAGTCTGCGGGCCACGGGGTGTGCCCTTCCCACTGTTCCAAACAGCCCTGGGGTCACGGATCACGTGGATGAAGACAGCGTCCTCCACATCTCTAATAATCTCATCGATGAATAGCAGGTTGTCCGGTGACTTGCAAAGCACCCTGGCGTCAGCACGATTCTCGCGGGCGGCTCCCGTAAGACAAATGGCGGACATGATCCCTAGGACTGTCCCAGGCAAGTCTTTGTCCTCCATGACCCGGAGAACTTCCGTAACGCTGAGATCCCCCCCGCTACTGCATACTGGCCTAGGGCTTAGGTTTGCGTTGATGACCATGGCCTCGAGCAGGCCGTCGCCGAGAGGCCCTTCGAGCGGAAGAAACTTCTGCCGAAGCACGGGTGGAAACGGCCCAAAGAGGGACGGGTGCCGCGTGGCCAAAAGGCTCTGTGTCTTATTGGACCCGTGTCGTTGCGGGGCCAACATGAAGATTGTCTTTGCGCCGAATCTCATGCTTTCCGCGTGGGGCGTGCCGTTTGATTGAAACTCTCTACGGAGAGTCATTAGTTCATCTCTAGATCGCGAGCTTACAGGCCGCCCAGCCTACCGACTGCAGGTAGCCACCGCAACCGAGAGCGGCAGACCCAATCCGGTCATTTCATTTAAAATCTGGCGAGCCAGCGCGCCCTCAACTTATCGTGCCGCGGCATAAATTGCGAAGAGGGCTCCCGCTTCGATCTCGACGTGCGCCAACGCCGCTCGCAGTCTGGGCCGTGTTCTTGAGGAGGCCCAAAGCTGCCACGCGGCGTCACTCCACAGTCACAAGGATCGGCTCGGGATTAAGCTCCAACTTTAGGTTTCGGAAACGCACCTCTGTTGGTTCTCCTGCATGAACCTGAAATCCAACCACGCCTCGCTTGGCGAACAGCTCGTCTGTCTGGTCCACGCACACGTTGCCGTTCAGGGCGGTGAGAAAACGATTGCCAGTGGCAACGATCTCATAGGTATTCCATTGGTCTTGACGAACAAACGACGTCGCGTCTACGTCACCTATCAAGTTCCGGCCACCCACTTCATAGAGCTTGCCCCACCACTCCGCGCCGATGTCCGCCTGCGGGCCGATCATGTCACCGCTCGGAGTTCGGCGACTTCGAAACTGCACCCCGCTGTTGCTCGTGTTGTCCGCGAGCTTGACTTCGAGAGTCAGTCGGAAGTCCTCGAGCAAAAAATCACTACTCGCGTACTTATTGGCTGCAAGTCCAGTTGTGGAGCGTCCAACGAGCTCGCCGTCTTCCACAAACCAAACTTCGGGATCGGCGATCCAGCGCGTTAGATCTCGCCCATTGAAGAATTGGGGCAGGGCCGCCTTGGTCATGGCCTCTGGAACTTGGACTGGACTTGCCAAATAGCCTATTAGATCGCGAATATCCGTGTCCCCCATCCTTTGCAACTGGCCCGGGGGCATCATCGAGAATGCCGAGCGAGCCACCTTTGGATTGCCCTGCTGGTCACGGGCCATCCGCCCCTTGGGAAGGACCTCTATGGTAGCTCCCGTTTGCAAAGTGATCGTCTCGTTGTTCTCATCGACGACCATTCCGCTGATGACGCGCCCATCGTTCATGGTCACGGTGGTCATCAAATACTCGCGTCCCACCTCGGCGCTGGGGTCCAGGATATTGGAGAGCATGTAGTCGAGATCCGCCCGGTTGGATCCCGTCAAGCCGGGTCCAATCGATAGCCCATCACCGAATAAATCGTGGCAGGCCCAACACGTTTCCCGAAAGAGGGCACGACCGTTGGGGAGGTCTGCGCCGCTTACGTACTCCGGGGTTAGCAAGGACGTGTACTTTTTCTTTTGATCCTCAACCTCCTCACTGGAAATGGTCGAGCGCCCCCACGCGGAGGTGAGCAGGTCGTCAATCTTCGGCTCACCGAGTTGGGTGAGCCGCAAACGCAATGGAGCGGAGTTCAAAAGCTCCCGGGGGACTGTGCCTTTGAGCACGGCTTGCAGGAACTCTGTGGCGTAACTCGCTCGCGTGGCCAGCATGTCGGCGGCTCGTGCCTGTTCTGCAGGCGAGAAGCCTTGGATTTGCCCCAAGATGATCCCTGGGGTCGATGGATCTTCGGTCAAAGCCAGTTGGTCTAGCGCAGCGGCCCGCATCTTGTTGTCCGCAAGCAAAGAGAGCAGGACGCTGTTGAGCTCTGGATCGAGGACCTGCACCAAGCCGTCTAGCGCCGCCACGCGGCGCTCGAGAGCAAGAGTGCTATCGAGTGCGTTATTGCGCAGCTGCGGCGCCACGGTGACGTCGCCAAAGCCAAGGGCCAAGGTACCGACTTGATCGGTCGTCGTAGCGCTTATCCCGGGAAGAGTTCCCCTTAGAAATCTTTGGCTGACCCCAGGCCAACTTGCAGGCATTGCAAGCCCTGGGCGGCTTTCGAGGACAGCACTCAGCTCTCGAATCATCTCCGAGGCAAGCGGCAGCTCCGCCCCGGCAATCGCTTGACACAACGTGTCGAGCATAGCGGACTCGCCATGAGCGAGCCTGCGGTACGTGAAGTCGGCGAGCAGCGGAATCGCGTTGAACTGTTGAATGTCGGCAAGTGCTTCGCCGGGGAACTCCCCCACAAAAGGTTCATAGCCGTACCAAATCATCAGTGGAAGGTTGTGGTCATCCGCGTTCTCCGCTTGGCTCATCAATGCCGTTGCGATCTTGCGCCGCGCTTGGATTTCCATTCTTTGCATCGCCGAGGCCAGGTAGAGACGGACGACAAGCGACGTTTCGAACTCGGCCAAAGCATCAAGTGTTGCTTGCAAAGCGAGCGGGAGTGTTTTGGATGTGCCACCCAAACGCTTGCCTTCTACTTGGTCAATCGCGAGTTGAATCGTCCACGCGCGAACATACTCGTCCGCGTCACCAAGTAGCTCAGAAACTCGCTCAGGTGTCAGTCCGTCCACGGCGTGAAGCGCCCAGAGGAAGCGCAGCTTCTTCTCCGTTTGCTCTTGCGATTGGAGGTGTGCAAATAGGGAGGCTGCAATCGCCTCGTCTGGGCCGCGCTCCATAAGGATCCGCCGAGCCTGGCGAACAAACCAATCATTAGGGTGGAGTTGGAGTGCGACGAGGTCTGCGCTTGACTTTGAAGCGACGTCGGCCGCGACGGGCTTCAACTCACCGAATCGGGTCCGGTAAAGGCGCCCATTGGAGCGGTCCCAAATCTCGACTTCGCTCCTGTGGCAAGCCTGCTCGTCATACCAATCGACGAAGAAGAGACTGCCATCGGGACCAACGCGGAGAGAAACCCCAAGGAACCACTTGTCGTTGGCAAGCGCAAAGTCCGGCGCGTGTGTGCCAACCAATCCCGAACCGGACGGCGCCAAGAACTCGGAGTTGATGCGCTTGCCGTGCACGTTGAACAGGAAGAGGCGGTTTCTAAATTCGGATGGGAACTGATCGGCGAGGTAAATTGCCGCGCCGCAATGCGCATGTCCGCCCCCAACCGAATCGGACGACCCGTTCCCGCTGTGTGGTGTTGCACCGAGGTAGTGCAGGTGGTCCGCGATCGTTTCGATGTCGCCAAAGACAAAGGGGTTGAAGTGAGACCCTCCCTGGCGAATGTACCGGGCACCCTGAATCACGTGATAGAGGTGCGGGATCACGCAGGCCGTAATCACCGCTTGACCGCGATCGTCAAAGTCTACTCCCCAGGGATTGCTGCTTCCCCAGGCGAAGACCTCAAACTCGTTTCTGGTGGGATGATAGCGCCACACTCCAGCATTCATCGGCGTGCGCAGCTCGTCGGGTGTTCCTGGCTTCCCAACGCGTGAATGAGTGAAGACACCTTGGCAACCGTAGAGCCAACCGTCCGGGCCCCAGTTGAATGCGTTCAGCGTCTCGTGCGTGTCTTGGTATCCCCAGCCGTCCAAGAGAATCTGGGGTTCCCCATCGGGGACAAGATCGGCGTCCGCATCGGGCACGAACATGAGGTAGGGCGCCGCACCAACCCAAACACCACCAAACCCCACCTCGAGACCGCTGACGAGATTGAGGTTGTCCAGGAACACCGTTCGCTTATCAAAGGTGCCGTCGTTGTTCGTGTCTTCGAAGACCAATATGTGATCCTCGCCCTCGCCTTCCGCGCGGCGCTCGGGGTACGAGTACGCCTCGGCAACCCAAATCCGCCCGCGCGAATCAAACGTCATCGCAATGGGTTGGTGCAGGTCGGGTTCCCCAGCGATGAGATCGGTGTGGAATCCGTCGAGCAGCGTCATGCGTGCAGCGGCGTCCTCGGGCGGGAAGCCCTCGACCATATCACTTGGCATGTTTTCCAGCGCGCGATTTAGGTTGTCCTCGGTCTCTGCGTGAAAGAGGAAGCCGTCGAAGTTGATGTGCCCCCAGCCCCCCGAATTGTTGTCCAGCAATCGAATGCGTATCTGGGTCCCCAAGTGAGTGCGCAAGTCCAGCCAGCGCGCCCGCATACTCTCGTTGTTCTTACCCTGGGATTGAAAGAGGACTCGATCGGAATCACCCATGAGAATCTGAACGCAGGTGTCGTCATGGGAGCCGCCACCGATCAGGAAGCTGGCGAGTGGGTGCGTCACCTCAAAGGCCACCGAGGTCAAGGAGCCCGTCGGCGCGTCTCCTTCAACTTCGTAAGTGCCGATCCAGAACTCTCCGTCGTGGCGGCTTCGGCTAGGGGGCATGCGCTTGGCAATCGAGTCGCCCTGGGTAGGTTGCCCGCGGAAGGCTTCACCTGTAGCGGTCCAGTCCGACAAGTCCCCCGTTTCGAAACCTAGGTTGAGGGCAACACCCTCTGCATTCGTTGCAGCTACACCATCGGGCCTGTTGTCCGTGATTCGGCTCTTGTTGGCGAGAATGGCCTTCAAGAGCCGATCGCGGTATTCGCTCTCTGTAACCGGTTCGACTGTATGATGGTGGACAAAGGTCCCCTTCTTGTTACCAACGATGACCTCCGGTAGTCCATCGCCGTTGATGTCGCTCGCAACCACCTGGGTGCCTACGCCTGAGTCTTCGTCGATGAGAAAGGGAATGAACTCGGCGCCCGCAGTGGTTCGCTGCAACCGAAACCAATACAAGAAAGCCGGCTCGTGATCGGCGATGTCGTTGCCCCCGTGCGCCCAAAAGCGCGCGCCCGTGACAAGGTCCAACAAGCCGTCCCCGTCCATGTCCACTAGATCGAGCGCGTGCAAATTCCCGATGACAACGGAGTGTTCATTCTCCGCTGCCGTGGAGCCCAAAATCACATGCCTCTTGAAAGGTTCCTGCGAGCCTTCCTCCGCAGCGATGTTTTCAAACCAAACCAAGCCGTACCCGTGCGCATTTTCCGACGTAACAACATCGGAGTCGCCATCACCATCGATGTCGTACGCGTACATTTGCGCTCCACCTCGCTGGGCGAATGCGAATGCGGTGAAGGCCCAGGCTTCCCGGGAGTTTTCGGGTTGTGTCCACCACCCATGCTTCATCAAGAGATCTTGTCGCCCGTCCCCATCGACGTCTCCGACACCAAGGCCGTGGGTGAATCGGCCACCCACATCCGGTGACGAGACGGCGTGAAACGTCCAAGCTGCTTTGGGGTTCGCGGGATCCCACTCCGCCCAACCCAACGCACCACCCGTCATGCAAACTAGGTCGGGGTTTCCGTCGGCGTTGACGTCTTCGAACTGTGGCGACTCGTTGTCAACCTGTGCCAAAACCAACGAGCGCTCCCAGTGCGCAGCCTCACGAATCTCCCCGCCGGGGTTGCGATACCAAAAGGCCTCTTTCCCAGGGAATCCCACCGCGAGCAAATCCACTAGGCCGTCGCCGTCGATGTCGTGGGGAAAGGCGAAGAAGCTGTCGGAGTATCCCTGAATAGAAAATGGCTCCGGTTCATAGACCTCGGTTTTGACCTCGAATTCGGGTCCGAAATAGACAAATGGGCCCGAGACAATATCTCCGTGCCCATCGCCATCAAAGTCGGCCGTTCCCGCTCCCTCGCAGAAGAACTCCACGGAGAGTTGCGTGGTTTCAAAGGTGTGCCAGTCCGCTGACTGCGCGAATAAGAGTGCAGCGACTAACATGAAACGTCCCCACTCGACGTGAACTCGTGGACCAGGTGGGAATGAGATCCCTCGTAGCCGTTGCCTTGCGCGAAGAGGATGTGTTCGCTCTTGTTGGATTCGTCCGCGCCCGAGGTCGCAATCGGCACGGTACAGGAATCGTGTTTGCCTGCCTCCACCGCCGCCACTTCCGAACCAAGCTTAGCTTGGTAGAGCGGAATGAATTCGGCGCAAAAGCCGAGTCCAACCATGGCGACGCGGACTGGAGATTTGAAGGGGGAGGGGCTCATCATTTCAAACCAAGCTGGGTTGGGGGACAGAGACGCTTTCTTCGATCCTATTCATCCTAGACAGGATGGGGCAATCGGTCGCCCTCAAGTGCAGTGGCGCAAGAGGAACCGGTCCATGAATCAGATTACCAATTACGTCAGTCTTGACGTTCACAAAGACAGCATCTCGATCGCAGCGATGAAAGCGGGCCTTTCCTAGCCTCGATTCCAATCGCGAACCCCAGGCTCAAGCACTCACTTCATGGGAGTTTCGCGAATGTCGGAAGACGAGTCGAGCGTGCTCTGCGCCCAATTGCTAGATCATCGGCGTTCTGCAAGCCCGTGGTGGGTGGCTTGTCGCCACGGCTGACTTTCCCCTTGTCGATCTAGGGGTTGGGCATGTGCTCCGAAGCCTCAGTCTCGCGTTGGTGAGTATTGTTGAGCGTGAGCTGCGCGGTCCCAACCCTACCCAGTTCATGCAGCCTTCGCACCGGAGACCGGTAGCCCAAGTTCGCTCATCCGGTTCAAGATTCTGCAAGCCAACTCGGCCTCGACCTTTTGGCCTCTTGCGTGCCGTGAGTGAAGCTTTCCGCCGAGGATCTGTTTTGTAGCGAAAGAAGGTATTAGTGGGAGCCCGTAGACAAGGCGCAAAGTCATCGCAGCTTCGATAGCCAGGCCGAGTACTTGCGGGGAGCACCGCGTCGGCCACTAGCCTTCGGAGTCCATTCACCAGAGGCGTCCTCCGAGATCCACAGAGTGATGTCGCCGCGCTGGATGAGGGCTTTGCCCAGGATTCAAGGGCCGACCTTTTTGTTTAGCCACATCAGGTCTGAAGCGAGCATGTAGAATTCGGGATACTCATCGGGCGGCATCCAATCGAATTCATAATACGCGGGTTGGCCGTCCCTAGGCGGGTGAGCCATGACCTGGTGATAGGGGATGTTCCCAGACTTCTTGAGCTTGAAAGGAATAGGTTTTTGAACGCCGGCCCCATCCGTGGAGTACTTCTTTTCTAGGCGGATCACCTTTCCAGCCAATCGGCGCTCTTCCCAACTTACTGCGGCCAAGCTCGACCACTCCACTTGAATTCGCCCTCTTGCTGCCCCCATATCAGCGATCTCAGGAGATATGGTCAATAGTTGTGGATGAGATCCGAGCTAAATCACGCGGCGACCTT
>CALBMX010000130.1 GCA_937896235.1 uncultured bacterium
GGCCGAGGCCGCTACCCGCGAACCCGCGTTCGACTTCAGGAATAGTGATCTAAGTGTGGTCATCGTGCGTCCGTTGAATACTAGCGGTTGGGGTGCTCGCCACCACCATCGCCGCCTGCTGGGTGTTCGCCGCCTGCTGGGTGCTCGCCGCCTGCTGGGTGCTCGCCGCCTGCGGGGTGTTCGCCGCCTGCGGGGTGGTCGGAGTCCATGGACTCTTCACAAGTGCCGTCGGCGCAGCAGTCAGGGCCCTTGCAGCTAAAGGATCCAAATGCCAGGAAGCCTGCGGCTGCCATGACTAGGAGTGATTTTTCCATTCGTTTCATATCTAAACCTCGTGAGTTCTGGATGTTTGCGGGAGTGACGTGCGACGCGTCCGAGTATTTCCTACGGAAGAGCCGCTCGTATAGCGGGGTCGAGCATAGCCCTCCAGCCGGTATATCAAAGAGGTAATCTCCAAGGGACTGCGCACAAATTTCCGAGTCGTCTTTGGTGACCCCTTAGCAGCCCGTTGAAAAAAGAAGAAGCCTCGGTAACTCGAACTGCTCGCACCTGGGCACGCCCCACGCCAACCGGTTGCGCGGACGTTTCCCAGGAAATTGAGGATATGGCGCAACACTTCGGCACTTGGGTCATGGATGCTTGCAGTGTGCGGATTCCGTCCCCACTGCCAACACAGCTCGCAGAAGACAGGAAGGGACCACTTTGGGGGATGCGGCATGGACTGCTCCTCGCTGGTCTCTCCCTTTTGGAGTTCGCCGGGAATGACAAGCCCAACAGGAACGAAAACACACTTTGTTTTGGTACCCAACACGCCCAGCCTTACGGAAGTTTGCGTCTTCCACCAGTGGGCCGTACTCGATCCGCTCGCCCCAGGAAATAGCCTGGGCTGGATTGTGGGTCAAGGACTTGCTGCCTCTGTGGGCTGCTAGGTAGAGGGGTTGCGACACAGGGTTCCCGGGTGCGTTTAGTCCACCGAAAACTCTGTGGGGCTCCCCTTCTCTTGGTCCCTTTTGCGGCGGGGCCGATGGGCAACCTTCATTACGATCCTGATATTCGGTGACGGCGGCGATAGGGATTACCGATACTGAGGCCATGAGCCTTACGTTGCTATTTTTCCTCGCCACCGGCCTCGGCCTCATTGTTTCCAATTTGATTGTCCGTCGGCACGAGCTGCGCGAAATGGGCCATCGAGTAGATCAGCTCGCAGACGCGAAAGGCAGTGGTAGCAACGCAGCCAGGCTGCAGTACCCGCAGGTCGATTTGGCCAAGTGTATCGGCTGCGGATCCTGCGTTACGGCTTGCCCTGAGGAGGGCGTACTAGAGCTGATCCACGGTCAGGCCATCGTTGTGCATGGCGCGCGGTGTGTTGGACATGGAGCTTGTGCTAAGGAATGTCCAACAGCGGGGATCGTGGTGCGCCTTGGCGATATAGAGGAGCGCCGCGACATCCCTGCACTCACGGCCCAGCTGGAGAGCACCGAGACGCCGGACTTGTTTTTGGCGGGAGAGCTTACCGGGTTTGCCTTGATTCGCACTGCAATCGAACACGGCAGAGGGGTCGCCTCTGAGGTTGCCCGGCGCAAGGAGGAGAGAGGCGGCAAGCGCATTGACTCTCCGGCCGAGCTCTTGGGTGAAGGCGTGGGCTTAGAGGCCCGGCACATGGGCCATGAGTACGATCTCATTGTTGTCGGCGCAGGGCCAGCGGGCCTCTCCTGTAGCCTAGAGGCCAAGCGCCTTGGCCTGTCTTTCATCACCGTGGATCAAGATCAGCTCGGTGGCACCGTCGCCCACTACCCGCGCCAGAAAATGGTCTTGACCCAGCCCGTGGACCTTCCGATTCACGGAAGATTAAAGGAGGCTATCTACCTCAAGGAGGAGCTGATCCAATTGTGGAAAACGGTCGCAGCGGACCAGAATCTGCCTATTCGGACCGGTTTAGAGTTTGAAACCCTTTCGAAAAACGACGGGGAAGAGCACACCTTTGAGGTCGGGTTTAAGGATGGGACCATGCTCCGGGGGCACTCTGTATGCTTGGCTATGGGCAGGCGAGGAACTCCGCGAAAGCTCGGCGTTCCCGGGGAGGAGGCCTCCAAAGTCGCCTACGGGATTGTCGATGCAGGGGGCTATGTCGATCGCCATGTTCTCGTGGTTGGTGGCGGCGACAGCGCCGTCGAGGCCGCCCTCGCTTTGGCGGGATCCGGGGGAAATCGGGTCACACTTAGCTATCGTCGCAAGGCACTCTTCCGTCTCAAGGCACGTAACGAGGCGCGCCTCAAAGACGGCTTGGAGAAGGGTCAACTCCAGGTTCTATTTGAGAGTGACGTACTTGGGATCACCGCACGGGACGTCGAATTACGGGTTCGGGATAAACAGGGAGAGGCGAGCTCGATCAAGATACCCAACGACGAGGTTTTCGTACTCGCCGGGGGTATTCCACCGTTCAAACAGCTAGAGAGTGCGGGTGTCTCGTTTGACCCCGCCAAACGCCCCAAAGTGGTGACCTCCGAGGATGTGAACGGCCTCTTCTATGCCTTGGGTGGCGCGCTCCTGGGGACCCTGATCGCCCTGCTCTGGACGTTTACTTTCCGCGAATACTACACTCTTGCCTCTGAGCTTCGGCCCGCTCACGACTGGCACGGTTGGCTCTCTCCAACTGGTCGCATAGGGCTCTCGCTAGGGATCTGCTCTTTCGGTTTGGTCCTCGTCAACCTACTCTACTTACTCCGCAAGAGTTCGCGCTTCCCGTTAAGATTCGGAACCTTACAGGCGTGGATGACCGGACATGTTGGCACGGGTGTCTTGGCACTTGTCTTCGCTTTGATGCACGGGGCGATGGCCCCGCGAGAGACGGTCGGCGGGCACGCGCTCCTAGGACTCGCCGTACTAATTGTGACGGGCGGTATCGGTCGTTACTTCTATTCCTTTGTGCCCCACGCCGCCAATGGACGCGATCTGGAGCTGTCGGAAGTCCAGTCGCGCCTGACCGGCCTTGCCGCGGAATGGGATCGCGAGCACCGCGGCTTCGGCATCCGGATTCAGGCCGAGGTCGACCAGCTCGTCCAGTCCGGTCATTGGCGCCGCTCGCTACCCAGACGTATCCTCGCGCTGCTGAAGGCGCGCCATGACCTTCGCGAGACACGCTCTCGCCTTGAAAAAGAGGCGCGCGCAGAGGGTCTCCCCGAAGACCAGATTCGATCGCTGCTCACCATCGCAAGCCGCGCTCAACGAACGGCCCTCGCAGCAGCACACTTCGAAGACCTACGTGGTCTCCTGGCCTCTTGGCGCTACCTGCACCGCTGGACCGCCCTGCTAATGCTTCTTCTTGTAGGGGTCCACATCTATACGGCCATTCGGTATGGCGGAGTCTTTTTGAACTAAGGCTTCGATTTCGATTTGTGACTCCGTTGTAATGCAGTTGTTGTGCGCCGACCTCCGATTTTAGAAATAGAGGTATTTTGAGCCAGAGCTTCAGCCTCTCTGGCTCTGTGAGTACCGGATGCTCACTTGCGAAGGTGCACTCCGCTAGGTTCCGCCATAATCATGTCCGGGACACCCGGGTGAAACCCACCTGGTAAATTTTATGATTCTTTTCAACGTGTTCAAAACGCCACGCTTTTGGCTCTCGCTCATCTCCCTGGGGATCGTGCTTGCGCTGCTCTACAAGGATCTCGGTCAGATCTCTCCAGGTCCGCTCAGCCTCTCTCATGCCCGAGTCGATGGGCTTGAGGGCCGCTTTTCGTGCGATTCCTGTCACGGGGATACGCCCGACGATTTAGCGCAGTCCTGTGGGGAGTGCCACAGTGAGATTCTCGATTCGATGGAGGCTGGAACGGGGCTTCACGGAACGCTGAACGTTCTCGCCGCGGGTATTGATCAGGCGGCGACAAGCGCGCGTCGCTGTGGGACGTGCCACTCGGAACACCACGGGCGTCAGTTCGAGCTCACGGGAGATTTCAGCTTCGAGTTGGCGGGCTTCGCCTCTAAAGAGGACTTCTCCCACGACCGTATGGAATACGCGTTGGCCGGCCGCCACAGCGAACTTGCGTGCATGGAATGCCACGCGCTCGCAGATGCGCCCTCTTTGCTTGAGGGCGAGTCTCGATTTGGAGAGCAGAGCAGCGCGTGCGCCTCTTGCCACGAGGACCCACACGAGGGGCAGATCACTTGGGCCTGTGCGGATTGCCACGGCCAGGACCTACCGTTCGAACAGCTCGATGGATTTGTACACACACTCGCGTTCGAGCTTTCGGGGGCACACGAGCTTGGCGAAGAGCGCTGTGTCGCTTGCCACGAACCGGACTCGAGTGAGTCCGTCGAGTCGCTCGCGAACGACAATCGCCAAACCCCCGACCGAGGCTGCGCGGCATGCCACGAATCCCCCCACGCGCAGGACTTCTTGGAGGCGACCGCACAAGAGCTGGAGCTTACTGGAGACAACTCTTGCAGCGCCTGCCACACTACCGAACAGGGCGGCTACCATGGCGGAGATGCTCCGATGGGGTCTCTTGTCCGTGCGCCTCTATCGGTCGCATCCAGCGTGGACACTCGTCAGCTAGAGCGCACACTGCACGCCGCGACAGGCTTCCCCCTAGATTTGCCCCACAGCGAGGTCCTCTGCGCTGCATGCCACACCGGGGCCGCCGAAACCTTCGCCTCGCGTTATCCCGGCAGGGCCGCCACGGACTGCGTTGCCTGCCATGAAGATCCGCACGAGGCCTCGAACGGACCAAGCTGCACGGACTGCCACCAGGCGACGGGACCGTGGAACGACCTCTCCCTCTTTAATCACGCCGACGACTTTCCACTCACGGGAGTCCATGGGCAGCTGGCCTGTGCATCCTGCCACGACGACACGTCCGACTTCTCGGTGCCAGCTCTAAGCGCGAGGCGCGAGGCATCCCTCGGCATCGCCCAAAGAACGTGCGCCGCCTGCCACGACGACCCACATTCGACTTCATTCGTCGCAGGGGTCGGCGAACTCCTAGCTCGACCGAACGACGACACGTGCTCGTCCTGCCACTCGCTAGACGCCGCACCTGCGCTTCGTGGAGGCGAGGGATTCGCGACGCAGACCATGCCTGAGGCACTTCACGGGGCGAGTGGATTCGTGTTGGACCCCTCTCACACGGACGTCGCTTGCATCGCTTGCCACGCGGGGGATAGCTGCCGTGTACCGATTCGCGGCACAGGCATTCATGCGGGCGAGGTGATCGCGAAGGCGAGTTTTGAGCTTCGGTTTCAGAAGCCAGGTGCAAGGGATGACTGCCGCGCCTGCCATGACGACCCGCACGGAGATGAGTTTGAAGCAAGTATGCTCGTCAGCGGTGCCGAGCAGTGTGGCGTCTGTCATGAGCCAGAGCGTTTCTCGCCCTCGATCGTGGACGTCAAGTTGCACGCCTCCGCCCGACTACCATTAGATGGGGCGCACGCTGCAGTCGCCTGCTTCTCGTGCCACACGGCAGCAGAAGACCTACCGACCGCAACCCCCCGGTTCCTCGACGCATCTACATCTTGCGCGGATTGCCACACCGATATACACGAGGGAAAGTTGGCCAGCGTTCCCGCCGATCTCAATGGCGAAGTGGGCTGCGCGCGCTGCCATACGAGCGCGGACTTTGGCCAGGTTGCCCTGGTCGATGCGGGTCTCTTTGAGCATGGTCCTTGGTGCGGCTTTGAGCTAGAGGGCGCCCACCAATCTGCGGACTGTGCAGCCTGCCACCGACCAGAACAGGGGCGTGACTTCGGACGCGTCTCAAGCAGCTTCGACGGCCCTCCTAGCGAGTGTGCGACCTGCCATGTCGACGTCCACCAAGGGTCCTTTTCAACAATACAAATGCCACTTGAGTTCGAGGGAGAGCGCGGCTGCGCACGCTGCCACACACCTCTGAGCTTCACCGGGACGTTCCGCGGAAGCCTAGCCCAAGTAACGCCAGATACTCGCGTTTTCGACCACGGACTTTGGAGCGACTACGCACTGGAGGGCCCGCACGCAGCTGCGGCCTGCAGCTCCTGCCACGCGCCCACGGGCACGACCAACCTAGGCCCTGCGCGCGGAACTTCCTGCTCCGATTGCCATGTGGATATCCACCTGGGTCAACTGCGCGCGAAGCCCTCGGACAAGAGCACGGACTGCTCGACTTGTCACTCCGTACCGAGCGAAGCCTCAAAAATAGCCTTCGTCGCCGACCTCTTTGATCACGCCGTAGACTCGACCTTCCCCCTAGACGAGATTCACGCGCCACTGGAGTGCGCGGCTTGCCACAAGAGCTGGCCCCTGGAAAACGGCGGGAACGTTGTTCGCTACAAACCTCTGGGTTCGATCTGCACGGACTGTCACGGAATGCCGAGCACGGGAGGCAAGGAATGAGGGCTACTCCAATCCTTTTACCACTTGTAGCGTTACTCGCAATACCCTCTCCGCCTTGCTTTGCGGTTGCATTTGCTGGTGAGACGCCAATCGTCCTCGGCGTGAACGACGACCAGCGCTATGAGCGCATCGAGGTTTTTGTTACGGCCGTCAGCGGTACAAGTGTCTACTTCGACAAGGGGCGCCTCGCGCATATTTCCGAGGGCGACATGGTGCTCATTTACTCAGAGCACGGGCCGCAAGTGCAGGCGATCGTCCGCTCCGTAGCCAAGATGAGCGGGCGCGCGGAGCTCCAACAGACAGGGACAACCCTTGCGGTCGGAGACCGTGCGGAGGTGCTCGTGCCTACCGAAAGAATCTCGGCCGCGAAGTCTCCTGTCGAGCCGACTCCAGCGGAAGCGCCGGCCCCCCTGCCCGCACCCGGGCAAGGGCAAGGACTCGGCACCCAAGCGCTTCCGGAGCACGCGCCATGGCAATCGGAATTCGGCGATGTGGACGATGAAACTCCGCTGCTCGCACCAGTCCATCTGATCAAGGCCGAAGATCGAGAGGTCCGCTTGCACGGACGCTCATGGTTTGACTACACAACAACTGACGACAAAGAAGGCACGCATACCAAGTACAGCTCCATGCGCAGCGGGTTTGACGTCACGATGGAAAACGCGTTCGGCAAAGGTGGGGCTCTTGAACTTGATATCGACTATTTTATGCGCTCGTTTCAAGAGGATGGCGCACCCGATGACGACGACTCGAGTCTTCGAGTGGATCGATTGAACTACCTGTACGGAGGCGACTTGGACAATCCCGCCTCCTGGCGAGTCGGTCGTTTCCTCTCCCAAGGTATGCCGGAGTTTGGTTTGATCGACGGTGTGGAATATAGGATGCGTTCGGTCTCCGGGGGCTCATGGGGTGCCTCCTTCGGCGCCTTCCCCGAACCTCACGATCAACTGTCGACGGGCGACGACCTTGAAGTCTCCGTTTTCAAGGGCTGGGTATTCCAAGACGAGACGGCCACTCTGGACGCCGGTTTCCAAAAGACGTGGCACAAAGGAAACGCCGATCGCGACTTACTTGTTCTCACCAGCAGCTGGCGACCGAGCTTGAGGACCTTCCTCTACGCGTCCCTGTGGATGGACATGTATGGCGCAAACGACAAGGTCAAGTCCGGCCTCGACATCACGCAGTTTATAGCTAACGGCTCCTGGCGCTCGAAGGCAGGCGATGGCGTTGGAGTCACTCTCTCTCACTTTTCCTTCCCCGAACTCCTTCGGAACGAGTTTGACCAGGTTACTGCAGAGCAGCTCGCGAATAACTCGGTCACTCGAGTTGGGGTCAACGCTTGGCGAGGGGTAGGTGAGGGGTTGAAGCTCTCGGGCCGCGCGGATAGATGGACCGACCAAGATGACTCTGGCGGTCGCCTCGAAGGCACGTTTTCCGCTCGCAACCGCCTGTTTGATGATGGCGACCTCTCGATGTCCGTCTATCAAAACAACAGTAAATACGCATCGGGACCAGGCGTCAGACTGACCGCGACCAAGGACACCACGAAGGGCTGGCTACGTATCTCCTACGAGACCTCGGAGACGACAAACAATGACTTTTTTGGAGAGCAGGAGACCTTAGCGCACGATGTAATCCGTGCGAGCTGGGATCTGTCGCTCGGGAAAAACTGGGACTTGTCTCTTACCTTTGAGCAGCGCGCTGGTGATGCCGAGGATGCTTCGACACTGGGCTTCTTTTTACAGCGCCGCTTTCACTAGCGATACGGAACGAACGATATGAGCATTCAAACTCCCACGACCTGTGTACGCAACATCCTGCTTGCGCTGTTTGCCCTCACGCTAGTGTTCGCCTGCTTTGTACCGGCGCCGGAGAACGACACTCCCCAACAGGGTTGGTGGGCTGAGCGAGGGCCCGTCGTCCCCCACGACAACTTCCCATCGGACTGTAGTCTTTGCCACGAGGCGGGTGGCTGGCAGACCATCCGCGCCGACTTCGTCTTTGACCACGCCGCGGAAACGGGCACGGCATTGGACGGCGCACATGCCACTGCTGAATGCCTCCGCTGCCACAATGACCGGGGCCCCGTCGAGCGATTTGCGGACCGGGGTTGTACCGGTTGCCACGAGGATATCCACCAAGGCCAGCTTGGGCAGGGCTGCGCAGACTGCCACAGCGAGCGAGATTGGCGCCCAGATCAAACGATCGCCGACCACAACCGCACTCGGTTCCCGCTTGTTGGTTCGCACGCAGCAATCGCCTGCTATCGCTGCCACGCAGGTGCCGATGTCGGCCAATTTATAGGCACAGATGTTGAGTGTATTTCGTGCCACGGCAGCGAGCTCGTCACTGCAACCGCAAGTGGCCAAGCGCCAGACCACATGGCACAAGGTTGGACTTCAAATTGCGACGAATGCCACATTCCGACGACATGGTCAGGCGGAGGTTTCAACCACCCGGGATTTAATTTGACCGGCGCGCACAAAGTGGCTGCCTGCGCTTCCTGCCACGTCGGCGGCGTCTACAGTGGGCTTCCTACGGACTGCTTCACCTGCCACACGGCTGAATACTCGGCAGCCCCGGACCACGTTGCGGACAGCTACCCACTCACCTGCGAGTCGTGTCACGGCACAAGCACCTGGCAAGGCGCGCTCTTCAACCATGCAGCAGCCGGAATCTCAACTGGCTGCAACGCCTGCCACGCTAGTGACTTCGCCGCAACAACAGCGCCGGACCACAATGCGATGGGGTTGTCGACCGCGTGCGAAAGTTGCCACCAAACTCACATGTGGGTACCCTCGACTTTTGCCCATGCTGGCATATCGACCGACTGTGCCTCATGCCACATTGCTGACTACAACGCGACGACCGATCCGAACCACATTGCCGAGGGATTCTCGACGAGCTGCGAGGACTGCCACGGCAGCACAACCACGTGGCAAGGCGCATCTTTCAATCACACCGGCATCGTGGACAACTGCGTAACATGCCACATTGCTGACTACAACGCGACGACCGATCCGAACCACATTGCCGAGGG
>CALBMX010000131.1 GCA_937896235.1 uncultured bacterium
CCGCGGTCTCGCCCCTAACCTTCTCGCATGCTCAAAGGGGGCTTTGTCTCCCGACAGCCCTTTTTCAACGGGCTGCTAGGCCTTACTCGGGTGTCGGCAACTTGGCGAGAAATGACCCGCGCGCGGAAGCGAGCACTTCATTCGAAGTCGGTCGCGGTGTAAAATGCTCGGCATGAGCCCCTCCACCCGCCGCATCGTTATCACCGGCGGCCCGTATTCGGGCAAGACGACCGTGATTGACGCCCTTTGCGCAAGGGGGCATACCGTTGTGCGAGAGGCCGCGATTCAGGTAATCGATGATTTGACTCGGCAACTTGGCGTCGCGGAGCAGGTGGCTTGGCGCAAAGAGAATCCCGAAGACTTCCAAGTCAAGATCCTTGGAAAGCAGGAAGAGCTCGAAGATGCTGCTGCCAGAGATGCGGGCACGGGGCTCGTGTTTTTGGATCGCGGGCGTTTGGATGGCATCGCTTACTGTCGCGTTTACGAGCGCGCGGTGCCCGAACAGGTCGAGGTGGGATGCCAGGACTTACCCTACGATTGCGTGTTTTTGTTAGACACGTTACGCGATTTTGATGGGCGTGCTGCAAGTGGGCGCACGAGCGATCGCGCGCGATCGCTATTCATTCGCGACCATCTTGCGGAGGTGTACCGCGAGCGAGGATTCGACGTCGTGTTCGTCGCGGAGATGCCGGTCGCCGAGCGCGTGGAATTTATCCTAGTCGCTCTGCGATGAGCGGGTGCCGCGCGCAGGTGCTCACCTGCGCGCGGCGCCGTGAAATCTCTTACTTCTTCATGGCGGCCTTAAACAGGTCGCCCAAGTTCGTCTTGCCGGCGTTTTCATTACCGCCAAGAACTGCATTGATATCCGCTGCTGCGACGGAGTCTTCCGAGCCGATCAATGCGCCCCGGCTGTCAAGTCGCGACAGAGAGATGCGCTCGGAGCCCGCGTCGATGTCTTGAATACGGACGCTAACCTCTTGCCCCAGGGTGAGGGCCTCGCCAGCATTGCGCAGGCGTGTGGTCGCACCGATCTGGCTGATGTGAAGGAGGCCATCAATGCCGTCCTCGATCTCGACAAAAGCGCCGAAATCCGCCAGGCGTGTGACCTTGCCGGAAACAACTTGATCGACCTGAAAGCGGTAGGCGATGGAGTCCCAAGGGTTCTCCTCGAGCTGCTTCATGCCAAGGCCGATCTTCTTTCCGCCCTCCTTCAACTCAAGGACCATGACCTTCACCTGTTGGCCCACTTTGAGGACCTCGGCGATATCCGTGGTGCGCTTACGGCTAACGTTAGAGACGTGCAGGAGACCTTCCACGCCACCGATGTCGATGAATGCGCCAAAGGTTTCGAGGCGCATAACCTTACCGACTTTGATGTCGCCCGAGTTCAGCGTTGCCATCGTCGCGTCCCGCTCGACGGAGCGCTCGGCCATCAGCGCCTTCTTGCGCGAAAGCACGATGCGCTTCCTGCCCATGTCGGCTTCGATCACTTCGCAGACGAAGCTCTGACCAACAAAGATGCTGAGGTCCTCGATCCGCCCGAGAGCGACTTGGCTCGCGGGCATGAAAGCGGAGATCGGGCCAACCGTGCACTCGAGTCCACCCGCGTTGAGGGCGGTGACTGTCGCATTAACTTGCGAACCTTCGGTGATGTCACCCCAGGCCGCGACCATGCGGGCTTGACGACGGGAGAGGCGCCAGATGCCGTCCTTCTCCATGCCGTGCATGCTGAAGTCGAAACGTTCGCCAGGTTTGGGATCGTCGTCGAATTCGTCGAGTGCGATCACACCCTGTAGGCGCGGGCCGAGCTCGACAAAAACGTCGGTGCCCGAGATGCCCTCGATGATGCCGGAGGTCAGACCGCTGTCGCCGCCTCGTCCGTTGTCTTTGCCTTTGCTTGGGGCCGTGTCGTTACCAAGACCTAGGTCTTGCAGGTTGATGCCTTCGAGGGACTTTTCGATCTCGGCGTCTAGCGAGTCGTTGGGGTCAGAGCTCATAGCTGGTTGCGCACGTCGCGCGGTGGGAATATGAAAACGGTTGGGGCAGCCCGTGGAATACGGATCGCCCCAACCTTGAGGGTCGAGTCGTTTGGTATCGAGAGCTGCCGGGACTACTTAAGTTGTTCCCAGTATTCGGCGGGCATGTCGTGCGCAATTTTGAGTGCGCCGTTTGCTCCACCATACATGGGCTCTTCGATGCGCTGGACCTTGCCTCGACCGAGCATGTCTTGCATGCACGCCTCGATAGCAGTATCCAGACCCCGAATCTGGCTTCCGCCGCCGGCGAGAAGGACACGGTCCTTCAAGCGGTCTTGAAACTCGGGATCAAATGAGGCCACTAGTTTACCCAGTCCCTCGACGATCGGGGGGATGATCAGGCGGCAAGCTTCGCGTAGCTGCTCTGTGACGTCAAAAACAGTGGGTTTTCCGTTTACGGGGAAGGTGACCATGGCTGGCTCCATGTCGTCGGCGACGCTTGCATAGCGCTCTTTTGCCTCTTTGACCATCCTCGCAGAGAAGCGGGCTCCCTCTAAGGTGGCTGTAAGGCGCTCCTCGAAAGCGCGGTCGACAAAATCTCCACCGCAGGTCAGCGTGATCTGATCGGACTCGTCGGGCATCGTTCCATGCATACGGCATAGGTCGACCGTTCCCGCGCCGATGTCGATGACAAGGACGTCGTCGAGCATGTCCAAGCCATAGGCGACGGCGAAGGGCTCGGAGCACAACATCACGGAATCTACCGTGCCGCGCGCGGCGTCGAGGATCGCCTCTTTATTGTGAATCGAGGCCTCTGCCGGTGCTCCAATTACCGCATAGACGAGCTCGTCCTTGCGCGGTTTTGCCCGGGCAATGATCTCCTTGATCAAGTCGGCAGCGGCGCGCAGGTTGCCGGCCTTGTCGCCCAGACCGTGGCTGGTGTCCGCGCCCTCTTGAATCACCCCTTGGGAGAGCGGTCGATACAGGTTCAAGGACATGCGCTTGGCGAGTGCATCGTCACCGAACAAGATGTCCGCGCCTAAGGACTTCCTTGAGACTACGTCCTTTGCATAGCCAACAAAGGACGAGAGCGTGGCGCGCTCGCCGTTGCTTGCACACACAGAGGTGCGCGAAGTTCCAAGGTCGATGCCTAGGTACAAGACGCCGTGGTCTTTCTTTGAATTCGTCATGGTTTCCATTGTGGGTGGCTCCCTTAGTCACCCGTGGTTTTGTCGTCTGTTAACTTTTTGAGGACGAGCGGTCCTCTTCGATGATCTTCTTCATGCGCAGGTTCGCATCAAAAAGCGCTGAGAGTAATTCTTTCTTCTGTTCGACGTTGCTCTCCTCGGGGTTGAGCCCTTGCACGTCGTGATAGACGGACGAGATGCCCTGGTCGGCTTTGGGGCCTAAGACGTCCCGAAGTTGGGCTTCGGTGCGGCTGAGCATGTCGCCCAGTTTGGCGACACGACGCTCTAGAAGCTCGTGCCGAGAGTCGCCCGTTCCGCTTGAATTTTGGAAGCGGTCTTCGACCTCGGACATGATCTTCGCGAGAAGCTCTTTGGCGAGAACCGCTTGGCTTCCCTCGCCCGAGAGGGCTTGCCTTAGGCTTTCCGCTAGCAAAACGTCCGTGAATTGCGGTTCCCCGGAGGTGGGCGAAGGGGAGGGGTTGGGTGCAGCAGGCTGGCTGGGGCCTCTTGTCTCCGGCACAGGTTTGACTGCGCGGAGGTAGCGATCGCCGCCCTTCTCAGCGGCGGTGGTCATGGATTCGCGCGCGAGGACAACCATCTCGTCGAAGGACTCTACGCCATCGGCGGTATGAATGAGGCCAATGCTGACCGTGATGCGGAGCGTGCGCCCATCGGCCTCGAACGTCAGGCCGCGAGCGCCCGATACCAAACGCTCGGCCAGGAAGTTCGCGTGCTCGCCCTCAATGTGGGGGACGGCGGCAAGGATTCTGTCGCCTTCGGGGTACCCAAGAAGGTCACTCGAGCGAGTCGAGCGGCGCAGCAGGTCGTTGATCGCGCCAAGAATCTCCTGGCGAGATTCCTCGCCATAGAGATCGTGTAGGTACCCAAGCCGGTCGACGCCGATCTGTAAAAAGGCGAGGGGTGTCCCAAAGCGCGTCGAGCGGTCAAACTCGGCGGTCATCAGGTGGCGGATTTCGGGTGGGGAGAAAAGACCTTGGGCCATGGTGCCGTTGTTGGCGAGGCTGGGGTTGAATGGGGACGAGTCGGTCGGCGCTCAAGCATTATCGGCATCGGGGTCGCGATTCATTGCCACGAACAACGTAATTAATGACGAAGCATGGCCTTGGAGGCAAGTCTTGGACGCAGACTCGGGCTATCTTGTGCTGATGAGCACCTATCTAGTCCTTGGTTTAGGCATGCAGGGGACCGCCGCTGCCCACGATTTGATTATTCACGGAGCCGCGACCCGGCTTTTGTTAGTTGATGCGGACGAGGAGCGTCTCGCAAAAGCGGCGGAGCGCCTCGCTAGGTTGACGGATTTTGAAGCGCTCGAACAGCACGTTCTTGACGCCGACGATGGGGCGCTCGTGCAGCTGTTTGAGCGTGCCGAACTCTGCATGAACTGCCTGCCCTACAAGTTCTCGCTCGCTATGACTCGGCTCGCACTCGACCACGGAGTTCACATCGCCGACCTTGGCGGGAATACCGCGATCGTCCGGGAACAGCTCTCCATGGCGAGAGCTCATCCGCGCGGAGCGCAGACGGCCGTCCTTCCGGATTGTGGCCTTATGCCGGGTATGGGCAACTTATTTGCCGCTTTTGCTCTCGACGAGCTCGGCGATTGCGACTCCATTTACCTGCGCTGCTGCGGTCTGCCCACCGACCCCAAGCCGCCTTTGGATTACATGATGCTGTTTAACGTGAACGGGCTCATCAACGAGTACTTCGGCATGGCCCAGGTGCTGCGCAATGGGGAGCTGCTCGATGTCCCCACGTTTGGCGAGCTGGAAACCCTCGAGCTGCCCATGCCCGCAAACTTGCCGGGTGTGAGCCACAAGTTCGAGGCGTTCCTCACAAGCGGCGGGCTCAGCACGACGCCATGGTCGTTTGCCGGGCGCGTGCAGAATTTGGACTACAAGACGGTTCGCTACGCGGGCCACCATGCGAAGTTCCACTTGCTGAAAGAGCTCGGTCTTTTTGAGGAGAAGCCCATGGAAGTTCCAGAGCTGGGCAGTGCGATGGGTGCGCACGCTCCCATGGCGAACGTCGCCCCGCGAGCTGTCCTCGGCGTGTGCCTAGAGAGGGTTTTGCACCACCCCGGAGATGAGGACCTCGCGTTCCTTCGCTGCACCGCAACGGCGGGGGACAAGTGCCTTGAACTTGAGATCTTTGACATCCGGGACTCGAAAACAGGCTTCACCGCGATGGAGCGCACGACCGCCTATTCGGCAACGGCCTGCCTCTATGGGGTTGTTATCGGGAAAACCAAAATCGGCGCGGGACCGATCGAGAGCGCGGTCGACGCAACTTGGTACCTAGATGCCCTCGCCGAACGCGGCATTCCTGTGAGCGTTCGGCGCACCTCGTAACCGCCGAGGAAATCCCGAGCCAAGGAGTTCAGACTAAGCGGAGGTCCGCCATCAGCGCCTACCCTTGCGACGGCTCCAAAATGAGATTCTCCCTAGCGTTCGTATTCCTCCTCCAGCGCGGCAGCTCTGTTTGGAAGCCTTCACCCGTATGGGGAAACGGATTGTCGGAAAGTCGCCCGGAACTCTGCGCGGGGGGGGTGAGGCCTGCCGTCGAGCCTGTACCAGTCGTATCGAGCGCTCTTCCTTAAAGAATGGGTAAGGGCGTCGCGATAAGGGCCTGTGAGGTGCGGTTCGCGATCGCAAGTTTGGAATGGCAGCCAACGCGCCGGCAGATTTCCGGCAAGATAGAAGGATGAGCGAAGCGCCGATCCCAACAGGTTTACCCATCTCCAAGAAGAAGGCTCCGCGGCCCTCTTCCGCTGTCCTGTTGACACGCGGCGTAGGCGCGGACACCGAGGTCTATCTCGCACGTCGCTCGCAGGAGTTGCGCTTCTTCGGCGGCTCTTGGGCATTCCCGGGTGGTGTACTTGATGCCTCGGATCAGAGGATTGCGGCACTCCTGCCGAGTGCGCGTCCACCCGCGAATGACCCGGAGATGCCCGACCTCGGTGGGCTTCTTGTTTGTGCGATCCGCGAGCTTTTTGAAGAGACCGGTGTCTTGCTCGCGCCTCTCTCTCGGGCTTTGCCCGAGGCGGACAAGCGCGCCGAGCTGCGGGCGGGCCTGTTGCCTCGCAGGGGGGCGACACCCGAGGCGATCGCGGCGTGGGAGTCCCTCTGCGAACCCTTCGCAAGAGATGGCAGCCTGCTTCAGTACCTGTTTCCGATTGGGCGCATCACGACACCCGCGTTTCGGCCGTTGCGGTACCACACCTTATTTTTGCAGGCGGAGCTACCGGACGGCGAACAACCCGTGATCATTCCCGGCGAGCTAGAGGCCGGCCGTTTCGAAAGGCCCACGGAGGCGTTGAATACGTGGAGGCGTGGGGAGGGAGACGTCGTTCCCCCCGTACTCTTCTTGCTCGAAATGTTGGGGGAAGAGCTCGCGAAAGAGGCCTCGTCCATGGCCCAGTTTAGGGCCACCGCAGGGACCGCATTCCAGGCGATTGCGCGCGGCAAGTTACATGCTGCGTACACCTCGCCAGGCATTCTCGCAGCTCCGCTGCGCACCCCCACCTTGCCACCTGCGGAGACGACCAATACCTATCTCGTCGGAGTGAGCGACATCTACGTGGTTGACCCCGCGACCTACGAAGTCGCGGAGCGCGCGCGGCTGTTGGAGACGCTCGACGAGTGGGCCGCGGCTGGCCGCACGGTGCGCGGCGTCATCTTGACACACCGGCACGCCGACCACATCGGTAGTGCCTATGCCGTCTCGGATCGCTACGGGGTTCCGGTTATGGCGCACCGCCAGACCTTGGCCGACCTGGAGTCGCGCTGGGAAGATCCCGAGGCCCAACTTGGCGGTAGACCAGCCGCTTTCACCGAACTGGCAGAGGCGGATCGCATCGAGCTGGGGGTTGCTCCCGACGGCACCGCGGGTTGGCATTTGGTAGTGCGTCACACCCCCGGCCATGCCTTGGGGCATATCTCGCTTCACGACAGCCACTATGGGACCGCGATTGTGGGGGATATGGTCTCGACGATCTCTACGATTGTGATCGACCCGAAGGAGGGTCACCTCGCAACCTATCTCCATAGCCTACAAAGACTTATCGACGTTGCCCCAGGTCCCAAATGGTCCCTACTGCCGGCCCATGGCCCGTGGGCTTCCGATGGTGCAAGGCTGGTTCGGCGTTATCTTGAGCATCGCGGTGAGCGCGAGGCGAGCCTGCTAAGGGCCTTGGAGAGCGGCCTGGGGACCGTCCCCGAGCTTGTGTCCATGGTCTATGCCGACACCCCCGAGGCCCTTTGGCCTTATGCTGAGCTCTCGATGAAGGCGGGCCTGATCAAGCTTGAGGAAGACGGCCTCGCGGTTCGAGGCGAGGCCGGATGGCGGCTGAGCAGCGCGACTTCTTGACCCATGTCAAAGTGCGCCGAGGTTTCGCCCACAAAGGGGATCTCTAAATCCGATAGTTGGTTTATCTTCTTCGCGGAGGAATCCCTATGCCCGTCGGTGGAATCGTAATCAGCCTAGTCCCGGATAAAAAACAGCGCCAAGCGGCCCTGGAGTATCTCGAATCGCAACCCGACCTCGAGTTTGGCGAGCTGTGCGTGATCTCCGCCTCCGAAACCGACGGCATCCCCGAGCAGCACCGCCTGCCCGCCGTGTTGGACACCCTCCATGCCGATGGGGCTGAAGGTCGCATTCGCGAGCTTCAGGCCCATGCGGGCATCTACTACATCGATGTCGTCTACATCGGGTTCATCGAATCCGACGAGGTCCCCGCCAATCCCATGGACCGCCCTCGCCGAAGAAAGCGAGCCAGCCAATCGGCTTACGAAAACCCCCTATCCGAACCATGAAACTCAATCGTCGTAACTTCGTGAAGGCCGCAGCCATGACAGCAGCGACCGCCGCAGCAGTTGGAGAGGTCTCAGCCTCGACCTCGATCTTATCCAATGCGCCCAGAAATCCGGTTCTCGACCCACCCGAGGACGGCATCACTTACCACAAGGCTCCGTGTCGTTTCTGCGGAACGGGATGCCATGTTAAGGTCGGTGTACGCGAAGACCGGATCGTTTCGGTGACCGGTGATGAGCTGGCTGAAGTGAACAAAGGGCTGCTCTGCGTGAAGGGATATCACGTCGGCGAAATCTTGTACGGAAGGGACCGCCTCACGAAGCCGATGCTCAAGAGAGACGGCAAGCACGTCCCGATCAGCTGGGACGAGGCGATCGACGTCATCGCCAAGCGGATCCTTCGCAAGCCTGAGGCCTTCGGTTTCTACGGCTCGGGCCAGTGGACCATTCCCGAGGGCTACATCGCAAACAAGTTCACCAAGGGGGGACTCTCCAACAACAACGTGGATCCGAACGCGCGCCTCTGCATGGCTTCAGCGGTGACGGGTTTCCTGGCCGTCTATGGTGTTGACGAGCCGGCTTCGTGTTACGACGACCTCGACGAGGCGGACGTCGTCATCATGTGGGGGAACAACCCTGCCGAGATGCATCCTGTTCTCATGTCCCGTATCGCCGACCGCAAATTCCGCGGAGGCAAAGTCAAGATCATCGACATCGGAACCCGCAGAACGCGCACCTCGGATTTCGCGGATCACTATCTGAACTTCCGCCCGCATACCGATCAGGCTATCTTTAACGGTATCGCCCATCTGTTGCTTGCGAACGACACCTACGACAAGGAGTTTGTCGAGAAGTACTGCAACTTCCGCGAGGACGAAGTCAAGCCGAGCCTGTTTGGAGTCCCGTCGACTTTTGAGGCCTACAAGGACACGCTTGCCAAGTACACACCCGAGTATGTCGAGGAGCTCTCCGGTGTACCCGCGGACGACATCCGCATGCTGGCCGACCTGTTCGGCAACCGCAAGCTGAAGATCGTTAGCCTGTGGTGCATGGGAATGAACCAGCACACGCGCGGCACTGCGGTCAACACCCAAGCCCATGGCATCCACCTGCTCTCCGGCCACTTTGGGAAGCCGGGTGATGGTCCTCAAAGTTTGACGGGGCAGCCCTCAGCATGTGGGACGGCTCGCGAGGTTGGCTGCTTAGCCCACCTCCTTCCCGGCGGTCGATTGATCGCTGTCGAAGCGCACCGAACTGGTTCCGAAGAGCTTTGGAACCTCCCGAAGGGCCGCATCAACCCGGTTCCCGGCACGCACACCGTAAAGATGTTCGAGGAGTTCTGCACCGAGGGTGGCAGCGTAGACACGATCTGGGTTCAGGTAACGAACCCAGCGCAGTCGCTGCCGAACGTCGACAAGCTCTTCTTCAATAAGAACAACTGTACCGATAAGTTCCTGATTGTCTCGGATGTCTACCCGACCGCCACAACGGTCGAAGCGGATTTGATTCTGCCCGCGGCGCTGTGGGTGGAGAAGAATGGAGTCTTCGGCAACTCCGAGCGACGGACGCAGCAGTGGTTCAAAATGGTGAACCCGCCCGAAGGCGCTCGCGACGATTGCTGGCAGACCCTTGCGGTTGCCCGGCGCTTGTTCGAGCTGGGGCACGAGGGGATGAAGGACAAAGACGGCGAGTTCCTATTCCGGTTCTTCGACGACAATGGAAAGGAAGTCGAGTCTTGGAAGTGGGAGCACTACTACGACGTCAACGTGGACAAGGCCCTTTACAGCGAGTACCGCGGCTTCACTTTTATGAAGCATAAGAATGTCGCTCCCTACGATGCACTTGTCGCGACGCGAGGTATGCGTTGGCCTGTGGTCGAGCAGCCAGACGGAAGCTTCCGCGAGACGCGCTGGCGCTTTGCGGGATTCGATGATCCCTACGTTGCCGAGGGCAAGGAGATCGACTTCTACCACTCGAAAACAAATGACGGCAAGGCGCAGATCTGGGCGCGCGAATACGAAGCCCCTCCAGAAATGCCCGACGAAGAGTACTCCTCATGGTTGTGCACCGGTCGCGTGGTTGAGCACTGGCATTCGGGTACGATGACGAGCCGTGTCCCTCAGTTGAACGCAGCCATGCCTGGCGCTTATGTTGAGATGAATGCCAAGGATGCCCGCGACAAAGGCATTCGCAACGGGGACTCCGTTCGCTTGCGGACGCGCCGTGGTGAGCTCGTCTTACCCGCCAGTATTGGGGGCCGAGGCGAACCACCTGTTGGCTCCGTCTTTGTCCCGTGGTTCGACGAGAACCTCCTCATCAACAAACTAACCCTCGATGCGACCTGCCCGATTTCCAAGCAGCCCGACTATAAAAAGTGCGCTGTCGAAGTCACCAAGGCCGTCGAAGAGTAAGAGGTTCCCATGTACCCCAAACACATCAAAAAGGTCCGCGGGCGCACGCTGCTCTTGGGAGCTGTCTTTGCCGCCAGCCTTAGTTTCGGCGCCTGTGCCGGCGACCAAAGGGAGAAGGACTCACCAGAGGCCCCCGTTGCCATTCAGCTGAAAACTCCCGAGGTGACCGGTGCCTTGGACGAAGGAGCTGGCGGGGAATCCGACCCCGGGAGTCCCCTTGATCTACAGCGCAATACGGGCGCAACCGAGGATGTTGTCGCGGCGGTAGTGCCGCCGCTGGTAGTCATGAATGTGGCCGCCGTGGTCGCTGAGGAGGTCTATGTGGCACCTGCGGCTGCCCCCCTCGGTCAGTCTGGGGTTCTGACAGAGCTGGACAACGCGCTGTCGAATACGCGTTGGATCTCGAACCCCACGCCGTGGAATCGCGGCCGCGTTGGCAGGTACAAGACCTCTCTAGATCGCGAAGCCGATCGGGCTAAGTCGCTCGCGGCTCGCGCGGAGTTGCGCTCTTTTGAGGGCGCCCCCCCGGTTATGCCTCACTCTTCGTCGTACACGGCCGGATCGAAGACCTGCCTCGACTGTCACATGGAAGGGATTCAGATAGGGAAAAAGGTCGCGCACCCGATGCCCCATGTGACGATGGCGAACTGCACCCAATGCCATGTCGAGCAGGAGAACCGGCTCTTTGACGAGCTCCTCGTGCCCGGTAATAACTTCAGCGGCGATCGCCCCGAGCGCAAAGGGATCTCCTCGATGGCGGGAGCTCCACCGGTGATCCCCCACGGAACACTCATGCGCACAGCCTGCTTGTCATGCCATGGCGAGTTCGGCTATGCCGGTCTGAAAACGGATCACCCCTCCCGCTCGAACTGCATGCAGTGTCACATCGTCGAGAGGTAGTCGAAGAGTCGCGCCCCGCTCCATGAGAGGTCTACCTGGGTGGTGCGGTGGGTGACTTTACTTGAGCGTTCGGCGGCCATGGTGTTGCTGGGTGCATCCGGGTTCCGGACGGAGAGACGGCTGAAATTTGGATTGAGTGCTGGGTCCCAACCTCCTAATTCCTCCACCCCCTTTTTTGCTATGACCGCTAAACTTGCGTTCGCTCCGTCTTGGTCGGGGCCGGGGGAGCGATCTCCCCATGCCCCCTTGCGGGTAAAACGAAGGGGGGCCCTTTTGTTGGGTTCGCGCCGACCGCTCCTTGGCCGTCAGCAGGTACAATGGGCCTCGTTATGCTGAACCCTACGTTTCCAGTTGACCTTCGCAATCGGCCCCTTCACAGCTTGCGCATGTCCATCACGGACCGCTGTAACTTGCGATGCGAGTACTGCATGCCTGGAGAGAATTACACCTGGCTACCCTCGAAAGATATCTTGTCGTTTGAGGAGATTCTGCGACTCACGGGCCTGTTCGCTGACATCGGTGTGACGAGGTTGCGGTTGACGGGTGGCGAGCCGCTACTCCGCAAAAATGCCGAGAAGCTCGTCGCCATGATTTGCGCCGCGGGGCGTTTTGAGGAGGTCGCCATGACGACCAATGCGTTGGGGCTTGCCAAGTTGGCGCAGTCTTTGAAAGACTCGGGGCTCTCGCGCCTCACGATTAGCTTGGATTCGCTCCGGGAAGAGCGGGTCAAGGCGATTAGCGGTCGCGACTCGCTCGGGCAGGTGCTCGCTGGTCTGGACGCGGTTGCCGCAGCCGGCTTCACCGGAACCAAGTTGGATACTGTCGCCATGCGAGGTGTCAACGATGACGAGTTTTGCGACATGATCGCCTTTGGTGCGGACCGCGACATCGAAGTTCGCTTCATCGAATACATGGACGTCCCCGGGGCTCAGGAATGGACTAAGGAAAAGGTGATCTCGCGCGCGGACATGCTCGACCTCTTCGAGGAAGGCTTCGGCGTCCGTCCCGTGTCCTATGGCGTGCAAGGTAGCGCGCCGGCCGCACGCTTTCAGCTACCCCCAGGGGCAGTGTGGAAGGGCCGCGACCTCGCGGGCCAGGTCTTCGGAATCATCGCCTCCACTACGGAGCCATTCTGCGGATCCTGCGATCGTTCGCGCGTGACGGCAGACGGCATGTGGTTCAAGTGCCTTTATGCTGAGCTCGGCCTGAACTTGCTCACCGAGCTGCGGGCCGGAGTCAGTGACGACCATATGCGCGCACTCTTGTTGGGCGACTGGAAGAAGCGAGATGACAATGGCGCAGAGCAGCGCTTACAGCAAGAAGAGCGAGCGGCGTTTAAGGTCGAGGGCAACAACCCACATTTGGAGATGCACACGCGGGGGGGGTGACTCCCCTAGGGCCGCGAGGCCTACATCCACGGTTAGGACTCTCCAGGAGCGATCTCCCCGCAGGCTAACCGTCGTAGGACACCTGCCTGTGCAATCCGATTAGCTCGCGCTCCGTCTTTGCCCGTGCTCGGGACTCTTCCGCTACGTGATTTGCCATATCCGTTGGGCGGACTCGCTGGGCGACTTCGCGTCGGCCATCGTTGGACTGCAAAAAGAACCGGCCCGCACTTGTGGTCGTTGGGGGTAAGCGGCGGCGCCAGACGTCGGAGATAAAAAAGCCCACATCGCCAGCGCGTGCGGTCTGCATCAGCAGACCTTGCCCCTTGAATCGGAGCTCTAGATCCCAGAGATTCGCTTGGGGAGGAACTTGCCCCGAGGTGTGGCTTCCAGCGGCCACGAGCGTCGGGCCATCGTCGGGACCGACGTCTTGTAGGAAGATGTGAGTGGCGATGACAAACACGGGGTAGTGGATGTTCAAAGGCCACTCAATGCCGGGCTCGCGGGGGACGTGCGGCCCGCGATCGATGTGCCACTCCTGCCCTCGTGGCGCGTGCTCCTTCCCAGCTGGATTCCTCCAAGCCGTACAGTTGACCCAGTGGCAATCTGATCCAAGCAAGGGCTCGATGACCGAAAGGATTCCATCCTTGGCGATTGCTTTTTGGGAAAGCGGGCTTCGGTTGAACATCTCGTAGCAAAACATCTCGGCGTTCTCTATCGAGGTGCGCCCGGCGCGCATATCGGGGGGGATGTCCCTATAGACATCGAGAATCACAGGCGCGCAGACAGGCGATCTCTTCGGACGTGAAGATGGCACGTTTGACTAGGCTTCGATCACGGTGGAGTGCGAGGCTCTCCTCTGTAGCTTCCCCTTTGTGAGGGTGGTTGAGGTACCCGATTTTTATTCAGCATGCTCTTTGGTGGGGGTCAGCAACTTCACAAGGGCGGCGTGCGAAATGGGCTGATGGTGCGGCATTACTGTGCGAGCAGGCCTAAGCCCACCAAATCCTTGCGGGCCGCAGCGGCCCAGCCTCGGTTGGCGATGGGAGAGGCGGGTGAGGGGTGGAGCATGCGTCCGAAGCTCAACCCCAGACGAACTTGCTGCTTGCCGAGCACGCGGCGTGCGCAGGCCTCGGCGAAGGCGCCGACGCCGACGACGAGGTTTGGACGCAGAATCTGCACTGTGCGTAGGAGCGCAAAGTCGCATGCTTCAAAGAGAGGCGCGCGCTCTTCGGCGGGCAGCTTGTCGGGGGTGCGGTTTTTGCCGGACTCTTCCATGAACGACAGCGGACAGTAGTTCACGATGTAGAAGCGCGCGAAAAAGGCCTCGGGTGTTTGGAACGCCTCCTCGGCGAACTCGTACACACGCGTCCCGCTGACTTCGTTTCGCGAGCATTCGAAGCCGGTAACTGGCCGCTTGGGGTGCTCGTTTTGGGGCTTTTGGACGGACTCATTTATACCCAGCCACTCGCGACACCGCGAGACGTCACCAAATGGAATCCCAGTTTGCGCCATACCCCATGGCCCCGGATTCATGCCCAACAGAATCGCGCGCGGCGCGTCGAGGCACCTTGAGTTTGCGAAAGCTCCACCGAAACGAGCTAGGAAGACCTCGTGGGACCTCCGCGCATAGTCCAGGGGGTTGTAGACGTGTGTGACGGGCTCGGCAAAGGTGAGCTTGGAACAAGCGCGCGAGAGCTTGCGGGAGACCCGAATGAGGGAGGCGCCAGCTTTCTCGGCTTCGAGGGAGAGTTCCATGGAGAAAGCGTAATACGGGTCTGCGCGCACGCGCCCAGATGGGTGAGACTTTTCTGCGCTATCTACGCAAGCCCTAGCCTTTCAACAAGGACTTCAACTTTTGGCGCATCAACAGAGCGCCAACTTTCCCCGTTGTCGCGTCCAGAGCGGCGTCGAGGTCCTCGGTACTTGCGGCCTCTTCAAGAGCCGTCATTCCAGCCTCGAATGCATCGAGCAGTCCTCTGGAAAACTCGAGCTCGCCGGACGTTGTGTTGGCCGTCCACACTGCGATCTGTGCGCTCGCCCGGCTCATCATCGCCTCCCAACCCGAGGCCAAGGAGGCGTCGCACCAGCGCCCGTCCACCTTGACAAACGCAACGTCGCGCGTGAGGCCTGGCGCGTAGTCAATCGCGACACTCCTTGTCCCCTGGATATAGCCCGCTTGGTCGGAGGTGTCAGCGTCAAAATCGTCAGCGCGTGAGACTAAGGTCGCCGCGAGCTCAGGTGAGATCAACGTGTCGGTTTCGTGGCCGTTGATTGCCTGGAGTTCGCCTTGTATCGAGGGGAGAAAGTCGGTTGCGAGCTCGCGTAGGTCGAGGTAGGAGAGGTTGTCCGAGTCGCCCAGTCCACTCTCAGTTACGGTTGTGAGGAGCGCAGCCGCGCGGCTGCGAATGCGCTCGAGATGGGTGGCGCGTGCCTCGGTCGGAGCATCCTCTGGAGCGCCGGTTAGCACTCCTAGGCGTGCACTCGAGCAGATCAAATCCGGCTGAGCGCGGAGGAATCCATCCAGACGACCCAAGAGACGGAAGGTACGCTCCCAGAGATCTGGATTGGCACCCTTTTCCAGCTCGTCGACGAGCTGATTGAGGTCGTCTTGCCATGCGCTCGGTAGGCTATCCCACGCCGGGGATAGGTCGAGCTCCACGGCGCCTCGGACAACACGCGAGCACGCCTCTAGGGGCATATGCGCGGGTTGCAAAGTCTCGGGCGCACCATAACCTAAGGCGCGGAGAGCAAACACACTGGCAAGAGTCAGGCCGGTGACAGCGAAGAGGGGGCGAATCATAAAAGTGCTTACGGTGCACTTTCGGGAGTATTACAAGATGGAGCGGTTCCAGGCGGTCGCCAAGCTGTCCGCGTACTCGTTCCACAGGTTGCCCGAGTGGGCTGCGATCCATTCGAGAGCGCAGTCGGGGTGCTTTCGATAGAGAGCCAAGAGCTCTTGGACAAGCTCAAGGTTCTTGATCTCGCCACTCTTTTTCTTCCAGCCCTTTTTCTCCCAGGCCGGGGCCCACGTCGTGATCGTGTCCACGCAGAGGCGGCTGTCGGTGAATACGGTGATGGCGGCGTCCTCGGGTAACACCCGAAACGCCTCGATCAACGCCCGCAGCTCCATACGGTTGTTTGTCGTGTGGTCGTCGGCACCGTGGCGCTCCTCTACAATTACACCGTCTTCAACCCACACCATGCCCCAGCCGCCGGGACCGGGGTTCGGGATCGAGCTGCCATCGGTGAATACGCCAAAGTCGGGACCCCCGGTGTATTTCTCGAGGACCTGGGCGCGCGTTAAGTTCTCCTCGCGTTTGGAACCGCCGCCGCCAAAGCTGCGCTTCTTCGGCGCGCTTTTGGTCTTCTTGGCGGGCGAGTGCGCGCGGCAAAACTTCGGTTCCCAACCGGAGTACTTGTCGAGGGCGGCTTGGGGGACCTCAAATCCCTCTCCACAAACGGTGCATTCAAACTTAGGCATGCGATGAGGGTAGCGAGGAACTACCGAGTCGCCCAGATCAGTCCCGCAACAACCGCTAAGTTCAGGAGAGTTGCGACCATTAATTTGCGCCGGAAGCGCAGCTTCGAGCTCTTGTGCCGGAAGTGGTGAGCGCCGATCCACGCGGCGGGCCATCCTCCTACGAAAGCGAGCTGCAGGAGGATCTTCTCCGGGACTCGCCACTTGCCGCGGGAGGCCTTCCATTTATCGACCCCCCAAAGGGCGAAGGTCACCACGTTGAGAGCGACGACACCCACGACCACCAGTGTGGCCGTGGAGACGTCAGGTAGGAGAAGGGTCATCGGTGGCTGGGCTTAGCCGTTGTAGCAGCCGCGGCCTTTCTGGCAATCTTCGGGGTCGACCACAACGCCGTCGGGGCCCACTCGCTGCATGGTCTCTTTGCACCAGCAATCGTTACTC
This sequence comes from uncultured bacterium, assembly GCA_937896235.1. GTDB lineage: Bacteria > Planctomycetota > UBA1135 > UBA1135 > CALBMX01. Next base: position 16,611 of record CALBMX010000131.1, read on the forward strand.
GCATCCAGCAGGTCGCCCTCGACCATCGCCGGCCCATTTAAGAAGTAATACTTCTTCGTCCGAAGCTTGCTACAGAACGGGCTCTTGTTCAGTCCGGTCGTCCCGTTGGCGGCGCCGTCTTCTCGGTTGGTTTCCATGGTAGTTTTAAGCGGTTAGCTGACGAAGGGCGCGTTGGAGAAGGCCTTTAGTGAGAGGCACTTTGTAGGCGTTATGCTCCAGCGGTTCCGCACCTAGGAGTGCGGCGTCTGCAGCTGCGGCGCCTCGTTTGGCTAGGCTCGCGGCTTCCATGCTGCCAAGCAGCAGCTGCTCGGCTTCGCGACAGCGCCACGGTCGTGGTGCTACGCCACCGAGCACAATGCGCGCATCTGTGATCGCCCCATTTTGCACGCGCAGCGAAAGCGCGACCGCCGATAGCGCGAAGTCAAAGCCGTCGCGCTCCTGAAACTTCAAGTAGGTGCTTCGCCACTCGGAGGGCGTGTCGAGGCCGGTACGCAGGGAGATGACGACCTGGTCGGGGCGCAGCACATTTTCGCGCGTGACGTCGCCGTCGCTGGGAAGCGTGAAGAAATCATCAAGCGCCATCTCCGTGGTGCCTTTCGAGTCGCTGATCTCGATTTGCGCATCGAGCGCCATCAGAGCTGGGCCCATATCAGATGGGTGTACGATGTAAGAGGGGCCGCCGCCCAAGATCGCGTTGAACTTGTTGTAGCCACCGTAGGCAAAACACTCGTCACCACCCTTCTTTAGGCACTTGGCCTCGGGCCGCCTGTAGTACAGGCAGCGCGGGCGCTGGCACAGGTTGCCGGCGAGAGTCGCCTGCGTCCGAATCTGCGGGCTGCCAATCGTCTTGGCCGCCTCGGAGAGGACCTGAAAAGCGCCACTTGAGAACAGGCCTTCTAGCGCCCGCAGCTTGGTTGTTGCGCCAAACTTAAGGTTGCCACCATCGGCTTGCGTCACACCGCCGAGACCTTGGATCCACTTGACATTGACCAGCGCGCTGGGCTCTTCGAGTCCAGTCTTCATCTCGCCAAGCAAGTCCTGCCCGCCACCGAAGACGCGTGCTTTCGCCGTGGCCCAATCCGCGTTCTCTTTGGTCGCCAGTGCGGCCGTCGCAGCCTCGACAGTTTCGGGCTGAATGTATTCGAAATCTTTCATGGGGTTAGCTCCTGCGCAGCTCTTCCAAGCCAATGAGGATTTTGGTGGGGGAGAGGGGCATGTCGCGCACGCGCACACCACAAGCGTTTTGAATCGCGCCGGCGATCGCACCGATACCGGGGATAGCGGGCGGCTCGCCAATGCCGATGACCCCGCGCCCATCCTCGTCATCAATGATGACGGTCATCTCGGGTATCGAGTGGACATTCGCTAAGCGGTAGGACTCGAAGTTGGGGTTGAGAGCGATGCCGAGATCCGCGTCGATCAAGCGCTCCTCGAAGAGCGCGTAGGAGACCGCTTGGACCATGGCACCTTGGATCTGGCTTCGGACCGCCATCGGGTTGAGCGCGATCCCCATATCGTGAATCGCGACCATCTTCAGGACCTTGACCTCACCCGTGACTAGGTCGATGCGAACGCGTGCGGCTTGGGCGCCGTGAACGCCACTCGACTGCAAGGCCTTTTGGAAGACGCCGTGCGTGGTGAGTCCACCCGCGGGGCAGAGGGCACAGGCGTCTCTCCAGGACACTCGCAAGCCGTCGCCCACAATTACGCCGCCATCCGCGAACGAGAGTGCGCTCGCGTCTTTGCCGGTGTTCGTCGCGACGAGCGCGATCAAAGCCGCGCGCATCTTGTTCGATGCATCTTTGACGGCAGGCGCGAGGCTGGCCGTTGTGACACTGCCCCCCGACATCACGCCGTTTCCGAATCTCGTATTGCCGATCCGGGCTGTGACTTGATGGACTTCAAGGCCGAACTCGTCCGCCGCGACCATCGCGACCAGGGTCCGAGAGCCGGTTCCAAGGTCTTGCACACCGACGGAGACGATGAGGCTGCCCTCGCGATCTACCCGCGCCTCAACTTCACAGCTTGGGTAGCCACCGCCACCCCAAACCGAAATGCCAAAGCCGATGCCTTCGACGTACTCTCTACCACCTTCAACTTTGTGCGGTCCGGGCGCCGATTTGTACGGGTGTTCGTTCCATCCGATCTCGTCGGCGACGCGGCGCAGTTGGCGCCTCCAAACACTATGCTGCTCATCGTCGGGAAGGTTCGCGAGGCGCATTTCGACAAGGTCCTTTCCTATGGCGTAGGCTAGCTCATCGATGAGACTCTCCATACCAAAGCTGGCCTGCGGATGACCGGGTGCGCGGAAGGCCCGGTTGCCATCTGTGTTCGTATAAACCGAGCGTGAGGTGCTTGAGAAGTTCGCGACGGAATAGACATAGGGCAGCCCGGCGTAGGAGCCGCCAGACAGACCACCGAGTTTGTTGGAGTCCGCCACAAGCGCTTGAATCACGCCATCCTTGGATGCTCCGGCTTTGATGGTGACGCTATTGCCGCTTCGGTTTCCAGACGCGTGGAACTCGGTTTCGCGGTCCATCATCAGGTGAACGGGGCGTCCGAGCCGCTTGGCGATTTCACAGGCGATTTTGCCTTCGATGCCAATGCCAAACTTCGATCCGAAGCCGCCCCCCATGTGCTGGACGTCACCCTCGACCATCGAGGCGTCCAGTCCGAGCGAATCGGGCGGCCCATCGAGAAGTGCGAAGGTGCCTTGGACCGAGCCGTGGATGACCGCCGAGTCGCCTCCGCGGTAGTCGACTACCATTCCGTGGGTTTCTAGGCAGGAGTGGTGTTGAATTGGGATGGTGTAGGTGGCCTCGACAATGGCATCACTGGCTGCGAAACCCGCCTCGATGTCTCCCTCCTCTTGCGTCCGTTCACGGCCGATGTTGCCGCGCGGATTGACCTTCGGCGCATCCGGTGCGAGCGACTGCTCCGCCGTGACAGCCCAGGGAAGCTCGGTGAGTGTGACCGCAACAGCGCGAGCTCCTTCGGCAGCGGCTTCCGGGGTTTCGGCTGTAACTGCAGCGATGGGTTGGCCGAGGTAAAGGGTCGAGTCGCCGACGACGCGCACCACTTCGACAACGCCGGGGACGGCGAGGGCGGCAGTGAGGTCCAGCTCGATAGCTGCGGCGGGTAACGCACAGGTGACAAATCGGGCATAGACCATTCCGGGTAGGCGCACGTCATGGCTGTAGCGAGCCATGCCGGTCACTTTCGCAGGGCCATCGATACGGCGTGTGTCCTTGCCGATGGAGCGGCGCTTCTCTGGAGCGGGCCAAGCTAGTTCATCGGCGTTCTGCTGGGGCGTAGTGCTCATTTCGAGGCTCCTCTTGCTGCGCGCACGGCGGCGTCAAAAATCTGGGGGTAGGTTCCGCAGCGGCAGAGATTGCCGGCACAGGAGTTCTTGAGCTCGTCGAGTGTCGCCCGGGGGTTGGATTCGAGTTCAGCTGTAATGGCCATGACAAATCCTGGAGTGCAGAATCCGCACATGAGGCCGTCCTCGGCGCAAAATGCCTCTTGCACAACGCTGAGATCGTCGGGCTTGCCGAGCCCCTCAATGGTTCGGATGTTGTGGCCGACGGCATCAAGGGCGAGGGTCATGCAGGAGGCCACGGGGGCTCCATCGATCAGGACCGTGCAGGCACCACAATTCCCGCCGTCACACACGAGCTTGGTGCCGGTGAGGGCGGGCTCGAGGTGATCGCGCAGGGCGCCTAGCAAGGTCGTGCGCGGCTCGACGGAGACGTCACGCGCTGCGCCGTTGATCTCAAGCGTGACAGCCACCTTGCCCTTGAGCGAAGTCGCAATTGCGGATTCCCTTGTGACGCTGACGGATTCGGTCCCATTGGGGCCGGCGACGGCGGCGCCAGTCAAACTCGCGACGACGCCACCCTTGAGGAAGGCGCGCCGGGACAGAGAAGATGGAGAGGGGGGCTGGTTTGTTCGGTCGGTCATATTGTTGCCTCGTTGATTCGGAAGCCCCACCCTAACAGGGAGAACCCGTTAGAATCACGCACTCTGTTTGCTTGCATTGCAACGAATAAGTATCCGGGCTGCCGGATGACGCACTCCTAGGACCCCTCAAATCAAAAAACCATGAATCTGTCCCTTCCTCTCATGCTTCTGCAAGACACCGACAGCTCTGCCGCTGCGGAAACTTTATCAGGTACTTCACCGGAGACGCTCACAACGATCCAGGGCTATATCGATACTGTTCGAGTGAGCGGCATAGAGTGGCTGACGAATCTCGTGGTCGCCCTTCTCATTTTTGTCGTCGGCAAGATGGTTGTGAAAATGGTTGTCAAGGCTGTGAAGCAGTTGATGACGCGTTCGGGGATGGATGAGATCCTGATCAACTTCCTTGGCTCGATTGTTAGCGGTGCGATGATGCTATTTGTAATCATCGCAGCGGTTGGCAAGCTCGGCTTTGACACCTCGTCGATGGTGGCTCTTGTTGGAGCCGCAGGCTTAGCAGTCGGCTTCGCGTTGCAGAACTCGTTGAACAATTTCGCCTCCGGTGTCATGTTGATCGTCTTCCGCCCCTTCAAGAATGGCGACTTTGTCGAGGCGGGTGGCACTACCGGCGTCGTCGAGAACATCACCATCTTCACTACGATCATGAAGACGGGCGACAACCGCGAGATCATCGTCCCCAATGGCTCGATCTTCGGTGGCACGATCACAAACTATTCGGCGCGTGACACCCGCCGCGTCGACATGCTTTTTGGCATTGGCTACAGCGATGACCTGCTACTTGCTAAGAAGGTCTTGACGGAGATCATCGCCGCCGACAGCCGGATCCTTAAGGACCCAGCCCCCACGATCGCGATCAACGATCTCGGCGACTCCAGTGTAAATTTCAAGGTCCGCCCATGGGTCAAAAGCGCTGACTATTGGGACGTCCTTTCCGACGTCACCGAGAAGGTCAAGCTGACCTTCGACGAGCAAGGCATCTCGATCCCGTACCCACAAATGGACGTGCATGTCCAAAAGGGCGCCTAGCTCCCCCCGGAGCACGCAGTCGTAAGAAGCGCCGTCGTGCTGGACAACCAGCACGACGGCGCTTCTTACGTGGACATACAGAGCAACCTACTTCCAAAATACACAGGAGCACCCCGAACATACCGTGCCGCACACTTCTGATCACTTCACCAGCACATCCGTACCGCACACGGCAGAGGGTCGCTCCCTGCCGCGGGAGAGTTCAGATCAACTCAAGGGCGCTTCGAAGTGTATAGCACCGCTTGTCCCAGGCTCGTATCCTTGAAAAGAAGCACTTAGCAGCACTTGGGGAACGGGGCCGTTGACGGTTACCAAACATACCGTGCCGCACACTTCTGATCACTTCACCGGCACATCCGTACCGCACACGGCAGAGGGTCACTCTGTGCCGCGAAAAAACAGATGAGCTCAGATGAGCTGCGAAGTGTGCGTCCACACATGTCCCAGGCTAGTACCGCTGAAGAGTCGCACGAGCAATCTCACGTAGCTGCGACTTTGACGGCCGAGTCAACGGAGAACGGGGGACTGCTACACGGCGAACGAACTCTTTGAGATCAAAGAATCGAAAGAGTGGGGTCATCAAGCGTTGCCAGTGGCGTCTTAGTTCTGACGATCTAGGTCCTCGCCAAGTGCTGGCCTCCGTCTTGGGGAATCCGGAGGTGGCGGCCAAAGGCCGAAGTCTCCACTCGGGAGGTTTGACCTTTGTTGGTGCCCGTAGGGTCGGCGTTCTCGGCTCGTTGGCCCACCGTGTCAACTTGTCGAGCATTTAGATATTCTGCTCGTGGCTGAAGGAATACATCCATGCGCTGAGACTGTCTCCGAGGCGAGGCAGATCCGGGGTTTGCGCAGGTGCAGTTTTGGCAGGCTCTCTCCCGTCGAGCGCCACAACCCTGTCCTTCGCTCTTGGGAGGGACAGCCCGCCGAATTTCTGCGGGAAGTTTTCGCCGTGGGGAGCCCAATGGCCCAGGTCCAAAATGGTAGGCCCAGTAGGACTCGAACCTACGACAAAGGGATTATGAGTCCCCTGCTCTAACCGACTGAGCTATGGGCCCACTTTTAGTGCTGTGATCCTAGCAAGTGCGCCTGGAATCGCCTACGGCTGTCCATACTCCTTTGGCATCCAGGGTTCAAAATGTACCAGTTTTGCGCGGACTTCTTTTGAAGTCGGAACACCCCAATACTCAAAATAAGGGCCGAGATCACGCCCTAATGCTTCGGATAGTCGAACAAGCCATACGCTTCGTTTTTCTTCCTCCGTGACTGGAGTCTCTTCTTTGGGAGCGGTCAGGTACGCCTTAAAGGCCGCCTGGAAAGGAGCCCATCCAAACTCGCGCTGTACCGTTGCATACATCATCAATGCCAGGCCCGGTTGCTTCTTCCACTCATCAAATTTCGCGCCACTAGCGAAGTATTTCGCGGGCTTACCCTTCTGGTTCTCTAACCAGGGATTGTCCCACGGCTCGATCCCGGCCATTTTCTCTCCGAGGTAGAGGCTAAACAGATTGTTGGTGACCTCACCGGTGCCCTCGAAGGTCCACTCTCTTCGTTGGGCGTTATGCCCGAATTCGTGAAAGTAGCCCCAGTTTCCCACTGTCGTGAGTGTCTTGAGATCCACGGAGGCCGAGTGGTCCGTACGCTCGGCACCATGGGTCATCACGGGGTAACCGGAATGCATCCAGCCCGCGCTGATCTGAATGTCCTCTACCATACGCTCCGCTCGTGCGGGCTGGGGCTCACCTCGCAACTCCGGGTAACACTCCGCCGCGCGCTCCCAATATTCCATGAGTGAGGTCGGGTCTTCCAGCTCGCGAATCGCACCCGCGGGCACGGTTAGAATCATCCCCTCACAGACAAGCTCAGCCCAAGGCGCCGGAGCTTCCCGTCGCTTCTTCCACTCCGCTTTGCTCTGCTTGTCGCCGAGAATAAACAGAGGCGCTTCGACGGCACCAAAGATAGTAAAGCTCGCCTCGCCTGCCCCCTCTCCGGGGACGAGGTAGATCAAACCTCCAAATGGGCTCGCCACTTCAAACGCGCCGTTCTTTTGCACATCGATGCGCCGCTCCAAAGTGACCTCCGGCCAGCGAGACCAAGAGTCCTTCTGCCACAGTTGATCCTTGTGAGATCCTATACGTATCTTCCAACCTTCCGCCGCAGCAACCGTGCCCGGGGAGACGCGAATCACCTCGCCAGCCCCAGCGTAAAGCCCTGTCGAGAGCCACCCGCCATTGCGCGCTTGCACCTCGGTAAAATCGACCGTTCTGTTGAGGCGTTTGGCGATTTTGGGGACCGCGCCCGGAAAGAAGTCCGAACCGGGTGCGGCTTCGATGTCCTCTGGCGCAGCATCTTTCCACGTCTCGGTGGCGAGCAGCATTCCGAGGTGTCCGGCGACGTTACTCTTTAGGGTTGGTCTACCTTTGGCGGGAACGTGTTCTCGAAAGGCAGAGTCCCTCAAAGCGGCCTCAATCTGCTGTTGGAAGGTGTTTGGAGTCGCGGGCAGTGCGCGCAATAGGCCAGCGACCTGAGATGCCGCGGCTCCGGGCTCTACGACGACATCGATCCGTCCCTCCTCGCCTTGGATATACGCGATCGCCGCTGCGACCGCCCGGCCAGCATGGGGCAGCTCGCCCGCCGAAGCCAACGTGTAGGTCGCGTCGCCAATGGTCGCATCTCCTAAGACCAAGCCCATCTCTACCAAAAATTGATTCTGCGCAAGGTCGACGCGAATCGACTTCCCCTTTCCCTGTCCATCCCAGATCTGTTGATTGCCCCATGGGCAAACTCCAAGAAGCACTCCACCGCCGCGTTTGACAAAAGCGCGCAAGTCCTCGAGCTGCTCGCTATCCAGTGCGCCACCGACCCACACGACAACATCGATGCCCTTGCCCAACTTGGGAAGGTCGGCAAACGTGCGGTGCGAGGACGAGTCGGGGAAGCTTCCTTCCAGCCGGTTGCGGAGGTCCTCCCCGCCCCCTAAGTAGGCGACCCGCGGATGTTCAACTCCGCCACTCCATCGAATCGCATTCGCAAGGAACCGCTCCCCGTCGCCTCCGACTTCCCACGACTCCAGGAACGAGGAGTGACCAAAGGCAACGACAGCCCCCTTGTGGAAGTTGGCGGCACCGATCGTGCCTCGTTCGGCTTCGTTCTTACCAGCGCTCGCGACGAGGAATGCGCTCTCGCCGAATGCAATGACTTCACCGGGGAGGGATTGTCCGGGCCTTCCGAGGTTCGTGACTCCCTCGAGAAGTTTGGAGACGTCTTCGGCGCTTCTCGCTCCCTCGAATCGAGATGCAGCGGGTTGGGGAGCTGGCGCCAGGGCTAAGGACGGCTGTGCCGTGGCCAGGACGAGTAGCAATAGGTTTGAAACAACAAGGGATTTCATCACAGGTATTTAAGAGGTGCAAAATAGAGCCGCCGCACTTTACCCGATTGCTTGGACGGTTTCTCTGGAGCCATTCGAGTTGTCGAAGACGCTTACGGGACCGGCCCGCACTGCCTGCTGCAGTGCAACAGGGGCACCAGTAAATCGGCTATCCGAAGGCGGCTCAAAAGCAGAGGGGCATCAGCAAATCGGCTCTCCGGAGGCGGCTCAAAAGCAGTTGGAGGCCCGCGCCGGGGTGGGCACGACTCGCTCCAGGGCATCATCGTTTTAGGCATCTATGCTGAGATCCAGTTTCGAGGATGGAGCGCGACACCATGCAAAATCAGAATACGACTGCCGAAGGTGTAGCATGGAGTGACTTCGATACAGCTGTTGCAAGCAGGGCAGCACCACTGACCACCAAGATCATGCCGCACAGACGAGCCCATATTTTCCCCGAAATGGGGCCGCGGCCGACTCTTGAACTTTGCCTATTTGTAATTGTGGGGTCTGGCGAATATCTCTTTCCCGATGGGGACGAAGGGGCCCCCGGTGCGCTGCCAAGGAGAACTTTCTAGTACGGGCCGTGGTGCAGTTTCATGCAGAACACCGAACCGCCGGACTTTAGGAACTCGGACGTGTCGAGTTCGAGAACTCGGAAGCCCGCGCTAGTTAGGCGCTCGTTTGTGACTTCGCTGCCGCGCTGAAGGAGAACCGTTTCACCATCTGGGGAGAAGGCGTTGCAAGCGAATAGGTGGCGCGCCTCGTCTTCCGGCGCTTCAATCCGCATTGGGATTAGGGCCTCGATGAGCTCGCGCGCCTCGGGGGTGAATGCCTGGGGAAACCATAGGCAGGCATCTTCGGACAGTATCGCGAGGGCTGTGTCGAGGTGGTAGAAATCCGGATCGGCAAGGGGCAAAAGCGCTACGGTCAAATTGAAGCGCTGGGCGATCTCCAGCCATGCACCTTCTTCCGAGCGCTGTCCAACGCCAGCCCAAAGTAACCTGCGTCCCGGATGGAATAGACCATCCCCGGTGCCCTCCAGTCGCAAGTTGCGGTGCTTGAGCGCGCTGGGTTGATAGCCGAGCTCGCGCAGGTACGAGATAATATGGGGCACTTCCCCAGCTCGCTGTTCATTGGCCATATGAGATGCGATTGCAACGGCTTGCCCACCGGTAATCGCGCTCGATAGAGGGAGCGCTTGATTGGCACAGAAGACAACGTCGGGGAACCCCTCGAGGGGGGGCGCTACATCGACATGTATTCCGAGGGACTCGACAGCCTCGCGGAGGCACCACCATTGGCGGCGAGCCTCGGTTCTGTCGACCGCCAGCAAGTTGCCATCCTCGTCGAGCATGTGCGGATTGATCGCGTACAGAACATCGAAATCGGCCGGGTCAACCATCAGCACCTGGTCCGCGTGAGGGACGCGGGGCAGGTCTTCCAACTTGAAGTTGATGTCGGCGGCGGTTCGAAGGATCCTCATGTCGGCAGTGTACGCATCGAAAAGCGTATTGGGTCCCCTGTCCCAATCGTATTCCGACTTTCCAACGTCCTTTCTTATGGGGGTACTGGATCGAGCAAGGAAGATATGGCATGAGAGGGGGATGCGATCCATGACGAAGGAGACGGCGAATACGCCGCGGACAGAAGAGCGGTCGGGAGCCTTGGTTTTCTGGCTGCCTCCCGAAGAGGCGGCCCTGCGCTTTGGCGTTCCAGTGGATGAGCTGGTCGCCGCGACTCGTAAGGGCGAGCTGCAAGTGCGAGCAAACGTTGCTGGCGGTGAGCTGGTGGCAACCTTGTGTTCGACAGAGCTGATCAAGCGCTACGGAATGCCAGTTCGCGGCAAACTCGAGGTGCCGGTGCCCGAAGTTGACCAGACGAAGCTGAGGGAGCTGCGATTGCAACTCTCGCAGCAGAAATCACGGATTGGTGAAGTCGAGCTGAAGAACGCCCGTCTGGACGGAGAGCTGAAGACCGCCGATCGCGTGGAGCGCTCCCTCCAGCGGTACGCCGACAAGGTCGAGAAGCGCCTCGAAGATGTCTCCGTGACCTATGAAGCCAAACTGCAAGAGGCCGAGCGCATCCGGCTCAATATGGCCCGCGCGATTGGGCGCATGGAGACGGAAATGTTGGTATTACAACAGCGCGTAGACGCCGTGCCCGCCGCGCCACTCGCCTTGAAAGCCGCGCTAAGTTCGGTCCCCCAAAAAGCGAAGCGACGCTGGTTCTTCGGGCGTTAGCAGGGGGACTTTTGGACCCCGATTTCGCCCCAAACTCCTTGTAGGAGCCATTTCTAGAGGGTTTTTTTACCCGATTTCGCTATGGTGTCGCCCTCTACCTGGCCCCCGGTCCCCCCTCAAGCGCATCGAGTTCAACTTGAAGATTCCTTATAACGAGCCGTCTTACGGCGCCGCCGAAGAGCGCGCGATCCTAAAAGCCTTGCGCGCTGGTACCACCGGCGGCAATGGTGCCATCACGAAGCGAGTTGCCGACCTCCTCAAAGAGAAAACCGGCGCGAAGTACGTGATGCTGATGCCCAGTGCGACATCGGCGATGGAAGTTGCTCTAACCGCGGCTGGCGTTGGGCCAGGCGACGAGGTTTTGATGCCGTCGTTCGCCTTTGTGAGCCAGGCCAATGTGATCCTGTCCTGTGGGGCGACACCCGTCTTTTGTGACATTGAGCCGGACACGATGAACATGTGTCCCAAAGATACAGCGCGGCGAATCACGAAGAAGACCAAGCTGTTGTTCCCCGTTCACTACGCCGGGATGCCCGCCAAGATCAATGCATTCAAGAAGCTTGCCAGAGACAACGACCTGCTCTTGTTCGAGGATGCCGCGCAGTGCCTTTTGTCGTATCAGGGCAGCGGACCACGCAAGCGCCACTTGGGTACCTTTGGGGATGCGGGATGTATCTCTTTTCATGTGACTAAAAACGCGGGCTGTGGCGAGGGCGGAGCTTTGCTGGTCAACGACCAGAAGGTGGCGGAAGCATGTGAGATCATTCAAGAGAAAGGCACGAACCGAACGGCTTTCTTGCGCGGCCAGGTCGACAAGTACACATGGGTTGGCCCTGGCGGGAGCCATGTTCTCTCCGATCTTTTGTCCGCACTCTTGGAAGTACAACTCAAGCGCGCCTCGGCGATGACCGCACGACGGGTCAAATTGTGGGACCGCTATCACAGCGGGCTAGAAGAGCTCGAGGCACTCGGGTTGATCCGTCGGCCCGTCGTCCCCAAAGGTGCGACCCATAACGGTCACATCTACGCCTTCCGAGCACGCACACCTGAGGAGCAGCAGGCGATCTTAGAGGATCTTCGCGCGAACGGGATTGGTGCGGTTTTCCACTTCCAACCCCTTCACGTCTCCCCGTATGCCAAAGCGAAACTCGGAAAGCAAGACGAGCTACCCGTGACCATGCAAGCGGCGGAGACGATCATTCGCTTGCCGCTCTATGATGGCCTGAAGGCATCCGCCATCGACACGATCGTGGCAGCCGTTTACCGCGCCGCCATACAGGGCTGACCCTGTAGCTTGAGAGCTCTGCTATCCTTTGGGAATGCCTGTATCACCCTCGAACGTACCCTCTGTCGATCTGCGCGAGCTGGACGAGCTCTCTTCTGAGTTCATCAGCGCGCTTGTTGACGACTATCCATTTGACGATTTTCGGCGCCTTCAACGAGTTGCTTCGAGAGATTCCTTGGCGTGTTTGGCCGAGGAGATTGGCGCTTCCTCTCGCAAGCAAGGGACGGTTCGACTCGCGGCATTTGACAGGGGAGATTCACGACCCGCCGGACTCCTGTTGTTGCAGAACTTGCCGTATGACACGGAGCTCTTCGGCTTGCCGATGGCGGGCATACCCTACTTCTTAATTCGGGCGGACCACCCAGCACCTCGAGAGGTGAGGGCCCAGCTTCTCGATCGGCTGGAAGCACTCGTCGTTCGCGAGGGGTACGTCCACGTCTCCGCGCGTGTGGACTCCGCGGATCTACACGGGTACCAAGAGTTGACGGAGGCGAAGTTTCGGCTCATGGAGACACTCGTGTCCATGACTTACGACACGGAGCGGCGTGGCGCGGGTGTGATCGATCCAGGCGAGTACGGTTTTGACGGCATCGTCCGTGAAGTGGAAGCCAAGGACAGAGAGCAGCTGTGCGAGCTGGCCGGAAGATCGTTCACGCTAAACCGCTATCACCTGGACGAGCACCTCCCCGGGCGCAATGCCGGGGTGATGATGTCGCAGTGGATTCGCAACTACTGCGAAGATCCCGTAGATCACCAGGTCTGGGTGGCCGAGGGGGCGGGCGGCAAGATCGACGGTTTCCTTGGACACGCTCTAAACCGCACTTTAGAGCGTCATTCAGGTGTTCTGGTTAGTGGCCGCGCCCTTCTCGCAGTTGAAAACCAGCGCAGCGGTGTCGGTCTGATGCTCAGTCGGGCACACACCTGGCAGAGCCGCGGTGACTACAAAGAGGCCGATACACAGCTGAACAATTACGGCATGATCAAGGTGAGCTTCAACTTGAGTATGGATATGGTGCGAACGAAGTATTCGTTCCACCGTTGGTTCGGCAACTAGCCCTCTAGATCGTCTAGACCCACCGACGTTGGCGCGATTAAGCGTCGTCGCCCGTCGTGTGACATTTTGATTGCCGCGGTGTCGGTGCTGCCGGGGTCGGGGATGCTGAAGTTGCGATCCCATAGTTGGCAGGTGACTTGCTTGTGGCGCTCGTCAAGAGCCTCGCAGTAGTTCGTGAGTTTGCAGCGGCGGACGAGGTGCCCCTCGCCGGCTTCCGTCTTGCGGAACCAATCCGGATCTGCAATCGCTTGTCGCGCAGACCCGATGTAGTCGCAGGCACCGTCTTTGAGTGCAGCTTCCGCGAGATAGAAATCGTTAAGACCACCAGCAGCGACAACCGGCGTTTGGTGACCGGCTTTGCGGAGAGCGGTGCGAATCGTCTTGGCAAGTGGCAAGTTGCGGCCGAAAGGACCGGCTGAGCTCTTGTCGGCTGGGTCGTCGATGAAGACGGTGGGCATGCACTCGTGCCCGCTCTTGCCGGTATACGGATAGGCAGCAGCGCCAACCTTGGGTTGGCGCGCGTCGTCGAATTTACCGCCTTTGGAGAGCGAGATGAAGTCCATTCCGGCGGCGGCGAGCGAGGTGGCGATTTGAGCGGCCTCGTCGATATGGGTCCCCTCTGCAATCACCTCGTCGCTGAGCATGCGGCAGCCAATGGCGAACTCGGAAGACGTTGCCGCTCTTGTCGCCTCGAAGACCTCAAGGGGCAACCTGAGCCGGCCATCTAGCGTGCCTCCGTACCCATCGCTGCGGGTGTTGGTCGCACTGAGGAAGCTGGCCATTGTGTAGGCGTGCGCGAAGTGCAGCTCGGCTCCGTCAAAACCGGCGGCTTGGGCGCGCTTCGCGGCGCTGCCGAAGAGCGCCGGGAGTACGCGCGGGAGCTCCTCGATGTGGGGGAGGAGCGTGTCGGTGATGCGCTCGCGATGGCCGTACTCCAGATCTTCTGCCTCGCGCGTGGTCAACAGGGCGAGGATGGACTCCGGGTCACCTTGGAAGTGCGCGAAGAGCGCTTTTCGCAGGTCTGTTTCCGAGGTTTTTTGCGGGTCGGTGAGCGCGGGGTTTTGCGAGAGGATGGCGATGCCGGTGCGGTGAGCTGGTGTGATCTCTAGGAAGCGCTCGAAGAATTTCTGAGGAGTCGGGCGGCGCCGAATGTTGACGAAATCAATCAGCTGAATCAGGAGGCGCGTCTGGCCGGCCGAGCGCTTGCGGACGGTTTCAACAAGGCGACGCAGGCCAGGGACGGTTTCGTCGGTGCCGATGCGCAGAAGGGGGCCGCTCGGAATGTCGCGGATGCCGGTGGCCTCGACGACAAGGACGCCGGGACGACCCTCGGCAAACCGGCCGTACCAGTCGAGGACATCGTCGGTCACCTCGCCAGATTCATTCGAGCGCCACGGCACCATCGCCGGAACCCAGGTGCGGGTGCGCGTCGTGGCGGGTCCTATTTGGCCTGGCGCGAAGAGGCGCGAGGCGGCGGACTCGAGGGCCGAGGGCCACGTGACGTCGGGTAGCGGAAAGCGGGGGCGGGGCATGGGGCGGGAGCGGGAGCGGGAGGATGAGCGGAAGGCGGGTTTGCAAGCCAGAGGGTAAAGGAACCGCGGGAGATGTGTAAGCGGGAGGCCTCCCAACCTCCGTGCATTAGGGGAACTCGGGGCGAGTGCACGGATGTTTGGCGGTTTTGGTGCTTGTTTGCGGGGGGTGGCTAGGCAGACTTTGGTGATGAGAGGGAACTCAGAGTCTGGAGGAGAGGGGCGCGTCGCACTTGTAACCGGTGGGAACCAGGGGATCGGACTTGCGATCGCTGAGGTTTTGGCCAAGGCTGGCGCTACCGTGATTGTCGCTGGTCGCAATGCCGAGCGGAACGATGCTGCGGCAGAACGGATTGTCGCGGGTGGGGGAAAGGCCGTCGGGTTGGTGCTCGACGTTTGCGCGCCGGATTCGATTGCCGCGGGGCTCGCCTCGGCCGAAAGCCTAGCCCGGGGGCCGGTGGAGTGGTTGGTGAATAACGCGGGGGCGGCGGTGAGCGCGCCTCTCGCCAGGACCGACGATGATATGTTCCTGCGGCAGATGGAGGTCAACTTTCATGGGGCCAGGCGGCTTGCGAGCGGCTTCCTTCCAGTGATGCTTGAGCGGGGCTACGGGCGCATCGTCAATGTTGCGTCGTCTGCGGGTCTGCGGGGTTATGCCTACGTTGCGGCCTATTGCGCCTCGAAACACGCACTTGTTGGCTACACGCGGGCCGCGGCGGAGGAGTGCGGACCGAAGGGCGTGGGGTTCTCGGCGGTTTGCCCGCACTACGTCGATACGCCGATGTTAGAGGCTTCCGTTGAAGCGGTCATGAAGAAGACGGGGCGCACCCGAGAGCAGGCACGTGCCTTTTTCGCGGGGGAGAATCCCGGCGGGCGCCTCGTGAGTCCCCAGGAAGTCGCGGCCTTGACTCTGGAGCTGTGTCTTGGTGAGGGGACGGGGATTTGGGAGTTAGACGGGGCGGACCTCCCCAAGAAGTGCACTACCTAGTAGCGATTCTCGCTGCTTCGTCGCATCGAATCTTCCTTATACTCGGCAGCGAACGCCAAACGGGAAGTCCAAGTGACTTCCAACCCCCCGTGCCCTACTAGGCACGCAGAGCCCATTCCTCCCCGACGCGACTTTTCGAGTCGGGCTTCCTGCGAAACGAATATGCAAGTCGACTTCATCAATCCCACAAGTTGGAAGGCCGCCAGTGGCTACAACAACGGCGTTCTTGTAACCGGCGCCGGTCGCCATCTCTTTCTGGCCGGGCAGGTCGCCTGGGACGCGGATCAAAACATGGTGGGCGTCGGAAACTTCCCCGCTCAGTTTCGCCAGTGCCTTGAGAATGTCGTCGCGATTCTCAAGGCCGCAGGAGGCGCGCCCGAACACATCGTCCGCATGACGATGTTTGTGTCCGACAAGGATGCCTACGAGGCCGATCTGCCCGGAGTCGGTGCGGCCTACCGCGACGTCATCGGCAGGCACTATCCGGCCATGAGCCTCGTCCAGGTGGCTGCCCTGCTGGAAGAGGGCGCTCTCGTCGAGATCGAAGCCACCGCCGTCCTGCCTCCAGCCTAACCGCCATGATCCTCCCCAACCCGAAACACTTCGACTACTCGGAAGCCGACGGCGTCGCAACGATTCGGCTCAATCGCCCCGATCGCCTGAACGCGCTGACCTTTGAATCATACGCCGAGCTGCGCGACACGTTTGTCGAGCTGCGCACGCGCGACTCCGTTCGCTCCGTGGTTCTCACCGGCACTGGGCGAGCATTTTGTTCGGGCGGTGATGTCGAGGACATCATCGGGGCCATGGACGGCATGCCCGACGAAGGGCTGTTTGAGTTCACCCGCATGACCTGCGACTTGATCGAGAACATCCGCACGTTGGAGAAGCCGGTCATCGCGGCGCTCAACGGAACGACATGTGGCGCGGGCGCGGTGATGGCGATCGCCGCCGACATGCGCATCGCGGTTCCGAAGGCGAAGATCGCATTTTTATTCGTGAAGGTCGGCTTGTCCGGTGCCGATATGGGCGCGGCCTGGCTATTGCCGCGCATCGTTGGCCTTGGCCACGCGTCCGAGCTGCTGATGAGAGGCGAGTTTATCGACGCGCAGCGAGCCGCCGAGATCGGCCTCTACAATAAAGTGGTCGAGGACGTCGAGGCTCTGGATGTACTGGCTCAAGAGTGGGCGGCAGGACTTGCGGCCGGCCCGGGTTTAGGACTTGCCGTAACGAAGCGCATGCTCAATGCCGAGGCGCACATGGAATTCCGCGAGGCGATGCAGGTAGAGGGCTGGGTTCAAGCCGAGTGCATGAGACATCCCGACTACAAGGCCATCATCGACGGATTCAATACCAAGAGAGCCGCTAAGGGAAACGCCACTGGAGGAGCGAAGTGAAGACACATCCACGACCGCAGGACTGTGCGGGATTGCAGTCCGCCCTCGGGCGCGCCCGAGCCGTTGAGCGGGAGCTTGAGGACGAGCTTGAATCGCTTCCCGAAGATGAGTCCGCACGTCGCGCGATGGCTTGGCTCGCCGAGCAGAACCTGACCTCATGGATGGTTCCAAGCGCCTTTGGCGGTGCGGACACTGAAGGTCTTGCTAGCCCCGAAACCGTCTCTGTACAGGCCGTCGCCGCGTTGCGCAGCGAGCTCTCCTTCGCCAGCGGAATGCTTGATGTCATGCTTGTGATGCAGGGGCTAGGTTCGTACCCGATCGCCCTTGGCGGGAGCGAGCAGCTCAAGGCCCAGATCCTCCCGAAAGTGGCCAATGGGAGCCTCTTGGCAGCCTTTGGGCTGACCGAGCCCGGCGCGGGGTCGAGTTTGGGAGAGGTCTCTACCCGGGCCGCTCACGGCGGCGATGAGTGGGTGCTCACGGGCCAGAAGACCTTCATTACCAATGCCGGCCTCGCGGATTTTTACACCGTTTTGGCGCGCACGTCGGGCACCCCAGGCGGACGTGATGGCGGGGATGGTCTGACGATGTTTTTCGTCCCGGCGGACTCCCTTGGGCTCGACGTAAAGCGCTTCGAGGTGATGGCGCCGCACCCTATTGGCGAGGTTCACTTCAGCGCCGTCCGCATCCCAGACACGTACCGTTTAGGCCCGGTTAACGGAGGGCTCGCCATTGCCCTGGGGACCCTAGCACGATTCCGGACGACGGTTGCGGCGGCCGCCTGTGGCTTTGCTCGGCGCGCGCTGACGGAGTCGCGCTCGCACCTTAACTCTCGTGAGCAATTTGGGAAGCCGCTCTCCGCAAATCAGGGACTGCGCTTTGACTTGGCAGAGATGGAGACGCGCTTGATCGCCGCTGAACTACTCACCGAGCGTGCCGCTCGCCGCAGTGACGAGCTCGGCGAAGTCGCCGCGCGCGATGTCGCGCGCGCCAAGTTATTTGCAACCGAGGCCGCCGCTTATATCGTCGATCGCGCCGTGCAGCACCACGGCGGCCTTGGCGTCAAACGGGGTACGCCCGTCGAGCGGATCTACCGTGAGATCCGCGCCCTGCGGATCTACGAAGGTACATCCGAAGTTCAAAAACTCATCCTGGCCAAGGCCCTGCTTCAGCACGGGCCTGACCAGATTTAAACAACCCTCGAAGTCGACGACAGGTCGCTTCCAAAAATACCTATGGCAAAACCAAAGAGACACATTTTCGTCTGTACCCACGATCGGCCCCCTGGTGATCCCCGCGGATCCTGCAAGCAGCGGGGCAGTGAGGCCGTCCTCGATGCGATGAAAGGCGAGCTCTACAACAACGACCTGATGCCCGACGTGAAGGCCACGAGGTCGGGCTGCCTCGGAGGTTGTGAGCAGGGGGTCGTGATGGTTGTCTATCCCGATAACGTCTGGTACAGGAAGGTGCAAGTCGAAGATGTGCCGTTCCTCGTTGAAGATCACGTGATGGATGACGAGGTGGTTGAACGCCTACTGATGGACATGGGGGACTAAAGGGGACTAAGAAACGCCGCCGATTCGCAAGGGGATTCCCCCTTGTACTCGAGCAAGGACTTGGCTTTGAAATCCCGGTTACAGGTGTCTTGCGGCTGATTTATGGAAGTGAAATCGATGTTCTCCTTGTTGGGATTGCATGAACCCTTACGGAAGCGAGAGGGTTGTTGTCCTTGCACTCGCCTCCGTTTCTACAGAGGATTGTCGGCTACTCGTCCGCCGAACTCCCATCGGCTTTCCCCATTCTCCCTACAACTCCCATGACTCAAAAGAAGCTTGATGAAGAGGCCTTCGGCCTCCTTCGCCGCATTGTCGAAGCCAACGCTTGGCGACAATACTTGGGTGCAAACATTCTTGGCCACTGCATCAAGATGGTGGGGGACCTCGAGGGCAAGCGCGGCGTGATGAATGACATCAACCAGTGTTTGGACTTTTTTGCCGAGCTGGATGACATGTACACCAATTTGGGCGGGGAGAACTTAGATGTTGCGGTTCGCGATCGACTGCTGAATGTGCCGATGCCAAAAAGTCGTTTTGAGCTGGGGCTTTGCCGGTACATGACCGATCGCGCACAGCGTGTCGCCCTTGCCTCCTATAAGGATTCGGTCTGTAAGCCATTCTCCGAGCTTGCGAGAGTTCACTTGGCCCGCGACAGCGCAGTTAACGAGACCGAGTTTGCCCGTATGTCCGAGTTTTGTTCGGAGCCGTCCAACACTCCCCACGTTCAACAGATCTTTGATCAGTGGCTGACCCTTAGCCTTCTTGCTTTGGGCCGACCCGACTCCAACGGGGATCGCCGCGCGGTCGAGATGGGGCTGCGCAACGAGAATGCAGGCGTCCTGATTGGTCAGTACCTTGCCGAGATGGAAGTCCTTGCCAAGAGTTGGGGGCTTAGACTCCCGAGCCCCGATCGCATTCCCATCGATCTGCCGAAGACTGTTCTGCGCGTATAGCGGCGCTTCACGAGTGCAGACGTTATGATGCTGAGATGACTCAGATCATCAACCCAGCTGATTGGAAGCCCCGCTTTCCGATCCTCGCCGATAGTACTTACCTTGTTACACATAGCCTGGGCGCGATGCCCGAGGGTGTTTTCGGCAAGCTAGAGGCCTTCGCTCAGCAGTGGGCGACCCGCGGTGTCCGCTCCTGGAGTGAAGGCTGGTGGAGCGCGCCGATTGACGTTGGTAACGTCGTCGCGAAGCTGCTGAACGCGCCGGAAGGGTCGGTCGTTATGCACCAGAACGTATCGGTGATTCAGAGCATCATCGGCTCGTGCCTCGACTTTAGTGGTAAGCGCAACAAGGTCGTCTACACCGATCAGAACTTCCCAACGGTGATGTATGTATGGGAGGGTTTCCGCGACCAGGGCGCTCGGATCGTAAACGTGCCGACGCCGAGTACGGGTCCCTATGCAGGAATCGGAGTGCCGACGGAGCAGCTTCTCGAGGCTATTGACGAAGAGACCTTGGTTGTTCCGATCAGTCACGTCTGTTTCAAGTCGAGCTACCTCCAAGATGCGAAGGCTATTTGTGCGCGGGCCAAAGAGGTGGGCGCGATGGTGATCCTCGACACCTACCAGGCGCTTGGCACCGTCCCCGTCGACGTTGAGGAGTTCGACGTGGATATGGTTGTCGGCGGCTCAGTCAAGTGGCTCTGCGGCGGACCGGGCGCAGGCTACTTGTATGTGCGCCCCGAGCTGGTGGAAAAGCTCAAACCCAAAATTACAGGGTGGGCAGCCCACGCAGCTCCTTTTGCCTTTGAACAAGGCGAGCAGCGCCACGCGAACAACATGATGCGCTTCCTACACGGTTCCCCTGCCGTGCCCTCGTTGCTAGCCGCGACGGTTGGTTATGAGACCGTACTTGAAGCGGGTGTCGACAACATCCGCGCACACTCGATCAAGCTGACTGAGGGTCTGCGCACGAACCTACTCGAGCGCGGCTTCCGCATACCGAGCCCCGCGAACCCCGAACAGCGGGGCGGCACGCTGACCGTTGGCTTGCGCGAAGATGAGAACGGCCCGGCATTTGTCGCAGCACTCGAAGAGCGAGGCGTGCTTGTCGATCATCGCCCCGGCGCCGGCGTCCGCGTCTCCCCGCACTTCTACACCGACGCGGACGAGCTGAATGCGTTTGCCGACCACATGTCCCAAATGCGCGAGACGCGCAAATGGGCCGACCACCTGACCGGCACTGCCGCCTACTAAGCACTGGCCCTCCCATGGAAAACGCCATCACCCTCTTTGACCTGACTCCCGGCAAGCTCCTAGCTAAGCGCTTCGAAATCGTCTGCAACAGTCGGCAGGGAGGCCTGTCCGCCGCGCTAGAAGTTAAAGATCACGAGACGGATCTGCGTCGGGAGCTCCAGCTCTTTCCCTACGGCATGTTTGAAAGTGATGTCGAGCTCAACGATTTCGTGGCGACCTGGAGGCCTTGGGCCACCTTTAGTAGTCCGGCGGTACTCGGTTTTCATGGAGTGATTCGCCTGGATGGCAGCAACCTCTGCCTCGTGACAGATCTGCCGAGCGGGACAAGTCTTCGCACCATGCTAAGAGACGGCCGCGAGTTTTCCGAGGCCGAGGCGGTCGCTATAGGCATCGAGCTTTGCAATGGGCTGATCGCGATCCACGAGGCAGGCCTCGTTCACGGCGACATCAAGCCGGCAACCATCTTTATCGACGAGGGGCGCGATGGTGAGGAGCTCACTCCCACACTTGTTGACGGTGGTGTGACCTCGGGTCTCTGGACGGCAAAACATCTGGGTGAAAACACGGCTCTTATTGGGACACCCTTTTATGCGCCGATCGAACAGTTTGGCGGCGAGGCGCCGGACGTTCTCTCCGATATCTACAACCTCTCGACGGTACTCTTCGAGCTCGCGGCTGGGGTCCTTCCGTGGGAGGGAACAACTTTCCTCGAGGTCCTTCAAGCAAAGCTGGAGCCCAAAGCTCCACGCATTGCCGAGCGCAAAGGCGCGCGCGCGGTCTCTACGGCACTAGACGATGTCTTGGCTATGGGGCTTAGCGCAAAGCGCGAGCATCGCCACGCCTCCGCAAAAGACCTCTGCGACGCCCTTTCCTCTATTTAGAGGCTTTTTCTCAATGACGGACTTGCACGATACGCTCCCGCCGCTCGAAGGCAACTTCAACCTGTGCGAGTACTTCTTGGACTCCAACCTCGAAGCCGGGCGCACCCATAAAACCGCTCTAATCTGCGGGGGCGAGACTCGTACTTACGGTCAAGTTGCCGAGCGTGCGCGCCGTGTCGCGGGTGCTCTTCGACTAGCCGGTGTACGTGCCGAAGAGCGTGTGTTGATCGTCTTGCCGGACGGCTTTGCATTTGCCGAGAGCTTCTTCGGCGTGTTGCGCGCTGGCGCAGTTTTTGCGATGGTCAACCCGCTGCTGAAGCGCGGCGACTTCGAGCACTACCTTGAGTACGCAAAGCCGCGTGTTGTGATCACCCATAAGGACGTGCTCCCCGAGCTGGCCGAGGTCGCGCGCGAATCGCGTTTTGTCGAGGCGGTGTTTGTGGTCGATGCCCTCGACGAGGTCGACGCGCGGGGCTTCTCTCCCTATGAAGAGGTCATTGGAACGGAGGGGGCCCTCAGCTCGGGTTACCTGGAGCCGACGGGACCGGACGATCTTGCGGGATGGTTGTTTACTTCGGGATCAACGGGGCACCCGAAAGCGTGCGTGCATACCCACGCTGATTTCCGGTGGTCGACCGAGACCTACGCGAAGCAAGTTGCCCGCTATAAGGAATCCGATATTTGCCTGTCCGTGCCGAAGTTGTTCTTCGGTTACGCGACGGGAACGAACCTGATGTTCCCGTTCGCGGTTGGAGCTACGGCCGTGTTGTTTCCGGGGCGCTCGACCGAGGACGAGCTCTTCGATCACATCGGGAATTTTGGCGTGACGTTTCTCACGAACGTTCCGACGATGATCAACAAGATGCTGAACTCGCCCCGCTGCGAGGGCGCCGACCTCGGTAGCTTACGAGTGTGCCTGTCTGCGGGCGAGGCGCTTCCCGGGAGCCTCTACACCGCATGGATGGAGCGCACAGGTGTCGAGATTCTGGACGGCATCGGCTCGGCCGAAATGTTTCACATCTACATCTCGGGGTATCCGGGAAGGGTTCGCACCGGGTCCCTTGGGAACTTGGTGCCCGGATACGAGGTCGAGATCGTGAATGCGGACAACTCCGTTGTTGCACCCGGTGAAGTGGGGCGCCTGCGCGTGCGAGGTGGCTCGACATCAATCTGTTACTGGGCTGACAAGAAAAAGAGTCGCGAGACCTTTCAAGGCGATTGGTGTACGACGGGTGACCTTTTCCGCGCCGATGACGAGGGCTACTTCTACTACGAAGGACGCGCTGATGATCTACTGAAGGTCAGTGGCATCTTTGTGTCGCCCCTCGAAATCGAAGACGCCATGCTGATGCATCCTTCGGTAGCCGAGGTGTGCATCGTGGGGTTCGAAGAGGACGACCTCACGAAACCTTTCGCCTTTGTTGTGCTTAAGAACAACCATGCTGGCAACGAAGAGATGGCCGCTGAACTGAAGGCCCACCTCCAGGGAAGACTAGCCCCTTATAAGTATCCACGCTGGTTTGAGTGGTGCGATGAGCTCCCCAAAAACGACCGTGGCAAAATCGATCGCAAAGAGTTGAAGGCCCGCCTTGAAACCGGTTCACCAGGTAGTGTCACACCATGAATTACGAGCTAGCCCATATGACCTGGCCCGAGGCGAAGGCGGCCTTTGACGCTAACTCCGTTGTCATCTTACCCGTTGGCTCCACCGAGCCCCATGGGCCGCACCTCTGCCTGGATACCGATGTGACCATCGCCCTCGCCCAGGCGCGCGCCGCTGCAGCACGCCTGGTGGGCGAAGGTGTTGCGTGTGTGATCGCGCCTCCCGTCGCCTACGGGCTGACCAATTTTACGGAGGGTTTTGCGGGTCGCCTTACCATTCGTCCCGGCACGCTCTTTAGCTTGGTCGAGGACATTCTGTTAGCGCTCGGTCAGGAGGGCTGCAAGCGGGTTGTGCTTTCGAATGCGCACCTAGAGCCGGCGCATATCAAAGTGCTGCGCTCCTTAGTGCTCGACTTCGAGGGCGAGGGATGCCACCCCGACACGACTGCGCCGCGCGTTATCTTTCCCGACAACACGCGCCGTCGTTGGGCGGGCACTTTGGGCGAGGAGTTCCAAAGCGGCGAGTGCCATGCCGGCTCCTACGAGGCGAGTATCGTGCTGGCGGCCGACCCCGAATCCGTTCGTTTGGACCGTCTTCGCGAGCTGCCCGCTGTCGATTTAGACTTGATCAAGTCGATGCAGGCGGGCATCTCGACCTTTGTCCAGATGGGCAGCGAGAATGCCTATAACGGGAATCCCGCCGCGGCCTCTGCCAAAGAAGGCCATGAGCGCATCGACGCACTTGCCGATATGATCTTCATAAGCGTGCGCGAGACGTGGCCCGAGCTGTTCGGGAGCGCCTAGCCATGACTCCCTCCGACAGCTCCACCTCTCCAATGAAGATCGCAGATCTCTACGGCCAAGGCCGTCCCGTTTTTAGCTTCGAGTTCTTTCCGCCCAAGACGGATCAAGCCGCCGAGGACCTGTACGAGGCTGTCGCCGAGCTAAAAGAGCGCTATCACCCTGACTTCATCTCGGTCACCTACGGCGCGGGCGGCAGCACCCGCGAGCGTGGCATCAGCGTCGCCGAGCGCATTCAAAACGACCTTGAGTTGAACGTGCTGGCGCACCTGACCTGCACCGATCACTCGGCCGCGGAGCTCGACCGCGTGGTCGACGTTCTCGTCGGGAATGGCGTGAACAACATCTTGGCTTTACGTGGAGATGCGCCCGAGGGAAGCCCGACCTTTGCGCCTCACCCGGAGGGCTTCTCCCATGCTACAGACCTAATGGCACACCTGAGAACCCGTGACGACATCGGGGCGACCATTGGGATCGGCGGAGCTTGCTATCCAGAGAACCACCCGGAGTCCAAGGATCGCGCCGACGACATGAAGTGGACACTCGCCAAGCAAGAGGCGGGCGCCGAGTTCTTGATCTCGCAGCTATTCTTCGACAACGATGACTACTTCGCCTCGATCGAGCGCGGGCGCGAGGCGGGACTCAGTATTCCAATCGTGCCAGGCATCATGCCGATCACAAGTGTGAGTCAAGTTGAGCGATTCACCAAGCTGTGTGGCGCCAAGATTCCCGACGAGCTTATGAACCGCCTAGATAAGCGTCGCGACCAGCCAGGGCGCGTGATGGCAATTGGTATTGAGTGGGCCATCGACCAATGTGTCGACCTGCTCGAACGAGGTGCACCCGGCATCCACTTCTACACGCTAAATAAGAGCGAGGCCACGCGGACGATTCTAGCGGGGATTCACGCTGGCCTGCGAACGGCTGAGTTCTAAAGCACGGCAACGGACAGCCTGTGCTTGGGATGGGCCGCACAGAGAACAGCGCCCGCAGCAACAGAGAGTTGCAGCGGGCGCTGTTCCTATTTAGATGACTCCTGCTACTGCATGACGGGCAGCTGCATGCGCTCGCGCTTAGCGACTTGGCGCGCAAACAGACCTGCGATCTCACCAAAGATCTTTGCGCAGTCCGAGTCGGGTTGGCTGATCGTAACGGGAGCCCCTCCGTCGCCGCCAACACGGACCTGTGGGTTCAACGGAATGCGACCGAGCAGCTCGAAGCCGTGCTTCTGAACTAGGCCATCTGCGCCGCCTTCTCCGAAAATCGGTACGATCGTTTCAAAGTGTCCCGCAGCATCAACGGCGACATCCTCGACGCCGTTGCCGGTGTTGAGCCTGATCTTTGTTGCCCCGGTCACGTCTTCGACTGTGCCGCTAACGGTGTAGCCGGCCATGTTCTCAACAATGCCGAGAATGGGGACGTTGACCTGGTTGAACATGCTAATCGCCTTGCCGACGTCGAAGGTCGAGACGGCTTGAGGCGTAGTGACTAGAACAGCGCCGGTCAGCGGGACGATCTGCGCAAGCGAAAGCTGCGCGTCACCGGTTCCCGGTGGCATGTCGACGAGCAGGTAGTCGAGCTCGCCCCACTCAACGTCGCCGAGGAATTGTTCGATGAGCTTGTGAACCATCGGGCCGCGCCAAATGACGGGCTTGTCGTCGGGGATTAGGTAGCCGATCGACATGGACTTGATGCCAAAGTTGATCTTTGGGATGAGGCGTCCGTCGACAACATCGGGCTCGCCTTTACAGCCGAGCATCATGGGAATGTCGGGACCGTGAACGTCGCAGTCCAGGATGCCAATGCGCGCGCCCGTTGCGGCGAGTGCGACGGCTAAGTTGATCGTGACCGTGCTCTTGCCGACTCCGCCTTTGCCAGACGAGACGGCGATGACGTGGCGGACGCCAGGTGCCATCTCTTCCGCAGTGCGCTGGCGACCGCGGACGGAGGCAGTCATTTCGACGGTGACCTGCGTCATGCCAGGAATTGCCATCAACAGCTCCTCGGCTTGCGACTTCATCTGCTCTTTCACAGGGCAGGCAGGCGTGGTCAAGTTGATCGTGACCTTTGCAATGCCGTCGCAGACTGTCGCTTGCGTGATGAAACCAAGGCTAACGATATCCTTGTGCAGGTCGGGGTCGATGATGTTGGAGAGGGCCTTGAGAAGGTCGTCCTTAGTGATGGAGCTCACGTTTTATATAGAGGCGAAGGGCCGCTGGGGGTTCAGGTTCTTTGCGCTGGCCGAGATTCGGACAGGCACCGTGAATCTTACGCGCACGGGAGGGTTTGGTCTACATGAGCCCCTTGGGAATGTCGACTCCGGTGAACTTCGGGGGAATAGGTCCCCGTGGAAAGCGTCTGTCTTACCTGCGTCGAGCACTCCGGGGGGGAGTAGCTGCGCACATCGCCTAACTCAAACTTCAACCAACGATTTTATGGGATCCCTTTTTGCCAGTGTTTGTCTCGTGCCCATTCTTCTCTTCTCGTCCGCTCCTGGCGATGCTGCGCATCGGATCGGCGAGGACGGGCTTCCCCTCGCGAATAGGGCGGTCACGGTGGACCTCTCTGGGGGCATCTTCCTTGCGGATCTTGTGGAGATCTATTGTGAATCGACCGGCGTTCGAATTCTCTCGAGCGAGAGCGTGAAGCTTCTCACAAAGGCGACACAAGTGAGCGGCTTTGGAGGGTCCGTTACTCTGGAGCCCACGACCCTGCAGGCTTTTTTTGAGGGGGTCCTTGTCAACGCGGGGTTCCGGCTATCCCTGTTGAGTACGGGCGCCGTCACGACCCTCTCCTTGGTGAACTTACAAGAGAGTCGAGGACGCTCGGTCTCGCAGTGGCACTCCGTTCCAGAGAGTGAAGTCCGGCTTTGGGCTGATCACAATGCGCTGCTGATCGAATCGATGGTGACATTAGATGCGGTTGATGTACGTCAACTCTCCACGAACCTACGGGCGATGTTTCCGAATCCGGAGTTCGAGTCGATCCTGGCCGCGGGCAGTAGCAACGCTTTGATTTTTCGCGGGACGGGAAGGCAAGTCGCCGACGTCGTCGCATTGCTGAGGCGCGTCGAAGCAGGAGCCCTGGCAACACGTGATGGCCAGGAAGCGATCCTCTTACAAGATCAGGCTCAAAAAGATCCAACAGCGGCGCCGGAGGTGGTTGTCGAAGCGGCAGGCCGGGGGCCAGTTGAGATGACGCTACTAGAAGATCGCCCGCACCTCGTCACCGCAGTGATGCGAACCGCGGGTTCCGTTTACGACAGCATGAACGTTCTCCAAAGTCTTAGCTACAACCGCCACAATTCGGAGAACGATCATCGCTATTGGTTTACCGGGGACGATGCGAAGGCCGTGATGTGGCCTAAGCCTAGGTTTACCCCGGTTCTGTCGCGCGGCGATGACGGCAAGACAACTGGATATGGGAATATGGTGATTCAGGCCGTTCAAGAGGATCTGGACTGGATCTTGGAGGCGCACAAAATGGTATCGGAGCTAGCTGAATAGGAGTAAAGGAGAGGGCCAATCCACTCCGGGGGGAAGTGGATTGGCCAAGTTTGGCGGGCGGCACAGTATCCTGTGCCGCCCGCCGCTTTTGTGTCGGGCACCAACCATGAAAAATACCTCTCCACGTGCAGTTTGTTTGGTCTCGGGCGGTATGGATTCCGCAGTGACTTTGGCGGAAGCACAGGCCGCCGGTTTCGAACCTTTTGCCCTCTCCTTTCGCTATGGCCAGCGCCACGCCATCGAGCTTGCCGCAGCCAAGCGGGTCACCGCGGCAGCAGGCGTTCGGGACCACCGCATCGTCGACTTAGACCTCTCTGTCTTGGGGGGATCCGCACTCACTGCTGACATCGAGGTACCCAAAGATCGCGCGTTCGAGGGGGATGGAGCCGACGGCGTTCCCGTCACCTACGTCCCCGCGCGAAACACCGTGTTCCTCAGTGTGGCCTTGGGCTGGGCTGAAATCCTAGGTGCGACCCACATCTTCATCGGTGTCAACGCTGTCGACTATTCTGGATATCCAGATTGTCGTCCCGAGTTCATTGAAGCATTTGAAAACTTGGCGAATCTCGCCACAGCCGCAGCGACAGAGCACGGCGTGAAGTTTCAAATCGAGGCCCCGCTTTTGCACTCCACCAAAGCGGCGATCGTTCGGCGGGCCGTCGAGCTCGGAGTGGACCTCGGCCTGACACATACATGCTACGACCCCCTGGTCGAGCCCGGGCCTACGCCCACTGTTGCGAAGGCCTGTGGGCGCTGTGATGCGTGCGTTCTGCGCTTGCAAGGCTTCGCCGAGGCCGGCGCAACAGACCCGATCCCCTACGCAGAAACCAACGAGGCCTAACCCCATGTCTGAAATCCCCAGCACCGCGTATCCATTCGAAGAACCCGCCTCCGTCGGCGAGCCGAGGCTGGATGCATTTCACCGGTTAGTGGCTGTTGTCGATCGTTTACGCGATCCGGAGAGCGGCTGTCCTTGGGACCTAAAGCAGCGTGCGGAGACACTTACAGCGAGCTTGGTTGAAGAGGCTTTTGAGGTGGTTGAGGCTATCGAAGAGAGGGCCGAGGCCGGGTCGACCGAAGACCATGTTGCCGAAGAGGCGGGGGACCTCTTGATGAACATCGTCTTGATTGCTCGCATCGAGGAGCAGGCCGGCCGCTTCTCTCTTGCCGATCTAGCGGGAGACGTTGCGGACAAGTTGATTCGCCGTCACCCGCATGTGTTTGCGGATGGAGCTGCCGGGAGCGACGAGGACGTGCTTGTGAATTGGGAAGCAATCAAGAAGCAAGAGCGCGAAGATGCCCAGGTGGACGCGAGCGCTGTTGCGGGAGTTCCCGCTGCACTGCCCGCGCTGCAGCGCGCCTATCGCGTGAGTGGAAAGGCTATGTCCGCAGGCTTCCGGTGGGAGAATAGCGCAGGGCAACTCGCGAAAATTACGGAAGAGCTGGACGAGGTCAAAGAGGCATTCGGGCCGGGACCGGAGCACGATCCAGAACGCAAGGCGGAGCTTGAGGACGAGCTGGGTGACCTGTTGCTCGCCTCGGCCTTTTTCGGGCGTTACAACAAGATCGATCCCGAGGCGGCACTCCGCAAAAGCTTACGGAAATTCGAGGCGCGTTTCCGCGAAGTCGAGGGCGCGTTTGGCGGGGATTTGACCGGTCGCAGCTTGGAGGAGATGATGGCGGCCTGGGAGTTGGCCAAAGTGAAGCTGGCTTCCAAGGGCTGAGCCAAGAGTATCTCAAGCTTCGCTCGTCGTATCTGTTTGGATACGGCAAGGGGTGCTTTGGGCCTTGGAAGCGCACACCAGATAGAGGGCACGGCGCTTGCACAACCTAAGGTATGTTACGTGGAATGTTTTCGAAGCTCTCTTTTCGCCTAGCGCTGCTGTTCTTGGTCGCGAGTCTGGCCCCCCTTGCCGCTGCAGCCGTTCTGTCCATCGAGCTGATGCGGGAATCGCTCCATGAAGAGGCCGAGCAGCGGCACGGCGAGGTCGCGAAGTTGGTCGGCTCGTTTGTAGAGGTTTGGCTCGATTCGAGTAATGGCAAGCTGCAAGCACTCGGAGAGATTCTTCGTCTGGATTTACTGTCGCGAAGTGTGCGGCCCGGCGACGAGGTTACCAATGAAGACCTAGCGAAGCTCTGCAACGTCGTGCAACCCCTGATCGATACGAATGAGAATTGGACGCAGCAGGCTGTGCCCGCCTTCGAGTTGGAGTTCTTTCGGGCCGGAAATGGAGAGGGCAGCGGGCGGGAGAATGAGTACAGCGGACAGTTCGTGGGCCAAGGCAACTCGAAGTGGACGGCAGCCAATACGATTCCCGACGTCCAAGAGCAGATCCTAAATCGCAAAGGTGGGCGAGCCGCAAGTGACCTCGTACAGAAGCCGCAAGAGACCGGCGTCGCGTTTTGCGAGGATGTGATCGAGGTGGTGAATGGCATGCCCACCCTCGCCATGTCGGTAGCGGTGGGTGAAGTTGGCGCCAATTTTGGAACCTTGGTTGCCGAGGTGGACTTCACCGAGTTGCGCCAAATCTTGGGACAGCTCGCCAACAAGGGGATTGGCATTCGCGTTGCGGACGAGGCTGGGACGGCTCTCTTCGAATACGGAAGCTTCGATGGAGACGTCCTTCAAAGTGACGCTGCTTTCGGTCGCAATGGGTGGTCGGTTAGTGTCGCGGAAGAGCTGACCTTGATCGAAGCACCTTTGGCGGCAATGCGCATGCAAACCGGGCTTTGGGGCACGTTTGCAGCTGTCTTGGCGGTTGTGTTTTCCTTTGGGCTCTCGACCCGCATCACGCGCCCCGTGCGCACTCTGCAGGCTACTGCCGAGGCGATGGGGCGGGGGGACCTGTCCGCTCGATCGGGCCTGCAGCGTGATGACGAGATCGGCCAGCTCGCCACTGCTTTTGATCACATGGCCAGCGCCTTGGCGGAGCTAGACGAGGCCAAATCCGAGTTCGTGGGGAACGTCAGTCACGAGCTGCGCACACCGCTGACCTCGATGCGGCTCTCGGTGTCCAACCTACTCGATGGCGTCGTCGGGCCTCTCGATGCGAAGCAAGAGCGAACACTCGCTCGGGTTCAACGGGAGCTTGACCGCATGATTGCCATGGTGGCGGAGCTACTCGAGCTCGCACGTCTCGATGCGGGCGCGACAGGGACAGCTCGCGAGGCGGTTGACTTAGCGGAAGTGGCGAAGGGGCTGATCTCCCAAGTGGATCAAATGGCTCATCAAAAGAGGCTCTCTCTAGAGCTCACCGGTGGCGGCTCAGCACTCGCGGACGGGGAGCAAACACGCCGTATACTCTGCAACCTACTCGACAACGCGATGAAATTTTCACCTGCGGGAGGTTCCATACTTGTGGAGATCTCAGGAGCCTCGTTTTCCGTTTCAGATGAGGGCCCCGGTTTCTCCGAAGCCGAGCTCAAATCCCAATCGATGTTTGAGAAGTTTCACCAGGGCCGGGTCGACGGCGTGAAGAATGAAGGTGTGGGACTCGGACTTGCCATCGTCGCGCGTCTCGTCCGACTCAATGAAGGAACCGTGCGTGCGGAAAACCTTGGTAGGGGCGCGGTGGTTCACGTGAAGCTTCCAAGCCAACGCGGAGGGGGGCTCGGTTGAGCGCAGCCAAGCCACGCCTGTTGATCGTCGACGACGATCAAGCGATCCTAGATTCGCTCGTTGAGCGTTTTGCAGCGCGGGACTATGTCGTATATACGGCGAACTCAGGCGCAACGGCGCTGGAGCGGGCCGATGGTGTGGATGTCGTGCTGCTCGATCTGCAGCTTCCCTCGGGAGATGGGCTCTGGGTCCTCAAGCGATTAGAAGAGATCGGTTCCAAGGTGAGTGTCGTGGTGATCACAGCGCACGGAACGGTAGGCCGGGCGGTAGAGGCGATGAAGTTGGGGGCGTACGACTTCCTCGAGAAACCTTTTGAGGCGGCACGTGTCGAGGTGGCCGTTGCGCGGGCTTGGGAGCGCTCCCAATTGATCGCGACAAACCGCGTGTTGCGGGAAGACTCCCCCGCTCCTGGGTTTGTATTTTCGGATCCCGCGATGGTCAACTTAGTCGCTGTCGCGCGCCGGGCCGCTAGCTCCTCTGCGACTCTCCTTATACTGGGCGAGAGTGGCACAGGGAAAGAGGTCTTGGCCAGGTCTGTCCACAGCTGGAGCGACCGTGCGGAGGGACCGTTTGTTGCCGTCAATTGCGCGGCGATCTCCGAGACTTTACTCGAGTCCGAGCTGTTCGGACATGAGGCGGGGGCGTTCACCGGGGCCGATTCGCGCCGCACGGGTCGCATCGAGGCGTCCCACGGAGGCACCCTCTTCTTAGACGAAATCGGTGACACCTCACCCGGCTTTCAAAAGCGACTGCTACGGGTCTTGCAAGAGCGGACCTTTGAGCGGGTCGGTGGGAGTTCCAGCATCGACGTGGACCTGCGCTGCGTCGCCGCGACAAACAAGGACCTCAAGGCCCAGGTCGAAAACGGGACGTTCCGGGGAGACCTCTATTATCGCCTGAATGTGATCTCCCTTGAGTTGCCACCTCTCCGCGAGCGCAAAGGTGACATCGCTCTCCTTGCCGAACACTTCGCCAAGCGCTTTGGCACACAGGTGGGGCGATCTGGTTTGCACCTCACCGAAGCGAGCCACGTCGCACTCGCTGCTTATGGATGGCCCGGCAACATTCGGGAGCTCAGCAATGTGATGGAACGGGCAGCCGTACTTGCGCTCGAAGACGAGCTCGGACCCGAGGATTTGCATCCCGAAATCTTTGCGCCGACACTCTCGTTGGCGGAGCCCGAGGGGTTTCACGCGCAGGTAGAGGCCCATCGCGCTCGCGTCCTTAGCGAAGCACTCGCGGAGCATGGAGGCCATCAAACTCGTGCTGCGGAGTCCCTCGGATTGCAGCGCAGCTACTTCGCCCGCTTGCTCAAACGCTACGGGTTGTTGGGGTAGTCCGACTGGATACACGCACCGTATCTTGTTCGATACGCTGATTGGGATTACGCACTCGGGATGGCACCTGTGGCCGGATTGTGGCGTTTGGCACCCCTCTTGCTTTAGGTCTCGCACACCAAGGAGACATCTCATATGAAAAACACAGCACCCGCCCTAGCTCTCGCATCGTTAGCACTCGCTACCGGACTTTCGTTCGCCGACAACAAGGGGAATCCCGAAGGAGAGTTTTGGACCTATCCCAATCGCAGCCCCGCGTCTGAGGCTACGGAAGTACGACTTCCACATGACATTGATCTTGCTATCTGCCTGGACACTTCGGGGTCGATGGAGGGCCTAATCGAGTCGGCCAAGCAGCGTCTTTTCGCCCTTGTTAACGATCTTGCGAAAGCGGAGCCCGCGCCCCGCTTGCGCATCTCGATCCTCACCTTCGGAAGTCCTTCGAACGGGGCGGATAACGGCTGGGTGAAAACGGTCGTTCCCCTTACCACGGACTTAGACTTGGTCTACATGAAGCTGTTCGAGTTGCGGACCGACGGCGGCGAAGAGTACGTCGCACGTGTAGCTGATATCGCTGCCAAGCAGCTCGCTTGGAGCACGGAACCCGGTGCGTTAAAAATGATCGTTGTCGCTGGCAACGAGAGCGCCGAGCAGGACCCGCTCCTGACCCTTGAGCAGTCGATTGGGGGAGCCGCCGAGCGAGGAATCTTGGTGCACGCACTCTATTGCCGTCAGGGTGGCTCCGGCGCACCGCGGATGAGTCCGATCACGGCGTCGAACCAAAACTTGGTCCCCACAGGGATACAGTCCCAAGTCCTTAGTTCGCTCGGGTCAACGGGCCCCATCGCGGCGAGCTCTCCAGCGATGATCGCGCCTCTTGATGAGATCGCCCTAGGCTGGAAGAAGATAGCGACCCTTGCCCATGGCGCTTTTGCGATGATCGACCAGGATGACGGCATCGTGGTCATGGACACGCCGTTTGACGAAGAGATGATCCTGCTTTCCAGCGAGCTCAATGGTACTTACATCCCGTACGGCGAGGGTTCCGAGTGGAACTGCAGCAACCAAATCGCGCAGGACGCCAACTCAATCGGCCTGAACAATGAAGCCGCGGCCTCACGTGCAATGACAAAGGCTGGCAAGCTCTATCTTTGCTCTTGGGATCTTGTCGATGCGCTGGACTCGGGGCAAGTCGAGATGGGGACCATCGACATGGCACTACTCTCGGAGGACCTTCGCTCCCTGGACGCGGTCGCGCTTGAAGCCTTGGTTCAAGAGAAGCGCGCAAGCCGCAAGCGAATCCAGGGAGAGATGGATGCACTTGGAGTCCAGCGCGAGACGTTCTTGATGGAGAAGCGCGCCGAGCTTGGAGATAACGAGGCGGAGGCCTTCGATTCCGTTCTTCGCAACGCATTCCGGGGCAAGGCCGCGGCCAAGGGGTTCCGCTTCCCAGTCTCGGAAGCCCCGGCGCCAAGCGTGCCTCCGCTCGAAGGCTGCTAGTCGAAATCCGGAAGTACATGTAAGGCGCGTGCGACTTTTCCAAAAGGGGGGCCGCGCACGCCTTGCTCTATTTTCAGTAGGATAAGTGCCATGCGTACACAACTTTTTGTGGGCACCAAGAAAGGTGCGTTCCTGTATAGCTCGGACTCGGCGCGCGAGTCCTGGAAAATGGAGGGGCCTCTGTTTCCGGGTTGGAGTGTCAGTGCCGTCGCCCGGGATGGAGCGGGTGGTTTTGTCGCGGCGACTTCGAGTGATATTTACGGGCCTTGCATTCAGCGCAGTCCGAATCTTCGCGAGTGGAAGATCGCAGAGAAGAGCCCGAAGTACTCTGAGAAGTCCGGCTTTAAGTTCAAGCAGGTCTGGACGTTTGCCGCCCTCGGCAACAGCCTGCTAGCCGGAGTGGATGAGGCCGGTGTGTTTCGAAGTGACGATCACGGGGAGACGTGGAGCGAGCTCAAAGGTCTAAGCAGCCACGAAACAAGGAGCGCTTGGTTTCCTGGTTTCGGAGGGCTTTGCGCTCACCATTTGATCACGGACGGCAAGGATAAGATCTGGTGTGGGATCTCCGCAGTCGGCGTTCTCGGATCTAAAGACGCAGGTAAGTCCTGGGTTTCGCTTAACCAGGGCGTGCCGGTCTTGATCAAGGATGAAAACTTCAAAGGAATCGGCACCTGTGTGCACGCCATCCAACGGGACCCCGAGAACTCCCAGCGCATCTGGCGACAGGATCACGTTGGCATGTTCCGGAGCGAAGACGGTGGAGAGAGCTGGGAGTCGATTCAGGAAGGACTACCCTCGACCTTTGGATTCCCCTTAGTTGTTGATAAGTCCACGAGGACACTCTTTTGCTGTCCTCTTGATTCGGACGAAAAGCGCTACCCACCGAATGGTGAGCTTCGCATCTATCGCTCTACCAACGGCGGCGACTCTTGGAAGAAGCTGAGCTGCGGTTTGCCGAGCTCGAGCTATCACGCTGTGCTGCGCCAGGCCATGGCCGTTGACAACCTCTCCGGCGAGGTCCAAAAAGGGGGCGTGTACTTCGGTAACGCCGCAGGCGAAGTGTACGCCTCGAACGACTTGGGAGATCACTGGCAGCGATTACAAGGCTCGCTCCCACGCGTCTTGTTTGTCGAGGCTTTTGTCAGCTAAAGAAGCCTCTTATGAGCACGCCCATTCCCTGCACGATCGAGCTGCCTGGCATGATTACGGTACTTCTGGGAATACGTTCCGTGGAGGTGACGGCCAGCACCCTGGCGGGGGCGTTACAGGCTGCCTATGAGAAAGAGCCCGCCCTTCGTCAGCTGCTCATGGACGAGAGCGGCAGCTTTCGAGAGCACGTGCTTTGTTATCACCGAACAGCGCAGGGCGCGGCGAGCACGCGCTGGATGGCAACCCTCAACGTGCCCCTCACTCTGGGTGATTCCATTCTCATCATGCAAGCTGTTTCGGGTGGATGAGTCGCGCCCGGAGACTTTTTGGGCAATGTGGGATACCCTACCCTCG
Organism: uncultured bacterium; assembly: GCA_937896235.1. Lineage (GTDB taxonomy): Bacteria > Planctomycetota > UBA1135 > UBA1135 > CALBMX01. Next base: position 51,983 of record CALBMX010000131.1, read on the forward strand.
CCAATGAACGACCTACCGCACTCTCCCCGGACTCGCCCTTCGATTTGCCTGTTGCTTGCGGCCTCGTTTCTTGTCTGCGCCGCCTCTTGTGGAGGTGCAGAGTCCGTTGAGGTCTCGGGTGCTCTGGGCTCGATGACGACGAGGAGAATTGTTGATGAGGTTCTCGCCCGGCCCGACAGTCTTGTCCAGATAGCGGGGTCGCCAATCATCGGGGTGTTGACACCTCCGGGCGACTACCATGTTGATGCCGGGGATCTTCCAGCGCTGTTGATGGCACCTCCTTGCGAGGTCAAGTTCGAAATCCCGGCAACCCTTGGCGATGCAGAAGGGGGGTTTTGGCTGCGCCTTGCCGCCGGTGTTGACGCCGAGGTCTTTGATGCGCTAGACGCCAAAGGCGACCTGGGCCAAGCTGAGTTTTGTTTCGAGGTGAAGCGCGACGGAGAGCTGCTCATTTCAGTCGGAATCGAAGCGAAGCAAGGGCAGAAGCCGCGGATGCGCGGCTGGCGGCGACCGCGTGCGGAGGTCATTGGCGGCGACCGGGGGCGTCTTGCCTGCTCTCCCGGCGACGTGTTCACGCTCCGAACTTGGCAGAGATCTGGTCCCGCGGCAGATCTCGATGAGATGCCAGAGGGCTGGCGAGTGGGCTTTGGAGAGCTGCGTGTCGAGCGCGATGTAGAGGTTCCTCGCGCGGTGGCCTCGGCAGCAGAGCCCAACGTGATCCTAATCGTGCAGGACACGCTGCGCTACGACCGGACCTCGCTGGGTGGATTCGAGTTGCCGACAACACCGGCACTGGAGCGCTTGGCGGCCCGTGGAGTCACCTTTGATGAGGCCTATTCGGGTGCAAGCTGGACTTGGCCTTCCACCGCTTCGATCCTTACGGGCCGCACGCCGGAAGTGCACGGCGTTACGGGGCGAGATTCGTGCTACCTGGCTAGCGGGAACGAGACCCTTGCCGAGGCTCTGCAAGAGAGGGGCTACACGACCGGCGCCTTCACGCGGAATCCACTCATCGTGTCGGAGAAAAACTTCGATCAAGGTTTTGAAACGTTTGACGATAGCCACCAATTCGAGAACACGGAGACCGTGATTCCAAAGGTGATGGAGTGGCTCGATAAGCGCAGGGACACGCGCTTTTTCTTGTATCTACACCTTGTGGATTCCCACGGGCCACTCACGCCACTGGCGAGTGAGGTTGAACGACTGGGGTACCCACCCGTCGGAGTCCCCGATGACGGTACGCGTATCACGGAGCTGCGGGGGAAGTTATTGCACGGAGCCGGCTACAACAAGAATCTCGAGCGCATTGTGTATGTGAACCCAGATGAGTTGAAGGAGTTCAGTCAGCTGTACAGCTCCTGTGTTGCTTCGGGAGATACCTACCTTGCTCAGATTATGGACTGGGTGCAAGAGTCAGGACTTGAGGGGGAGACGATCATCGCGTTTACGAGCGACCACGGCGAAGAGTGGCTCGACCACGGGCAACTCGATCACGCTCACAGCTTGTATTCGGAGTTGGTACACATCCCCCTCGTACTCGCTGGTCCGGGTATTCCCGAGGGCCAGCGTATTGCCGGGCCGATCTCGAATCGGCGCTTGGCCGGTACGCTCGCCCACATCGGGCAAGCTGATCTTGGAGAGGCTGTGGGTAGCCTTGGAATTGAGGGGTACGACCAAGATGGCCGACCCGATGGTCCGGTTTACTTCTCCACGCGTTACGGGCTGTGGGGTGCTGCTCGGGACCAGCCCATCTTTGGGATTCGCATCGGGGATGAGGTCCTTCATTACTGTCCGACGGGTTACTCGGTGGGGACAGCTAAACGCGACGCACCCGAAGGAGGCCAGTGGAGATATTTTGATCTTTCGGAGGACCCCCTGGAGCTGAACGACCTAGCCTATGGCCCTAAGGGGCGCCCTGAGCGCGCCTTGGAGCTACGAGACATCCTTTTAGAGTCCTTGCTCCAGCGCGCGGAGGATGCTGGGCTGATCTCTGGTGGACTGAAGATCGAGGCGGGCGCAGCGACAATGGAAATGTTAGGCAGAGTCGGCTATTTGGGCGATTGAAGGGGCTCCCGCAAAAAACTCCTAGACTCCTAGCCCTAGTCCTTGACCTCCGATTCGATGCCGCTATACTTCGCGCCCCCCTAAGGGGGGAACTGAAAGCGGGGACGTAGCTCAATTGGTTAGAGTACCGGCCTGTCACGCCGGGGGTTGCGGGTTCAAGTCCCGTCGTCCTCGCCACTTTCAACTCCGCCTGCCCACATCGGGAGGGCGGAGTTTTTTCGTTGGGCTTCGCGGCGATTGTGCCGAGAGAAGACCTCGCTATGGATACAGAGATGACTGCACCTTTTACAGATCCTACGATCGATCAGGGCGTCCTAGTCCAGCCAGTAATCGTCGAGACGCCCGAAGCACTCGACAGCTTGCTCAAGGACCTTGAGGGCGTCACGGAGATTGGTGTAGACACCGAGGCGGACAGCTTCTACTCCTATAAGGAGAAGGTCTGCCTGCTCCAGCTCACGATTGGCCAAACCGATTATCTGGTGGATCCCTTAGCTGACCTCGACCTCTCCCCGCTGGGTAAGGTTTTTGAGGATGAGGCCGTTGTCAAGATCTTTCACGATGGCGAGTTTGACGTCTTGATCCTTGGGCGCGACTTCGGTTTCCACTTCCGGAACATCTTTGACACCCGCATCGCGGCTGCCGCGTTGGGTATCGATAGCCCCGGTTTGGCGGCCGTACTCGATCGCTACTTCGGGGTTGAGGTTGACAAGTCCGAGCAGCGCTCAGATTGGAGCCGCCGCCCCTTGAAGCAAAGCCAGATTGACTATGCGCGCCTAGATACGCGCTACTTGATGGCCCTCAAGGAGCGAATGACCGCCGACTTGGAAGAGGCTGGACGCCGCATGATCCTCGACGGCGAGTGCGAACGCCTCGAGGACCTCGAGCCCGTTGCCCGCGAATTCGACCCCGATGGCTATGCCAAGATCAAGGGGGTCACAAAGCTCAGTGCGGCTGAAAAGGGGGTTCTCAAGGAGCTGTTCATCCTTCGTGATACCGTCGCCGAAGAGCGCGACGTGCCTCCCTTTAAAGTGATGGGCAACCACGTCTTGATGGAGTTGGCGACTCGCATGCCGAGCACCATGAACGAAATCGATGGAGTGAAAGGTTTCCCTAAGGGGCGCCGCCGCTCGTTGGGCAGGGATGCACTAAGCGCCGTGCAGCGAGGCCGCCAAACACCGATTACGAAAGGTGTGCAGCCCAAGACGCGCACGCCCCGTATGGATGACGAACCTTTCGAAATCCACGAACGTCTACGCAGTTGGCGCCGTTCGCGCGCGGAAAAAGAGGGGATGGACTCTTCTCTAGTTCTCAATCGCCACGTCATGCTGCGGATCGCGTTGGATGGCCCCACGACATTGGCGGACCTGTCTAAGGTGGACGGTCTTCGCAGCTGGCAGCTGGAGCGCTTTGGTGACGATATCGTTCACCTCATGTTGACTTTCGCAGCTGACCTAGCGGCTGGCCGAATCGACTTCGATCGACGTAACAAGCGCCGCCGCTAGCCGCACCAGGGGACCGACTAAGCTCGAGGGCGTAACGTTCTGTGATGAACGTTACGCCCTCGATGCAATTCCGTAGTAGCTGGTTGCTAGAGCTTCACGCTCTCAAGGTGCTTTTCACAGGCAGCACCTTTGTTAGCGCTGCACTTGGGGCAGTTGGAGTTGTAACCAGGTTTGTGGCCATCAATCAAGGCTTGCGCAGCGGTGCGCGCGTGCTCTGAGATATTGGTGTCGCCACACCTCTTAAGCACGGACTTGTAGCCTTTGAAGGCCTCGGAATACTCCTTGGCATCTTCTAGGGATTTAGCTTCCTCAAAGAGCTTGCCACCAAGGATCTCCTTGGAGAAGAGCTTCTCCTCACTGAGCTTGTCCAACATGGCTTGGGCGTCGGCAGCACAGGGGAAGAGGGAGTCCTTTCCCAAATAGGGAGTCGCGATTTGGACAGCTTTGTTCCAGAAGCCAGCTTCGATCGCGGCACTTGCTGCGGCGATGTCTTTGACACTCGTCTCGATCAAGAAGGCATCCAAGCGGTTGGCCCAGTCCAAGTCGATGTCTTTGAATTTGGCCATTCCGGCGCGCAGCAAACCGAGCGCTTTTGCCGATTCGCCGGCGTTCATTGCCTTGACGATTTTGGAGAGCTTCTTGGGGTAGAGGCTGTCCTTGCGGCCCTCGGATTGCGCGTCACCAAGGGCGGAGCCGGATTGGCTCGGGCTTCCTTGCCATTGCATCTCTTTGCCGAGGAATACAGCCGAGGTCGGAAAACCTTTGACCCCAATGACACGCTCGAGAGCGCCATCGGGAAGGATAACAATGGGGTGGGTCACGCCATGTTTTGCAATCCACGGTGCGACTAGACTTGCCGGTTCATCAGTCACGCTGATGACGACCACTCCCTTTGCACTATCTTTCTCCCAGACGGAGTTGAGGTGCGGGATTTGGCCTAGGCAAGGACCTCACCAAGTGCGGAAGACCTCGAACAAGACTGCGCGGTCCTCCAGGTCTTCGGTGGTTAGGGGGGGTGTGTTGAACCACGTTGCGCCGGAAAACTCCGGCATGGTTCCAGAGGCCGCTTGCGCGGACGCAGGCGCGGTTGCGCTGACCGCAAGCGCGGCCGTCGCAAGGAGTAGGAGGATGGATTTCATAGTGATCTTCGGATTCAGGTGAAGTCGAGACAAAATCATGCCAAAAGATTTGGATCCACAAGCCCCTCAATCCTCAAGAGAGACGTCGAGATTGGATTTATGACTATTGGGAGAGAGCTGTAGCGAACGCCGGCTTGTTGGGTGCCGGCGTTCGACGCGAGGGGAGATGGTGGAGACGAAGGGGCTTGAACCCTCGACCTCTGCGTTGCGAACGCAGCGCTCTACCAACTGAGCTACGTCCCCACTCGGAATGGCCTCGCGAAACGAGGACCTTTGGTAGCGTGACTATAATCAGAATTCTGAAGATGTCCTCGGGCAACGCCCTGTTTTTGAGAACCTGACGAAAGTGCCTCCTCTTTCAAGGGCTTGGAGGAGGGTCCCTGGCGAATCCTCTGAAAGCGACTGTTTCTCAGCAGACCGTTAGGTGGCCATTCACCAAGTGGAGCGCTCTTGGGGGCGGGCATCGCAGCCTCGCAGCGAGAGACACGTGCCTCCCCTGGCTTTTTACTTGTGGACGATGGTCACCCTATCTGGGGTGGGTAAGGGCCTCCCCGTGAAGGCCGATTCGTCGGGGACCGCCCGTGTTGAGGCGGCATTGGGATGGAGCGAGATTTAGGGGAGAGAGGCGAGGAGTTGCTGGAGGACGGTTCCTCATCATGGTGTGAGCGGAGCCACGATTTCTCCGGGTTGGCCAGGGGGGACCTCCCTGTGTAGAGAGCAGTCAGCTAGGGCCTCGCGAGGGACTCCGATTTGACTCTAAAGGCGATCCTCTTTAGATGCCAAATGCGCGCCTCAACCAATGCGGGCGGCTGTACTCCCAGTGGCGCTCGGCAACTGCGCCGAAAAGGATGGGATAGCCTTTACAGATGGCTTTGCGCCATGCATCGGGAAGGGCGAGTGCTTGGCAATAAGAGCGAATCGCGGCCTCTTCGAGCGAGGTGAGTTTAGACGGGTCCTGTAGGTCAAGCCACGCCTGCCTTGAGTTCGAGCACGAGGCGCGCTCTTGTAAAATCAGGTGCACCAAGTCAAACAGGGGGAGGCCGTTTGGTGTCAGGCAGGACCAGTCGACGATCCCGGTGATCGTTCCTCGTCTTGGCCCGTTCGAGGAGTCGTCGACTTCGACAATAACGTGCTTCGGCCGAAGATCGTTGTGGGCGGCGACTCGTGGAATCTCGAGTCCGAGAACCAGGTCCCGCAGCTCGTCGCGCAGCTTGGCAAGGTTGCCCGGCAAATCACCAGCGCGCTCTGCTAAGTTTGGCGTTGCGCTCGCTGCGGCATCTTCTTGTTCGCCGCGGCCGAGCCGCGCTCCGACCTCATGGAATGATCTTCCAAAGAGCTCATCAAAAGCCTCTTGCGTGAACGGCTTCGGTGGTTCCGAGACAAGCTCGACGAGGAGCTCGCTAGCCTGCTTGAAAACGAACCCCATCGCCTCCGCATCACCCGACAACTGACCGGCCCCAAAGCCGGGTTTGCGAGTCTCTGCGGTGATAAAAATGCCCCGAATCTCACCCTCGAAAAGAGGGCGGGGCAGGAGGGGCTCTAGCTTTGTGCCCGGAAACCTGCCGGCGATCCAGTTGGTGTGACGAAGCCCGAGCCGGGTGGCCTCTGCGGGGCGATGCCCCAGGGGAACGCGGATCACCCAGCCGTCAGTCGTACCCATTGACCTCGGCGTCTGAATGAGCGCCGTGTTGCCGCGAGTGGCCACTAGGTGCTCGGCGTGGGGAGGCTTCGCGCCGAAGTTGTCGGCGATCTCGGCGAGCATCTCTCCGAGGGGGGTCGCCTTGGGATCGGACGAGCGCGCGGGGACGATGCCTGCGCGCGTGACAGGACTCCAGAGTGCAAACGAGGGCGTGAACAAGGGGAAGAGGCCGAGCGAGTGGCCCCAGATTTTGATGCGGTTGCGGCGCTCCTTGGGGCCGATCGTGAGGCGCAAAGTTCCCGGTGCTTGCAGGTCAACAACGTGGGAGAAGTCGCGCCGATCGGGGTAGAGGGAGACGGCCTTTGGCGTCGTGTGCGAGAGGTCGCGGAAGGCGCGTTTATGCGCGGCAAGGGTGCGGCTAGACGTGGGGGTGTGCGGGCGCCCGAACGTGTCGCCAAGGAAGGCGCGCTTGAGGAATGGAAGGGGGCGAACGAGTCGGAACTCGCCCCGTTTCCCCGTTGAGACTTTGTATGCCAAGCGATTGTCTGCGGTGACGGCAAGCACCCCGGCGGGATCTCCAATGCGCTTAGCCCCGCGAGTAACACGGGTAGCTTCGGCTAGGGTCCAGGTGCTTTTGGGAGGCGCCTCTTCCATGACAACCAAGTCGAAAGTGCCGTCTTCAAAAGGAAGCTTGGCCGCGTCAACAAATACGGTGGCCGTAGCTTCTGAACCGTACGGGTTAAGGCAGTCGGCGCGCAAGGATGCGATGGCTAGCCGCTCCTTGTCGTTGTCGACAAGGGTGACATGCCATCCGAGTCGTGCGAGCGCAAGTGCCGTACCCGAGAGTGAATTGCCTATAAGGAGTGAATTCCCGGGTGGCCGTATGTCAACGCATATGAGCCAGGCGCCTCGGCTTTGGCGCAGGAGTTGGGCCAGCTGTTCCGCGTCGGGCAAAGGTAGGCTGAGGAGCCACTCCTCGACCGTTTCCCTCCAAGCGCGCTCTTTGGTGGGTGGCTCAGCTTCGGCTAGAAGAGCTGCGCGAGCGCCCGCGCCAAGGCTGCCGTCAAGTTCGCGTTCGAGGGTCTCGACAGCAGCGAGTGCTTCTGCGCGAGCCGCTGCGAGGCGCTCTTGAAGGAGTTGGGAGACGAACATCGTTTAGGCGGGGGACGTGCCAAGTGGGCGGGGGAAGAGCGCGGGAAGACTCGTGGCGACCATGAGTAATCCGGGGCCCGCGAGTAGGACGAGGACTTGCCCCATGGAGACGATCCACAGGTTGCGGGCGGCGGGGAAATACCCCTCGACAAGTACTTCAACGCCCATGGGGAGAACCCATGCGAGCAGGGCAACCATAAAGACGAATGCGAGCTCGGGGCGCGGGAGGTTTGCGCCGGGAGGGCCTCCACCTGTGCGCCATGGCCGGCGCAGGAGCAAGGCGAACCCTGTGGCGTCGATCAGGCCAAAGAGGATGCCGAAAGCGTCAACTCGGTAGCCGGCGAAGGCCGCCGTTAGGATGCTGGTGAGCGGGGGGGTGTCCTCGCCAGATGGGATCGCAAGGGGCGCGAATGCGTCCGAAGGGAAGCGTAGGATCCCGGCGCTGATCGTGATGGCAATCGCGGCGAAGAGGGGTTTAGCGAGACGAGCTCGGCCTGTGCGGGGGGTGAGGATGAGCAGGGAGAGGAGGCCTGCGAGCGCCATGCCTGCGGTCGATCCGGCGAGGTGTGCGGGGGCGAGGAATGGTAGGGCGGTGAAGGCGATGATTGAGAGTGTTGCGGCGCGGCGGTCGGCGCGCCGAAGGGATGTGTAGCCGAGGGCTGTGGCTCCGGTGAGGAGCATGGCGAGGATCGGTGTAGTTGCGATGAAGCCTTCGTGGGCGGAAGCGGTGACCGATGCGAGTCCGGCGGGGAGGAGGGCGAAGAGGAGGACGACGGCGCGGCGTGTGAGCGGTCCGATGTGGGCTGCCGTCAAGGCGTGCGAGAGGAGCACAAGTGTCGCGGCGAATGCGGCGGCGGAGGTAAGTGGATTTGTGATGATTGCGAGGAGTGCGCTGGGTTGCGCCTCTGCAGACAGCGCTCGGAAAACGGAGAACTGCGGTGAGAGGGGGCCCTGTTCTAGTGTGGGGATTGTTAGCGGGCGCATCTCGTTGAGCAGGCATAGGGCGAGGGGTGCGGCTCCGACGATGGTCGCGGCGATGCGCAGTGCTTTGGCCGCCGTCGAGGGGCGTTCGATTCCCGGCATGCCGTGGCGGGGAACCATCGCGGATGGAGCGGTTGCCATCGAGAGGGCGAGCAGTGCGAGGAGAGCGAGGGCTGCGCTCCAGGTGCAGAGTGCAGCGGGGATTCCAAGTTGCGAAGTTAGGAAGGGTTGAAAGGTGAGGAAGGCGGCGATCGCAACAACACCGAGCAGGTGGCTCGCGGCCCATGTCGCGAGTAGGCCGCCCGAGTCGCGCCTCGAAATGCCAGACTCCCCGGGGAATCCAGGGGGGAGCCACGCCAGGAGCACGCGGCCGATTGCCGCGATGAGCAGCAAGCTGGTGAAGCCGACCAGGGCGTAGGGCTGGCGCGAGGTACCAAGCTCGCGGCCCCAGGATTCGCTGAGCGCACCAAGCCCCCAAAGCGTGGTGATCGTAGCCACGCCAAACAAGAGGGTCCGAGCCTGGATGAAGGCAGCACTTTGCATGCCCGCATTCTACGGCGAGCAGCGAGCCAGGCAAACCGCCGAACATACCGTGCCGCACACTTCTGATCCCTTCATCAACAACTTCGGACCGCACACACTTCGACGCGCACCCACAAGGGCACCCACGCCAGTTTCACGGGCACCCACACCAGTTTCTAGCCGATAGCGCCGAAACTACCACCCAAGCCCCATCACGGAGCCTTCCCGACACCTGGAACTAGTTCGCGAAACACATGCGCACTTCATCCGAACATACCGTGCCGCACACTTCTGATCCCCTAACCAACAACATCGGACCGCACACTCACTTCCCGCGCACTCCGCCAGTAGGGGTGGAGAGATTCATCGCGGACTGCGCGACATTTGCCACCACAGCCCCATAGGGGCGGTCACTCAAGAGCAGCCTGCGGTGCTGATCAATAAGCCTCCGCGCCCGCCCCATCGAGCCACCTTCCCTTTGCGCGATTGCGCGGAGGGACCAGCCGCAGAGGTCCCGCAGCATACCGGCTCTTGCCAGCTCAATCCCTGAACGCAAGTTGCGGCCGTCGAGAACGGTCCAACTCCCCATTTGCGCCGCCATCGATTTGATGGACAGTTCCAGGGCGGTTCGACTACAAACAGGAAGCCCAATCTCGCAGCCGTCGGCGAGCTTCGCCTTGCGCCTCATCCACCGTTGAACGCGCTCGGGTGTAGAACCGATGAGGTTGTCGAGCGGGTCGATCGTAGCGGTGGAGGCCAGCCTCCGGGCGACCAGCTCTTGAACTGCAGGCGCATCGCCTCCTCCGAAGGCCAAATCGTAGTCTAGACGGGAGTACGAGCTTCTCCCAGAGGCACGCATGACCTCCGATTCGATCCAACTCCGAGATAGCCAACTGGGTCCGGAATCTTTGTCGTACGCGGCTCTGCTGCCAAGGCCGTACTCCCAAGAGTGGCGGACGATACCGGCACGGACAGGGTTCGCATCTATGTAGCGGACCGTGTTAAAGCGATGCGCGATGGAGTGGATTGGTTTGGAAAAAAAGCGCCCGCGAATCAGAGTGCCGTCCCGTTTATGCCGACGATTAAACGTTCGCGAGTATTCGTTTTGGATTAGCCGCATAGCTTCGGAGAGCTCACCTCGCGGACTCCGGGCGAGAAGGTGAAAGTGAGTTGTCATGAGGCTGAAGCAGTGCAGCTCGATGCGCTTCGTTCGCGTTTGCTTGATTAGGAGTGCGTGGAAATTGCGGGCATCCGTGCCGTCCTCGAAGAGGGGCCGCTTAGCGACGCCCCGATTCGTAACGTGGTGCCAACTACCGGGTTTGTCTTCTCGTGATCTTCGTGCCATGTACTAGGGACGTACGGGACCGCCTTTGGTTACATGTGTGCGGTACGAAAGTGCCGGTAAAGTGGTCAGAAGTGTGCGGCACTGTATGTCCGGGGGGGGGAGAGGGGCTCTTGGATGCGAGCGCCTGGGTGGCGGGCGGCACGAAGGGGAATCCCTCTTGGCGGGCGACTGTTTCCGCGCAGGGCCTCTATTCTTTATCGCGAGGCCCGAATCAAGGAGGGGAGTTTGTAGCTGTTTCGCTCCGCAATTGGGGCCGTCAAGGGGCGGAGCTTGTTGCTGGTGTGCGGTACGAAGTTGTCGGAGAAGGGATCAGAAGTGTGCGGCACGGTATGTTCGGGGTATCCTGATTCGATGCAAGTTGCCGCACTCCAGTTTGATGTTCAGCGCGCTGCTACGGATACGCGTGCGCACCTGGCCAACTTGGCGGCGGCGCGGGCTGCCGTTCTTGCTGCCGCTGAAGGAGGCGCTAGAATTGCGGTTCTTCCCGAGCTCTGGTCGACTTCGTTTCCGAGCGCCGATGCAGGTGCGGACCAGCTTCTTGCTGATGCGGCGGAAGAGGCCGCTGTTTGCGCCAAGTCGTGGGCTGTTGAATTCGGAATCGTTCTCGCAGGCTCGTTCTTGGCGCCAGCGGACGGGCTCGGTAGGGCTGGGGCCGGCCGCTTCTTCAACCGACTCTTGATTCACGACGGCCCGGCAGGTGGTGAGGTTGTGCTGGCCTATGACAAGGTGCACTTGTTCTCACCGACAGCCGAGCACGAGGTCTTCGCGGCCGGCAACGATCTCCCTGGGGTCGTGGATTGCAGTGCAGGGCGTATCTCCGGCGCGATCTGTTACGACCTGCGCTTCCCCGAGCTGTTCCTTCCGATGCGCCATGCCGAAGCCGACCTCGTCGTCGTTCCGGCACAGTGGGCGGGCGCCCGGGCGACCCACTGGAAAGCGCTAGTACTCGGGCGCGCGGTGGAAGGGCAGTTCACCGTGATCGCCTCGAATCGAACCGGGGAAGAGCCCCTCGGACAGCGAGGACGAACGGTCGCATTTCCCGGGAACTCTCTAGTCGTCTCCGCGACGGGAGAAGTGCTCGGGGAGGGCGAGGGAGAGTGCGGGGCTATATTCGGTCTTTTAGATCCTGATTTGGCGAAAAAACAGCGTGTTCGCGTTCCTGTGGGGAAGGATCGGCGCGAAGAACTCTATGCGAAATGGAAGAAGAGTCCGCCCTAAGGAGCACGCCCTGGGATTGGCGAGGGGGTCGCTCCCACAAAAACGACGAGCGTAAGCGGTAGGCTCACACTCGTCTGTATGCGACTTCGAAGCGATTCATAGCCCCCCCCGGGGTGAATCGCCCTCGAACTCGTCCAAATCTATGGAGCGTTCCCGGCACACATTGATTTGTAGCGACTCGTTCGGACCTGTCCCGACTGATAGTCAGATGGGGCGGAAGGTGGCGAAACCCTCATGGCTCGAAGTCTGAAGACATTATCGTCCGGAGATCGGGCGCTTCCAACCCCAATACCTTGAAAAGTAGAGGGAAAAGGTAATTTCTTTTGGGGCAACCCTAGAGGTCAAGACCACAGCTTTCGAGACGGGATCTGAGCGATCTGGCGCGTGGGGGATAGGACTTGTTCACTAGCTCGCTATACTGCTTCGCCTTTCTGTAGGCAGCGGGTCGCTAACGCACCCTCTACTTCCTATTGGAAAAGGGAAACCTAACCTTCAAACCAACCCAATCTGCCCTTGCCATGGGGCCATGCGCGGTTTTGACTGATCGCGCCCGTCCTTGGCTTATTGTTATGACCGAAGTTGTCATCGTCGCGGCTTGCCGGACTCCCGTCGCCAAATTCCAAGGAAGCCTGTCCTCCTTCAAGGCCACCGAACTCGGCTCCATGGCCGTGAGGGAGGTGATCGCTCGCGCTGGGATCGATGCGAGCGAAGTGGACGAGGTCATTATGGGCAACGTACTGCAAGCCGGACTCGGCCAGAATCCCGCGCGCCAGGCTGCAATCGGCGGAGGCGTGCCGACAAGTGTCGGATCATTTACGGTCAACAAGGTCTGCGGTTCGGGCTTGAAATCGGTGATGCTCGCCGCGCAAGCCATTCGCGCGGGTGATGCCGAGTGCATCGTCGCCGGTGGATTCGAGAGTATGTCGAACGCGCCGTACTTGATGCCGGATGCTCGTCAGGGTGCGCGCCTCGGCCATTCGAGTTTGATTGACTCGATGGTCGGTGACGGTCTTTGGGATGTCTACAACGACTACCACATGGGAATCACCGCTGAGAACGCCGCCGAAAAGTACGGGATCACCCGTCAAGCCCAAGACGAGTTCGCGGCCAACTCTCACAACAAAACGGAGGCCGCCTCCAACGCCGGACTCTTTGATGAAGAGACGTTCACCGTTGAAGTTCCCCAGCGCCAAAAGGACCCGATCCAGTTCAGCGCTGACGAAAACTGGCGCCCCGGAATGACTGCCGAGATCCTGGGCAAGATGCGCGCCGCCTTCAAGAAAGACGGCACTGTCACCGCTGGCAACGCCTCCTCGATCAACGATGGCGCTGCCGCCCTTGTTGTCATGAGCGCGGCCAAGGCCAAGGAGCTCGGCTGCAAGCCACTCGCTCGCATCACCGGCTACGCAACGGGCGGAATGGATCCCGAGTGGGTCATGCTGGCTCCCCTCGTGTCGATCCGCAAGCTCAGCGCCAAGCTCGGAGTCGAGCCGACGGACTTCGATCTGCACGAGATCAACGAGGCCTTCAGTGCCGCCGCCCTGGCGCTGCTCGAAGACCTGAAGCTGGACGCCTCGAAAGTAAACGTCAACGGTGGCGCTGTCGCGATCGGCCACCCCATCGGTGGGTCCGGCGCACGCATCCTTGTGACCCTGCTTCACGCTATGAAGCAAAAGGGCGCGAAGACCGGCATGGCGACCCTCTGCCTTGGCGGTGGAAACGCTGTCTCCCTAGCCGTCGAAGCCCTCTAAGGAAAACACAATCATGAGCACCCCCTACTTTGCGGAAGTCAGTGTCATCGGCGCTGGCACCATGGGCAACGGAATCGCCCAAACATTTGCGGCCAACGGTTTTCAAGTGAAGCTGATCGACGTCAACAAGGACGCCCTGGATCGCGGCCTTGCGACGATTGCCAAGAGCCTTGATCGCTTCGTCAAGAAAGAGAAGATGACCCAGGCCCAGGTCGACGAGATCCTCTCGCGTATTGAGGGCAGCACCGAGATTGGGGCCGCCGTGGATTCCCAGCTGGTTGTCGAGGCCGTTGTCGAGCGCATCGAAGTCAAACACGCCATCTTCAAAGAGCTCGACGAGCTGTGCCCGCAAGACACGATTCTCGCGACGAACACCTCCTCGATTTCGATCACCGAAATCGCGGCCGCGACAAAGCGACCTGGCAAGGTGATCGGCATGCACTTCATGAATCCAGTGCCCCTGATGAAGCTCGTCGAGATCATCCGGGGTCACGAGACCTCGAAGGAGACCATGACGGCCATTCTCGAGTGCTCGGAGTCCCTCGGTAAAACTCCAGTCGAGGCGGCCGACTACCCCGGCTTTGTGGCGAATCGCGTCTTGATGCCGATGATCAACGAGGCCGTATACTGCCTGATGGAAGGCGTTGCAACGGCCGAAGGGATCGACACCGTGATGAAGCTTGGAATGGCCCATCCGATGGGGCCCCTGCAGCTCGCGGACTTGATCGGTTTGGATATATGCCTGGATATCATGAGGGTGCTGCACGACGGCTTTGGCGACTCCAAGTATCGCCCCTGTCCGCTGCTCGCGCGCATGGTCGCGGCCGGCAACCTCGGTCGCAAGTCCGGCAAGGGTTTCTACGACTACAACTAGCTCAACTTCGACGCGCGCCCAGCCTTACCGGGGCGCGCGCCGAAGTCTTTTCAGAACAACGCATCTCACCAAGCGCGATACGGATCGCGCCAAGCGCAAGCCGATAACGAAATGGATTTCAAACTAAGCGAACAAGAGAACCTCGTCCGGGAAATGACCCGCGATTTTGCCCAGCAGGTGCTCGCACCTCTCGCAAGGCAGCACGACAAGGACGAGACGATCGGCCCCGACGTTTTCAAGCAGCTCAGCGAGCTCGGTTTGATGGGAATGACTATCGGTGAAGAGTACGGCGGGGCGGGCATGGGGAACATGGAGCTCGCCATCGCGCTCGACGAGCTGAACCAGGGATGCGCCTCAGTCGGAGTGACTGTTTCCGTTCACAACAGCCTGCTCGGTTCACCGATCACTAAGTGGGGAACCGACGCGCAAAAGACTGAGTGGTTGCCGCGCCTCGCGACCGGTGAGCTGCTTGGAGCTTATTGCCTTACCGAGCCGAATGCAGGTTCGGATGCGGCAGCGGTTGCGACCTCTGCGGTGCGCGACGGTGACGACTGGATTATCAACGGGACCAAGATCTTTGTGACGAACGGCGAGTGGGCCGGGCTCTGCCTCGTGTATTGCCGCACCGATACGAGTGTCTCGAACGCGAAGGGGATCTCCGCATTCCTCGTGCCTATGTCGGCCGAGGGTGCATCCGTAGGAAAGAAGGAGAAGAAGACGGGCATCCGTGGCTCCTCGACAACGGAGATCATTTTCGAGAACGTTCGCGTGCCCGCCTCGGCACTCCTCGGCGAAGTGAACGCGGGTTTCAAGATCGCGATGGACACCTTGGATGGTGGCCGTATTGGAATCGCATCCCAGGCGGTCGGCATCGGCCAAGCGTGCCTAGATGCCTCAATCAAATACGCGGGCGAGCGCGAGCAGTTTGGACGCCCGCTCTCGGCCTTCCAGGCGATCCAATTCAAGATTGCCGACATGTCGACGCGCCTTGAAGCAGCGCGCCTTCTGGTGCGCAAAGCCGCTTGGCTCCGGGACAACCAAATGAGCTGCACACAGGCTGCCGCACAGGCCAAGTTATCCGCCTCCCTAACGGCGAACTTCTGCGCCGACGAGTGCCTCCAGATTCACGGCGGCGCTGGCTACACCGACGACTTCCAGGTCGAGCGGCTGTTCCGCGATGCGCGTATCACCGAGATCTACGAGGGTGCGACCGACATTCAGCGCATCGTCATCAGCCGCAACCTGTTGGGCTAACTCTCACCTCACTCAGCCGTGACCTCAAACCATCCCAAGAACTCAGCCGAAGGGTACGCAGAGCGCGTCCTCCAGGGGGATCGTCGCGCCTTGACGCGTTTGATCTCTTGGGCGGAGAATGGCGATGGCCGTTTTCCTGGGGCCCTTGCTGCGCTGTATCCAAGTCTTGGGCGCGCTTGGCGAGTGGGGATTACCGGTCCTCCAGGCGCAGGGAAAAGTACGCTCGTGAATGAGCTGGCCTTGGCGATGCGGCGCGAGGATCTTGAGGTCGGTATCCTGGCCGTGGATCCGTCGAGCCCATTTACAGGCGGCGCACTTCTTGGCGACCGCATTCGGATGGAAGAGCTCACCGGTGATCAACATGTCTACATCCGCTCGATGGCTAGCCGGAAAAGCCATGGGGGCATGGCGCGCGCTGGCGTGGACGCTTGTGACGTGATGGATGCTTTCGGTATGGAGCGCATCTTGATCGAGACAGTTGGTGTGGGCCAGGCGGAGTACGATGTGATGGGCGCTTGCGACACGGTTGTGGTTGTGATGTGTCCCGGCGCTGGAGACGGAGTGCAAGCCATGAAGGCCGGTATTCTCGAGGTCGCCGACGTCCTTGTCGTGAACAAGTCGGACCTAGCGGGTGCGGAGCGCTTGGCAGACGACCTGAGCGAGGCCGTACACACGCGAGCGATTCGCAGCGACGAGTGGTCGGGTGAAGTCGGATCGTCATGGACGGTGCCGGTCGTGCTCGCCTCGGCAGGAAAAGCACAGGGTGTCGACGAGGTGCTCAAGGCGATAACCAGTCACCGTGCGATGCTTGACTCGCGCGGTCCCAATGGCCTTGAAGACGCCCGTCGAAAGAAGCGCGTTGCCCAAGTGAGGCGCGTGATCGATGAAGAGCTCGATGCGCGCGTATGGAACACGGATGAGCTCGGCGCGAGAGTAGAGAATGCCCTCGCCGCCGGTTCGACCGCTTATGGAATCGCGAGTGAGGTCGTGGACGATCTGCTACGAGGCGCCGCCTTCGGAATGCGATCCAAGGAAAGTTAAGGAGACGATATGAGCGAAGCAAGTACAGAGGTTAGTGCACGTGAATTGTGGGAAGCGGCCCTGAGTAAGGGGACCGTCCGCGATTGCGATTTCAACACGTTGTCGGGCCAGCAGGTCAAACCCATGTACGGGCCCGAGGACGTCGTCGGCGACTATGATGAGGCTCTCGGCTATCCCGGCCAGTTTCCCTACACGCGCGGCGTCCACCCGAGCATGTACCGCGGACGTCTTTGGACGATGCGCCAGTTCGCTGGCTTCGGAACCGCCTCGCAAACCAACGAGCGCTTTCGCTTTTTGCTAGACCATGGGCAGACCGGGCTCTCGACAGCGTTTGACTTCCCGACGCTGATGGGTTACGACGCTGACGACGAGATCTCCCTCGGCGAGGTGGGGCAGGTCGGCGTTTCGATTTCGAGCTTGAAGGACATGGAGGCATTGTTCGAGGGGATTCCCCTCGAAAAGGTCTCGACCTCGATGACGATCAACGGGCCCGCGCCAGTCATGCTCGCATTTTACATCGCATGCGCCGAGCGCCAAGGTGTGGATCCCGCGCTGATCTCGGGAACGATTCAGAATGACATCCTGAAGGAGTACCAAGCGCAGCACGCCTGGCTTGTACCGCCGGAGCCCGCGCTGCGGATGATCTGTGATGTGATGGCGTACTGTGCTAAACACACGCCGCGTTTTAACACGATTTCGATTTCGGGCTATCACATTCGCGAGGCGGGTTCGACCGCGGCTCAAGAGCTGGCATTTACTTTGGCAAACGGGATGGAGTACGTGCGTCGCGGCATCGCCGCTGGCATGGAGGTGGATGAGTTTGCGCCTCGCTTGTCGTTCTTCTTTGACAGTCACCTCGACTTCTTTGAAGAGATCGCCAAGTTCCGGGCCGCCCGCCGGATTTGGGCTCGCAAGATGCGAGACGTGTTTGGCGCGAAGAATCCGAAGTCCTGGATGCTGAGATTCCACACGCAGACCGCCGGAGTTTCTCTGACAGCACAGCAGCCCGAGAACAACATCGTGCGAACGGCGTTGGAAGCGCTTGCCGCTGTTCTTGGCGGAACGCAGTCTTTGCACACCAACTCGATGGACGAGACCCTCTCGCTCCCGACGGAAAAGGCGGTAAAGATCGCCCTACGCACGCAGCAGATCATTGCGGAAGAGCACGGCGTCACCAACGTCGCCGACCCTCTCGCCGGCAGCTATTTTGTCGAGGCTGAGACCGACCGCTTGGAAGCGGACGCCGAAGCCTACTTCAAGGAAATCGATGAGCGCGGCGGAATCGTCGCGTGCATCGATTCTGGATTCATCCAGCGCGAGATTCATCGCTCCGCGGTGACGTATCAGCTCGCTGTCGAGCGCGACATCAAGAAGGTTGTCGGCGTGAATATCTACAATGAAGGTGACCAGAAGCCGGAGATCGATATTCACCGTATTGGTGCTCACGTGGAAAACGAGCAGCGCGCACGCCTAAAGGAGCTGCGCGCCAATCGCGATGAAGATGCAGCTCAACGCGAGCTAGCAGCCATTCGAAGTGCATGTGGCACGGAGGAAAACCTGCTCGAGCGATTTGTCGCAGCAGCCCACGCAGATTGCACCCTCGGTGAAATCTGCGGCGTCCTGCGCGAAGTTTTTGGAAGGTACAAAGAGCCCAAGATTCTTTAATTCTGCCCCAACCATCCCCCAAAAAGTACTGGCTCCGCCTCGGCGACTGCCCCCAACCAACTCACGATTATGAGTGACAGAAAGATTCGAGTTCTGATTGCAAAGCCCGGCCTAGATGGCCATGACCGCGGCGCGAAGACAGTTGCGACTGTATTGCGCGATGCGGGCATGGAGGTGATCTATACCGGTCTGCACCAGACGCCAGAGATGATCGCCGAAGCCGCACTTCAAGAAGATGTGGACGTCGTCGGCCTGTCGATTTTGTCGGGCGCGCACATGAGTCTGTTCCCACGCATTCGTGAGGCGCTCAAAGCTCGCGACATGGGTGACGTGCTCCTTACCGGCGGCGGAATCATTCCAGAGGATGATATGGCCGCTCTCGAGGCGGATGGTTTTTCGAAACTGTTTGGCCCTGGGACGCGCACAACCGACATCGTCGCCTGGATCGAAGGCGCAGTGAAAGAGCGCTGGGCGCGCGAGGAGGCCTAAGCTATGACCACACCCAACGGCGAGACCACCGACACCAACAAAGCCATCTTGAATGTGGAAGAGGCGGCCACCTTGCTCGGCGTGAGCATCAAGACTTTCAACAAGGTCCTACACCAAGAGCGGGTTCCCGCACGCAAGGTAGGTCGCGAGTGGAAGTTCTCTCGCCAAGCGCTGATCGACTGGGTCGGGAGTGGCGACAGCGCCTCTTTTTACAAGCCCGAGCGTCCAGTCGGTGACGCGGAAGACGTCCGCCGCACTAGCGGTTGGAAGATGAAGACCGACTGAAAAATCCAAACGGTCTCACCTAAAGATCACCCCCATAAAGTTGCGAGCTCGGCGCCAGAAGATGCCAGCCCACCTAACACGACTAAGATTATGACTGCTATCCACAGCAAGTTCACGCTGCCCGACATCAAGACGTCCTTTGGATTGACCGAAGACGAAATAATGATCCGCGACATGGTCCGCGATTTCGCCGAGAACGAGGTTAAACCCAAGGCCGCTGCCGTCGACGAAGAGCACCGCTTCGACACGGACACTTGGAGCAAAATTGTCGAGCTCGGCCTCCCCGGTATCCCCTTCCCCGAGGAGCTCGGTGGATCGGATGGCGGGACACTAGCGTATATCCTTGCTGTTGAGGAGCTGTCACGCGTGTGCGGTTCCACGGGCCTTACCCTTGCGGCTCAGGTGAGCTTGGGAACGTACCCCATCTATAAGTGGGGCGGAGAGCGGCTCCAAAAGCTGTACGTGCCGAAGCTGATTTCTGGCGAGTACATGGGCGCCTACGGTTTGACCGAACCGAACGCGGGGTCGGACTCCGGTGGAACCCAAACCACGGCGACCGAAACTGACGCGGGTTGGATTATCAATGGCCGCAAGTGTTTCATCACGAACGCCAACTACTCCGGCACCTTCATTGTGACCGCCGTTTATGACAAGACGCTTGGCCCGAAAGGTATTGGCGCATTTGTCGTGCCGCGCGACACGCCGGGCTTCTCGCTCGAAAAGGGAGAGAAGAAGTTAGGGATGCGCGGTTCGGATTGGGCGAGCCTTGTCTTCGAGGACGCACTGATCCCCAAGGATCACCTACTCGGGCCCAAAGAGAGCGGCTTCTCAACGTTCATGAAGACCCTTGAGGGTGGCCGCATTTCGATTGCGGCACTCAGCCTAGGCATCGCGCAAGGCGCGTATGAAGAGTCCGTCAAGTACGCCAAGGTTCGCGAGGCGTTCGGCAAGCCGTTGGCTGGCCAGCAAGCTGTCGCGTTCAAGTTGGCAGATATGGCGGTTCAGATCGAAGCCGCACGCCACTTGGTGTATCACTCGGCGCGTTTGAAGGATGCCGGTGAAGACTTCGGACCCATCGCGGCCATGGCAAAACTGCACGCCTCGGAGACCGCAATGAAGGTGACCTACGACGCGATCCAAATTCACGGCGGCTACGGTTACACCCGCGAGTACCCCGTCGAGCGCATGTGGCGAGACGCCAAACTCTGCGTAATCGGTGAGGGCACGAGTGAGATTCAGCGTCTGATTATCTCGCGAGACTTGTTGCGCAAGGCGTAGCGGGTCGCGATTGGTGAGTGCCGTTAGCAGGCCGCCGAAATGGGCCTGCTAACGGCATGATGAGCTCGCGTACGGCAAGGCTAGGGGGGGGGTATCTTGAAGGCAGCTCGCCGATTCGGCTCCAGCGGGAAGACCTCGTTAGCAAAGTAAGCGTCCGCCGCCCCTCTGAGCGCCCCCTAGATTTCCTCTCGCATGATGCGACGGTCCGCGCATGGAAATCACTCAACTTAGCGACCGTCTAACGGCGCACACAGACCTCGCGGATTGGTACTCATCCGCTCTCGACTGTCAGGCCGCCAGTGGCCTGAGTGTGAGCTCGTTCGCAGCTCGCCTTGGCGTTACGCCTGCGACTCTCTACCAGTGGCGACGTCGGCTTTTGTTGCCCCGAAACAGTCGTGGACTTCGCGGGCGAACTCGAAGAGCAGAAGCTCCTGCAAGTCGAGCTGAGGCCCGAGCCGCCGGGTGTTGCTCAAGCTCCTTTCGTGCTTCACGTCGGCGACCTGGACCGTCTCGAGATCCCGCCCGACTTTGACGGGGCCGCCCTTCGCAGGCTTGTCGAAGTCCTTCGGCATGCTGACGTTTAGCGGCGGCCGGATCTTCGTCGTGACGGGCCCGACTGACATGCGCAAATCCTTTATTGGGTTAGCGGGGATCGTTCGCGGCAAGTTGCAGGGAGATCCGATGTCGCGTGACCTCTTCCTCTTCTGCAATCGAAATCGCAACCGCATGAAAGTCTTGGTCTATGACGAGGCCGACGTTTGGGTGCTCGCCAAGCGCCTCGACAAGGGGACGTTTGCGTGGCCAATAGATCGCGATGGCGAGACCAAGATCGAGTACGGCGAAGAGCAACTCACCCTGCTTCTTCGGGGTTTTGACACCGATGGGTTACGGCCGCGCATGTTGCGTTCCGCAATTAACTGGCACTCGCGCAATGTCATAGCGCGACATCCATC
>CALBMX010000132.1 GCA_937896235.1 uncultured bacterium
ATGGCGGAGGCGCAGGGATTTGAACCCCGGGTCGGTTGCCCGACGGCAGTTTTCAAAACTGCTGCATTAAGCCACTCTGCCACGCCTCCGTTTGGTTTTTTTAGGCGTCGTTGCCGGGCCTGCGGGAAGGGTAGCGGTTTGTTGGGGCTCCGGCTAGTCGGAGGGGCCGAAAGCTTTGATTTAGGTCGGGGGAATCACGGCGTAGGTCATCCCGGGGATCGTCTTCCAGCTTGCTATCCCGTCCTTGTAACTGATGGGGAAGGCCCTTTCGAGGGCCTGGGGCAGATCTCCTTCTAGGAAGGCTCGGCCCTCTTGCCAGATCGTCACCGTGGGTTTGCTGGGCATGCGGACTTGGCACAGGCCTCCCTCCGTGGACGTGATCATGCACAAAGCCAGCTTGCTCTCACTCCAACCGGCGGCCACTTGGAAGCCCTCTGCCGTCGTGAAACCGTCAAACTGCCCCTGGTTCCAGGACTCGGGCAGCGCCGGCAACAGCTCGATTAGACCGTCCCTCGACTGCAATAACATCTCGGTGATCGCCGCGGTCAGGGCCAAGCTGGACTCGCTGCCAAATGGGGCGTTTTGGGAGATCAAATTCGGCTGCAAGTTGACGTCCCTAATGGCCAGGTTCAGGCGCTCTAGTGCCGCCTCACCATCGTGGTTGCGCGCGAAGTACATCATGGCAGCAGCGTTCGAGGCCTTCCGCAAGGTCGCGGGATCCTTGGCGTCGATCGCGCTGATGAGCACTTCCATTTTAGGGGTCGAGAGGCCGTCCGGAGTCAGGGGCGTCGGCGCGACTAGCTCGGCTAGGCCGGTCTGTTTCGCCCCCCAAAATGTGTTGCCCGGACCGAGCTGTTTCGTGGCGTTGAGGTCGCTGGCTAGCCTCCCGAAATAGGCGGGCAGGTTGCCCGGCTTGGCTCCACCCTGCGCGGCGCTCAGCTGCAAGTAGCGACCGATGTAGAACAGCAGCTCGGGCATGTAAGTGTCCTGGTCCCCGTTGCGAGCCCCCTGCAGTCTTGTGCCCGTTGTTGGGTACTTCGCCAGGAGCGCTTGGCTTTGGCCCTCTTCGTATTGAGTCTGGCCGATGCGTACAAACAAACTCTTGAACAAGCGCTCGTGTTCCGTCACGTGTTTGTTGACTAGGCCACGCATTCCCAGCTCATCATAGGTTACCTGTGCGGCATCAATTAAAGCTGCCGCGCGATCGGGGAATCGCTCGTCCTGCGCGTCCTGTAGGTTACTTGTAATCGCGACTAAAATCGTGGTTTCTGTACTGTTGGTGACACTTATCGCGTCCTGGCTCATTTGCATCTCGCCATTCGATGGCAACACGGAGCACAGCACCTGATACGCGATCGGCCGCTCGCCACGGGAGGGCGTGACGGCGTTGAATGCGATTCGTCCCAACGTGGGAAAGACGATCTCCGACGGTCCCGTCGGCGTCTCGGCTGGAGTCAGGGTGAGCTCGAAACTGGTCGGCTCTTCGCACGAGATGTGATAGACAAAGACCCGCTGGGAGGCGCTCGCGAATGCAGTGCGAAAGTGCTGCACTCCATGCAGGGAATCAAAATCGTTGGCGTCGGGCGCGACGGGCTGACCCTCGAAAGAAGTCTGCGAGATGCCGTTGGCAAAGTTCAGGGCGCGGGTGTATTCCTGAACGTACTCCGTGCCCTCGGGCAAGTTGAAGTGGAAGTTCAGGTTGGCAGCAAGAGGCTGGGCGCGCGCCTCCGGCAAGCCGTCCTCGCCGGGCTGCCAGTCCTCCCACAAGCGATCGCTGTACAAAGGGAAGGTCGTGGACTCGACGCCGCCATGATCCATGGTCGCCAAAATGCCGTTTCCCAACGGGTGGGCGTCAAAGAGCCCTCGCGCTGGTTTGAGGAAGGCGGTTCCAGGCAAAGTCAGGTCGCCACGCGTGTGTCCACGGACCTGAATGGGCTTGTCCTGAGCGGTGGCGGCGGGGGCGAGTGCGATCAGAATCGCGCAGGGAACAAGGATGCGAAGGGCTTTCATGGGCGCAGATTATGCCTTGGACGGCGGGGGATTGGGCGTTTGTGGCATTGGGTTGTTGGAAGGATTAGCCTGATGGACTGCCAAAGCAACAGGTTCCGTCTTGAGCTAGCAGGCTCCTGGTGCCGAGAATTGGGCAGCGGTGTGTTTTTGACGTTAAGGAAAGGGACGAGGGATTTTTATGGGCAAGCTTTCGATGGTGACGGTGGGTTGGTTAGGAGCGGTTGTTTTTGCGAGCTGCGCCTCTACGGATGCGGTGGAGACAGAAACAGCCGAACGACCGCCGGTAGCGGACTTGGCGGCAGTTTCCGCGCAGCCAGAGTCACCGCAGTCCTTGCGGCCCGGTGCGTTCGAGCAGCTTGACGTCCAAGCAGTGGGCTCGGAGTCTTTGCGCGGGCTCTCGGTTCCCAGTGCTGGCGTGGTCTGGGTCTCGGGCGCAAATGGCGTGGTCGCACGGACGGAAGACAGTGGTGCGACTTGGATCGACGCGGGGATTGCTGAGGCGGCTGCGGACGGCCTCGATCTCCGGTGCATCGTCGCGTTTGATGCGCAGAGTGCCTGGGCGGCTAGCTCGGGACCGGGAGAGGCCTCGCGCTTGTTCCACACAACCGACGGGGGCTCCTCGTGGACGACCGTGATGACAAATGCCGATCCCGAGGGATTCTTCGACGGGCTCGCATTTTGGGATCGAAAGAACGGGATCTTATTGGGCGACCCGACGGACGGCTACTTGACGATCTTGGTTACGGCCGACGCGGGCCAGACCTGGGAGCGCAGGGGGGATGCGGAGGTCTTTGCTCTGCCGGCTCCCCCTGCCGTTGTTGTGATTGATGGCGACCTGTCCGTGGGGCTGACCGACCAGCAGCGCGAGGATGCGGCCGCTCAGGGCAAGGCGTTCTCGGAAGAAGGCGACGACCTGGCCGCCGTTGGCGCAATGATTTCGCAACAAGAAGAGATGGAGCTGATCCTAAACCCCATGGGCGAGTACTGCTTCGCGGCTAGCAACCAGTCGATCGCGCTGAAAGGCCGCAGCACGGCGTGGATTGGTACCGGCGGCAAGGTGGCGCGAGTGTTCAAGACGCTCGACCGCGGCTTGAACTGGACCGTTGCGAGCACCCCTCTGCGTCAAGAAGACGAGGCGGCAGGAGTCTTTGCGCTCTCCTTCCGCGACTTCAAAAATGGCGTGGCCGTCGGGGGAATGTACACCGACGCAGACGGTAGCGAGGGCAACTGCGCAGTGACCAGTGACGGAGGAGCGACGTGGAACTTGGTGGCGAACCCACCGGCTGGGTACCGCTCGTCCGTGTGCGACCTAGCGGGTGCCGACGACGTGTGGATGAGTGTCGGGACAAACGGTTCGAGTGTGGCAGACGGCAGCCTGGGGCAGGATTGGGGCAACTTCAGCGAGCTGGGTCGGGGTGGACCAGCGGCACTCAATAGCGTGGCCAGCGATCCGAAAGGACAGGCGTTTTGGGTCGTCGGCTCGGGTGGTTTTGTTGCGCGCATGCCCGCCGACGTGAAAGAAGTCGTCTGGGACTAAGGCGCAGGCTGAGGGGCGCGCCTTGTGCCGCTTCCGCTAGTGGAAAAGCGCGGTCCCTACTCGTCGTCCTGATCCGCCGCGAGGGAAAAGATCTCTTCGGCGACGCGCAGCGGTGCACGGGCACGCAGCGCCAGCGCGATGGCATCGCTGGGACGGGCGTCGAGCTGGACCTCGACATCTTGCGCCGTAAGGATGGAGATGCTCGCAAAGAACGTGTTCTCACGCAGCCCCGTGATGTCGACGTGCTTGATCTTGCCGCCTAGAGCTTGAACGAGGTTGTGCGTGAGCTGATGCGTCAGGGGACGAGCCGCATCCTGATCGTGGATGACGCGATGGATCTCATTCGCCTCACTATTCCCGATCATGATCGGGAACACACGCACGCCTCCGCGCTCGCTGAGGTAGATGTATTGGTGGTCGGTACCGCTGCGCAGTACGACTCGGCTCAGTTGAACGTCGATCATGGATAGAGTGGACTCTGGGGCTTGCCCGAGGGATTGCAAGGTATAGATAGGACTTCGTGCGTGGGAAGTCCAGACTCTTGGCCCCTTGGCTTCGGGAAATCCGGATCACGGTCATCAACCCGGCGCTATATTGGGCGCCGCATGCTTTTACGAGACAAACAACCGGGCGCACAAGGCGCCGGATCCTTTCCCGAAAATCCAGTCCTTCTACGTAGATGGCGAGGCGATTGGGCGGAATCCCAGCACCGTGGCGCCTGGGCTTTGGTGGATGGCGCAGGCGACGTCAAAGACGGCGCGGGCGACTTCCGTGCACCCATTTTTGCGCGCTCGTCGACAAAAAGTTTGCAGGCCTTGCCGCTGCTCGAGAGCGGCGCGGCAAAACATTTCGGTCTTACAACCCAAGACTTTGCGCTAGCGTGCTCGTCGCACAATGCTGAGGACTGCCACACCCGCCCCGTGCTCGGATTACTCGATCGACTAGAGCTGAACGTCGGCCACTTACTGTGCGGATCGCAGGCGCCTGGGGACCCTGCTGTGCGGCGCGAGCTGTTTTCTCGTGGCGAGGCTCCTTCGGCACTTCACCATAACTGCTCGGGAAAGCACGCCGGCTTTCTGGCACTCGGCAAACACCTCGGGGTCGCACCGGAAGAGTACCTGCTCCCTGACTCGGAGAGCCAACTCTTAGTGCGACGCGCGGTCTTGGAGATGTGTGCATTGGAAGAGGGCGAGTGGGGACTTGCGATGGACGGGTGCAGCGCTCCGACCTTTCGCATGCCTCTCCATAAACTTGCGCTTGGGATGGCTCGGATCTCGGACCCTCAAAACTTGGGCGCCACTCGCGCCGATGCTTGCCGGCATCTGACGGATGCTGTCGCGAGCCATCCCGCACTGGTCGCCGGGACTCATAAGCGCCTCTGCACGGATCTTGCACGAGTCACTCGCGGTAGATTGTTCCCGAAAATTGGCGCCGAGGCGGTCTACGTGGTCGGAGTGTGCGGGGCGGACCTGGGGCTGGCCGTTAAAATCGATGACGGTAATTCTGAGGCCATGAACCGAGTGGTGCTAGGCCTACTGATGAAACTTGGACTGCTCAGCAGGAATGAACTCGACGAGCTGGGAAGCTGGACGGAAGACACGCTGCACAATGCGGCGGGCCTTGCCGTTGGGCGGACCGAGGTCTTGTTGGGCTAGATGATGGAAGTTGATCGCAAGGCTCCCTTGGCGAATGGAGGCCGTCCTCCGGCTTTGCGACGCGATGCGCACAAGGGCGACGCCGGCCGTGTACTGGTGATTGCGGGTTGCCGGGAGATGCCCGGGGCCGCGATCTTAGCGACGCGGGCGGCCCTTCGTGGAGGCGCGGGGCTTGTGACTCTTGCGTGTGTTGACTCGGAGCTTTTGTTGGTCGCACCCGGTGCGGTTCCCGAGGCGCTGCTCTGGGATTTGACCCATGGAGACACGGGCGGCCACGAGGGCTACGGCGCATTGCGAGCCGCTCTTGCGGAGGGGCTGCTGCAACGAAAGTTCGACGTGATTTTGATGGGGCCCGGAATGGGCGACAGCAAGCGAACGGCCTCGCTCCTGGACGTCGTTTTTAACGCTTGGGGAGGCCCTCTTTTATTGGACGCGGATGCGCTGAACGCGCTCGGTCGCGACCCCGAGCTGCGGGCGAAGTTGCGGGGGCGACGTGGGCGGACAGACCGGCCAGCGGCACTACGAAAGGGTCGCGAAAGTTACACCGTCTTGACCCCGCACCCGGGCGAGGCCCTGCGCCTACTTGGCCCTTTGGCGGCCGAATCCGCTGCTGGTACCATCGGCTCCGAGGAGGACACAAGGCTGCGTGTAGCCGGCGAGATCGCCCGCGATTTGCAGGCGACGGTGTGCCTCAAGGGCGCCGGAACCGTGACGACGGACGGGGTTCGCTTTGCGGTGAATCCAACCGGAAATCCGGGGATGGCGACGGCCGGCGCTGGAGACGTGTTAGCGGGACTTGCAGCGGCATTTATGACCCAAGTCTGTGGGTCCTTTTCACAGCTCGCGGCAGCGCGGGCGGCCGTGTTTGTGCATGGCTACGCGGGTGATCTAGCTGCGGCGGAGGTCGGCCTTCGCGCCGTGATCGCATCGGATCTCGTCGAGCGACTGGGGCGCGCCGAAGAGCGTGCGCCCTGGGGAGGCGGGAATCCCGAGCACATCCCAGCCAAACCTTAGGCGCACGGGGTTCGTCGTGTAGTAGAGTGAACGGGCGCGGTTTGCGCCTCTTACTTTGCAATTTACGATTCGCCACTTCCTGTTGTCGAGGCTGCTCTTTTCGGGTGCGCTCGCCCTGCCGTGGACTGTGGCGTTACCTTGTTCTGGGCAAATGGACGCTGGGGCGCCTATCGAGCGCGCGATCGCCCTGGAATTTGATGTGCGAGGATGGGCCATCGGATTGGCGGAGCAGCCCTCGGCCACTAGCGCTCGTGATAGCGGTTTGAGCGCTGCTCTAGGCTCGAAAGATTGGCGCGCGAGGCTTGCGGGGCTCGATGCAATTGGGCGTGCTGCCGCGAACTTGCGCGGGCTTGAGAGCGAAGCGTGGGCGCGCAAACAGATACGCCGGGGACTTGGCGATGTGCACCCGAATGTGCAGGTTGCCGCCCTTGAGGCGATGGATGCCTTTGGAGGGGTTTGGGAAGTTGAGGGTGTACCGTGGACCGCACTCGGTGCGGCAGAGATGCCCGAAGTGCGCCTAGGCTTGGCGAAGCTCTTGATGCACGGGCTCGCATCGCAGGACCCGGCACTTGCAAGTTTATGGTCGGCGGAAGAGCGCGCGGAAAGTGGACGCTTGTTAGAGGTGCGGCTTGGTTTGTTTTTGGGCGAGCAGGGGGCGGGCTTACTTTCTGATGACGATGATGAGGTGCGCGGAACGTCACGTCAGTCGTTGATGATCGCCGAGCTTCCAGAAGACGAAGAGCTCGGCGCGGCTATACGAAGGGAGCGCCTCGAGCTGCTCTACGGATTGGTTCAAGAGCACCGCATCGGCGAGCTTTGCATTTTGTTGCAGGTGCTCGCGCGCACGACTCCGGATGTGCTGTTCCTAGACGCGCTCTCCGACTGGGCGGGCTGGATTGCTACGGAGCACTCGGCGGAGCTCCTGAACATGGGGCTCCTCCCGCGGCACTTTCGGGGGCTTGTCGAGGCGACCCGGGCTACGGCTGGCGGAGGCTGTGATACGGGGCTCCTGGTGCCGGCATTTGCGGATTGGGTGCTCTTGCGTGCGGACTCTACCCTTGAGTTCGATGCCTGGCGCGCAGTTGATGATCTGTTCACGAGCGGCGTTCGCGCGGGTGGAGAAGAGCTTGCGACGTGTCTGATAAAGACGGCCGGCCAAGCTGACTTCGGGTTGGGCGCGCTCGACGCCTTCATGCCCGATCGGGCCCAAGGCCTTCCCGTTCAAGGCGACGAAGAAGAGGTGCGCCGCGAGCTCTTTCAGGCGTTAGTCGATAGCAATGAGCCCGCTCAAGTCCTGTCGTTAGGCGCATTGCATGTTGGCACCGACGCCTTGGCGAAGATCCTGGTGGATCAGTTCTCCGGAGGTTTCGACGCCGCTCACCTGGGGGATGCTCGAAAGTGGGCCGCCTTGGAAAAGAAACAGCGAGATCTACCGCTCGCAGTTGTTGAAGCCGTGTCGACCCACCACACGTTTCACCCGTCAAGTGAGTCCGAGCAGTTCCTACTTGAGGTGATGAAGTGGGCGGACTATGCCTCGCTAGAGACGGCCTTCAAGGCGCTATGCGATGCTCGCTGGAGTGATGCCGAGCGATTTGGTCTATGCTCGGATAAAGAGCTTTTTGAGGGCTTATTCACCGGCTTTGACAGCATCTGGAAAATGAGCCGCGGTGTTCGCTTGGATATATTGGTCAAGTTACCGCACGTCAAAGAGGTCGCTAGATTTGCACCATTGATTGCGGAGGTCGGCGATATTGCCGGGCCGTCAGCTGGCTATCGCGGGCAATGCGTAGAGCTGCTCGGTAGCTGCGTAGGGAGTGAGATCGCAGCGGACGCATTGCAGCGTTGGCTGCAGGAAGAGCTGGATGCAGCGGAGCTGGAGGGGAGCGAAGGGCCGTTGACGCGCGCCCAAGAGCTCGAACTCTCTGGTTTCGCTAGAGCCTTTGCAGGTGTCGGCGCCCGGCGGGGTGCGCCCGCGAGGCTCGCTGAGGATGGCCAGACTCTCGACTCGCCAAGGGAGCTCGGAAGAGGGCCTCTGGAGAAGCTGTTGCAATTGTCGAGGGGCCGCTCGGATGAGCTTGGCAAGCACGCTGTGGCCGCCATGGCCAAGTTTGATGGAGGGTTGGAATCGATTGCCGATCTGTACCTCGACGAGACTGGCGCCATCGATCAGCGCGCTCGTATTGAAGCGGGTGTTTTATGCATTCAGGGTGGAGTGCAGACGGAGGCCGCCCTCGCGGAGTTGATTCGCGACTACGGCGGGATCGGCTGGGATCTGCGCGACCGCGTGGTTCGGGCGATTGGCTACTCCCCAGGCGAGGAGAGTTTGCAGTTTTTGCTTGGGCTTGTTGAGGATGGATTAGAGGAACACAACGGGCTGGTGACACGAGAGGAGCTGAACTCGGCGATTGATGTCCTCGCGTGGCGGTCGGCCATGGGCGCTGCCGAGGAGCGCGAAGGGAACCTCGATGTAGCCTTCGAAGCGCTGACTCGCGTGGCGCGCTTTGCCTCGAATCTGGAGTCGCGTGGGATGGGAATCAGCCGGATCGGCAGCCTTCTCGCGGAGCTTCGAAGCGCCGGAGTTTTGTGGGGAGAGTCCGGAGATGCGGCTTATGCGTGCCTCGAAAAATTCGCGGAGACGCGGGAGCCGTTTGTTGGGCTTGCCGCGGACGAGGTGAGCTACTTGATGGACAAGGCGACCCTTGCATTGGCCGAGTCGCTGGGCGGGACACGGCAACCGGAGTGGTTGCAGGAGCGCGTTTTGGAAGGACCGCTACTTGTTGGGCGCGAAGACCTAGTCGAGCGCTGGCGTGGCGTGGATCCTGGCGAGCGCGAGTTTACGAATCGCGGGAGTGTCGATTTGTGGCGGGCACTTGGGGACGTGAGTGCGGTCATCGACGGGGTGCGGTCGGGTGAGTGGTATGGCGCGGATGGTCGGCTGTTAGCGACGATGGCGCACATGATCGAGTCGGAGGAGCCGAGCCTCGCGGCGCGCTTGTACACGGGGGCGGTGGTCGGCTTGGAGGGCGAGCCGAAGTTGGATCGCGACGCGTGGACGATAGCTGTGGGGCGGCAAATGGGCTTGGCGTGGCGATCCGGAGACTGGCGTTTGGCCAGCAACTTGTGTGAGCGGCTGGTCGTGGCCCGCCGTCGGGGGGCGCTGCCGACTCCGGCCTTTCGCGCTGTCTTTGGGTTGCGCTCGGCAGGGCTTGGGGTGTGGCCTGTGGCGCGCCTCGAAAGTATGCGCATTCAGGCTCGGGCGCGGCTTGCAGGTGAGCGTGGGGCGCTGCGTGAGGCCGGTGCTCTCGCGGCTAGAGCGGGCGAGCTCGTAGGGGCATCTAGGGCTGGGAATGCCGATCAAGAGGCTCTCGCCCGATAAAGTGCAGCAGACTGCAGCACACAGCTCAACGAAAGGTGGCAGCGGAGGTGCTCCCGGCCTAAAATAGCCCCATGACTGCCAGCGTAAAAAAGTCCATGGATGCACCCGATTCAGCACTGATGACCCTTGGGGATGACATAGGTTTTGTCGCCCTTGTGGATCGCATGCAGGAGAATCACTCTCTCAAAGTCGTGAACTCGGCGCGCATCTCGTACAGCAATCAGAAGACTGAGACTGACGAGGCGGACAAGAAGCTCGCGCGCTACCTGTGGATGCATGGGCATACAAGCCCGTACCGACACAGCTTCTATACCTTTCATTGGAAGGCGCCGCTTTTCGTATTTCGGCAGGCGTTCAAATATCAAGTGGGCTCGACTTGGCGTGAGTACGAGGCGGAGGGGCACTCGATCTCTTTCGAAGCCTACGACGTCATGTTCGACACGGACAAGGGCTGTAGCTGGAACGAAGTCTCTGGGCGTTACGTTCAGTGGACGCCGGAGTTTTACGTGCCCGCGGTCATGCGCGCGAATCCTAGTCACGGCTCGAAACAAGCGTCCGTGGACCTTGGCGAGGATTTTGATCACGAGGCCGAGCGCGCCTCGATGATCGGCGAGTGCGAGCGGATGTTCGAGCTGTACCAAGAGCGAATCGATCGCGGTGTGGCGAAGGAGATTGCGCGTATGTGCCTCCCTCAGAATATTTACACACAGGCCTATTGGACCGTGTCCTTGCAGGGCGTGATCCACTTCTTGAGCCAGCGCATGAAGATGGACGCACAGTTCGAGATCCGCCGTTATGCCATCGCGATTTTTGAGGCGATTGAAGAGGACCTAGACGCGCTCGGGTTGACCCGCGCGATGTTTGAAGAAGGGCACTAGCTGGCGGCTTTGCCTCTCTCCTGCAGGACCTCACAAACGCTGATTGCCAGGCTCCGTTTTGTGAAAGGTTTCTGCAGAAGCGTGACGCCGGCATCTAGGGTGCCGTTGTGGATAATGGCGTTCGCGGTGTAGCCGGACATGTACAAAACCGGCAGATTCGGTCGCATTTCCTTCGCAATTTTTGCGAGCTCGGCACCGTTCATCACGCCAATAAGGACGATGTCGGTTAGCAACATGTCTACGCCCGGTTGCTCCTCGAGAAGCTGGAGGCCGCCGGCCGCATCAGCGGAATCCAGCGTCCGATAGCCGAGATGTTGTAGGAGAGTGACGGTTAGTTTGCGCACCTCATCTTCGTCTTCTACGACCAAGATCAGCTCGCCATTTCCCTGGTTTGCTTGTGAGGCTTGTGGCACGGGAGGCAGGAAAGCATCGTTTGTTACCGAACGTGGCAAGTAGATTTTGAGAGTCGTGCCAACCCCGACCTCGCTATAGGCCTGCAAGTGGCCCCCGGATTGCTTGACGAACCCATAGACCATCGAGAGGCCAAGCCCCGTCCCGTTGTGCGTAGTCTTGGTGGTGAAAAACGGAGTGAATGCTTGTGCGAGGACCTCCTCCGGCATGCCGACTCCGGTGTCAGTCACGGCGATAAGAACGTATTGCCCAGGAGCTAAATCGGCTTGGGAAGAGGCGTATTCGGAGTCGAGAAAAGAGTTGCTCACCTCGATCGTAAGTCTGCCACCGCTGGTCATCGCATCGCGGGCATTGATCGAGATGTTGAGGATGGCGTTCTCGAGTTGTGCGTGGTCGGCTCTGCACATCCATACCCCGCCGCCTACCACGAGCTCGGTTTCGATCTGCTCGCCGAGCGATTGGCGTAAGATATCTTCCATGCCTCTTAAAAGGTGGCCAATATTGAGGTCGTGCGGTCGGAGTGGCTGGCGCCTAGCAAAAGCGAGGAGGCGGTGCGTAAGAGACCTGGCCCGATCCGCTGCAGCGCGGATATGGCGGGCACTTTCTAGGACGTTTGGGGATGCGTCGGTCTGAACCTCCAAGATGTCCAGGTTGCCGAAAATGACGGTTAGTAGGTTGTTGAAGTCATGAGCTATTCCCCCCGTGAGCTTCCCGATCGCCTCCATCTTTTGTGACTGAGCGAGATGTGACTCAAACTCCAAGCGTTTTTCTTCGGCAGAGATCCTGTTGCCAATATCTGTGATGCTCCCGCGCAGAATCGTGCGCGTTGCATGGGGTAGCTGAGCGAGGGTGACTTGGCAGGGAAGCACCTTGCCGCTGGAGTGCAAGTGATCCCACCGAAAGGATGGGAACCCACCTTGTAAGGCCAAGCCGATGTACTTTGCCGCGGCCGTTTCGGAGGATTGTCCGTCGGGCTGGAATGTGGGGCTTACAGCGATTGGCCCCGGTAAATCGAGGAGCTCCTTGTGGCTAAGGCCAAATAGCTCCTCTGCGTTTTTGTTGGCGTCGATAAAAATGCCTAAGTCCAAATCGAGTACTGCTACGGCTTCGGGCGCGTGTTGAACAAGCGTTGCAAACCGCTGATCGCTTTGACTGAGGCCTTCCATGGCTACCAAGGGCATAAAACTGTCTGCCATCCGCTGGCCAATCACATGGAAAAGTTCACTGGAGTTGCCATAGTCCACAGCAGCCCTACAGTTGTGAATTCCGAGCAGCCAAGGATCGTCACCAGGTGGATGGATAGCCTGAACTAGCTGGGATTTGATTTGGAAACGATCGAGTGTTGAGTGTGATTTCTTGAACGCTTCCGTGTGGTTATTAATAGCATCTAAG
Organism: uncultured bacterium; assembly: GCA_937896235.1. GTDB lineage: Bacteria > Planctomycetota > UBA1135 > UBA1135 > CALBMX01. Next base: position 12,274 of record CALBMX010000132.1, read on the forward strand.
GCAACGGGGCGTTCGCTATTGAGGGCGAGATGGATGATTGTTGCCGCACCCCCGTCGATTGGAATCTGCTCGTTGGTAGCGCCCGCGCCGGGGAAAAGGGGACGCGTACGCTCCATGGGGACGGCATAGGAGTCGGCGTTCAACTTGCAGGGATAGAGCAGCCACGCCCGATCGCAGTCGAAGATCTCCAACATAAGTTCGAGGACTCTTGGGAGTACCTCCTGCCCCGATTCCGCCTCATTGAAGGCCTTGTCGATCACTTTTATGCCGTCGAGGCTCGCTCTATTCGGCACCTTCTGCTTGTTCTCTATATCCATGTTGGTATGGCTCTAGCGAATGCAATCGAGTTCTGTGCGGTCCGTTCCAGGGGAAGGGACTCATCCGGTTAGGCGGCCATCCTCATGATTACACGAAGGGCGGTATTTGGTGCACGGGGAAAACTATTTAGGTCTTGGTTCCACGATGAAGTGCCCCATGCATTCCCATGAATGCTACCAGTCCAAGAAATGGGACCGCAATTTGGTGACGGCGTCGCCTCCAATCAGCTCGCCGTGCCCAACGATTGCGCGTTCAAAATCCCAAGTGAGAACGCGCCTTAGTGATTCCCGGAATGCGCATCGGTCGGCGATCGTCATTTTGAAAATTCGGCTTGTTGAGATTCCTTGTTGGCACTGGTTGAGTTTGAGAAGGAGTGAACCAATGAAGCCGGCCTTTCCCTGTAGGTTGAAAACGCAGTCCACAAGGATCAAAGTCTTGGAGGGCTTGTGGAAGCAAATCACTTCGCTGACGCGGGGGGCACCCTCTAGTCGCGTGTGTTCGATTTCGCTGGACCAAGGGGCTTGGAGATCTTCTGTGAGCGTCTGTCCGATGTCCCACTTGGGGTGGGCCCGCTGGAGCGCAGCGGGCGCGTAAGTACTTGAGGCCGGAATGCGCTTCAACCATTCCGACAAATGCAGATCGTGCGTACGGCTAGGAATGATGAGGTGCTTCGGGGCGCCGTTGGGCGCAAGGGCCTCGAGCTCATTCCAGAGCTCCTGGCTCCACGCTACGGGTGAGTGGATCCATAGGCCGCCGCCACTCTCCTCTGCGAGTGTCGCGACCGTCATGCGATGGCCCATCTCCATACCGAGGACCTTTGCGGGATCGTTGCGTTCGAACAGGCCTGCGCCGAGATCATGGAGCGTTTTCATGGTGGGTAGGTTTGAAAATTGATGGATGTTGTTTTGGCGTGATGAGCAGCTCTTGCTCATGCGGATGGGGAGTAGCCGGCGGCTGTCGAAGCCGGGAAGGTTGGGTGTTCAATCGTGAGCAAGTGGCTCGTTGAAGTCGGACAGAGTGCGGTGAGGGGGCTAGCGCACGAGCGTACGAGCGAATTCGGCTGCCGCTGTGGCCGATGTGCTGCTCGCGTTGATCTATACTAGCGCAAAAGTGTACGAGCGAATCCGGCTGCCGCTGCTGTGGCCGATGTGCTGCTCGCGTTGATCCATACTAGCGCAAAAGTGTACGAGCGAATTCGGCTGCCGCTGCTGTGGCCGATGTGCTGCTCGCGTTGATCCATACTAGCGCAAA
>CALBMX010000133.1 GCA_937896235.1 uncultured bacterium
CCACATCGCCCTCCGGATTCTTTTTCCACCAAGCGAGTGTCGCCCAGCTCAGCTCGGGAGAGCTTGTTGCCAAGGGGAACAATCCATAGGAGCCCACCTGCCCTTCGTCGTCTGCTTTCCACCATGCTGGTCCGACAAAGCTGAAGTCGCCGAACCCCATCACGGGAAACACCCCCCAGGACTCTCCAAATGAATAGGCAGGTACAAAGACCCAGTTTTCGGACTCTGTATCCCACCAAGCAATCGGCGGCAAAAACTCCCAGTCCGAGTCGTCCTTCGTTACGAGAGGACGAAGCGCGAAGCCCTGCTCATCTTGATCATAGATGGGCCAAAGTACCGCAACCTCTTCCCCATTTTTGTAGAACAAAGGCCACAGGTTGACCCGCTCTTCCGCAACCTCTCCAGCAAGGGGGGAAACACGACCCAAGCGCTCCAGAGATTGACACGAAGCAAGGGCTGAGATGACCAAGGCGAACAGGAGATGGCGCATTAGAGGGTCCTCATTTGGGTTCTTTTGAGAGTCGAGTCTAGCGAGTCTTGCTGCCACGAACGCTCCCCTTTTCCTTTTTCACCGCAGCTGCGATCGGTGGGTCCCCACAAAAAAGCCGGCGCGCTTCAGAGACATCTGAAGCGCGCCGGCTTGTGCAAAAATCTATGGGGACTAGCCCGCGTGTGCAGCGACGGCTTCCAAAAGCGAGGCGGCACGGCTGGTGTCTTCCCATGCAAAACAGTCGCGACCGAAGTGACCGTGATAGGCGGTTTTTTCAAAGACGGGACTCTTCAAATCCAAGTCGCGGATGATCGCGGCTGGAGTCAGGTCGAAGACCTTGCCAATAGCGTCGGTGATAGCTTCGTCTGAAGCTTGACCTGTGCCAAAGGTGTCGACAAAAATCGAGAGCGGCTTGGCAACGCCAATGGCGTAGGCGAGCTGCACTTCGCAACGCTCAGCGAGGCCCGCAGCGACCACGTTTTTGGCGACCCAGCGTGCGGCGTATGCTGCCGAGCGGTCCACCTTGGAGGAGTCCTTGCCGGAGAACGCGCCGCCACCGTGTCGGCCCATGCCCCCGTAGGTGTCGACGATAATCTTCCGGCCAGTTAGACCACAGTCGCCGTGAGGGCCACCGAGGACAAACTTGCCCGTTGGGTTGATGTGATAGATCGTATCGTCGTCGAGCATGCCATCGGGCATGACCGGCTTGATCACCTTCTCAATGATCTCGCGACGAATCTCGGCGAGTACATCCTCTTCAGAGGACTTGCCGTTGACGTCTTCGTCGTGCTGGGTTGAGATCACCACCGTATGGACGCGAACGGGCTTATGGCCTTCGTACTCAACAGTGATTTGACTTTTGGAGTCCGGACGCAACCAAGCCAGCGTTTTGTTCTGACGTAGCTCGGCCAACTTCGCAACGAGGAGATGCGAGTAATGCACAGGGAAGGGCATCAGCTCTTTGGTCTCGTTACAGGCAAAGCCAAACATCAAACCTTGGTCGCCAGCACCTTGCTCTGCGTGGAGGCCTTCCCCCTCAGAAACGCCCTGGCTAATATCGGGGGACTGCTTGTCCAGAGTCACCATGACGGCGCACGTGTCGCCGTTGATGCCAAAGGCGTCGCTGGTGTACCCGATGCGCTTGATGGTGTTGCGGACGACATCCTGGTAGTTGACCACAGCTTTGGTCGTGATCTCGCCGGCAATGACGGCAAGACCAGTGGTCACCAAGGTCTCGCAAGCAACCCGGCTATCCGGGTCCTGGGCCAAGATGGCATCCAGGATGGCGTCGGAGATTTGATCGGCCACTTTATCAGGGTGGCCCATAGAAACAGATTCAGACGTAAAGAGGTGACGCGCCATAGTGCAGTCCTATAGGAAAGGAGCTGGATGTGAGTTGAGATTTAGAGGGGACTTCGCAAGCCACATCGTGTGGTTCCGAGTAATAGAATCATATCCCCGGATACGTCGATGAGTCGGCCGAAACCCCATTTCTAAACGCCGGGAAAAGCGCTAAGAGGGTATTTGGGGTAGGCAACTGACCTGGAGGGCCCTAATTGTCAGGGCTGCGGCGCCCTGCTGGGCTCGAGTAGCCTCCATACCGGCTGCCCCCATCATGGACCTTAGTTCGGCGTTTTGGCCCAGTTCGGTAAAGGCTAATGTCAGCTCCTTGCTATTCGCGACGATTCGCACCGCCAGCGCCCGCGTCAAAAGGGCCGCTTCCTGGGTGAAATTCTCGAGGTGTGGCCCCGTCAAGACGGGACACCCTTGCGCAGCGGGTTCGAGCATGTTTTGGCCACCGTGCGGAACTAGGCTGCCCCCGACAAACGCGATGTCCGCGAGTCCGAAAACCCGCTCAAGCTCTCCGATGGTGTCTACAATCGCCGGCCTAGAGGGATCTGGAACCTCCCCCATTCGAAGCTCGCTGAGCAGCTGCGGCGAAGAGCCCGCCTCGGCAAAACCCTTCAGGATTTCTGAAATCCGCTTGGGATGCCTGGGGACGACAATAAGGCGCGCTGCCGGTAGCCCATCTTGCCATGCCTGAGTGACAAGGCGCTCCTCGGGGGGGTGTGTGCTCCCAGCCACGATCGTCAGCTGTTCCTTGTCGGCGCCAAGTAGCCTTCGCAGCTCGTCCCCGGGATCGACACGGCCAATGGCGAGTCCGTCGGCTTTAACATTCCCGGTGTTGATCACTCGACCGGGTTGCACAAAGAGTGAGAGGAAGCGCTCCGTGTACTCGGGCCCCTGAGAGCAAAACAGAGAGATCCTGTTGAACTGCGGCAACAGCCCTTTGAACACTTTATAGGACTTGTGACTTTGCTTTGTGATTCGGCCATTAACAACTGCGACGGGAATGCTGCGCCGATTGGCCTCACGCAAGAAATTGGGCCAAATCTCAAGCTCGATCAAGATCACAGCAACCGGGCGTACTCGATCCAAAAATCGACCGCAAACAAAGGAGAGGTCGATGGGGAATCGCACAATCTCGTGATCGGGAAAGAGCGCGTTCGCGATAGCGAAGCCCGTCTCCGTTGACGTCGAAATCACGACTTCCAGATCGGGACGGGCCCGCTCTAGCTCTCGCAGAATGGACTGGGCGCCTTTCACTTCGCCAACCGAGACGCCGTGAATCACAACCCGCGATTTTGAGCCTAGTCCAGGTGAAGGTGGCAGGTCCTTCCCCAGTCGCCCGAGGATCATCGAACCGAAACCGGGCCGCCTCGAGCTCCTCCATAGGAGCCAAGGACTGCCGAGGATGGCGGCGACCAGCCAAATCAGATTGTAGATCTGATGGAGGCTATACCGCAGGAACCCGGGGTGCGGGTCCCTGCGAATCGCTTCGGGAAGCAGACCAGTTGGGTTACCTTCCAATGCGGGCTATTGCCCGGCTCCGTGGCACTTCTTGAACTTCTTGCCACTTCCACAAGGGCAAGGCTCATTGCGCTCGACCGCCGGTGCGTTACTGTTGCCCATGGCGGGCTTGGGAATTCGCCTCATGGAGGGTGAAACAGGAGGCGCAATGGGACGCTGGGGCGGAGCGCTCGGCGGAGTCGCCGGAGCACCTTCCGGAGCTGTGCCTGCGGAAGCCCCCGCCTGCCGCTGGGCTTGCTGGGCAGCAACGGCCTGCTGAATCCGGCGCTGGCGGTTCATCGCATCAAACGCGTTCCCCGCGGTAACACGCTGGGCAGGAGCTGCGGGTCGGGCAGGAGCCGCGGGACGGGCAGGAGCACCAAACTGCGGCTTGTGGCTTTGAGCGCCGAGATTGACAACCGCAGGTGACGCGTAGCTTTGCCCGCGAGAAGCGCCATCGCCACCCGTTTCGACGCGGAGAATGAGACTGGTGATCTCCTCCTCAATCGCCTCTTGCAGCTTCACGAAGAGCTCATACCCTTCGCGCTTGTACTCGTTCTTGGGATCCTTCTGCGCGTATCCACGAAGCCCGATTCCGGCCTTCAGGGAATCAATAGCGTGGAGGTGGTCCTTCCAGCGTGTGTCAATAGCGTGAAGTAGGAGGTAGCGTTCGATTCGGCGCATGGCATCTTCGCCATGCTCGCTCTCGCGCTGATCGTAGACCTTGCTCGCCGCCTCAACCACGACCTGTGGGTCGGAGCTCTCCACGTCGGTCGCGCTACGCGCTAGGTCATCACTTAGACTCTCCCCGAAGCTTCGCATGTACCAAGCCTGAAGGCCCTCAAAGTCTTCCTTGTTCGTAGAGATGGCCCGCTCGACAGTGGACTCGACCATCTGCTCGGCTTTCTCACGCAGACCAATGCTCTCAAGTACTTCTTGACGAACGGTGTAAATTGTTTTGCGCTGCTCGTCCATGACACCGTCATACTCGAGCAAGTTCTTGCGAATTTCGAAGTGAAAATCCTCGACCTTCTTTTGGGCCTTCTCAATCGCGCGGCTAACCATTTTGGACTCGATCGGCACGCCTTCCGACATGCCGAGCTTCTCCATGAAGTTCTTCACCCAGTCACGATAGAAGCGCTTCATCAGCGGGTCTTCTAGCGAGAGGTAGAAACGCGACAAGCCGGGGTTTCCCTGGCGGCCCGAACGACCGCGCAGCTGGTTGTCGATACGGCGAGACTCGTGCCGCTCGGTGCCCAAGACGTAAAGGCCCCCGAGCTTGATGACTTCGGCTTCAAGCTTGTCGCACTCGGCTTTGATCTCCGCGCGAATCGCGTCGATTTGCTCGAGGTCATCCACATCGCCCTCGCGAAGCTCTTTTGCCTCCAGCGCTTCGCGTAGGCGATACTCAAAGTTGCCGCCAAGCTTGATGTCGGTACCCCGACCCGCCATGTTGGTAGCGACCGTAATCGAGTACTTCTCACCCGCCTTCGCGACGACATGCGCCTCGCGCTCGTGCTGCTTGGCGTTGAGGACCTCGTGCTCCACACCGAGCTCATTGAGCATCCTCGAGACCACTTCCGAGTTTTCAATCGAGGTCGTACCGACAAGCATGGGTTGCCCCTTCTCGTTGACCTCTTTGATCTCCTCGCAAATAGCCTTCCACTTTTCGCCCTCTGTCCGGAAGACAACGTCTTGCGCATCTTCCCTGGCGATCGGCATGTTCGTCGGGATCTGCACGACGTCGAGCTCGTAAATCTTGTGGAACTCACCGGCCTCGGTGATTGCAGTTCCGGTCATTCCAGCGAGCTTGTTGTACAAGCGGAAGTAGTTCTGGAACGTGATCGTAGCCAGCGTTTGGTTCTCCTGGCGGATCGGAAGTCCCTCTTTGACTTCGACGGCCTGGTGCAGGCCATCCGACCAGCGGCGGCCAGACATTTTCCTGCCTGTGAACTCGTCTACGATGATGATTTCGTCTCCCCGATCACCGGGGTCCACCACGTACTCTTTGTCGAGTTCGTAGAGGTAGTTTGCGCGAAGCGCATTCTCAATGTAGTGCGGCCAATCCATGTTGCCAGCCGTGTAAAACGACTCGACACCAACGATCTGCTCGGCGCGCTCGATACCCGCTTCGAGCATGTGGACTTGGCGCTCCTTGATTTTGACCTCGTAGTGCTCGTCCGCCTTGAGTTGCAGTGCAACTTCGTGGGCGATCGCATACTTCTCGGGCATGTTCTCCGCAGGGCCGGAGATGATGAGAGGTGTCCGGGACTCATCAATCAAAATCGAGTCCACTTCGTCGATGATGGCGAAGTTCAGCGTGCGCTGAACTTGATCCTCGACCTTCGTCTTCATGTTGTCGCGAAGATAGTCGAAGCCGAACTCGTTGTTCGTGCCATAGACAATGTCGCATGTGTACACGGGGTGCCTCTCCGATGCAGACATCTCGGATTCAATCCAGGCGCACGAAACACCTAGATAATCAAAGATCGGCATCATCCACAGAGCGTCACGCTTGGCGAGATAGTCGTTGACTGTCACCAGGCAGCACATATCGCCGCCGAGGGAGTTTAGGTAGAGGGCAAGAGTCGCCATCAGCGTCTTACCTTCACCCGTCATCATCTCAGCGATGCGGCCTTGGTGCAGAACGATTCCGCCCACAAGCTGCACATCGAAGTGGCGCATACCAAGGGTTCTCCACGACGCCTCGCGGCAGACCGCGAAGGCCTGGGGGAGCAGCTCGTCGAGGGTGACTTCGCCCTTCTCCACAGCCGCACGCCAGCCCTCGGTATGAGCTTGCATGTCCTCCATGGAGAGTCCTTTGGCCCACTCTTCATGGCTGCCAATGGCCTCCACAAGTGGTTCCAACCCACGAACTAAACGTTGGTTGCGATCACCGAAAATACCGCGAATGCCTTTGCCGACTTTCTCGCCGACAACGCCAAACCGATCTTGAATCTTGTCCCAGTCCATGGATATAGAGCAATTTTGGGCGCGGAACTACCTGAAGCAGCTGTCCACGCGGAATAGATGAGGCGACTATTAAAGGGGCACGTCCCGCCTGTGGGAAGGTCCCGTTCGGGAATCTCGTCACCTTGATTGAGAAGTCGTACGCACCGGGACACCTTCAGGCCTCTCCAAAAGGCCCTACTGGAAGGAAAAAACGCTCAGAGCCCCGTTTCCCTGACCTTCGGATTCAAGGCAAATCAGCACTCCCGTAGCCTTAGGGCAGGGTTAGTGAGCTTGCTCCTATTTTTGGGGTCGTTGGGATCTCCACTTTTGCCCCACCACTTCGGACCGTCGTTCTCGTGCAATAATAAATCTGTAAGAGTCCTCCCATCTCATCCTGAACTCGACTCCACATACCAAGACGCGCAACGATCAGCTTCCCTAGCGGAAAAGGGCCGTCGGGAGACAAAGCCCCCTTTGAGCATGCGTGAAGGTTAGGGGCGAGACCGCGG
>CALBMX010000134.1 GCA_937896235.1 uncultured bacterium
GCCCCCGCGCCCCGCGCCCCCGCGCCCCCCGCGCCCCCCTTGACTCCGGATTTGGAAAGGGAGGTGTTTTGGGTTGCTCTAGAAAAGAGATCTCTGTATCTTTTGTTGAGTTGTCGCTCCTTCGTGGGTGAAACGAGGCTGGGTAACCCCCCCGGAGCCGGCCTTGATTTTTAGAGTTCCTGACAAATTGCTTTGTGTTGGTGTCAATATCCGGCGCCTCGCTACTCATGGGATCATTCGGTCAACCGCGACCGCTGGGGGCCCAAAACCAATCACCCACCACAAGACATGTCGTCTTCAGCCCCCGCAATGGAGCAGTTCCGCTACGACGATGCCATCGTGCGAAAGTTCATGGCCGCAACCCTATTATGGGCTGTGGTCGGAATGCTCGTCGGTGTCATCATCGCTCTGCAACTCGTCAACCCGGTGTTCAACCTTGGCTTGGAGTGGACCTCCTTTGGACGCCTGCGCCCCTTGCACACCAACGCAGTGATCTTTGCCTTTGCTGGCAATGGAATCTTTGCAGCTATCTACTACTCGAGCCAGCGCCTTCTCAAGACGCGCATGTTCCATGACACCTTAAGTGCGATCCACTTTTGGGGTTGGCAGCTGATCATCGTTGCGGCCGCCGTCACGCTTCCTCTTGGCTACACTTCCAGTAAGGAGTACGCAGAGCTCGAGTGGCCAATTGACATCGCGATCACCTTGATCTGGGTCGTCTTTGCGATCAACTTCTTTGGCACGATCGCCAAGCGGCGCGAGCGGCACCTGTATGTGGCGATCTGGTTCTATATAGCGACGATCCTCGCCATCGCAGTCCTTCACATCGGCAACAGTCTTGCCCTGCCCGCCGGCGCGTTTAAGAGTTACTCCATGTACGCAGGTGTTCAGGACGCCTTCATGCAGTGGTGGTATGGCCATAATGCGGTGGCCTTCTTCTTGACGACTCCCTTCTTGGGGTTGATGTATTACTTCCTGCCGAAGGCGGCAGGGCGGCCCGTGTTCTCCTACCGGCTGTCCATCGTTCACTTCTGGTCGATCGTCTTCATTTACATCTGGGCCGGCCCTCACCACCTGCACTATTCGCCGGTGCCCGAGTGGGCCTCGAGCCTTGGCATGTTGCTCTCTTTGATGCTTTGGATGCCCTCATGGGGAGGCATGCTCAACGGGCTTTTGACTTTGCGCGGTGCATGGGATCGCGTTGCGAAAGACCCGATCCTGAAGTTTTACGTCGTGGGTATTACCTTCTACGGGATGAGCACATTCGAGGGGCCCCTTCTCTCGATCAAGACCGTAAACGCCCTCTCGCACTTCACGGACTGGACGATTGCTCACGTGCACGCCGGAGCTCTCGGCTGGAACGGCATGATGATCTTCGGCATGGTCTATTGGCTTGCCCCGCGCCTCTATCAGACCGAGGGAATGTTCAACAAGAAGTGGGTCGAGCTGCACTTTTGGCTCGGCACGATTGGCATCCTGCTCTACGTCGTCGCGATCTACGGAGCCGGACTCACCCAGGGACTGATGTGGCGCGCATTTGACGATCAGGGCGTGCTGGTTTACCGCGACTTCTTGGACACGGTGACCAAGCTCATTCCGATGTACTGGGTCCGCGTTGTCGGTGGAACGCTCTACATCTCTGGCGCGATCCTGTGTGCACTCAACGTCTTCCTAACTTGGAAGAGGCGCCCCGCGACCTATGCGGATCCAATCTTCGAAGCTCCCGCCCTGGAAGCTGGGTATGTCGAACCCGCGGTACCCGCCGGACCACTCGACGACAACGCCATTACGGACTCGGGGAAAGCCCTGGCGCGCTTCGGCAACCTCGGTTGGCACCGCGGCTGGGAAGGTCAGGGGTTCAAGTTCTCCGCTTGGGTGCTGTTGGCTGTCCTGTTGGCCTCGGCATTTGAGATGGTCCCGCTCTTCGTGCGCAAGGCGACGGACACACCGACGATTGCGGCGATCCAGCCCTATACCGCTCTCGAGCTGATGGGACGTGACATTTATCAGGCCGAGGGTTGCGTCAACTGTCACTCCCAGATGGTCCGACCGCTACGCAGCGACATCGAGCGCTTTGGCGAGTACAGCAAGCCCGGGGAGTACGTTTATGAGCACCCATTCCTTTGGGGTTCGAGGCGCATTGGCCCCGATCTCTGGCGTGTAGGGACGCGTGCCTTGAGCGCGAGTTGGCACGTGATGCACCTCGCAAATCCCCAAGAGACTAGCAGCGGCTCCATCATGCCGGCCTATGGGCACATGTTGACAAACCCCGCCGACTTCGCAACGATCGGTTCTCACATGAGCGCGTTGAAGACCTTGGGGACTCCCTATACCGACGCACAAATTGGGAGTGCTGAGGTCGATGCGAGGGAGCAGGCCAAGATCGTCAGCACGTTGGTTGACAGCGAGGCCAGCGGTCGCTGGGGCGACATCTCGGAGAAGCAGATTGTTGCCGTTGTGGCTTACCTCCGACGTCTTGGAGCCGATATGGCAGGGACCAAATAGCGTGGAATCCATGACTCTTTATTTTCTTGCTGAAGTCAGCGACGCGACTCTCGGTGGTTTCAAAACCGCCGGGGTCGTGATCGTCGCCCTTGCCTTTGTGGGGATCGTGATTCGCTCTCTCGGTTCACGAGAGTCGACGATGAAGAGAGGCGCGAGCATGGCTCTCGACGACGGTAAACCTGCGGACCAAGTGATCTCCAAGGACAACTGAACAACCACCACGCGGCGCAAGTTGCGAACCCCGCTGGGGGGCTCACCCAGTTTTTATCATGGCTGACAAACAAGAAGACCTGATCCTCGACCACAACTACGATGGGATTGAGGAGTATGACAACCCGATGCCCGGATGGTGGGTTTGGGGATTTATCCTCACGATCATTTTTGCCTTTCCCTATTGGGCCTGGGTTCACCTTTCCGAGGGACATACCATCCTCGACGAGCTGGATACCGCGATGGCTGCGGCTTCGGCTGGTCAGACCGAGTTGGATGCGTCCCATGATGCGATGGTTGGCTATCTCGACAACGCTGCAGTCCTTGCCGCCGGCAAGGACACCTTTGGCGCTGTTTGTGCAGCGTGCCACACAGCCGACGGAGGTGGACTTCAAGGCTTGGGAGCGAACCTCTGCGACGACAATTACAAAAACGTCGCGGTCATCGAGGACATCATCACAATTGTTCGCGACGGTGTCCCTCTCACGGCGATGTTGCCCCAGGGGGCATCCCTAAAGCCCTATCAGATCGTCGAGGTCTCGGCCTATGCGGCAAGTTTGCGTGGAACGACCCCGGCAAATCCGCAGCCTCCTTACGGTGACCTAATTCCCGCTTGGAAGTAACCCAACCCCTCTATTGAGCAACCGCATGCCGCGCAAGGGGGTGAGCCCTTTGTGCGGCGTGACTTTTGTCACGGAAGCGCGGGGTGGTCAGCATAAACTAGGCACTTGATACTCTGCTTTCCCCTGTCTCGATTGAGACCGCGCTTCCGCACTGGAATGGAAAAAGAAACACTACCGCTCGTCTCTCCCGACCAGGTCCTTTCGACTCTGAATCCGGACGGGACTCGTCGCTGGCTCGCGCCGCGCCTGGCCAAAGGCCGCTATTGGAAAAAGCGCAGAGTAGTGGCCTATGTGCTGATGCTCCTATTTAACGTCCTTCCATGGATAAAGGTAGGAGGCAAGCCGGTGATGTTGTTGGATCTCGTACACCGTGAATTCACGTTTTTCGGGGTGACGTTTCAGCCGACAGAGACTGTGATTGTGACGGCGCTCTTCCTCTCGATATTTATCGGCATCTTCTTGGCGACGGCACTTTGGGGGAGAGTGTGGTGCGGGTGGGCTTGCCCACAGACAGTCTACTTAGAGTTCCTCTACAGGCCGATCGAGCGAGTAACGGAAGGGCGCTTTCACTCCAAGGGACGCGCTGGAGTTCCCTTCCCCCGGAAGGTCCTCAAGTACTCCGTCTTCGCTGTCGTTAGCCTTCACCTGAGCCACACTTTTCTGGCCTATTTTGTTGGGGCCGGGGAGGTCCTTTCTTGGTCGACGGGTTCACCTGGAAGCCACCCTGTTGGCTTTGCAATTGTGTGGGGCGTTGCGCTTTTGATGATGTTCGACTTCTCGCTGTTTCGCGAGCAGATGTGCACTCTGGCCTGCCCCTACGGACGCTTGCAATCGGCGCTCGTGGATCCGAACTCGGTCATCATTGGATATGACGTTGAGCGAGGCGAGCCACGGGGCAAGGGAAAGCGCGGCACTGAAAAAACCAAGGACCTTGGAGACTGTATCGAGTGCAAACTTTGCGTTGCCGTTTGTCCAACCGGAATCGACATTCGCGATGGCCTGCAAATGGAGTGCATAGCGTGCGCTGAGTGCATCGATGCCTGTGACGATGTCATGGACAAAATCGGCAAGGAGCGGGGTTTGATTCGCTACGCCTCGGAAGTCGAACTCGCAGGCGGAAAGGCGAAGCTCCTCAGACCGAGGACGATTCTCTACACGGCCCTGTTTGTCGCCCTGCTCGGGATATTCGTCTCGCTGCTTGGTTCCCGGGAACTCTCGAACATCAGCATCTTGCGCACAGGCGGGTCTCCATTTACCGCCCTTCCCGACGGGAGAGTCATGAACTTGTTCAAAGTGCGACTCGAGAACCGGAATAAAGTCGACCGGACTTATACAATCGACATTGTCGAACCTGGGTTTACGACCTCCCCAGAGGCGCTGCGTGTCGAGTTGGGTCCTTCGGAGACCGAAGAGTTTCAGTTCAGTGTGTTTGGCATGTTTGACCAGTTCAAGGACGGTCAGGCGGACCTGCATTTGCGGGTATCCGATGGTGTCGACTTTGAGAGCATCACCGTACACCCGATGGTTGGACCGAAGAATCTGTAGGGCGAACAGCTCATGATAAAACTAGAACCAAAACACATGTGGATGAGCCTTCCCGTCATCCTGTTGATGATGTCCGTCAGCATTGGCTTGACCGGCTATTTTCTAGCTTCAAAAGGAATCGATGCAGAGGTCGAGCGCGATTACTACAGCCGCGCTTTGAACTGGGACCAACACCAGGCGCTAGTCGCTGCTAGTTTGGACCTTGGGTGGCATGTGGAGGTGACCCCGGGCTACCTCTCTTCCAACGAGCCCCTGGCCAGCCAAATCATCGAGGTGTCGCTAACCCTAGTTGATCGGGAGGGCAAGGCAGTTGAAGGTGCAAGCGGGTCTATTGAGGCCTTCCAGGTCGCCCATAGGGACCACACCGTCGACTCCATCTTGATCGAATCGGCACCCGGTGTTTATCGGGCTAATTTTCAGCCCAAGTATCGCGGAAGTTGGGTTTGGATTCTGCGCTTTGATCGCGGAGATGAGGTCTTTGTTGGTGAGGTTCGCAAAGACGTATCCTTTGCTCCTAAGACTTCACAGGTAAAGGGGATTTAGTCGTGCTCCCCGTACTCCTCAGCGTCTTTGTTGCAAGCTTACTAGGTAGCTTGCACTGCGCGGGAATGTGCGGTCCCTTAGTTGCGTTTTGTGCGGGAGGGGAGAAGCCCAACTCCGGTGCGCTCGGTGCCTATCACGTTGCCCGCCTGGTTGGATACCTCTTGCTCGGCGGCCTCGCGGGTGCACTTGGCGCGGCAGTTGACTTTGGAGGAGAGGCGGCTGGATTTGGACGTGCCGCAGCTGTTGTTGCCGGACTACTTATGGTGATGGTGGGGGTTTCGTCCCTAATCGGCTCCCCGTTTGCGAGGTGGCGTAAAAAGGGAAAGCATGGTTCGGTCACCTCGCGATGGATCCAAGGGGCCATGGGGCGCGCCAAGGAACTGTCTCCACTCGCGAGGAGCGCGTGGATCGGAGGCCTGTCTGCATTTCTCCCCTGTGGGTGGCTGTACGCCTTCGCGGCAGCTGCGGCAGGCACAGCCCATCCCCTCTCCGGTGCGCTGATCATGCTTGTTTTTTGGGCGGGCACAGTCCCTATTCTTTTGGCTTTAGGTTTTGGGATGAGTGGATTATTCGGCCCCCTTCGCAAGCGTGCGCCCGCATTGATCTCGATCGTACTTGTAACCCTGGGACTGATCAGTATTTCGGGTCGCCTCAACGTTCCTTCTTTTGCCGCGTCGATGGGGCCTGATGTGGGAGCGCGGGCCCTCTCGGGGGAGCTCGGAGAGGAGAAGCTGCCGTGCTGCACTGGGGAGAGTGCGGTGGAGACCGAGGGCCTGGCGCCTCTACTGGAATCTTGTGGATGCACTCACTTTGGACCGTGCGTCGCTGGGGAGACCTGTGGGTGCCCGGGCTGCGGAAAGGATAGGAAGAGCGACTAGGTGGCGACCTGTATCCATTGTAGCCTGCCTCTGCCGGCCGCTTCGGAGGTCATCTTCAACGAAGACGGTCGTGCTTTTTGTTGCACGGGTTGCCGGTCTGTTTTTGCAGTCATTCACGGGGCTGGTTTGGAGGACTTCTACGCTCTTAGGGGCAGCGAGCAGGGTGCAGTTCCCAAACGAAGCGGACGCGCCTTTGAGGAGTTCGATGACGAGGAGTTTCATCGCCTGTACGTGCGGATTGGCGCGGACGGTTTTCTGACGGTAGAGCTCTACGTCGAGGGCGTCCACTGCAATGCTTGTATATGGCTTGTCGAGAAGTTGCCTGGTTTGGCACCGGGAGTGCGGGAGGCCCGACTCGATTTTGGGCGGTCGGTTTGCGCGGTAACTTGGGACCCAACCCGGATCGGGCTCTCCCAAATCGCGCGCCACTTGGACCTGCTAGGCTACTCACCCCATCCAGCGCGAGGTGGCAAGAGCCGCGAACTGCGAAGGGGCGAGGAGCGCAAGGAGATCATGCGCTTGGGAGTCGCCGCGGCGCTTGCCATGAATGCGATGCTGATCGCGTTCGCGCTCTATGGGGGCATCCTGTCGGGCATGGAGGACAACATGCGAGATACGTTTCGCACCTACTCTTTTGGGATGGCCGCCCTGGCCGTCTTTTGGCCAGGGCGTACCTTTCTGAGGGGTGCGGTCGCGTCCCTACGGACTCGTACGGCTCATATGGACCTTCCCATTGCGATGGGGCTTTTGGCGGGGCTTCTCGGTGGCGCCTACAATACCTTTGTCGGGCGCGGAGAGGTGTACTTCGAGTCCGTGGCATTCCTAATCTTCCTACTGCTGTTCGGGCGCTTCCTTCAGAATCGACAGCAGCGCGCCGCACGAGACTCACTTGAGTTGCTGCACTCTCTAACGCCGTCGCGCGCGCGTAGATTGGATGCGGAGGGGGAGTTCCGCGAGGTGCCCGCCTCGGCACTATTGCCAGGCGACCGCATCGAGTTGCGAGCGCTGGATTCCGTTCCCGCGGACGGGCGTATTGTCGAAGGGGAAAGCGCTTTGGACCGCAAGTTACTCTCGGGCGAGTCACGGCCCGTAAGAGCGATAGTCGGAGACGAGGTCTTAGCAGGTACCGTGAATCTACAGAGCCGCTTGGTCGTCGAAATCGAGACCGTTGGGGAGGCCACGCGGCTTGGTCAATTGCTCTCGTTAGTTGAGAGTGCGGCTGGCCGCGCGGCGCCACTTGTCCGAGTGGCCGACCGCATGGCGGGGCTGTTCACTTTGTTGCTGGTGTTTCTGTCTGTTGGCACCCTTTGGTATTGGTGGGCCATCGACCCCGCCGCAGCCGTTGAGAACTCCGTCG
This sequence comes from uncultured bacterium, assembly GCA_937896235.1. GTDB lineage: Bacteria > Planctomycetota > UBA1135 > UBA1135 > CALBMX01. The sequence goes on from CALBMX010000134.1 coordinate 7,662, forward strand.
CGCTACTCATCGTCGCATGTCCATGCGCTCTTGGTTTGGCAACTCCCTTGGCCATTGTGGTTGCGGTTGGCCGCGCCGCGCGCCTCGGCATTTTGGTGCAAGGCGGCGAGGTTCTTGAGCGTCTCGCAAAACCGGGGCTTGTATACCTGGACAAAACGGGCACGCTAACGCGGGGCGAGATGAGTGTGGTCGAGTGGATGGGGGATGACCGAGATCGCGGCTGGATTCATGGTTTAGAGGCGATCTCATCTCATCCACTGGCCTGTGCGATCGAGGCCTGGGCGGGGGAGACCCGTGGGGCGCAGCTAAGCTCCGTAAAGGAGTACATCGGTTTGGGCGTCGAGGGAGAGCTGCGCACGAGCATGGGGTTTGAAGTCGTTCGAATCGGCTCGTTGGCATTTATGGATGCCAACCAGGTGGAGATCTCTCCCGCTCTTTCAGATCGGATTGCGAAGCTCTTGGCGCGCGGCTTGTCCCCGGTCGTGGCATCCAAAGGATCGACCGCCGTTTCTGTATTTGGACTCGGCGACGCACTTCAGAAGGACGCCAAGGCGATGATCGACGAGCTTCGGTTGGGGGGCTGGCGCGTTGGGATTTTGTCTGGCGACCACCCCGAAGTGGTCGCCTCCGTCGCCAGAGAATTGGGTCTGGAGAGTGAGCTCGTTTTTGGTGGCGTCAGTCCGGAAGGTAAGTTGCAGGCTGTGGAATCTGCAATGAAGTTTGGGCCCGTCGTCATGGTCGGGGATGGCGTCAACGATGCGGCAGCTCTCGCGGCGGCGACAACTGGCGTGGCTGTTGAGGGGGGAGCCGAGGCGAGCCTTGCAGCGGCCGACGTTTATCTGAGCGAGGGCGGCCTTCGCCAAGTAGCGCGGCTACTAGATGGCTCAAGGCGCACCCTACTGACGATCAAGCGCGGCATCTTGATTTCGTTGCTCTACAATGGTGTCGCTGCTTGGCTGGCGATGACGGGACGGATTGATCCGATCCTTGCGGCGGTCCTCATGCCGGTCTCGAGCTTGACGGTCGTAAGTTTGGCCTATCGCGCGCGTACATTCCGCGCCCTATGATGCCCCTATGAACATTGTCTTTATTGTCTTGCCCTTTGCCTTGCTGATCGCGGGTGGCGTACTTGCCGCGTTTCTTTGGGCTGCTCGTTCGGGGCAATTTGACGATATGGAGACGCCAGGTCGACGCATGCTGCTCGACGACGTTCCCATCAAAAAAGAAGACAAAGAGCTGGAGTAAGCCAGGTCCTAGCTTTGGAATTCTTCGGATGTGGAGAGGGGCGTTTTAGCCAGCAGGTGACCTATTCCAGCCGAAGTGGGGGTGTTGGGGCACATGTTCTATTGCCAATAGGTGAGTTGTCCACCAAGATTCTCCTGCCGGGCCAAATTTGAGGGTACCCTTGAGGTGCTCCCACCTCATTGCTTTCTCCGGTCTTACCATGGATTTCCTTCCCCTCTTTCTAGCAGCTTCACTCCTCAGCGGCGTGGGCTTTGCCCAAACCGGCGACTTTGAAAATTGTTCTCCAGGGCCCATTGCGCCCTCATGTGCACCGGAGACTTGGATCGCCGGAGCTGGCTTGATCACGGTCGAGCCATTTGCGCCCATTGTCCCGCAGCTAGGGTTCCCCACGAAGGGAGCTCAATGGACCATTATGGATGCCACCGGTGCCTCGGGGTTTCTAACGATACCTGGTGGTGGTCCAGCCCCCTATCCTCTAACGGCGGGCAGTACGGCTAGTCTCGTTTTCAAGAACATGGTGATCAGCTCGTCCATTTCATTCGACTACAACTATGTCTCCCCCGAGTGCCCGAATGAAGCTAAATACAATGACTTCTTCACGGTTGATATCGTTGACCCGGTGACGGGAAAACAGCTAGCGAATATCCACTACCAAGATACTTGGAGCACAAACTATGACGCTGCGCCAGCGGTCACTCCGGCGGCAAGTGGATTTATCACTATTCCATTTTGCTCTCAGACCAGAGAGGTTGCTCCGGTGGGCACGGCGAAGTCTATTAGCTTCGCGGTACCGGTTGCCCTAATCGGTGGTGTCTACAACTTGGAGTTTCATGTCGGGAACGGCGGGGACTCGGGTGTCAGTGGCTATGCTTGGGTTGACAATATTCTGAATGGAACCCTTGGGCCTTTGGGGACCTGTACCTATCGCACAGGCGTACTCGGATTGAATCCAGATGGGTACAGTTGCGTAACTCTGCCGGGCTCGGGTCAGGTCTGGAGCGCGTGGATCGACATGGTTCCAACCATTGGCTCCACATCCTTTCAATCGATGGTGGTTATCGGTTTCAGCGGACCTCTCGACAACTTCAGCATCTTGGGTTACGAGTTGCTCACTGTGGGCCCGTACTTCATCCACTATGGGTTAGGTAGCCACTCGCTTCTGATTCCGCAAGGACTTGGCGGTCTGTACCTGGCCACCCAAGGAGCTAGGATCGAGTTCGACTCACTCGGTGTGGTTCACATCGTCTTGTTGAACGCCCAAGATCTAGTGATTGGCTAGTCGATGGGGCCTCGTGGTCGAGTCGTGCTGCCTTGACTACATCAAACTCCAGAGGCCGGTGGCCGGCACTTGAGCGCCATCCCATTCGTTCGACGGGGTAGCCTGCATAGCGCCGACCTAGCTGAGCCTGCGGCTGTAGACACGGAGCTCACTCTCGCTCCGCGTCATGTATTTTAGCTAAGTGCTAAGCGCACGATACGCATTACAGATTCATCCGCGGCGTGCTTCTCAATCTCGTCGAGTGTTAGCCAGGCGAGCTCATGGGACTCGTCGGACACCACGAACTCCGCACCATCGGGAGCGTAAACCAAGAAGCGCGTATCCAAATGGACGTGGGCGGGTTCCTCCGGTCGGTCTTCTCTAGCTGGTCGTTCGGGAATTAGGTGAATGTCCAAGTCGATGATGCGAGGATCGATCACTAGATCATCGATGCCACTCTCTTCAACCGCCTCCCGCAGCGCTGCCGCCGGCAAGTTTGCGTCGCCGTCACAGTGTCCGCCGAGCTGAAGCCAGCGGTTCAGCTTCCTATGGTGCGTGAATAGGGCGCGCTTGCCGTCCGAGTGGATGACGATTGACGAAGCTGTGAGGTGGCCGCGCACACACTCCCGCAGGTGTGCATCGCGCGGGTGCTCCAGCATGAATTGAAGGATACACGCCTTCGCTTCCGCTTGATCTGCATCGGGTGCATCCCACGCCTCGAGAAGCTTGCGTGCTGTGGCTGGGTTTCCGTCGTATGCGAGTAGAGGGTCGTCAAGGCGAAGTCGAATGGGGGGCATGGGTAGAGTTTATGTTTCTACCAGGTCAGAGCCAAGAGCGACACGGAGGCAGACTCAAAGTGCTGGCCTAAAGTCTAGGCCAGGTCCTTCAGCCTCTTCCTGTCCGAAGGGGACTGCCTCCTCCCTGGTCCGCGTTCCACCTGCAAGGATTGCGCAGAGCCCTCTCCAACAAGCCAACCGAAGGAGGCCGCCCCGAAGAGATCTGAAGAGGGGCAGACCAAGTGGACTCGGTCGAACTGACTCCACCAGCGCTATTCAGCGGAGATAGAGCGATAAAGCCGGAGGTGCCAGCGGCAAAAAAGAAGCGCCCTCACGCAGCTTCTAGGCTGCGTGAGGGCGCTCCGAGTGCGGGAAATCGCTGTTAGGTTCGCGCAATCTTACGATACTTGCCGGACTTGGATTCGCCGGAGATGTTGTTGTCCCTCTTCCACTTGTCGCGCCACTCGTGGTAGGACTCGAAATCCCCGTGGTGGTAGTTGATGTGGCCCGTCGGCTCAAAGGCGAGAATGTGTGTCGCCACGCGGTTCAAAAAGTAGCGGTCGTGACTCACGACGATAGCCGAGCCGATGTACTCCTGCATGGCCTCCTCGAGAACACGCAAAGTGTCTAGATCCAGGTCGTTGGTGGGCTCGTCAAGGATGATGACGTTCGCGGGCTCGCGCAGCATCTTGGCGAGAAGAACGCGGTTGCGCATTCCACCCGAGCACTCGCTGAGCAGCTTCTGTTGGTCTTCACCTTTGAAGTTGAAGCGACTCACATAGGCCCGGCCATCGATGGTTCGGTTGCCAAAGGGAAGAACCAAGTTGCCATCCGTGATGTTGTCGAAGACGCTCATGTCGTCGTCGAGCACAGTCCGCGACTGATCGAGGAAGCGCATCTGAACGGTAGCACCAATGTTGATCTCGCCGGAGTCGGGTTTCTCCATGTCGAGGATCATCTTGAGGAGAGTCGACTTACCGACACCGTTGGCGCCGACAATCCCAAGGATCGCTCCTGGGGGAAGCTCGAAGCTCAAACCGTCGATGAGGGTACGATCTCCATACCCCTTTTTGAGGTCGCGTACTTCAATGACCTTGTCGCCAAGGCGGGGTCCTGGCGGAATACGGAGCTCGAGGCTGTCCGCTTGTTCGTTGGCTCGCTGTTGATCGACAAGCTCTTGGTAGCGCTGCAGGCGAGCCTTTGAGCGCGTCTGGCGCGCGGCCGGCGTGCGGCGAATCCACTCGAGCTCGCGGGCGATGACTTTCGCGCGCTTGTTGTCCTGCTGCTTTGAGACGTCTAGGCGTTTCTGCTTGGCCTCAAGGTAGTCGGTGTAGTTGCCCTTGTACGGAGTGCCCAAGCCGCGTTCGACTTCGAGCATCCAGCCGACGACGTTATCGAGGAAGTAGCGGTCGTGGGTGATGAGGATCACGGCACCGGCGTAGCTAGAGAGGAAGTGCTCCAGCCACTCGACCGTATCGGCGTCGAGGTGGTTGGTCGGCTCGTCGAGAAGCAAGAGGTCGGGGTGGCTCATCAGCAGCTGGCAGAGTGCGACGCGGCGGCGCTCTCCTCCAGACAACTTGCTGACGTCGGCATTCATCGGCGGCAAACAGAGTGCGCCGGCAGCTTGCTCAAGACGCCGATCCAGGTCCCATGCTTCTTTGTGGTCGATCTGCTCTTGTAAGACGGCTTGCTGATCGAGCAACTTGTACATCTCGTCCTCGTCTTCGACCTCTCCAAGCTTGTTGGAGATCTCCTCAAACTTATGCAGGAGGTCGCGCACTGGCTTGACGGCAAGGTCCAAGTTGCCGGCAACGTCGAGTGTCTCGTCGAGTTTAGGTTCCTGGTCGAGGTAGCCGATAGTCAGGCCCTTGTTCGCGCGGACGGTGCCTTCGAACTTGGTGTCGATCCCGGCGATGATGCGGAGCAAGGTCGACTTGCCGGCGCCGTTCGGGCCGATGACCCCAATCTTTGCGCCTTCGAGGAACGATAGGTAGATACCCTTAAGGACTTCGGTTTGACCGTAGAACTTGTGGAGGTCTTCGATCTGGTAGATGATCTTTTCGGCTGCCATGACGTAGATTCGTGTGCTGCTATTCTGGAGTTTGGGTGGGGGTTACCACCCATTTGGGGCGAACAGGATACGAAGATTGAGGCGATTCGTCAGCCCGCAACCGCCAAGTGTCCGGAGGGGAGCCCTTAATATCGACTGGAGAGTGCAAATCGAGGCCCTACCGGGAGCTACTCTTCTCGGAATCAGGGCCTTGATTTGTGCCCGGCACCATACACCAAGAGGGGTAGTCTCGTTATCCTAGTCGGCCCTTGAACGTCTCTGCTGGCTCGATTCGGGCCACCTTCTGACACAAACCATCGCCGGGCCGACCTCGTCTGGCGAACCCTATTTGCTAGTCATGACCACTACTGCGACCCAACACGCCTTCCTTGCCGAGCTCGGCATCACCGCAGAGAACTCCGGCGCCTATAACGGCGCTTGGATGAATTGCACCGGCGAGCTACTCGAGAGCCGCTCCCCTGCGACCGGCGAACTGATCGCCACGATTCGCCAGGCGACCGCCACCGAGTACGATGCCGTCGTTGAAGCTGCCCAAGCCGACTTCCTGCGTTGGCGGGCCATTCCCGCTCCCGCGCGAGGCGAGATCGTCCGCAAGATGGGTAACGCCATTCGCGACAAGAAGGACGCCCTCGGTCGCTTGATCGCACTCGAGATGGGCAAGATTCTTCAAGAGGGTCTTGGCGAAGTACAAGAGGCCATCGACATCTCCGACTTCGCCGTCGGACTGTCTCGCCAACTCTACGGTCTGACTATGCCGTCCGAGCGCCCCGGCCACGCCATGCGCGAGCAGTGGCACCCGCTTGGCGTCGTCGGCTGTGTTACCGCATTCAACTTTCCGATGGCCGTCTGGGCTTGGAACGGAATGCTCGCCTACGTCTGCGGCGACGCGATGTTGTGGAAGCCGTCCAGCCAGACTCCGCTCTGTGCGATTGGCATGACCAACGTCGTGCGACCTATTTTGGAAGCCGAGGGCTTCGGCGCACTCGCGGGTTTGGTCGTTGGCCCGGGCCGCGCAGTCGGCCAGCGCATGCTCGAAGATCCGAAGTTACCGCTGATCTCATTCACCGGCTCTACCAACATTGGCCGAAGTGTTGCCGCAACCGTGTCGCCGCGATTCGGTCGCACCATCCTTGAGCTCGGCGGCAACAATGCCGTGGTGGTCATGAAGGATGCCGACATCGACATGGCAATCCCCGCAATCGTCTTTGGCGCCGTTGGAACGGCTGGCCAGCGCTGTACTTCGACACGTCGGGTGCTTGTGCACGAGGACATCGCGGACGACCTTTGCGAGCGCCTGCTCAAAGCTTACAGCCAGGTCAAAATCGGCAACCCGATGGACGATGCGACCCTATGCGGTCCCCTGATCAGTAGGTCCGCCGTCGATGAGATGCTTGAGTCTATTGAGGAGGTCAAGAGAGCCGGGGGCACGATTCTGTGCGGTGGTGGAGTCGCGACGATGGAAGGCGACGAGGCTGGCGGTAACTTCGTATTGCCGACGATCGCCCGCGTCGAGAACGAGTGGGACGTCGTCCAGCGCGAGACTTTCGCGCCTTTGCTTTACATCATCACGGTAAAGGACATCGACGATGCGATCGCAAAGCACAACGACGTGCCCCAAGGATTGTCTTCGTCTATCTTTACGATGAACATTCGCGACGCCGAGCGCTTCATCTCGGGTGTCGGCTCGGACTGCGGGATCGCAAACGTGAACATCGGAACGTCTGGCGCCGAGATCGGCGGCGCGTTTGGTGGCGAGAAGGAGACCGGCGGTGGCCGCGAGTCCGGCTCGGACGCTTGGAAGGTCTACATGCGTCGTCAGACGAACACCGTGAACTGGTCCGACGAGCTGCCGCTCGCCCAAGGTATCAAGTTCGGCTAAGGCCTTAGCAGTCACATGAGGTGAGCGGTCCATCAAGACGTTACGTCTGGGTGGGCCGCTTTCTATTTATCTACGGCTGTCGTTCCGGGTTCCTGCGCATGCGAGATCGCCGCAGGTGGAGTGATGTTC